>JBLNCI010000013.1:0-178799 GCA_050260515.1 Gemmatimonas sp.
CCCGACGAGAACGTGCCGGCGACGGCGACGTCCTGCACCTGGCCGGCGGCGTGCGAGGCCGTCGCCGTGTAGGTGCCGCCGACCTGCTGGCCGTCCACCGACACGGTGAACTTCGCGTCGCCGTTCCACGCGTCCTCCGAGACGAAGACGTGCAGGCCCGAGGTCGCCGGAGTCGGCGTCGGGGTCGGGGCGGTCGTGCCCGTGCCCGCACCCGTGTCGATCGGAGTCGGCGACGTGGTGGTGGTGGTTCCGGTCGAGGTGTACGACGCCGTCCCGTTGATCGCGAGGATCGCCGAGCCGTCGGTGGTCGTCATCCCGTTGGTGGCATTGTCGAGGCCGTGGGTGATCGTCTCACCGTTGATCGTCACCGACTGCACGTAGAGGTTGCGGTCGGTCGAGGCCGTGCCGCCCCAGGCGTCATTGAGGAACTGGATGTCGACCTTGTGCGCACCCGAGCTGTAGGTGCCGCCGAGATCGATGTCCTGCCAGTGCCCCTGGTTGTGCAGCGCGGTCGCCGTCTGCGTGCCGCCGACCTGCTGGCCGTCGACCTTGACGATGAACTGCGCGTTGCCGTTCCACGCGTCTTCCGACACGCGCACCGACAGGCCCGAGGTCGTCGGAGTCGGGGTCGGGGTCGGCGCGGGCGCCTGCTGCAGGATGCCGTTGAGCGTCGTCACGCCATACGGCGTCGTGTCGAGGCCGTCCGGGGACGAGATCGCCTGCAGGCTCACCGCCGGAATCGCCGAGTCGCTCGAGTACGCCCGGATGTAGTCGATCTTCATGTCGGCGCTGAAGCCCGACGCGGTCGGATTACCGGGCCATGACCCGCCGACCCCGAGCGTGGCCAGCAGGTACATCGGCTGATGCTCGTCGGGCTGCGTCGGCGTGGTGTATTCGGCGACACCGTCGAGATAGAAGGTCAGCGTCGTCGGCGTCCACATCAGGCCGTACGTGTGGTAGCCCTGGCTCAGATCGACGCCGACCGCCGTCCCGCCGTAGGACGCGGGGTTCGTCGAGTCGCTGTGATTGGTCATGAAGTCGGTCTTGGGATCGCGACCGAGCACCTCGGTGACATCGATCTCCGGCGGCCACGGTCCCGACATCGGCATGAGCCAAAACGCGTTGTTGGTGCCGTAGGCGCCCGACATCTGGGCACGCATCTCGAAATACCCGTACTCCTGGGAGAACGAGTTATGCGTGTCGATCTGCCCGGTGGTGAACGTCTGCGTCACGCCGGCGGCCTGGAGCTCAGGCGTCGTCGGCTGGGCATGGATGTCGAGCGCGCCGTTGACGATCTTGTACGGCGTCTCGCCGAGCCCACCGACGCTCGGATCGAGGTAGAAGTCGTTGCTGCCCAGTGAGCGGCCACCCCACCAGTACTTCGTCTCCCACTTGGTGCCGTTGCCGTCGGGCGACGCGCTGAAGCTGTTGAACTCGTCATCGAACGTGAGATGAAAACCAGAAAGATCGACAGACACGGCACTCTCCTGACACATGCGCCCCACGGGGCCTACGCGTCGCGAAGAGAGACCGAAAAGCTGCGGCGTTAATAATCATTAATTTGTGAAAGTTCGATCGCGGGACGTGATCGACCAGAACGGAAAGGCCCTATTCCGCCGGACCAGCCGTGAGCCGCAACCCTGGTCGCAGATCGCGCTAACGGAAAGTTGAACGCCACCCGGTCACAAACCATAAGTACGCGAGCTCACAGCTTCCAGTACGGGCGCCGCTGCATCGCTCACGTGTTTGATGCTGAGCGGGTCAGCAACGCCGATAATTCGCGTTTCGACACCTTTAGCTGCCGTGTGCTCCGGCTTCACCTCATAGAGGTAGAGCTCCGGCAGCCCGCGGTGGCGTCCTCGCGTACAGCTTCCCAGCACACACTCCCCCGACGGCGCTCGAGGCGCGCATTAGCGTCGGCGAAGCGCTCAGCGCCGCGCCAGCGCTTCAGCGAAGATGCGATGGAAGAAGGCGACAATCGTCTCGTCGCGCGCGTACTCCGGCACGCAATTGCCGCGGAGCGACGGCGTCCCAACATCCTCAGGCAACTGCGTATGCTAGCTGGACAGGAACCCACCTTGAGAATTCGCGCTTGGACGACATAAACTTCAAAGCAGCTCCGCGGGTGTTGGGTTTGCGGTAGATGATCAGAGCAGCCCTACGTATCTGAACTGAACGTGGGGACAGACCGACTCTCATGAAAATAATTCTGCTTTGCGTAGCTATCGCTGTGTGCCTCGTCGGACCGGCCCTCATGGCCGTCGCCAATCCCGGATTTCTAGTCCTGTACTATTTCGCGGCGCCTGCTGCCTGTGCGATCGGACTCACGGCTCGGCGCTCATCTGCGAGATAGCCGTTGACCCGCTACAGGTGCATCCCCTGTTTTACAGGCCTAATTGCCTGTTCCACGCAGCGCGGGAACAGTTATATGCGAATCGTTGCAGCTACTTCGCGCCGAATTGCTGGCACGTTGAAAGGAATTGATTCGCTGTAAATTCCCCGCAGAACAGGGAATTGCTGCTGCTACCTACCTGACCGCGGCGGCGATATTGCCGCCATCGACCGTGAGGATCGCGCCCGTGGTCTTGTCGGCGAGCGCGAGGCTGATGAAGGCCTGCGCCACGTCCTCGGCGGTCACTTCGCGGCCGAGAAGATTCCCGCCCATGTACTCGGCCGTCGAGACGCCCCTCGCCTTCGCCCGCTCGGCGATCATCTGCGCGGTCAGCAGCCCCGAGCGGATGCGATCGGCGTTGACGGCGTTGGCGCGGATGCCCTCGGCACCGTGATCGAGCGCGTACTGCCGCATCAGCGCCAGCGCCGCCGTCTTGGGGAGGCCGTACGGGCCGAAGCCCGGTCCCGGATTAAGCGCCTGCTTCGAGACGTTGAACAGCAGGACGCCACCCATCCCCTGCCTGCGCATGATCGCGACCGCCGCTTGGGCCACCCGCTGGTGGCCATAGAAGTTGAGCTCGAAGCTCTCCCGCAGCACGGCCTCGTCGACATCGCCAATAACGCCCTGCCACGCACGCCCGGCGTTGGAGACGACGACATCGACCCCGCCGAACGTCTCGGCGACGGTCGCGAACGCCGCTTTCACCGACGCGGCGTCAGTGACGTCGCACGGAACCGGGGTCGCCTTGAGGGCCTTCGCCGCGGAAACCAACGCATCTCCGGGAAGGTCCAGGATCGCAATTTCCGCGCCCTCCGCCCTGAACGCCGCCGCGGTCGCCTTGCCGATGCCGGACGCGCCGCCGGTGATCGCGACGACATGTCGCGCGAGGCGCGGCTCCTTGGCCTTTCCGAGCTTCGCCTGCTCGAGCGACCAGTACTCCATGTCGAACATGTCGCGCTCGGAAACGCACTGATAGCAGCCGATCGCCTCGGCCTCGGTGATCGTCGAGATCGTGCTCTCGGCGATGTCGCTCGCGATGCGTGCCGCCGACTTGCTCCCCCCGACGCCGAACAGCCCCAGGCCGGGCACCAGGATGACCCGCGGCATCGGGTCGAGCTCGACCTTGGGCTGCTCTTGGGCCGCGTTGTGCCGTTTGAAGTACTCGTGATAGCGCGCGACGTAGCGGTCGAACGCCGCCTGCGCCGCCGCGCGGAAGTCGTCCAGACGCGACGCGCGCGGCGCCGGCACCACCACTGGCCAGTTCTTGGTGCGGATCGTGTGGTCGGGCGTCACGACGCCGACTTGCGAGTAGCGCTCGAGGTCGCGCCCGTTGACGTAGTTCAGAATGGCGGGGGTCGTGCGGAAATCGAGGATCATCCGCGTCGTGCCGTCCTTCCCGCGCACCGCGGCGAGACCCCGCAGGATGGGCGCGACGTCGGTGGCCGACGCGACGTCCTTCGGAATCTCGGCGGAGGCGAAGACCTGCTTGCGGCCCTTCTGAACCCGCCGCTCAGCAAGGCTGACCATCGCGATCATGCGCTCGTAAGCCTCGCGGGCGGTCGCGCCCCAGGTGAAAATGCCGTGGCGCTCGAGGATCATCCCCTCGGTAGCGGGGTGGGCCTCGAACACCTCGGCCGCCTTCTTCGCGAGCTGGAAGCCCGGCATGATGTAAGGGACGTAGGCCATGCGGTCGCCGTAGACGTCACGACAGATCGCCTCGCCGTCGACCTGATCGCTGACCGCGAGCACCGCCGTCGAATGCGTGTGATCGACGAACTTCTGCGGCAGGAAGGCGTGCAGCAGGGTCTCGACCGAGGGATTGGGCGCCGACGCGTCGAGCAGGTTGATGCGCTGGGCGTTGACCATGTCCTCGTCGGAGAGCCTGGCCAGCGCGCGCAGCTCGCGGATTGGCGCGAGCCGCACCGCAGGAAGACCCTGCGGCTCGATGTCCGCCATGTCCCACCCAGAGCCCTTGACGCACAGCACCTCGACGGGACGGCCGAGCTGGTCGGGCAGAGTCGTCTTCACGCTGGTGTTGCCGCCGCCGTGGAGCACGAGCGCCGGATCGCGGCCCAGGAGACGCGACGTGTAGACGCGAAGCGCGAGGTCGCTGCCGACGCCCTGCTGGGCGTACCGCTCGACCATTCGTTGCGCTTCCTCATCCGACCACTTGCTGTCCATCGTGCTCTCCTCGGCATTCGACGGCCACGGCCGCGAATGTGCTAAATGTATTTCAGTTCAACGGAAACGGCACCCGAGAAGCATGGCCCCGAGTCCGCCCGAGCCCGCCCTACGCGCGATGCGGCCGGCGATCTTCGTCGATCGCGACGGGGTCGTTCTCGAGATGGTCGATTACCTGAACCGCGTCGATCAGGTCGTCCTCGCGCCGGGCGTCGGGCAGGCGATCCGGCGCATCAACGATGCCGGTATTCCGCTGGTCGTCATCACCAACCAGTCGGCGATCGCGCGCGGGATGCTCACCGAGTCCGGCCTCGCCGAGATCCATCGCAGGATGTCCGATCTGCTCGCCGCGGAGGGTGCGCGCGTCGACGCGATCTACTACTGCCCGCATCACCCCGACGCCGGCGAGGGCGCGTATCGGCGCGACTGCGACTGCCGCAAGCCCAATCCCGGGATGCTGGTGAAAGCCGCCGGCGACCTCGGCATCGATCTCCCCCGCAGCATCATGATCGGCGACAACGAGACCGACATAGAGGCCGGCCATCGCGCCCGCGTCGCCCGCACCATCCTCGTCCTCACCGGCCACGGCCGGACGGCGGCGGAGAAGCTGCACGGAACCGCCCTGCAGCCGTCGGCCGTGTACGGCCATGCGGCGCCGGCGCTGGACGCCGCGCGCGAGGCGCTCGAAATCCGCTGAACTGCGGTGTTTTTGAAACAGCCGCGGGCCTGTTTTTGAAACACGGCGCGGCGTTGACCGGCCGCGCCGCGGTTCTTATCTTCCCCGCACACCACCGCGTCAGCCGATCGAGCCGCGTAGCGAGGCAGCGATGTCGTTCACCGTGAACAAGCTCTCCGATGCCGGAGCCGCCGAGATCCTCGGCCTCGACTGCTCGAAGCCGCTGTCGTCCGAGGACAAGCAGGCGCTGTGGCAGACGTTCCTCGCCAACCCGATTCTGTGCGTCCGCGATCAGCACCTGACGCCCGCGCAGCAGGCCGCCTTCGCGCGTCAGTATGGGCCGCTCGAGGCGCAGGACCGCTCGCCCTACACCCATCCCGACGACCGCGACATCCTGATCCTCTCGAACGAGATCCGTCCCGACGGCACGGCGGTCGGCATCGTCGACGCCGGCGACTTCTGGCATTCGGACTCGTCGCACCTGCCCGAGCCGTGCCAGACGACGATCCTGTACGCGGTGAAGAACCCGTCGCGCGGCGGCGACACCGAGTTCTGCAACATGTACCAGGTCTACGACTCGCTGCCGGCCGATCTCAAGCGCCAGATCGAAGGCCGCTACGGCATCCATCACGTCAGCAAGACCAAGAACCCGCGTGTCACGATCTCGCCGGACCGGCCGGGCGCGAAGGAGTACTACGAGGCGCGCGCGCAGGAGACCGCCGAGGTGCGGCAGCCGCTGGTGCGCACCCATCCCGAGACCGGGCGCCAGGCGCTCTACATCTCGCCGCGCTTCACCATCGGCATCGCCGACATGCCGAACGACCAGGCCCAGGCGCTGCTCGACCGGCTGTTCGCGTCCTTCGTCAAGGAGCGCCGGTTCCAGTACCGCCACACGTGGAAGGACGGCGATCTCGTGATGTGGGACAACCGCTGCCTGGTGCACCGCGCGGTCGGCGGCTACGGCCTTCCCGACATCCGCCGCATGCACCGCACGACGATCGTCGGCGACAAGCCGTTCTACCGGCCGACTCCCCGCGCCGCCTGAGCCTCAGCTCATCTGCGCGAATTCGCCGTCGGGCTGAACCCCGAACAGGGCGCCGGCCTCGAGGTCGAACCACCAGCCGTGGAGCGCGAGCTTGCCCGTGCGCTCGGCCTCGGCCACCCACGGGAACGTCCGCAGATTCGTCAGTGACGTGCGGATCGCCGCCTCCTCGAGACGGCGCGACAGCTCCGCGTCGGCGGCCTCGTGGCTGCACGTGTGCGGCTCGACGATCGAGACCCACGGTCCGATGAACTCGCGTGCGACCGGGTTGCCGGTCAGGCTGCGCCGGAGCGCCTCCATGCCGCCGCACCGCGAATGCCCGAGCACGACGACGTCGCGCACGCCGAGGTCGCGGACCGCGAACTCGAGCGCGGCGCTGGTGCCGTGATAATGGCCGTCGGGCTGGTACGGGGGCACCAGGTTGGCGACGTTACGCACGACGAACAGCTCGCCGGGCTCGGCGTTGAGCAGGATCGCCGGATCGACGCGGGAATCCGAGCACGCGATGACCATGACACCGGGGCTCTGCCCCACCTTGACGAGGTCTTCGTAGATCTCCGGCCGCTGATCGAAATACTTGGCGCGGAAGACCCGAAATCCGGCGGTCAGCTTGTCGATGGCGGCCATGGCGGTCCTTTCCCGACTGGGTAAACGGTGCGCAACGTGGCGTGCCCGGTGCTTATTCCCGAGGACGGTCTGAAAATCAAGCGCGCGCACGGTCCGGGACCGTGCGCTCGAGCCACTCGGCGAGTGCCGCGACGGGTGACGGGTCGTTGAAGGCGCGCCCCGCGCGCTCGGCGATTCGCGCACGCATCGCGGCGCGGAACTCCCCATCCCGCACCAGCCGCACCGCGAGCGCGACGTATCCGTCGAGATCGGGCGCGATCAGCTCCGTCAGGCCGGCCATGGTGAGAATGCCGTGCGTGTGGTGAGCGCGCATAGTGTCGCCCGGCATCGTCACCACGGGCGCCCCCATCGCGAGGGCCTCGAGGGTCGAGTTGAAGCCCGACCAGCCGAGCGAATCGATGACGACGTCGGCGGCAGCGTTGAGCGCGAGGAACGACGACTGGGAGAGGCGCGGGAGGAACAGGACGCGCCCCTCGGCGTCGAGATCGTCGGCGGCGAGCCGACGGGCGAGGCGCCGCCGCAGGACCTCGGTGATCGCGGGCGACAGGTGCGCGATGAAGACGAACGCCGCGCCGGGCAGCGCGCGAGCGATGCGCGCGACGGCTTCGTCCTGAATCGGCAGCAGCTTGAACAGCGACTGCGCGCAGACGAACACGGGCCGGCCGCTCTCCTTCAGGGCGCGCACCTGCGGCGGCACCTCGCCGGGGCGCTCCTCGGGCCAGGGATAGGACACCGACAGATTCGGCAGCCGCACGAGGCGTTCAGTGTAATGCGCGTCGGCGTTCGCCGGCTCCATGATCTCGCCGGTGAGATAGGCGTCGATCGACGGCAGCCCGCTCGTGACCGGGTGGCCGAAGCCCGTCGCCTGCACCGGCGCAAGCCACAGCGCCGCCGGCACCTGCACCAGGGCGTCCATGCCGATGTCGAGCCAGATCAGCGCGTCGAGCCGTTCGGCCGCGATCCGCGCGATCAGCGCCTTCTGATCGAGCCCGCCGCAGTCGATCCACCGCACGGTCCCGCGCAGCCGCTCCGTCCAGTCGTCCACCGGACCGCCGAGCCGGAAGACGGTGACCTCGAACCGGTCGCGCGGCAGATCCGTCATCCAGCAGCCGTGGCTCTTCATCACGCTATGGCGGTGAAGTGCCGACGACGCGAACCCGACGCGGATGCGTTCTCCGGCCGTGGCGCGCGACGGCCGCGCGGCATGCTCGGGATACGCGGCCTGGGCGACGCGGGTGATGAGACGCCCGTAGCGCTCCTGGAGAGGCCGAACGTCGCCGCCGGAGTAGTGAAGATAGAAGTCGGTCGCCGAGCTGACGGCAGCGAGGATCTTCGGCAGATCGGACGCGAGATGCCGCTCGACGTCGTCCGACAGCCGCGCGATCTCGTCGGCGAAGCGCGCGCGCTCGGCGGCGATCTCGGCGTCGCTGTCATAGGCTTTCGGAAACGACAGCAGATGCGCCCACCGCGCGCGCCAGTCGCGCGGATTGGCGGCGATCAATTCGGTGAGCAGAGCGCGTCCGGGCGCCGGTTGGCCCGCGGCGATCAGCGCCGTCGCGCGACCGAACCTCGCCTGCGGATCCCCCGGCCGCACCGCCAGCGCACGGTCGAAATACCCCAGCGCCTCCTCCGGCCGGTGGTCGGTGGCGCACAACGATCCAAGCTCCGTGAGCACGTCGGGGTTGTCGGGCTGGAGCGACAGCGCCGCGCGGTACGCCGCCTCCGCTTCCGCGCGGCGCGCCTGCAGACGCAATACCGTCGCCAGCGTCGCCTGCGCGTCCGGCCATCGCGGGGCACGCCCAACTGCCTCGCGGGCGAGCCGCTCCGCCTCCGTCGCGGCCCCAGCCGCCTGCTCGGCCAGCGCAAGAGCCGCGAGCAGGTCCGGCCGCTCGGCCCCGCGCGACTCGATCTCGCGCAAACACGCGCGCGCCGCGTCCGATCGGCCACCCTGCAGAAGCACGCGCGCAAGCGCGATACGGGCATCGATCCCCAGCGGATCGGCGACGGCAATGCTACCGAGGAGGCGTTCGGCGGACGCGAGATCGTCGCGCAGCGCGGCCACCTTGCCGTGGTTGAGCCGCCATGGCGCGACGTCGGGCGCGACCTCGTCTGCGGCCGCCATCAGCCGGTCGGCCCCGTCGAGGTCGCCGCGCGACGCGGCGATCAGCCCGAGGTGATGCAGCGCCTCGGCGTGGCGCGGGTTCCCGTCGAGGATGCGCCGATAGATCGCCTCCGCCTCGGGGAGCCGACCGGCGCGATGGTGCGCGAAGGCGTCGGCGAGCTGTGGCTCAGCGTCGCTCATGATCTCGCTCGCGCCGACGCACGCCGCTGTCGATCCACTCGGCGAATGCGGCAACCGCCGTCCCGTCGCCGAACACGCGGGACCGCCGCGCGCTGACCGCGGCCGCCATCTCCTGGCGGAGCGCCGGATCGCGCCCGAGCCGCACGGCGAGTGCCACGTACTCGTCGGGCGTCGCGGCGACCAGATCGTCGAGTCCGGCCATCCTGAGGACGCCATAGGCATGGCGCGCGCGCACCGTCGCGCCGGGACAGGTCACCACGGGCGCGCCCATCGCCAGCGCCTCCATCGTCGAGTTGAAGCCGGACCAGCCGAACGAATCGAGGACGATGTCGGCGGCCCGGTTGGCGGCGAGGAAGTCGCTCTGGCTGAGGCGCGGCAGGAACACGACGCGGTCCTCGCCGACCCCGCGGGCGCGCAGGCGCTCCGCGACCCGGCCGCGGATCACATCCGTCACCGCCGACGCGCTGTGGGAGATGAGGACCAGAACGGAGTCGGGCGTGCCGGCGAGGATACGGGCGAAGACGTCGTCCTGCGCCGGGATCAGCTTGAACAGCGATTGTGCGCAGAGAAACACGACGCGGCCCTGCGACCGCAGGCGCCGCATGTCCGCCGGGGCGTCCCCCACCGCGTCGGGCGGCCACGGATAGGAGACCGAGAGGTTGGGCAGGCGCACCAGCGGCTCGGTGTAGTGCCGCTCGCCGTCGGGCCCCTCCATCGCGTCGCTGGACAGGAACGCGTCCAGGGTCCGGAACCCGGTGGTGACGGGATGGCCGATGCCGACCGCCTGCAGGGGTGCCAATCGGAGGGCTGCCGGCACCTGCACCTGCGGGTCCATGCCGATGTCGGGCCAGATCATGGCATCGAGACGCTCGGCGGCGATCCGCGCGACCAACGCCCTCTGGTCGAGCGCCGCGCAGTCGATCCACGTCGTCCCGGCCTTCAGTTGCTCCGTCCGCCAGTCGCTCGGACCGCCGAGCTGGAACACGATGACCTCAAAACGGTCGCGCGGCAGATCGCTGATCCAGCAGCCGTGGGTCTTCATCATGCTGTGGTGATGGAGGAACGACGATGCGAAGCCGACGCGGAGGCGTCGGCCTGCGGTCGGCGGCCGCGACAGCGCGCGCTCGGCATGCTCCGGATAGGCCGCCGCCGCGATCCGCCCGATGAGCTTGCCGTAGCGGTCCTGCAGGTCGCGGACGTCGCCGCCGGCGTAGTGCAGGTGGAACGCGGTGCCGAGCGTGAGCGCCGCCGCCATCTCCGCAGCGTCGGTGGCGAGGTGCGCCTCGACGTCGCGCTCGAGCCGCCCGAGTTCGTCGGAGAAGCGCCGGAGCTCCCCAGCGATCTCGTCGTCGCTGCGGTAGACGATGGGGAGACCGATGAGATTGGCCCAGCGGACGTTCCAGTTCCGCGGCTGCTCGGCGCAAAGCGCCTCGAGCACCGGCCGGCCTTCGGCCAGCCGTCCGACCGCGATCAGAGAGGCTCCGAGCCCGTACCGCGCCTCGATCGACGCCGGACGGACCTTCAGCGCGCGACCGAAGGTCTCGATCGCATCGTCCGGCCGCTTCAGCGACTGACAGACGAGGCCGAGGTTGACGAGCGCATCGGCGTGGTTCGGATCGACCGCCAGCGCCTCGCGGCAGGCGACCTCGGCGTCGGCGTGGCGTCCCTGACGGCGCAGGACATAGCCGAGGTTCGTGTGGGCGTCCGGCCACTGCGGCGCTCGGCGGATCGCCTCGCGGCACAAGCGCTCCGCGTCCGCCGGAGCCCCCGTGTCCTGGGCGACGAGGCCTCGGGTGGTCAGCAGGTCCGGGCGGGCGGGCGCGAGCGCGGCCGCCCTCTCCAGCCACCGCTTCGCCTCGTCGGGCTTGCGGAGCTGCAGCAGGACCGACCCAAGCGCTATCAGGGCATCGACGTTCTCCGGCTCGCCATCGGCAACCCGCTGAAACAGGTCGCGGGCTCGTTCGAGCTCGCCCCGCAGGGCCGCGAGCCTCCCCAGGTTGAAGGTCCAGTCGGCGTTCCCGGGCGCCAGCGCGACCGAGCGCGACATCAGCTCGTCGGCCTCGGCGAGCCGTCCCTGGGCCGCCTCGACCAGCGCCAGATGATGGAGGGCGGCGGCATTCGCGGGAGCGCCCGACAGGACCGCGCGGTAGATCCTCTCGGCGTCCCGCAGCCGTCCGGCGCGGTGATGCTCGAAGGCTTCGGCGAGCGAGGCGTCCGCCATCACCGCGTCAGCTCCGCGGCGGCGTTCACCGCCAACGCGAGGATCACCGCATTGAAGAAGAACGAGATGATGCCGTGCCCGAGTGTCACCCGGCGCATGCCCGACGAGCAGACCTGGACGTCGGATACCTGCGCGGTCATGGCGACAACGAACGAGTAGTAGAGAAAGTCCACCGCCACCGGCAGTTCGTCACCGGGGAAGATCAGGCCACCGGCATCGCGGCGGGGGTCGCCCTTCCGCTGCACCTGGCCGTAGTAGAGGTGCGCGTAGTGGAACGCCATCACGGTGTGGAACGTGAGCCACCCGAGCGGGACCCCGAGGATGGCGAGCGCGAGGTGCCATGCTCCCGGCGACCGGCTGTAGCCGAGCAAGGCGAAGATTGAATAGAAGCTGACGACGACCGCGAAGACGGTGATGACGATGATCACGGTGATGCCTTCGTCCTCGGACGCCGCGCGCCGGCGGAGCTGATCGGGCGTCGAGCCGGCGATGAGGAAGGCCACCGACGCGAGATAGCTGACGAAGAACGCATTGCCGGCGGCGACGGTGCGCAGCCCCGGCGGCACGCCGACCAGCGCCGGCCATACGATCGCTCCGGCGAGGGCCGAAAGATAGAAGCGGATGTGGTGGCGGAGATGACGGAGAATCGGTCCGGTCATCGTCCCTCGCCCGGATCAGCGCGCCGGCAACGAGCGTTCGAGGAACCCGAGCGCATGCGACCAGTGGATGACGCGGACGCCCGCCGCCTTCTGCTGGTCGGCGATGGCCGCGTGCAGCGCCTTCATCTGCGTCCAGTGCACCTTCGGACGGTAATGATGCTCGGCGTGATAGCCGTTGTTCATCCACGTCCAGTTGTAGAGCCTGTTGTAGGTCGACACGCCCCACGCGATCGGCCGGTCGGGATCGGCGCCGAAGTGCTCGTAGAAGCCATTGAGCGACGAGAGCGACTGCCCGAGATAGTAGAACGGCACCAGCTCCAGGACGGCGCGCCAGTCGATCCACAGGAGCGCGGCATAGAACACGGCGACGATGGCGAGCTCGATCTTGGCGAAGCGCGCGTCCTCGGGGTGCTTGGCGGCGATGCGGCGCAACAGCTCGCCGGGATCGTCCCGGAAGTAGCTCTTGAACGTGTACGCCCATGGATTTTCGGGACGACCGTCCTTGCCGTAGCGATAGATCGACAGGTAGTCGATCGTCGTTCCGTCGGGCCCCGGCCGGTCCATGTTGCCGACGTGGTGCCACAGGTGGACGTAGTGATACATCGCCTGCGAGAACCCGATCGTCACCGACAGCAGGACGCTGAACGCCCGGTTCAGCGGATGCCAGGTGAAGTACGGATTGTGGATGAAGTTATGCGCGATCGAGTTGATGCTCCACGAGATGCTCACCGCGTAGACCGCGGCGCAGGCGAGGAACACCGGCCAGCTCGTCGCATGGAAGAACGCGACCAGCGAGACCACCGCCGCGCAGTGAAGCACTCCGAGCACCACCGGCACCGCATCCCAGCAGGAATGGGCGAGCAGCGGGCAACTCGACTTGAGCGATCGCAGCGCCGCGGATTGGCGCAAATTCGGTGTGGCGTCGTCCATTGAGACTTTCCGTCGCGTGGGGCGGACTATAGCAGAATCGCGCTGATTTCCGCCGCGAATTGATCCGGGGGCCGCGGATCCGGGGCCCGTTTGGCCCCGCCGAAAGGCCATGCGATAGTTACGCCCCGGAGCCGCCGCCAGGCGATAACATTCCATAACGTTCCGGTGATATGGGAGGCATCGATGGTCGATCTTCGCTGTGTGAGCGCAATGCTTTCGTTGGGGCTGCTGGTCGCGGCGGCTCCCGCCATCGCCGCCGACGCGCCGCTACGGACCGGAAAGGACGCGTTCGGCGACTGGAAGGCCGACTCTCCCGGCGTCCGCCGCCTGATCCGCCCGCAGGATCTGCCGGAGCCCTACGCCACCGGCGCCGCCGCGTCTCGCGCCGAGCTGAAGCCGCTGCCGGCGGCGGGCCCGAAACTGCCGCCGGGCTTCAAGGCGGAGGTGATCGCCAAGGATCTGAACACGCCACGGGTGATCCGCGTCGCCCCGGACGGGACGATCTTCGTCGCCGAATCCGGCGGACGCAACGATTTCGCGATCTCCGAGGACGCGGAATCGGTCACCGGCAAGGGCGCCATTCGCGCCATTCGCTTCAAGCCCGACGGCACCGTGGAGAGCGCCCGCTTCGCGGAGAACCTCGCCCGACCGTACGGCATCGCATTGTGGCCGGCGAACGACCCGCGATACGTCTACGTCGGCGAGACCAACCGGGTCGTGCGCTTTCCGTACAAAGCCGGATCGCTGACGGCCGCCGGGCCGATGGAGGTGGTGGTTCCGCGAATCCCCACCACCCAGCGCGGCCACTGGACCCGCGACCTCGCCTTCTCGCCCGACGGCAAGACGCTGTACATCGCGGTCGGCTCCTCGTCGAACATCGCCGACGGCATGCCGGCCGACCCGCCGGGCGGCCTCGACGCCTGGGCGAAGTCGCATGCACTCGGCGCCGCGTGGGGTCGTGAGGAACGGCGCGCCGACGTGCTGTCCGTCGATCCCGACGGCAAGAACCTGAAGGTGTTCGCGACCGGCCTGCGCAACTGCGCCGGGATGACCGTCCAGCCCGGCACCGGCGAGCTGTGGTGCGTGGTCAACGAGCGCGACGGCCTCGGGGACAATCTGCCGCCGGATTACGCGACTCACGTGCAGGCCGGGAAGTTCTACGGCTGGCCGTGGTACTACATCGGCGCGAACGAGGAGCCCTCGCTCGCCGGCAAACGCCCGGACCTGAAGAACCAGGTCACCGTGCCCGACGTGCTGTTCCAGCCGCACTCGGCGCCCCTCAACATCGTCTTCTACGAGGGCGACCAGTTCCCGTCCGAGTACAAGGGCAGCGCCTTCGTCGCGATGCACGGATCGTGGAACCGCGACCAGCGCACTGGATACAAGCTCGTGCGGCTGCCGATGAAGGACGGCAAGGCGACCGGCGAGTACGAGGACTTCCTGACCGGCCTCGTCGATCCCAACGGCGGCGTGCTCGGCCGGCCGGTGGGCCTCGCGGTCGCCAAGGACGGCTCGCTGCTGTTCTCCGAGGACGGCAACAACACCGTGTGGCGGATCAGCTACACGCGCCGGCAGGCCAGTACCCGGTAGCCAGCGGGCACCGTCGCCGCATGGAGCTTCCGCAGTCGCTCGGGAGCGTCGCCGCGTCGCCCGCCGGCGGCGACGTGCTCGGCCATCCCCGCGGCCTCTCGTTCCTGTTCGCGACCGAGATGTGGGAGCGCTTCTCGTACTACGGGATGCGCGCCCTTCTCGTGCTCTATATGGCGAACTACCTGCTCCGCCCCGAACAGGCGGGGCACGTGGTCGGACTCGGCGGCTTCCAGCGTGCGCTCGAGGTCGTCTTCGGGCCGCTCGACGTGCAGCCGCTGTCGTCGCTGATCTACGGTCTCTACACGAGCCTCGTCTATTTCACCCCGATCATCGGCGGCCTGCTCGCCGACCGCGTTCTCGGCCAGCGCCGCACGGTGGTGATCGGCGCGGTGTTGATGGCGATCGGCCATTTCCTGATGGCCGTCGAGGCGCTGTTCCTGTTCGCGCTGCTCGCGCTCATTCTCGGCAACGGCTGCTTCAAGCCCAACATCTCGACCCAGGTCGGCGCGCTGTACGCGCCCGGCGACCCGCGTCGCGATCGCGCGTTTTCCGTGTTCTACGTCGGCATCAACCTCGGCGCGTTCCTCGCGCCGCTGGTCTGCGGCACACTCGGCGAGCGCGCCGGCTGGCACTACGGATTCGGCGCCGCAGGCGTCGGCATGCTGATCGCGCTCGCGGTGTACCTGTGGGGCACGCGCCATCTGCCCGCCGACGAGCGCTACAAGACGGTCCCGGGCACCCGCGCCCCGCTCGGCCGCGACGACTGGAACGCGATCCTGTCGCTGATCGCGATCAGCGTCTTCGTCACGTTCTTCTGGGCCACCTACGAGCAGCAGGGGAACACGATCAACCTGTGGGCCGATCGCAACACCGATCGATCGCTCGGCATTTTCGGCGTCGCGTGGGAAATACCGACGACGTGGTTCCAGGCGTTCAATCCGTTCATGATCTTCGCGTTCACGCCGTTCGTCGTCGCGCTGTGGGGATCGCAGGCGCGCCGCCGACGCGAGCCGTCGACGCCGACGAAGATGGCGCTCGGCTGCTTCGGCGTCGCCGCCGGCAACGTGGTGATGATCGGGGCGGCATTGCAGGCCGGCACGGACGGCCAGGCGAGCTGGCTGTGGCTGCTCGTCTACTTCGCGCTGGTCACCTGGGGCGAGCTCTACGTCTCGCCGGTCGGCCTGTCGCTGGTGTCGAAGGTCGCGCCCGGATCCCTGCTGTCGATGATGATGGGCGTGTGGCTCGCCACGAGCTTCACCGGCAACTTCGTCGCCGGCTGGCTCGGCAGCTTCTGGAGTGCGATGGGAAAGGCCGAGTTCTTCGCGATGATCGCGGGCGTCGCCGGCGCCGCGGGCGTGGCCATCCTGCTCTGCGCTCGGCCGTTGCGCCGTCACCTGCGTGGCTGACTAGTCGCGACCGAAGCCGTGGCTCGCCCGCACTCCGGGCACGAGGAAATCCTCGGGCAGTCCGGCCGTCATCAGCATGCGAGCATCGTCGAGGATCGTGATCGCCTGCCCCTGCACGTCGACGAGGTCCTGCTGCCGCAAGGCGCGCAGCGTACGGCTCACGTGCACCGGCGTGAGTCCGAGCGTGTCTGCGATGTGCTCGTGACGCAGCGGCCACGTGAACGTCCGTCCTTCCACGCGACCGCGGCGGGCGAGCCGCACGTAGGTGTCGAGGATGAGCCGTGCGAGCTTCTCCTGGGCGGTGCGCCGGCCGAGATCCATCAGGCGATTGTCGGTGCGGATCGTCCGCTGCACACAGGCGCGCTCGGCTTCGTCGGCGATCCCGGGATGGTCTTTGACGAACCGTTTGAACCGATCAATGTCGAAGACGCAGAGCGTCACGTCGGTCAACGCCTGGACGGACATGTGCAGGCGCGCCATGTGCAGCGACTCGAGGGTGATGATGTTACCCGGGAGATAGTACCCGAGGATCTGGCGCCGTCCGTCCGGAAGCAGGAGGAACCGGTACGCCCATCCCTCGAGCAGCGTGTAGATCTCCTGCGGCACCTCGCCGGCGCGCAGGATCATCCGTCGCGCCGAGACGCGGCGGCATTCGCGACGGAGGGTGACGACTTCGTTCGCGGCATCCGGAGTCTGCGCACCATACAGCGCGAGCGATTTGACGCTGCAATGGGCGCAGGATGTCAGTGACGCGGACGGTGAGCCGGCGACAGCAAGGCGGGAAGACAGCGCCATGACAGATGTTCGGGTGCAATCGGTCAAGTTCAGGTTACGAAGCTAAGTGGCCCATGGGAGGGCCTTTGTGAAGCCCTAAACCCGCGTCTCAAAAAAAAATTACCTGCATCGGGCGCGCGCCCGAAAATGATGATCCACGTTATCGATCTATGTCCTGAATTAGCTTGGAGAAATCCTTCGAATTTTACTGGTCGTTAGGTCGGCAGCCCGAGATTTCACATCATCGCAAACGGTCTGCCCGTGCCGCATGGCGACGTCCCCACTATCGCGCGTACCGCACGCTCCTCCGCGTACCGCGTACCGCGTACCGCAACGCCAACGACTGGATGCCAGCCATGCGCAAGAATCTGCCCGTCACCACGACGGAATACCCGATCACCGACGACATGCTCATCGTGTCGAAGACCGACACCAAGGGCAGGATCACGTTCGTCAACGACACGTTCCTCAAGGTCAGCGGCTTCGACGAGAGCGAACTGATCGGCGCTCCTCACAACATCGTGCGCCATCCGGACATGCCGGTCGAGGCGTTCGCCGACCTCTGGGACACCCTCAAGAGCGGACTGCCTTGGACGGGCGCGGTGAAGAACCGGTGCAAGAACGGCGACTTCTACTGGGTGCTCGCCAGCGCGACTCCGCTCCAGGAAAACGGGGCGATCACCGGCTACATGTCGGTCCGCAGCGCCATGCCGCGAGAGATGCGCGCCGCCGCCGAAGCCGGCTACGCCGCCTTCGCCTCGGGGAAGGCGGGCGCGCGCAAGATCTACCGCGGCCGCGTGGTCTCGACGTCCCTCCTCGGTCGCTTCGCGAAGATCAATCGCTCGCTCCTTGCGCGGCTCCTGCGTCATGCGGCGGTCCTCGCCGCCCTATTCGTGGGCCTCGCTGTGCTGGCCGGCGCCGGTGCGCCGGTTTGGCAGACCTATACGGTCGCCGCGCTCGGCGCGGCCGCCGCGATGCTGTTCGCATCCACGACCGCGCATCGCATCCGCCGCGATTGCGACGGGGTCACCGAGCAGATCCGCACGATCATGCAGGGCGAGTACAGCCGGGACATCGACATCTCGCGTGACGACGAGGTCGGCAAGGTGCTGCGTTACCTCAAGGCGCTCCAGACCAAGCTCGCCTACGACCTCGAGGAGAAGCGCATTCTCACCACCCGGCAGGAAAAGATGCAGGCCGAGCAGGAGTCCGCCAAGCAGCGGGCAGACGAAGAGCGGAAGGCAGGGCTGCGCAAGATCGCCGACGAATTCGAGGCGATGGTGCGCGGTGTGGTCGGCACCGTCTCCTCGGCATCGACCGAAATGCAGGCCACCGCCAAATCGATGGCGACCACCGCCGAGCGCACCAACCACCAGGCGACGGCCGTCGCCGCGGCATCGGAGCAGGCCTCGGCGAACGTTCAGACCGTCGCCACCGCCGGCGAGGAGCTGTCGGCGTCGATCGCCGAGATCGGCCGCCAGGTCGGGCAGTCGAGCGAGATCACCCGCCAGGCGGTCCAGCAGGCAGACCGCACCAACGCTCAGATCAAGAGCCTCGCCGCCGCCGCGGACCGCATCGGCGACGTCGTGAAGCTCATCAACGACATCGCCGGACAAACCAACCTGCTCGCATTGAACGCGACGATCGAAGCAGCGCGGGCGGGAGAAGCCGGAAAAGGTTTCGCCGTCGTCGCCGCCGAGGTGAAATCGCTGGCCAACCAGACGGCGAAGGCGACCGAGGAGATCAGCACGAAGATCTCGGAGATGCAGGGCGCGACGGGCGATTCGGTTCACGCCATCGAGGCGATCACCGCAACCATCGGCCAGATCAACGAGATCGCCACGACCGTGGCGGCGGCGATCGAGCAACAGGGCGCCGCGACCCAGGAGATCGCCCGCAACGTCCAGCAGGCGGCCAAGGGCACCCAGGAGGTCTCCAGCAACATCGGCGGCGTGACCCAGTCCGCGGCCGAGACCGGCGCCGCCGCTGGCGAGGTGCTGGCATCGGCGGCGGAGATGTCGAAGCAGAGCGAGGTCCTGCGGGAGAAGGTGGACTCGTTCATCGCCACCGTTCGCGCGGCATAGCCCGTGGGCGCGGCATAGCGCCGTCCGCGCGGACGCTTCAGCCAGGGCGGTCCGGGCCCGTGACCCGCCGCACCTCGTCGTCCATCCGGCCGCGGCACATCAGCCAGAACATGCGGGCATCCGCCGCGACCGACCGCAGCGGG
Organism: Gemmatimonas sp.; assembly: GCA_050260515.1. Taxonomy (GTDB): domain Bacteria; phylum Pseudomonadota; class Alphaproteobacteria; order SMXQ01; family SMXQ01; genus DATJIG01. The sequence continues at coordinate 19,028 of JBLNCI010000013.1, forward strand.
TGACCGAAGGTGGCCGGCGTGTTGCCCTCGACCGCGATGTGGGCGATCCAGGCAAACGCATAGCCCACCGCGGGCGCCGCGATGGCGAGCCACAGCGTGCGCGTGATCGCCGCGACGGCGAAACACATCAGCGCGAGCGCCGTCCCGGCGAAGTGGAGCCGGCGCGTCCTCGGATCGCGGTGCGCCCGGACGTAGTGGTCCCAGAACTCGGCCTGCGACTGGAACTGCGCCACGGGGTCCCTCCTCCGGCGCGCGGCAAGTCCGTCGCGCGCGGCTGTGCAAAACTGTCCCAACTGTCCCACGTGTCCCAAATGCCCAGTGTGGGACAGTGGGACAGTGGGGCTCGGATCGCCGAATCACCCAATACTATCAGCGACATCCCCGGTTCGGCAGGTGTCCCACGGCGGCGCCACCGGGACGGAGGCGTGGGACAGTCCCTACCGTGCGGCGATCGCCTGCTGGGCCTTGGCGGCGATGTCGGGCGGCGTCGTCATCAGATGCTCGATGAGCGCCTGGAGATCCTCGCCGTAGATCGGGGCGACCTCGTAGCCGGTCTTCGCCGCCTCGTCGAGGAACTGGCGATCGCTCATCGTCGCGCGGAACGCCCCCCGCAGGAGCGCCACGCGGTCGGCGGGAACCCGGGGGCCGGTGACGAGGGGGCGGCCGATGGCGACGGTGCTCGAGAACAGTTCGACGATCCGCCGCTGCTCGTCGGTCTTGGCGAGATCGAGCGCCAGCGGTACCTCCGGGAGATCGCCGGCCTTGGCGAGGCCGATCTGGACGAGCGGAACGATCTTGCGATCGCGCACCCAGTCCGGCCGGGTCACCTTCCAGCCGTCCCAGGACTGCCCGGCACGGCCCGACACCTCGCCGCGCTCGAGCGCGAGATCGATCTCGTTGCCGCCCTTGTAGCCGGGCACGACCTGAAACTTCGTCCCGAGCACGTTGTTGAGCAGCCACGGCATGGTGAAGTCCAGTCCCACCTGCCCGGCGGCGCCCATGACGATCGGGCGCTCGAGGGCGGCGGCGAACGTCTTCACCGGAGAGCTGTGCCAGGCGACCACCACGGTCACCGACGAGCTCGGGTTGCCGATCCAGTGGAACTTCGCGGCGTCGAACTTCACGTTCTTGTCGCCGAACACCTGGGTCTGCGGCAGCGTCTGCACGAACGCGGCGATCACGGTCCCGTCCTGCGGCGCCACGTTGTAGACGTAGTTGGCCGCGTTCATGCTCGCCGCACCCGGCATGTTCTGCACGACGATCTGCGGGTTCCCGGGGATCGCGCGGCCGATGTGGCGCGCGATAAGGCGGCCCGAGAAATCGTAGCTGCCGCCGGCGTCGGTGCCGACGATCAGCTTGAGCTGCTTGTCCCTGTAGAAATCGGTCTGCGCGGCCGCCGGGAGCGACGCCAGCACCGCGACCGAGGCGGCGAACGCCGCCCCCCACCGTAACGCGCCCATTCCGCCTCCCTCCGGACCGCACGGCGGCGGTCCAGCACTGCTTCTGCATCTCCCCGCCGCCGATCTTGCGCCGGCGTGCACGGTCTCGTGTGCTACGCGGGGATCTTCACCTCGTAGCCGTTCTTCCGGCACTCCTGCTCGAAGATCCTCCACACCCGCTCGCGCAGCCCTTTGTCGAGATCGTTGTAGTGGAGGATCGTGCCGCCCTTCGAGATGTGCTTGTGCACGCCGTCGTAGCTGTGGCTGACGGGATGCTTGCGGCTGAAGAGCTTCACCGCGAGCTGGAGGCTCAACGGATCGGTGCCCCAGTGCCCGTGCCACCACATCGTCGGCGGCACGATCACGCCGATGTCGTCCTCGGGCCAGTCGAAGCGCTCCATCGCGCCGCCTTCGAGCCACATCAGCGAGTAGCCCTTGCCGGCGATGGTGAAGACGAATCCGGACGGGCCGTGGCGATGCGGATTGTAGAACTGCAGCCCGGGATGCTCCGCCATGTGGCAGGACAGCGCACTGTTGGCGAGCTCGAAGTACGCCGTCTTGTTGCCGTGCCCGCGCTCGGCGAAGCTGACGCGCGGCACCTCGAGCACGTTCGGCACGAAGTTCGTGTCGTAGAGATCGACCGCCGTGCGGTCGTGCCCGGGGTCGGGCTTGTAGAGCATCGCGTCGGTGGGGTCGCCCGCGTCGGCGATGCGCTTGAAGTCGTGGTCGGTGTTCCACACGAACCCGGTGTCGCGGAACATGTTGAGCATCATCGGCATCGTGTTGACGCTGATGAAGCGGGCGGGCTCCAGCCCGGAGCCGTTGTGGAGCTGGTAGGGACAGTTCAGCGGGATCGCGAACAGGCTGTGCTTGCCCCATTCGAACGAGATCGTCCGGGTCGGCGTCTGCACGGTCGCGTTGCCGTGGCCGGAGACGATGTAGATGACCTCGTCGTAGATCTGACGCACGCGCGCGCTCGACTGACCGGGCGCGATCTCGCCGACATACATGCCGGCGAGCGATTCGGCGCCGATAAAGTCGAAGAAGGTCGCCGAGATGTTGCGCTCGTGCCAGCGCTTCACCGGCATCCGGCCGAGCGGTCCCGCCGCGTAGCCGCGGTGCAGGTCGAGCTTGAGGTGGTCCTCCACCCACTGCTCGAAGAAGGTCCGCTTGTCCCACGGGATGCCGACCTTGGTGTCCTGCACGTTCAGCATCCGCTCTCCCCTTTCTTGTTCCCCGAACGGCGCGTCTTCAGCGCGCCGTCTCCTCGCGGTCGAACCCGAGCGAGGCCATCACCGGCTTGTCGCTGATCGAGAACAGCAGCGCCGGGCCGCTTCCTGTGTTGCGGTGCGCGCGCCAGGTCCACAGCGGCACGAGGAAGGTGTCGCCCGCGCGCCATTCGATGGTCCGATCGCCGATCTCGGTCGCGCCCGATCCCTCGAGCGCGTGATAGACGACCGCATGAGTATGGCGCTTGCGCACGCCCGAGAAGCCCCGCCGCAGGCGCTGGATCTCGCAGTCTACGGTGAGCAGCGTCGGACCGCCCGTGACCGGGTCCGCGTAGCGCACGACGACATCGTCGGCCGGATCGCCCGGGGCATCGGACAGCGCATCGAGCGCGGCGCTCGTCTCCTGCCACGAGTAGCGGTACGGCGGCCTCCGCGCGGTGGTCGAATGGCGCGGTGCGCGCGGCTTCAGGGCACCGAACTGGTGGCGCGACCAGCCCTCGTCCGCCGTGAGCTCCTGGCGCGGGCTCTGGTGGGGCTCGGCGAAACCGATGTTGAAGTTGACGATCAGCGGCGCGACGGCGCCGTCGAGCCACAGTGTGTCCTGCGCGCTGTCGTTGACGTGCTCGTGCCAGGACCAGTTCGGCGTGGTGATGAGATCCCACCTGTGCATCGGGAATCGCTCGCCCTCGACGACCGTGCAGCCCTTGCCGTCGCCCTCGACCACGAACCGCACGGCATCCATGGTGTGGCGGTGCGGCGGCGCCGTCTCCCCCGACAGGATCAACTGCCCGCCGAGGATCAGGTTCGGCGTCGTCCCCATCTTGAGATCGGGATGCTGGAACCCGATGAACCGGCGATGCGCCTCCTCCTTGGAAACGTTGTCGACCGCATCGGCGAGCGAGCGCCGTAGCGTCTGCCAGTCCCACTTGAAGGGCCCGTAGGATGGCTTCGGCTCGCGGAAGCCGTCGCTGCGGGTCGGAATCATCCAGTAGCCGAGCAGGTTTTTGCCGCGGACGTCGCGGTCGAACGCCTCGCGCTGCGCCGGACTCGGCTCGGTCTTCATCACCATCGTCGGCCCTCCCGTGAGGGCTTTAGTCTACGCGAAATGGAACGGCCGCGCCCGTGGCGAGCGCGGCCCGCTTCCTAGTGCGTCGCGCGGTAGGCCGCGTTCAGCATCTCGGCGTAGAGATCCGCCGGCGTCGTCGCGCAGTACTCGAGCGTGTAACCCGGGCGCTCGATGACACCCATCTGCAGCAGCCGGCTCAGCGCCTTACGGCTGACCGCCGAATGCTCCTCGCGGCCGAGGTGATCCATCGTATCGGCCTCGTGGTGCTTGTTGAAGTAGTCGGCCTGCTCCGGCGTGAGGCCGTAGTGCGTCGTCAGCGCCTTGAACCACTTGAGGCAGGTCTCGCCGAACGAGCGCTCCCACAGGACGGAGCACCAGTACTCGTGGATCAGACCGTCGTTCACCAGCGTGCGATGGAAGTCGGTCAGCGAGCGCGCCGCCGGCAGCATCGGGGTCTGCAGCATCTGCTCGCTGCTGAGGCCGAGCGCGTGGCCCGTGGCGAGCAGGATGTGGATGTGGCCCGGCGGCTCGGGATGACCGAACTCGTCGAGCACCTTCTCCGTGTAGGGCTTCATCAGGTCGATGTTCGACACGAAGAACCACAGGTGCTTGTAGAACTGCGTCGTGTAGCAGGAGTTGATGGTCGGCACGAACGAGGCCCAGTTGCGGTAGAACTCGCGGATCGTAGCCATCGGCAACTTGCCGGCGACGAGCTCGTTCATGAACGGCGTGGTCTCGACCACGGCGGCCCACCGCTCGTTCACCTTCTTCGTCAGAGAGGCGATGACGGCATCGGCCTCCTTCGCGGTCATTCCGGCCCTTGCGGGCATCACGGCGGTAGCCATATCGCGGGTCCTCCCGTAGCTGATGTATTTTCAAAAATTAGAGGAATTTTTCAAATCTTACAACCGGCCTTGCTGGGCGACTCTGCGCGGTGGACATGGCACCGACGCCTGTGACACAGTGAGCGTAAGAATGTCCCGCAATTCGTAAAAAGCGGGACCGCCGCGGGTCGCCGCGGCGCTGGGGATAGGGAGACACGACGATGCTGCTATCCAAACCGCTGCTCGCACTGTTTGCCACCGCCGCCATATTGGGCGCGACGACCTCGGCACGCGCCGACGAGGTCAGCTTCAAGGACAAGCGCATCGACATGATCATCGGCTACGCGGCCGGCGGCGGCACCGATGCGGCGGGACGCCTGATCGCGCAGTTCATGGGCAAATACCTGCCGGGCAATCCCAGCATCGTGCCGCGCAACGTGCCCGGCGCGGACGGCGTGACCGCGCTCAACTACATGGTGACGCAGACCAAGCGTGACGGCCTCACCGTCGCGATGAACTCGAGCACCCAGTCGGACCCGCTCAGCTACCGCAAGGCCAACGCCCAGTATGATCCGGCCAAGTTCGAGATCATCGGCGGCGTCGGTCGCGGCGGCACCTTCCTGCTGTCGAGCGTCGACGGCGAGAAACGCCTCCACGACAAGACGAAGCCGCCAGCGATCATGGGCTCGATCGACGCCCTGCCCCGCTCCGGCATGCAGATGACCGCGTGGGGTATCGGCTTCCTCGGCTGGAACGCCAAGTGGATCGTCGGCTACCGCGGCACCAACGACGTGATGCTGGCGCTCGAGCGCGGCGAGGTCGACATGACCTCGACCGGCAACATGTTCCAGATCCAGAAGTTCACCGGCAGCGGCAACTACAAGATCCTCTACCAGTCGGGCATCCTCGAGAACGGCGAGCTCAAGCGCCGCCCGGAGCTGCCGGACGCGCCGGTGTTCCCCGAGGCGATGAAAGGCAAGATCAGCGACCCGAAGGCGAAGGCGGCGTTCGATTACTGGCAGAACATCAACGCTATGGACAAATGGGTCGCGCTGATGCCCGACACGCCGAAGGACATCGTCGCAACCTACCGCGCCGCGTTCCGCAAGATGGTGGCGGACCCCGAGTTCCTCGACCAGGGCAAGAAGATGAGCGACGACTTCCAGCCGATGCAGCAGGAAGACGTCGAGTACCTGATCCGTGCCCTGGCGCAGACGCCCGAGGACGCCACCGACTACATGAAGCACCTGCTCCAGAGCCAGGGATTGCGCGTGGAGTGAGTCGCGCGGGCGGGCTCACGCCTTCGGCGCGACGCCGCCCAGCGTGCGGGTGAGTCTCTCCGCTGCGGCCTTGAGGGCCCGAGCCGGGGGTCCATCGTAGTCGGTGTCGAAGGACCCGGCGACGCCGAGGATCGAGATCGTCATCGACAGCCGGCCGGATCCGTCGAACACCGGCGCCGCAAGTGCGGCGGTGTGCGGCGTCCGCAGCCCGATCGCGCGGCCGAGGCCGTGGCGACGGACCTCGGCGCGAAGCGAACCGAGCGACTTCTCGGTGAGCTTCTGCCGCGCCGGCGCTTGGGCGTTCCAGGCGCGAACATCGCGGTCGAGGAGCGGCCGCAGCTCTCGCTCGGGCAGATAGGTCAGGAACAGCCGTCCGGCGGCGGTGATCGGCACCGGCAGGTTGAGGCCCTCGCGGATTCGCACCGCGAGATCGAGCTGGCCCTGCTCCCACTTGATCACCGTCGGCCCGTTCGAGCCCCACACGGAGAGGATCGAGACGAGGCGCGTCTCCTCGGTGAGCTCGCGCATCGCGTCGGAGGCGAGCCGGATCGCGTCGACCCGCCCCATCGCGGCGATGCCGAGCTCGATCGCGGCGGGACCGAGATCGTACTTTCCGGTCGCCGGGTCCTGCTGGAGAAAGCCGGTCTGCGCGAGGCTCGTGAGATAGCGGTAGGCGCGGCTCACCGACATCTCGGTGCGCTGGGATATTTCGGTGAGGGTCGCGGGCTCGCGCATCTGCGCCACTGCCTGCAAAAGCTTGACGCCGATCAGGATCGTGCGGTTGCCGGCATCGATCGGGTCGCGCGTGCTGGGACGGCCGCGGAGCGACGTCTTTCGACGCGTGACGGAGGGGGATTTGATCATGGCCGGGCACTCTACTCCGGCGGTGAAAGCGATCACAACGGGAACGTCCGCGCGATGGCCGTCGCGGGCGTTGGACAGCCCTGGACCCGCATGATAATCCTCGAAAAAAATATCCGTTTTTCGAAATACCTCTCGGGAGAGCAGCGATGCGGGTGATCTCCGCGTGTCTCGGCGTGGCGTTGGCGATCGTCGCCACTCACGCCGCGCGCGCCGATGCGGTGGCCGACTTCTACAAGGGCAAGCAGGTCACGCTCGTGATCGGGACCGGCCCGGGTGGCGCCTACGACATCCATGGCCGGTTGATCGGCCGGCATATCTTCCGCCACATCCCCGGCGCGCCGAAGTCGGTGATCCAGAATATCCCCGGCGCGGGCAGCATCCAGGCCGGCAATTTCATCTACGGCGTCGCGCCCCAGGACGGGACCGTGCTCGGCAACATCCTCAACACCGTGCCGCTGGTGCAGATCCTCGGGCAGGCCAAGGCGCAGTTCGATGCCGCCGAGTTCCAGTGGATCGGCAACATGACCCAGGAGAGCACGATCGTCGTGACCTGGGCCACGACCGGCATCAAAACCGTCGACGACGCGAAACGCTCCGAAGTGGTGATGGGGGCGACGTCGCCCGGCACCCTCGGCGGCATGTTCCCGAAGATCATCAACCAGATCGCCGGGACGAAATTCCGGGTCATCACCGGCTACAAGGAAGCGGTGGCGATCGATCTCGCGATGCAGCGCGGCGAGGTGCAGGGCCGCGCCGGCGAGAGCTGGTTCGGCGACAAGGGCACCTACGGCGAGTGGTATCGCGACCGCAAGATCAACATCCTCGTCCAGATCGGCCCCAAAAAGGCGCGCGAGCTTGCCGACGTGCCGCTGCTGACAGAGATCGCGCGCGACGACGACGGCCGCAAGCTCGCCGAGTTGTTCACCTCGCCGTCGATCTTCGGCAAGCCGACCGTCGTCGGCCCCAAGGTGCCGGCCGACCGCGTCGCCGCCCTGCGCAAGGCCTACGACGAGACGATGAAGGATCCCGCGTTCATCGCCGACGCGGAAAAGATCGGGATCACGCCGAGCCCCGTGACCGGTGAGGAGCTCGAGGCGCTGGTGCAGAGGATCTTCGCAACCCCCGATAACCTCGTCGAGATGGCGCGCGCCGCCACCGAATAGTCGGCTTCAGGAGTTTCCCGAGTCATGACCAACCAGTACGACGGTTTCCGCAGCTTCATCGAGCAGTGCCGCGCGATCGGCGAGCTGGTCGAGATCGACAACGCCGACTGGGACCTCGAGATCGGCACGCTGACCGAGGCCTCGTCCGAGCATCTCGCCGTCCCGCCAATGCTGCTGTTCGACAACATCAAGGGGTATCCCAAGGGCTTTCGCGTCGCGAGCCTTCCGCTCGGCTCGCCCAAGCGCGTGGCGATGATCGTCGGCGTGCCGCACGACCGGCCCAAGCTGGAGCTGGTCCGGCTGATGTCGCGCAAGATCCGCGACATCAAGCCGATCCCGCCGGTCGAGGTAAAAACCGGCCCGGTGCTGGAAAACGTGCTCACCGGCGACGACATCGACCTGCTGCGGTTCCCGGCGCTGCGCTCGCACGCCAGGGACGGCGGCCGCTACATCGGCACCGGCGACTCGCTGATCAACCGCGATCCCGAGTCGGGGTACGTCAATGTCGGCACCTACCGCATGCAGCTCCACGACCGCTCGACGCTCGGGCTGTGGATGAGCCCGGGCCAGCAGGGCCGCGCGATCTGCCAGCGCTACTGGGACCAGGGGAAGGCGTGCCCCGTCGTCGCCACGTTCGGGGGCGATCCGCTGGTGTTCCTCACCTCGCACATCAAGTTCCCGTGGGGCAAATCGGAGTTCGACTACGCCGGCGGCCTCAGGGGTGAGCCGATCGAGGTGATCAAAGGGCCCCTCACCGGCCTGCCCATACCGGCCCGGGCCGAGGTGGCGATCGAGGGCGAGGTGCCGCCGCCGTCCGAGGAATCCCGCGACGAGGGGCCGTTCGGCGAATGGCCCGGCTACTACTCGGGCGGCACCGCCGGCACCGGCGAAAAGCAGCCGGTCATCCGCGTCAAGGCGGTGTACTACCGCAACGACCCGATCCTGATGAACATGGCGCCGCAGTGGCCGGGCGCTCCGGTCGACGGCATCCAGTTCCGCTCCGGACTGATCTGGGACCAGATCGAGGCGGCGGGCGTGCCCGACGTCGTCGGCGTCTACGCCTATCACTCCTACCTGGTCGTGGTCGCGATCAAGCAGCGCTACGCGGGTCATGCCAAGCAGGCCGGCATGGCGACGCTCAACTGCGCCGCGGCGAACCGCAACGGCCGCTACGTGGTCGTTGTCGACGAGGACATCGACCCCACCAACCTCCAGGAGGTGCTGTGGGCGATGGAGACGCGCGTCGATCCCGCCACCGACATCCAGACCGTCGATGGCTGCTGGTCGACCCCGCTCGATCCGCGGATGCCGCCGGAACAGCGCGACGCCGCCGAGCACACCAACAGCCGCGCGATCTTCTACGCCGTGCGTCCGTTCCAGTGGAAGGACCGCTTCCCGATGGTCAACCGCGCCGACCGCGAGGACATCCGCAAGGTGATGGACAAGTACCGCGCGGTGCTCGGGTTCCCGGGCGCCTGACCGCGTTCTATTTGAACGTGATCTGGTCGATGCGGGTCAGTGTCGACTTGTCCCGCACCGTCGGGCCATTGACGATGTTCCACGCCGCGAACTGCTCCTGATACAGGTCGTCGGCGGGCATGCCGTCCACCGGCACGATCACCTTGAAGCCGCGCACCGCGGCGCCGCCTGCCGTGAACAGCACCGCGCCGTTGGCCGACGTCCCGGTGAGGATCACCGTGTCGACGCCGCGGTCCTTGAGCATCTTCTCGAGGTCATTGCCGTAGAATTTGTCGATCGGGGCGTTGAGCGCCCGCTCGCCCGGCTTCGGCGTGAGCTCCTTGACGATGTCCGCCGGCGTCGTCGTGCCCGACAGCGTATGAACGACGACGACGCCTTTGGCGCGGGCCGCGGCGAGGATCTTCTCCACCTTCGGCAGCACCGCGACGCAGCGCTCGCGCCGCCCGGGCACGCAACTGTTGCGGTTGAAGTCCATCACGAACAGCGCGGTCTTCGCCGGATCGACCGTGACGGGCTTCGTCTCCGGCGCCTTCGGCGCCTTCGCGGCTCCCCAGTCCTCGATCACCGTCTGCGCGCGCGCCGCCCCGACGATAGCCACACACGCCGCCACCGCGGCAATCAGCATCCAACGATACGCCGTCATCCTCTCCTCCCCTGCGGAACCCGTCCGCCTATTCGACCCGCAGCCCCTGCTTGCGCTGAAGGTTCTTGATGAAGTCCTCGGCCTCTTCCGTCGTCCCCGACATCTTGGCCACCAGATACTCGACGCTCTGATGGCTCATCGGCGCGATGTCCTCGCTGATCCGCTTGCCGAGGGTGACGAAGTCCGGGTCGGCGACTGCCCGATCGAACGCGGCGCGGTACGCCGCGACGATGTCGGCCGGCGTGCCGGCCGCCAGCGCCAGCCACTTGTCGAGGCCGTTGATCGCCTCCCAGTAGGCGAACGCCTGCTTCGCGATCGGATCGGCGATCTTGCCCTCCATCAGGCTCGCGAACACGGGCGCATCGCCGAACTCCGGGCGTGCGACGAAGCGGTCGCCCTCGAGCGACCCCGACTGGCTGAGGATGCGATACTTGCCGGTGTCGACGAGGCGCTTGACGTGGAAGATGTTGCCGGTGGTGTTCATGTCGACCTCGCCGCGCTCGAGCGCGAGCATCACCGCCGAGGTGCCGCGGTAGCCGACCACCCACTTCGCGTTCCAGCCGAGATACTCGATGCCCCACACGGCGACCTGCTCGCCGGAGCGCGTGCCGTCGAGCACGCCGAAAAACAGCGGCTGGGCCGAGCGGTCGAACAGGCGCTTCTCGGATTCGCGATTGACCAGCACGACCGTGCCGCCGCGCCCGAGCCCGCCGATGTAGGCGAACGACATCGGGTCGTAGAGGCCCTTGTCCTTCTTGAGCGTGATCGGATTCGCCTGGGCGCTCGACGCGGCGATCAGGGTGAGGCCGTCGGGCTTGGTCTGCTGGACGACGTAGTTGAGCGCCGTCATGCCGTGCGCGCCCGGCATGTTGCGAACGACAATCTGCGGATTGCCCGGGAGGTACCTCTCGAGCAACGGCGCCATCAGGCGTCCCGAAGCATCGGAGCCGCCTCCGGCTTCCGAGCCGATGACCATGCTGATGGTCTTGCCCTTGAAGTCGGCGGCCGCGCCCGGTGTGATCCAGCCGGCAGCGACGCTCAGCGCGAGCGTCAGCGACGCCGCGCACCGCAGTGACCGATGTCCCATCCCCGCCTCCCAGGCGCGCTTGCTGCGCGTTCTGGCGCCGATCATGGGCCTGCCGGGGAGCGCTCGTAAAGGGCGCGCGAGTGCGCCCCAGGTCAGCCGAGCCGGAACACCCAGCTCACCACCGCGGCGACGGTGGCGACGGCGACGAATCTCAGGAAGTCGGAGCCGCGCGCGGGCTTGTTCGCGCGTTCGGCGGGCGCAGTCCCGGCAAGGGCGAACCAGGCGCTGGATCGGGGAGTCGACATGCGTGTCCGTTGTCAAGCAATAGGCGAACGCAACGCGAACAACCGTGCTTTGCCCCTATATATGGGGATCGCGCGTAATAGTCGAGGCCCGTTTCGCTGGGTTCCGATCAACCTCTCGTGAAACGATTGCGGTGTGCCTCTCGACGATGGGTGGCAGGCCGCGCGCGGGGGCCGCGCTGCCTCGGAGGTTGGCGGCGACTCCCGCGGTCCGTCCGCCGCACGGCGGCGAAGGCCGCATCGCGGCGGTCACCGGTGACGGTGCCGCCCACGGGGATTCGGGCCCACCAATTCGAGACAACGCGGCGTCATCTCGGAACGGCAACGCTCGGCTGCCGAGTCTTTCACATGACTTGGCGCCTGCTTTGCCCTCGCGAGCGAAGCTTGCCTGCATGATTTTGTGCCCTGGCTCCGCCTCGTCATCACCGAAAGGGCACAGGCATGAGTTTCGTCTTCGTCTCGAGCACGGAGGTGCGCGTATCCGAGACCGCAGGCACCGCGGTCGAGACCATCTCCCGCACAGGTTCGCTCGATGGCGATGTGACGATCACCTACGGCGTCACCGGCAACACGGCGACCGACGGGGAGGACTTCGTCGGCGGATTTTTCACCGCGACGATGCCCGCCGGTGTCGACCAGATCCAGGTGCCGGTGACGATTCTCGACGATGCGTTGCCGGAATCGACCGAGACGCTGACGTTCTCGATCGTCACCGTCGACAACGCGACGCTGTTCGCGCCCCGCACCTCGCTGATATCGATCCTCGACGACGAGACGCCGGCGCCGCCCCCGCCGGAGGAGCCGCCGCTGGTGTCGAACTACGACGTCACGCAGATCCCGGTGGCGACCGGTCTCGACCAGCCGATCCGGCTGATGTTCTCGCCGATCGATCCGACCAAGATGTACGTTGCCGAAAAGCCCGGCGACATCAAAGTGGTCGACGTGACCACCGGCGACTCGACCACGCTGCTCGACATCCGCGACCAGACCAACGAGTACGGCGACCGCGGGATTCTCGGCGTGGCGCTCCATCCCGACCTCGTCCACAACCCGTACATCTATGTCACCCACACCGTCGACCCCGCGGACACGGCCGGCAACACCGGCTTGGCCGGAGCCGACGGCGGCGGCAACCGCTACGTCCAGCTCGTCCGCTACACCCTCGACGCCGCGACGAACTACACGACGGTGGTCGACGGCAGCGCGACGGTCCTGCTCGGCGGCGGCGGCCATTCGCTCGCCGACATCAGCGGCAACGGCGCGCTCGATTTCACCGACCCCGCGAACGGCGGTCCGTCGTCGGAGCGCTACATCGACCCGGCCGCCACCGACACGCCGGTGGTGATCGACGGCATCAAGCAGGACTACTGGAAGGACGATTCGACGTCGCACGTCGGCGGCTCGCTGGCGTTCGGGCCCGACGGCATGCTCTACGTCGGGACCGGCGACGGCACCAGCTTCGACTATGCCGACCCGCGATCGCCAGACGTCCAGGACCTCGACAGCCTGTCGGGCAAGATCCTCCGCATCGATCCGATGACCGGGCTCGGACTCGCCGACAACCCGTTCGTCACCGCGGACACGCCGCTCGACAGCAACCAGGCGAAGGTCTTCCAGCTCGGGCTGCGCAATCCGTTCTCGATCGACTTCGGCGAGGACGGACGCCTGATCATCACCGATACCGGCTGGAACTCGTGGGAGGAGATCAACACCGGGGGTCCCGGCGCGAACTTCGGGTGGCCGTATTACGAGGGCGCCGACAACGGCGTGCTCGCCCAGTCGCCGGGTTACAGCGGATTCCCGAACGCGGCCGCGTTCTACGCCGGCGTCGCCGACGGCACGATCCACGTCACGCCGGCGCTGCGCGCCTTCGCCCACGACAGCACGCTGCCGGGGTTCCAGGTCCAGGCGATCACCGGCGGCGAGGTGATCTACGGCGGCACCGCTTATCCCGCATCGCTGCTCAACGACTTCTTCTTCACCGATTTCCCCGGCGGCGAGGTCTATCTCATCAACGTCAATGACCCGACCGACGTCGAATTCCTGTATCAGCACTCGGGCTATGGCGCGCCGACCGACTTCATCCAGGGCGCCGACGGCTACGTCTATTACGCCGATCTGATCGGTGGCCTGATCGGGCGTTACGACATCTCCGTCGCCGTGACCGGACCGGTGGACCGTACGATTGGCACGGGTCCCGACGCGCTCGTGCTCAAGATCAGCCAGGACGCCTACCTCGGCGACGCGCAGTACACGATCACCGTCGACGGCATCCAGATCGGCAACGCGCTGAGCGCGAAGGCACTGCACGCATCCGGCCAGTCCGACACCATCACGGTGCTCGGCGACTGGGGCCCCGGCGACCACACGGTGGCGGTCGACTTCCTCAACGACGCCTGGGGCGGCTCGCCCGACACCGACCGCAACCTCTACGTCGACTCCATGACCTACAACGGCGTGCCGGTCGCGGGCGGCACGGCCCAGCTCGCGACCTCCGGCCCACAGGCGTTCGCGTTCACCGACACCGGCCCGGCGGCGCCGCCGCCCGTCACCGTGGGCACCGGCCCCGACACGCTAGTGCTCAAGGTGAGCGAGGACGCGTTCGCTGGAGTCGACGCGCAATTCACCGTCAGCGTCGATGGCGTGCAGATCGGCGGAACGCTGACGACAACCGCCCTGCACTCGTCGGGCCTCTCCGATACCATCAACGTGCTCGGCGACTGGGCGGCGGGCGACCATGTCCTGTCGGTGAACTATGTCAACGACGGCGGCACGGCGCGCAACCTCTACATCGACGGGGTCGCCTACGACGGCGTCGCGGTGCCCGGCAGCACCACCGCCCTGCTCGACGCCGGTGCGCAGACGTTCGCTTTCACCGACCCGGGCACGCCGCCTCCGCCGCCGGGAACCACGATCGGCAGCGGCCCGGATACGTTGGTGCTCAAGATCAGCGAGGAGGCGTACCAGGGAGACGCGCAGTTCACCGTCAGCGTCGACGGCGTGCAGATCGGCGGCACGCTCACCGCGCACGCCTTGCATACGTCCGGGCTGTCCGACACGATCAACGTGCTCGGCGACTGGGCTCCCGGCGATCACGCGTTGAGCGTCAACTTCCTCAACGATGCCTGGGGCGGGACGGCGGCCACCGACCGCAACCTCTACGTCGACTCCATCACCTACGACGGCGTCGCGGTCGCGGGTGGAACGGCCTCGATGCAGCAGTCGGGTCCACACGCGTTCACCTTCACCGACACCGGCCCGGCCGCGCCGCCGCCGGTCACCGTCGGTGCGGGTCCCGACACCCTCGTGCTCGAGTTGAGCGAGGACGCCTTCGCCGGCGTCGACGCGCAGTTCACCGTCAGCGTCGACGGCGTGCAGATCGGCGGGACGCTGACGTCTCACGCGCTGCATTCCTCCGGCCTCTCCGACACGATCAACGTGCTCGGCGACTGGGCGGCCGGGGACCATGTCCTGTCCGTGAATTACCTCAACGACGGCGGCACGGCGCGGAACCTCTACGTCGACGGGATCACCTACGACGGCGTCGCCGTGCCGGCGGGAACGGCCTCGCTGCTCGATGCCGGCGCGAAGGCCTTCACCTTCACCGATCCCGGCACGCCGCCTCCGCCACCGGGGACGACCATCGGCAGCGGCCCCGACACGCTGACGCTCAAGATCAGCGAGGACGCCTACCAGGGCGACGCCCAGTTCACGGTCAGCGTCGACGGTGTCCAGATCGGCGGCACACTCACGGCGCAGGCGCTGCACTCGTCCGGTCTCTCCGACACGGTGAACGTGCTCGGCAACTGGGCTCCCGGAAACCACACCGTGTCGGTGAACTTCCTCAACGACGCGTGGGGCGGCACCGCGGCAACCGACCGCAACCTCTACGTCGACGGGATCACCTACGACGGAGTCGCCGTCGCGGGCGGCACCGCGGCGATGCAGCAGTCCGGCCCGCACGCGTTCGCCTTCACCGATACCGGAACCGCCACTCCTCCCCCCGTCGTCACCACGATCGGCAGCGGCCCCGATACACTCGCGCTCAGGATCAGCGAGGATCAGTTCCTCGGCATCGACGCGCAGTTCACCGTCAGCGTCGACGGCGCGCAGATCGGCGGCACGCTGTCCGCCCATGCGCTCCACTCGTCGGGGGTGTCCGACACGGTCAACGTGCTCGGCGACTGGGCGGCGGGCGACCATGTGGTCTCGGTGAACTACCTCAACGACGGCGGCACCGCGCGGGCCCTCTACATCGACGGAATGACCTACGACGGGGCGGCGGTCCCGGCCGGCACCGCGAACCTGCTCGACGCCGGCGCGCAGGCGTTCACCTTCACCGACCCCGGCGCGCCGCCTCCGCCGCCGGGGACGACCATCGGCAGCGGTGCCGATACGCTGGTGCTCAAGATCAGCGAGGACGCGTGGAACGGCGACGCGCAGTTCACCGTCAGCGTCGACGGCGTCCAGATCGGCGGCACGCTGACCGCCCATGCGCTCCACTCGTCGGCGGCATCCGACACCATCAACGTCATGGGCGACTGGGCTCCGGGCAACCACGTCCTCTCGGTCGATTTCCTCAACGACGCATGGGGCGGCACCGCCGCGACCGACCGCAACCTCTACGTCGACGGCGTCACCTACGACGGCGTCGCGGTCCCGGGCGGCACCGCGGCGATGCCGCAGTCGGGGCCGCATGCGTTCGCCTTCACCGATACCGGCTCCGGCACCCCGCCGCCGCCCTCGCCGGGCGCCACCACCGACATCGGCGCCGGGGCACAGACGATCGTGCTCAAGCTCAACCAGGATGCCTACCTCGGCAACGCGCAGTACACGGTGACGGTCGACGGCGTTCAGATCGGCGGCACCCAGAGCGCAACCGCGCTGCACTCCTCGGGCACGAGCGACACCGTCAACGTCCACGGCACGTGGGCGGCCGGCAATCACACCGTCGCGGTGAACTTCCTCAACGACGCGTGGGGCGGGAGCACCGCGCTCGACCGCAATCTCTACGTCGAATCGCTCGACTATGGCGCGACGCATATCGCCGGGAACCTCGCGGTCAACAACGCGGCGAACGGGATGGAGGCGACCGATCCGACGGGGGCCGTCATGGCGATCGACGGCACCGCGGCGTTCCAGCTCCTGGTCTGAGCGGCCGCCTGTGCGGGCGCGATGTGCCCGGCATCTCACGGTGTCCCACGCGCGCGCCGTCGTTCCGCGGCCGTGGGACACCTGAAATCGCGAATCCCTCGTCGATTTCAACGGCATCAGCAAAAGTGTCCCACTGTCCCACACGGGCCATTTGGGACACCTGGGACAGTTGGGACAGTTTTGCACAGGGCCGAGAACGCTGGTGCAGCGCGGCAAACTCGCAAGCGCCCCTCACCTCCCTCTCCCCCGCGGAGAGAGAGAGGGAGACGGGCAGCCCTCGACGCCGCCCGCTACTTCAGCGCGTCGGCGAGGGCCAGCAGCAGTCCGCCGAGGATTGCCAGATTGTTGAAGAACTGGCCGCGCTTCTCGCGACGGCGGACAACGTCGGCGATGGTCCAGAAGTTCTGGAACAGGATCGTTGCGACGATGGTGAAGACGATCAGCAGCGTCGCTCCGGCAACCGCGAACACGCCCGACGCGAGCATCGCGCCGCCCGCCAGCATCATCGCGAGGCCGCAGACGAGCACGAATTCGGGCGACGGGATGCGGCGCTCCCGCAGCCGCCCGGCGTGGAAGTCGAACCGCGGGATCGCGCCGAGCCCCTGGCTGACGAACACCGAAGCGAGCAGCAGGTGGCCGAGCGTGTCGAGCGGCGTGTCGCCGAAGTTCATCGCCCGCGCGGCTTTCCGGGAGCGAGGGCCTGAGGCCGGGCGGCGACGACCCGCCACCCGCTGACGGCAGAGCGCATCACAGGCCCGACATCGTCTTGATCTGCGCCACCATGTCGGGCGTGAGCCCGCTGCCGCTGTCGACCACCAGCCTGGCAAGCTCTTCGCCGTTCATCGGGTTGATGGCGAGCCGCGCCTTGCCGGCTTCGGCGAGGAACTCGGGCGACTGCATCGTGGCGTCGAACGCCCGCCGCAGCGCCTCCGCCCGATCCTTCGGGATGTCGGGCGGCGCGAGCACCGAGCGGCCGATCTCGTCCGTCGCCGCCAGCGCGACGAGGATCTTGCGGTCGCGATCGTTGGTGGCGAGATCCGGCAGGAGCGGCACGTCCTCGAGGCCCTTCGCCTTCTGCAATCCGATCTGCACCAGAATGTTGATCTTCTTCTCGGCGATCCATTGCGGGCGGCTCGCCTGCAGCCCGAACCAGTTCACGCTGCCCGTCGCGTCTATCTCGCGGCGCTCCATGGCGAGCATCGGCGCGTTGCCGTCGTAGCCCTTGATCGGCTCGAACCTGGTCCCGAGCATCGCGTTCATGAAGTTGACGTACAGCGTCGATCCCGACACCGCGCCGCCCACCGCCACCGTCGTCTTGGTCGTCTTGAGGTCGGCGAACGTCTTCGCGTCGGCCTCGTGCCACGAGATGACGAGGTCGGTGACGTTGGTCATCCGTCCGATCCAGGTGAACTTCGGCGCGTCGTAGCGGATGTTCGGCTGCCCGACGATCTGCATGAAGTAGAGGCTCTGGCCGACGATGCCGACGACGGTGCCGTCCTTGCGCGCGTCCTGATAGATCGCGTTGGCGGCGACGAGGCTGCCGGCGCCCGGTTTGTTCATCGCCACCACCGCGGGGTTGCCGGGCACGTGGTTGCCGAGATGGCGCGCGAGCAGCCGGCCGTAGGCGTCGTAGCTGGCGCCGGGATCGTAGCCGATCATCAGCTCGATCTTCTTGTTGCGGTAGAAATCCGCCGCCGATTCGGCGTGCCCGTCGGTCGCGATCAGCGCAAACGCCAAGACGCCGCCGGCGGCGATCCACCGCCGGCGGGTCTCGGCCCGGTACGTCCCAGGCATCAGGCTCCCCTGTCCTTGCGGCGCCGGCGATCGATGCCGCCGGCGCTCGTTCTTTTCGCTCCCAGGCGTTTTACGCTCCCTATCCGGAACCGCCCGCGCTTGTTGTTCTATACGGCCTCGCGCTGGTGATCGGTCGTCCACTTGGGACGTGGCAGACGCTGGCGCCCGCTGAGGTTCGGAGCCTGCAGCCCCGACGCCTCGAACGCCCACGCGCCGATCTGATCGGCCCACATCCGGTACACGGTCTGGAACTCGCGGATCGCCTCGATGCACGACTCCTGCTGCTCCTGCGTCGTCGCGTACTTCTTGAGTATCTCGAACGGCATGTCGCCGTGGCCGCCGTCGTGGGAGTCGGCCTCGTCGGCGGCGTCCCAGTGCGCCAATGCCTTCTCCGAGAGCTTCAGCGCCTCCCAGGTCTTGCGCGACAGCCGCGCGCGCTCGCCGACGCGCTTGATCATCGCGGTGCCGCGCGCCATCTCGCCCGAGCACACGGCGGCGAACGCCGGGAGCCACGGCTTCATGCGGCTGACGTAGTCGCAGTAGGCCATCCGCAGCTTGGTGATCGGGGCGCCCTGGTTCTTCAGCGCATAGTCGCGGTCGATGCCGAGCGCCACGGCGAAGTCGACGAGGCTCTCGTAATGGCCGGTGATGATGGTGGGATCGCGGACCTCCTCGACGTAGAGGTTCTCGATCAGGTACTTGCGCACCTCGATCTCGGGGCAGTTGCCCGCCACCGTGGCCAGCCAGCGCGGGAAGTTCGCGCCGAACACGCAGTGCTCGAGCGCGTACACCCAGGCGCCCTTGCGGTTGAGGTGGTGGCGGTTGAACTCGTCGAGATAGGTCGGCGTGTCGTAGCGGAGCTCCTGGAGCACGTCCAGCATCGCGATCTCAAACTGCTCGGGCGTGCGTGCCATCGGGCTCTCCGTCGTGTCGGCCCGGAGGGTGGGCCGCGGCGCCCGCGTTGACAAGGCACCGTCGATTTGTAACGGTGTTTCCCGGCGGTTGACACCAAAGGGTGACCGGGGAAAGGGCGACCGGCGTGGACACGATCAAGCTGATGGAGAGCTATGCCGCGGTCGTGAAGCTCGGCAGCTTCTCCCGCGCCGCGCGCGAGGTGCGCGCCACCCGCGCGATGATCAGCAAGCGCATCAAGGCGCTCGAGGACTCGCTCGGCGTCAAGCTGCTGCACCGCAACACCCACGGCCTCAGCGTCACCGCCGCCGGCGCCGACTACTACGAGAGCTGCGTCGCGCTGCTCGCCAACCTGCGCTCGCTCACCGAGCGCATGCAGGACAAGCGCGCGGCCCCGCGCGGCGAGCTCAAGATCCTGTCGACCCGCACCTTCTCCGAGACCATCCTCGCCCCGATCGTCACCGACTTCTGCGCCCAGTACCCCGAGGTCTCGGTGCAGATCACGCTGGTGGACCGCGACCGCGGCTCGTTCGCCACGCACCTGATCTCCGGCGGCTTCGACATGGCGATCCTCACCGGCCCGATCGGCGACACCTCGTTCGTCGCCACGCCGATCGGCAGGCTCGCGAGCGTGCTTGTGGCCTCCCCCCGCTACCTCGCGCGCCACGGCACGCCGGAGGCTCCCGCAGACCTCGCGCGTCACAACTGCCTCGATCCGAGCGGCGCCGCGGCACCCACATGGGAGCTGCGCGGGCCCGACGGCCCCGTTGCGGTGCGCGTGACGGGCACGCTGCGCACCAACGGCACCCTCATGGTGCGCCACGCGGCACTCGAAGGGCTCGGCATCGCGCTCCTGCGCGAATACCTCGTCGCCGACGAGCTGCGCGGCGGCTCGCTGATCCGCGTGCTCGACGATCATGCGGTGGACGAACGCACGATGTACCTGATCCGCCACAAGGACCGGTACCAGCCGCTGCGCATGAAGATGTTCGCCGATCACCTGATCGAGCAGCTCGCTCGGATGACCGTCCCGTCGTCGCGCGCGGTCACCCCGGCCCGGCGAGCGCGCGCTCGAGCGCGTCGATGAAGGCGAGCTGGTTCTTGTGAATCTTCACACGCGCCTCATCGAGACCGAACCACGCGGCGCGGTCGACCTCGGGGAAGCTCGCGACCCGGCCTGAGCGCGGCGGCCATTCCATCGAGAACGGGTTGCTGCGCAGGCCGGCGGGGTCCCAGTCGCCGGGCACCGCCCAGGCGTGGATCACCTTGGCAGACGACTTCACAGCGCCGAGGTCGTGGGCGGCGCCTTGCGGCGCGAAGCCGGTCTCCTCGAAGAACTCGCGGCGCGCCGCCGCCAGCGCGTCCTCGCCGGGACCAAGCTCGCCCTTCGGCATCGACCAGGCGTGCTCGTCCTTCTTCGCCCAGAACGGCCCGCCGGGGTGCACCAGCAGCACCTCGATCGCGCCGCCGCGCCGGCGATACAGCAGCAGGCCCGCGCTGTGCTTCATCGTGCCACCTACTTGCGGCTGAGCGCTTCCTTGGCGCGGGCGATGGTCGCCTCGGGGTACTCGAACACCCGCTTGAGGAGCGCCACGATCTCGTCCCCACTCACCGGATCGATGTCGGCGCGCGCCTTCCTGGCGTCGGCGAGAAGCGCGGGGTCGGTCATCGTTGCGTCGAACGCGGCGGTCAGCGCCCGCGCCCGCTCCGGCGGCAGCCCCGGCGGGGCGAGGAACGGCCGGCCCAGCACCTCGCGGGCGAGGATCAGGTCGAGCGCCTGGCGGTCGGTGTCGGTGCGGGCGAAGTCGCGGACGTCGGGGACCTCGGCGAGCCGCGGGTCGCTGCCGCCGGTCTTGAACAGGATCGTCACCATGCCGTCGCGCACCCAGCCGGGCTGATTCGTCGTGAGGCCGCCCCAGGTGATGTACCCCGCACCCTCGACCTCGCCGCGCTCCATGGCGAGGCTCGCGCGGGTCGATCCCGAATAGCCGGAGATCACCTTGAAACGCGTGCCGATCAGCTCGTTGAACGCGCGCGGCAGGAGCTCGGTGTCGGAGCCGGCGCCCGTCCCCGGCACGATCAGCTCGCGGGCGCGGAGATCGTCGATCGTCTTCACCGGCACCGTGTGCCACGCGACCGCCGCCGCGCTCTCGCGGTTCATGCTGCCGAGCCACGTCACTTTGAGCGGCTCGAACGCCACGTGATGAACGCCGAGCAACGTCTCGAACGGGATCGAGCGCGAGATGGTGCCGATCACGGAGCCATCCTTCGGCGCCATGCTGTAGAGGAATTCAGTCGCCTTGAGGCCGCCCGCGCCGGGCATGTTCTGGGGGATCAGCGTGGGCGCGCCGGGGATGTGCTGGCCCATATGGCGGGCGAGCAGCCGGGCGTAGAGGTCGTAGGTGCTGCCCGCTTCCGAATAGATGACGACGCTCATCTGCCGTCCCTTGTAGAAGCGCTCGAGCGCGTCGTCGCCGTGCGCCGAACGCGCGACCACGGCGACAAGCCACGTCAGGGCGAGACCGACAATATACGTCGGGCGGTGTCGGACCATATCAGCCTCCTGTCCCCGCATGTCCCGCACTCCGCCTGCCTGGCCGGGTGCGCCGCGCAAGTCGAGTCGGTCCAGAGTAGGCGAAGGGCGTGGAAAGGCAAAACCGCATCGGCGGCTTGCGCGGGCCGCCCACACATTGAGCGGCGGTCCGTGCGACGCCGTTGCCGGACCAAGGTCCATCTCCTCGTTCCGGCGTTCCCGGTGGTACGATGGCCCGAACCGCTCGCCATGGAGCGGCGGGCACCCGCACAAGGACCGCGATCATCGTCAACCACGCTCCAACCGACGACGTCCGTCGACACCTCGAGGCCGGAGTCGCCGAGCACCAGGCAGGCCGCCTCGATGCCGCACGCGTGAACTACGAGCGCGCGCTGGCGCTCGATGGCGACAATGTGCAGGCGCTCGACCTGCTCGGAGTGGTCCACGCATTCCAGGGCCGCAGCGACGACGCGGCAGCGGTGCTGCGGCGCGCCGTCGAGCTTGCCCCCGACTTCGCGCCCGCCCTCAACCACCTCGGCCTTGTCCTCAAGTCCCGGGGACAAACGGACGACGCCGCCGCCTGTTTTCGCCGCGCCATCGCCGCGGCTCCCGACGCGCCGGACGCCCACGTCAACCTCGGGAATGCGCTGCTCGAGAAGGGCAATCCCCTCGACGCTCTCGCCTGCTTCCGCGAGGCTCTCCGCCTGTCGCCGAACGCCGCCGCCGCGCACAACAACATCGGCTCGATCCTGTTCGCGCAGGGCGCGGTTGAGGAGGCGCTCGAGTCGTTCCGTCGCGCGATCGCCGCCGCCCCGAATTTTGCCGCGGCCCATGCCAACGTCGGTCGGGCGCTCAACGCGCTCGGGCGGAACGCGACCGAGGCCGCGGCTGCGTTCCGCCGCGCGCTCGGCATCGACCCCCGCTTCACCAACGCGCACACGTGGCTCGGCGAGACGCTGATCGCCGCCGGCCAGCACGGCGAAGCCGCCGCCTCGTTTCGCGAAGCGCTCGCGCTGAAGCCCGACAGCGCCGAGATCGAATACAAACTCGGCTTGGCGCT
Organism: Gemmatimonas sp.; assembly: GCA_050260515.1. Classification (GTDB taxonomy): domain Bacteria; phylum Pseudomonadota; class Alphaproteobacteria; order SMXQ01; family SMXQ01; genus DATJIG01. The sequence goes on from JBLNCI010000013.1 coordinate 41,797, forward strand.
CGCCCACTCTTCCGAAGCCGCGATGCGCGCCGAAGCCGAGGGCCATTTCGCCCGCACGGCGGTCTTGGCGCGTCGCGCGGTCGAATCGGCGCCGACCGATCCCGACGCCTGGCACCTGCTGGGCAACGCGCTGATCCGCCTCGGCCGTCCCGACGAAGGCTTTCCGGCACGGCTCCGCGCCGCGCAGATCGTCCGCGACCCCCAGTCGCGGGACTACGATCACCTCCCGTCATTCCGGCGCACGTCGCGCGAAAAGCTCGATCACGACATCGAGCAGATCGAATACCTGCGCGAGCGCAGCGCCATCGCCGAACCGCTCGGTGCCGACTTGCTGACCTCGTATCGGACGGTGCGCGACCGGCTCCCGCCGCCGGCGCCGGGTGCGCGCCTCGTCGAGCTCAGCGCCGACGACCGCCGCCTGATCGGCGCCACCTACAAGAAGCTGTGGCACGTCGCGCCGGCGCCGGAAGTTGCCGGCGGCGCGGTCGACCCGCACCTCGACTCCGCCGCGATCGAAGCCGACTACTTCGGACGCGGCCCCGGCATCACGACGGTCGACGGCCTGCTCACCCCCGAGGCACTGGTGTCGCTGCGGCGCTTTTGCCTCGAATCCACGATCTGGTTCACCGACACCTATCCCAACGGATACATCGGCAGCCTCGGCGACGACGGCTTCGTGTGTCCGCTCCTGCTGCAGATCGGGCGTGAGCTCCCGCGGGCGTTGCCCAACATCTTCCGCGGCCATCCGCTGTTGATGATGTGGGCCTACAAATACGGACAACGCCCCGAGGGCATATCGATCCACGCCGATTACGCGGCGATCAACGTGAACTTCTGGATCACTCCGGACGATGCCAACCTCGATCCGGCATCCGGCGGCCTCGTCGTCTGGGACCGGGAAGCCCCGGCCGATTGGGGGTTCCGCATCCACGAGCTCGATCAGAAGGCCCTGCGCGAGTTCGTCGACGACGCGCGCGCGACCGCCCACCGGGTGACCTACCGACAGAACCGCGCCGTGATCTTCAATTCGGATCTGGTCCACCAGACCGACGAAATCCGCTTCCGTCCCGGATACGAGAACCGGCGCATCAACGTCACGTTTCTGTACGGGGTCCGGTAGACCGGACCCGAGCGCTCGCGCTCGGCTGCCCTGGTGCTACTATGCCCGACCGGGAGGCCCGATGAACAAAACCGCCGGTACGATCTCGGTTGCACTCTGCCTGGGCCTCGCGACGGCCGCCGTCAACGCGCAAGCGCCGGCCGAAGGCTTCTATAAGGGCAAGGTGGTGACGGTCATCGTCGGCAATCCGCCGGGCGGCGGCTTCGACGCCTACGCGCGCCTGTTCGCGGCGCACGTCGGCCGCCATTTGCCCGGCAACCCGACCGTCATCGTCCAGAACATGCCGGGCGCCTCGACCATCACCGCGACGCTGCACCTCTACGGCAACGCGCCGCGCGACGGCACGGTGGTGCTGATGAACCAGTCGACGGCGGTGTTCGCGCCGATCTTCGGCAACACGTCGACGCCCTACAAGCCCACCGACTTCACCTGGATCGGCAACTTCGACCAGGCGACTGGCACCTGCGCAGTGTGGGAAGGCTCCGGCATCCGGAGCTTCGACGACATGCTGAAGACCCGCACGATCGTCGGCGCGTCGGCGCCGACCGGCGTCGCCAGCGAGTACGCGCGCGCGATGAACGCGCTGTTCGGAACGCAGATCCGCGTCATCCACGGCTACGGGTCGACGGGCGGCATGCTGCTCGCGATGCAGCGCGGCGAGGTGCAGGGAAGCTGCGGCTTCATGCTGAGCTCACTGGAGTCGGTCTACCGCAACGAATACGCGAGCGGCAAGCTGACGCCGGTCGTCCAGTTTGCCCACAAATCCGACAAGCTGAAGGGCGTGCCGCACATCCTCGACTTCGCCCGCACCGACGAAGACCGGGCGGTGTTCAACCTGACGTTCGGCCGCGACGTGATGGGCCGGCCGCTGCTCGGGCCGCCGGGCCTTGCGCCCGAGCGCACCGCGCAGCTCAGGGCCGCGTTCGATGCGGTCGTCGCCGACCCGGCGTTCCGCGAAGCCGCCGACCGCGCCAAGCTGCCGCTGGTGCCGATGAGCGGCGCCGAGGTCGAGGCGTTCGTGCGCGACATGGTGGCGACCCCGCCGGCGGCGGTCGCCCGCGCCAGCGCGGCGCTCGCGTTCGGCGCCAAGGACAACGAGCAGCTCAAGTCGCTCGACGGCCGCATCGCCCGGATCGCCGACACCGCCGTCGAGGTCGAGGGCGGCCCGAGCCTGCGCATCCGCTCCGAAGGCAGCATGATCATGCTGCACGGCGAGAAGGCCGAAGCCGCGGCCCTCGCGCCCGGCATGGCCTGCTCGTTCCGCTACGACGCCGAGACCCGGCTGGTGCAGACGGTGTCCTGCAACTAGGCCTCCCGCGGGAGCTGCGTGAACGCCCCAACGGCGCCGACGTTCGTTGCGACCGCCAGGACGTTTTGCGGCCCACCGTCCCAAAGATGTCAGGGACAGCCGCCCGCTCGCTCAACAATGCTGGGACGACCTGCATTCGACGGGCGTCATGCCGCTCCTGGACCGACTTCGTGCTCTGGTGTTGCTCACCGCCGTCTTTGCCGCCGGGAGCGCGGCGACGTTCGGCGCGTGGTGGCTGCACGGCCGACCGGTGGACATCCCGCCGGCACCGCTCGAAGGACTCGCCGGCGGACGGCTCGCGTGCGTGTCCTACGCCCCGTACCGCGACGGCCAGTCGCCGCTCAGCAACGGCTTCGCGGTGTCCCCGGAACAGATCGAGGAGGACATCACCGTCCTCGCCGGGCACACCGCGTGCCTGCGCACCTATTCGACCGGCCAGGGTCTCGACGCCGTCGTCCCGATCGCGCGCAAGCACGGTCTCAAGGTGCTGGCCGGCGCGTGGATCGGCAAGGACCCCGACGCCAATCGCAAGGAGATCGCATCGCTGATCGCGATCGCGAACCGGCATCCCGACACGGTGACGTCGGTGGTCGTCGGAAACGAGGTGCTGCTCCGGGGCGACCTCCCGGCGGACGAACTCGCCCGCTACATCCGCGACGTGAGGGCGGCGGTTCACGTGCCCGTCACCTACGCCGACGTGTGGGAGTTCTGGATCGACGCGCCGGAGCTCGCGCGCGCGGTCGATTACGTCACCGTGCATCTGCTGCCCTACTGGGAGGAGCGGCCGATGGCGACGCCGGCGGCGCTGAAGCACGTCGCCGCCGTGCTGCGCAAAGTGCAGGCGACGTTTCCGGACAAGAAAATATTCGTCGGAGAGGTCGGCTGGCCGAGCCTCGGACGCATGCGGGAAGACGCGCGGGCAAGCCCGTCGGATCAGGCGCGATTCGTGCGGGGATTCGTCGCCGTCAGCCACGAGCTCGGCATCGGGTACAATTTCATCGAGGCCTTCGATCAAAAGTGGAAACGCGCCGCCGAGGGCACCGTCGGCGGGCACTGGGGCCTCTACGACTCCAACCGCAAGCCGAAGGTCGAGCTCGCCGGAGCGGTGAGCGACGATCCCCGGTGGCCGGTCCACTGGTGGGTCAGCACCGCGCTCGGCGCGCTCGTGCTCGCGCTGGCGATGGTCGGGCGAGCGCTGCCCTCAGGGCGACCGGCGTGGCTCGCGTCGGCGGCGCTGCTGGCCGCGGTGTCCGGCGCAACGCTGGAAGCGCAGGCGATCTACTTCAGCGAAACGGTGCGATTCTGGTACGACTGGATCGCCTCCGGCGCCGCCTTCCTCGCCTCGCTGGTGCTCGCCGTGACCGGAACGGAATCGCTGCTGACGCGCGCGGAGGGCCGCGCCGTGATCGTCCGCGCCCCCTCGAAGCGCGTCGTCGGGGATCTTCTCGGCCGTCGCATCCAGGCGTCGCGGTCGTTCCTGATCGGCCTGCTCGAGCTCGCGATCCTGATGTTCGCACTGGCGGCGGCGCTTGCGATCGTCGCCGACGGTCGCCAGCGCGACTTTCCGACCTTCGTCTACCTCGTGCCGGCGGTGTCGTTCGCGGCGCTCTGGGTCTCGGGCGATCGGACGCCGGTTGCGGGCAATCTCCCGGCGACCGCGCTGGCGGCCGTCCTCGCGGTCACCGGGCTGGCGACGATCCTCAAGGAGCACCCCTGGAACACCCAAGCCTTGGCATGGGCCGCGGTCGCACTGGCGCTCGCGGCGCCGCGACTGATCGCGGCGGCGGGGCTCTTCAGGCTGAGCGCCGATGCTACGATGCGGCGGAAGGCGAAGGCCGCCGGCTGAGAACCCTTGCCGGCAACGCGCGGCCGGTCAAAGCTCCAGACCGTTGTCCGACGCCGCAAGCGCTCCGTGGAGGATGAGATGGATTACCGGCCCGTCGTTCCGCGCGCGCGCATCGGATTCATCATTCCAGCGTCCAACCGCATGGTCGAGCCGCAGATGCACCGGTTCATGCCGCCGGGCGTCGTCCCGCACGTCACGCGCGTCGACATGCACGACGTGCCGCTCGCCACGCTGGCCCCGAAGCTGCTGGAGGCGGCGGCCCTGCTTGCCAAGTCGAAGTGCGACGTGACGGTGTTCCAGTGCACCGGCTCGTCGATGTCGGGCGGAGTCGACATGGAACGGCGCGTGGTGCGCGACATGTCGGCGCTCACCGGACGTCCGGCGCTCAGCGCGGCGGCGTCGGTGATGGCGGCGCTGCAAGCCCTCGGCGCGCGTCGCATCGTCTTCATCTCCGAGACCGCGCAGGAGGGCCACGACAGGAAGGCCGCGTTCCTGCGCGAGGCCGGCTACGAGCTGCTCGCCTCGAAGGCGGCCGGTCTGCCCGGGACGGACGCGTTCTGCACGACCCCGCCCCAGTTCTGGTACGACCTCGCGATGGCGGAGCGGCGCGACGACGCCGACGCCGTGTTCATCAGTTGCGCCAATATCCACAGCATCGACGTCATCGAGGCGCTGGAGCGCGACCTCAAGAAGCCGGTCGTCACCAGCAACCAGGCGGCGCTGTGGCATGCGCTGCGCACGGCGGGGATCGCCGACGCGGTGCCCGGCCTCGGGCGGCTCCTGACGCGGCCCGGGCTCGGCGATACGGCGGCCGCCGAGTAGCGGCCGCCGTTTTTTCGCCGCTATCGTCCGAGGATCGCTTTCGCGCGCTGCCGGACGGTGTCGGGGATGTCGAGGATCCTGACCGTGCTGGCCTGCAACTGTTCCCCGGTTGCCGGATCGAAGTCGATGTTGAGCTTCTTGATCTCGGCGAGGAACGCGGGGTCCTTGACCATCGCCGCGAAGCCCTCGCGCAGGACCTTGACGGTCTCCGGGGCCACGCCCGGCGGCGCCATCAGCGAACGCCCGATCACGCCGTTGCCGGCATAGAGGCCGAGCACGCCCTTCTGCTCGGGCGTGGTGCCGAGCTCGCCGAGCGCCTCGACGTCGGGCAGCTCGGCGTTCCGGTCGGGAAGGTCCTGCAGGATGATCTTGATCTTCTTCTCCTTGAGCCAGTCCTGCTTGCCGACCTTGATCCCCGCCCACGAGCCGGCGGCGCCTTCGACCTCGCCGCGCTCCATCGCCATCATGCCTTCGTTGGACGCGGGGTAGCCCGACACCACCTTGAACTTCGTGCCGATGGTCGCGTTGAGCACCTTCGGCACGATCTCGGCGAGATTGCCCGGACCGGTGCCGGCCACCGTCGATTCCATCTTCTGCGAGTCGGCGATCGACTGCACCTTCGACGTGTGCCACTGGAAGTGGATGTTGACGCTCGAGGCGACGCGGCCGATCCAGTTGAACCTGGTCGCGTCGTACTTGACCGTCGGCTCCTGCAGCGCCTGCTCGAGCGCCACTGTCTCGACCAGCACCGCGAGCGCGGTGCCGTCCTTGGGCGCCACCTCGGACATGTAGTTCGCGGCGACGATGCCGCCGCCGCCCGGCTTGTTCGAGGCGACGACGGACGGATTGCCCGGCAGGTGATTGCCGAGATGCCGCGCGATCAGCCGACCGTAGATGTCGTAGCTGCCGCCCGCGCTGTTCGCGATGTAGATCGTCACCGTCTTGCGCGCGAACGTCTGCGCGCTCGCCTCGCCGCCCTGCATCAGACAAAACGCCGCCGCGAACGCGGCGGTCGCCACGGCCGCCTTACGACCCGCGGCCCGGGTCCTTGCCACTCCCGTCACATGCGCCCCCTGGATTGTTTTTCTTGGCCGTTCCGGCCTACCCGATTCGTACTTGGCCGTTCGCGCCGCGACAACCGCTGATCGCACCGGCGGTGGCACAACCAATGGTGGGCGGGCGGGGCCGCGCGCCCAGCGCTTTGCGCAACCCGCGCTGGCGTCGGATCGAAGCTCCGCCGGGGCGGGGCAGGTTTGCCACGGCTTTGCCTCACGTTCGCTCGGCGCGCCCTCGGCGTCGGTGCTCACAATTTGCCCCCACTCAGCGCCGATCGCGGCCTGGAGGCTCACACGGGCTCAATAGGGGACGCCGATGGTCATCCACCCCATCGAGTTCTGGTTCGCGTTAGGGGGCAGCCTGTGTTTACGCACGGTCAAAATGAACGCGCTCATCGTCGACGGGCGCGGCGCTTCGCCGTCCACGTTGGTGGCGAGCCTTCCGGCGGGCGTCGACGTGGTCTATGCGACCGAGGTCGCAACGGGGAATTCGCAAAACGCGATCACGCGCCTTCCCGACGCCCTTCGCTATGCGATCTACCCCGCCTACCGCCGCGACTATCTCGACCTCGCGGGCGACTACGAGTCGTATCTGTCGCGGTTCAGCAGCAAGACCCGGCAGACCTGGCGGCGCAAGATCGCGAAGATGGAGCGCGCGAGCGGCGGCACGGTGCACTGGAGCGCATTCCGACGCCCCGACGAGATGGCCGAATTCCATCGCCTCGCCTGCCGCGTCGCGAGCACGACCTATCAGCAGAAGCTTTACAACAGCGGCATCCTCGACACGCCGGCGTTCCGCGACCGGCTCGAGCGCAACGCGCGCGAGGACCTGATCCGCGGCTACGTGCTGTTCCTCAACGAACGCCCGATCGCCTACACCTACTCCTACGCGATCGGCGATGCGCTGGTGAGCTCGAAGATCGGCTACGACCCCGAGTTCGCCCCCCTCAGTCCCGGCACCGTGCTGTTCCACCGCATGCTCGAAAGCCTGTTCGGCGGAGACCGCTTCCGGCGGTTCGATTTCGGACGCGGGGAATTCGCCTACAAGGAGCACTACGGGACCGGCCAGGACCGCTGCGTCGACGTGTTCTACTTCCCGCGCACGAGGCGGAATCTGGCGTTCGCCGGCGCGCATCTCGGAACGACGCTGATCACGCGGTCGCTCAGCCGGTCGCTGGCCGCGGTCGGGGCGAAGGACGTCGTCAAGCGGGGGTTGCGGAGTTTCAGCGCCCGCCGTCACGGCGTCGACCGGTCGCTGCCTCTCGACGAAGGCGGTCGGCCGTGAACACGTCGTCGCTCCCCCGCATCGCCATCGACATCGCGCGCGCGGTCCCCGGGCTTCGGCCGCTGTGGCGCGGCGCTCGCGTCGGCTGGGTCCAGGGGTCATCCGAGGCGCTCGACCGCTGGTACGGCATCCGCACCACGGTGCTCAGCGGCAGCCAGACCCCGCAGTTCGCGGACGACAACGGCTACGAGCCGGCCAAGTATCCCGCCATCCGCACGTGCCTGAACGCCGCCCGGCTGTCCGATGACGATGTGTTCTTCGATATCGGCTGCGGCATGGGCCGCGTCCTCTGCATGGCCGCGCGCCGCCCGGTGCGAAAATGCGTCGGCGTCGAGTTCATGCCGTCGCTCGCCGCCGTCGCCGAACGCAACGCGACCGGCGTGCGGGGCCGCCGTTCGGCCGTCGAGGTGTGGCAGGGCGACGCCACGACCTTCGACTACGGCGAAGGCACCGTCTTCTTCATGTACAACCCGTTCCGCGAGCCGACGATGCGGCGCTTCACCGAACGCCTGCGCCAATCGGTGATGATGCGGCCGCGCCGCATCCGCATCGTCTACATGGCGCCGCGCCAGGATCACGTGCTGGCGGAGTGCGGGTGGCTCGCGCGCCGCTCGGTCCTCGACGTGCAGTACCACGTCGGCGTCACGACCACGGCCCAGTTCTGGGAAAACGTGGAACATACGGCGTGACCGCGGCCGGTGCAGCGCGCAAATCAGCATGACCAAGCAGCCACTCCCCGAGGCGGCGGATTGGCCGAAGCACGCGGTCTTCACCGTCGGCCATTCCACGCTGCCGCTCGAAGACTTCATCGCATTGCTGAAGGCGTACGGGATCGAATGCCTGTGCGACATCCGCACGGTGCCGCGGTCGCGGCACAACCCGCAATTCAATGGGGATACGCTCGGACCCGCGCTCGGCGCCCGCCACATCCGCTACGTGCCCTTGCCGAGCTTGGGGGGCCTGCGCCACCCCCGGAAGGATTCGATCAACGCCGGCTGGCGCAACAAAGGCTTCCGCGGTTATGCCGACTACATGCAGACGAAGGACTTCGCGCGCGGGCTCGACGAGCTGATCGACTTAAGCCACGACAGCCGCACCGCCATCATGTGCGCGGAGGCGGTGCCGTGGCGCTGTCATCGCTCGCTCGTCGCCGATGCGCTCAGCGTACGCGGGATTCCCGTGGTCGAGATCCTGTCCGCGACGAGCTACCGCGACCACAAGCTCACACCGTTCGCCCATGTCGCGGGAACGTCGCTCAGCTATCCCCCGGAGTAGGGACACCAGGCGCAGGGCTTCAGTCGTCGCCGTGCCGCCGAACCGTCGGAGAGGTGCGCGCCAAGCAGGAGACCGAAAATGGGGGAACGAAATGCGTTTCGGCCATTGCGCCGGATGTTTCTGACCAGTGATGCCCGAAGCAACCGTTTCGCGCGCAGAATTCGCCGCATCGTCCGCGATCCTGTCGAAGCTTATTACGATGCGATCGCACTGTGGCACGAGCGGAACGAATACAAGCGGCCGCCATGTACGTATCGCGTCGATTTGGACTGGCGACAGCGGCTTTGTGGCACAGAGGATGACCATCGCTGGACCATCCGTCTCTGGGCCGATATCGCAGCCACGCTCAGGTCCAAAGGAATCGATCCTGGCCCCGAAAGCTATCGTGGTTGGAACGACGCCGATCTCGCGCTTGCGGAGGCCATCCGGTGTCTGATCCGGCGCGTGGGCGCGGCGAAAGTCGTAGAGACCGGCGTCGCTCATGGCGTCACCAGCCGCGTTGTCCTCGAAGCGCTCAACGGCCGCGGGCATCTTTGGAGCATCGATTACCCTCCGCCCGATGCGCCCGAGCTGCACGGGGATATCGGCGCTGCCGTCGGGGCAGAGGCACGCGGTCAATGGACGTTGATTTTCGGCTCGAGCCAGCGGCGCCTGCCGCGGTTGTTGCGCAGCATCGCGCCGATCGACCTGTTCATCCACGACAGCGACCACCGCGAATTCAACACGCTTTTCGAAATGCAGCTCGCGTGGCGGGCATTGCGTCCGGGCGGTGCGATGGTGGTCGACGACATCGACAACAGCTGGGCGTTCCACGATTTCGCAGAGACGGCCAATGCCGCTGCCCTGGTGGCGGAAGCAGAGCCGGTCCGGCCCGACCTACGCCGCTTCAACGAAAAGGGCCTGTTCGGCGTGCTACTGAAGCCCGTCTAGATGGGGACCTCACCCTTGTTCGGCTCAACCGCCGGCCAAGCTCCGCAAACGATCGGGAATGCGGATGGGCCGATGGGTGTCGAGACGAACGAAGACTCCCGTCTGGCGCGCCGTCGCGTGCACCCGGCGCGCGTCCCCTGTCAGAAACTGAGCGTTGACGGTCCAACGAACCCGCCCCATGGATTCCACCACCATGCGCCCCTCGGGCTTGTCGTGGATGGTGAGAGCATCGCGATACGCGATCTGCGTCTCCAGGAGCACGGGGCCGAGACCGTCCGCCACCATGCGGTCCAGCGGATAGGCGCGCGCGAGCAATTCCAATCGCAGATCTTCGAGCCACCTCACGTACACCAGATTCGAGACGATCCCGGCGAAGTCGATGTCGTATGTCTTGACGGTGAAGCGGATCGAGATCGGGTCCATGAAGTCCTCTGCGGCAATGCTGGCGTGCGACCAATACGAACCCAAGACGCCGCGAAAGGCCCACTCGCCGGTGAGCGCTACGAGCGCGCGCGGTGCTGACGAGCGCCTGCGTCCGCGGCCCCGCGCGCGACATCGATCACCGCGACGGCATCGCTCGGCGGGTCATCGCCCCGCCACGCGACATGGCCGTCGGGCCGCACCAACACCAGCCGCTTCTCGTACAGAGCGGCGATGTCGGCATCGTCGACGTCGAGCACCGTGAGGGGGACGCCGCGCCCCGTGCTCGCCGCCGCGAATGCGGCCGCATCGGGCGGCGCGCGGCCAAGTCGCACCAGCACGAAGCCGCGGCCGAAGCGGTCGAGCAGCGGCGTTCCGTCGGGAAGCCTCGCGTCGGGCGCGCGGCAGCCCGGATACGTGCTCGGGTGATACACGTTCGACTCGGGCGGCGGCTCGCGGTCGTCGCTCCAGCAGATCGGCGAATCTCTGTAGCGGTATCCGATCTGGAAGCCTTCCGTCGCCGGATGAGCGGCTTCGCGCAGGTAGCGTGCGCCGAGCTCGGCGCGGAGTCGCGCGCCCTCGTCGGTGTCGGCGAGCACCAGCGGCCCCGGCGGTGTGTCGAGCTTGCTTTGCTGGAACAGCCGCAGCGACGATGCCGCGTTGCGGTCGGCGACGGGCCGGCGCTCGGCTTCGTAGCTGTCGAGCAGCGCATCGCCGCCCCAGCCTTCGAGCACGGCGGCGAGTTTCCACGCCAGATCGGCGGCTTCGGCAACGCCGGTGTTCATGCCGAGCGTCGCGGTCGGCGGCATCTGGTGGACGGCGTCGCCGGCGAGGAAAATCCGTCCCACGCGGAAGCGGTCGGCGAGCAGCTGGCGCCGCGTCCACGGCATGACGTCGAGAAGCTCGAACGCGAAATCGCGTCCGGCCATGCGCCGGATCAGCGCCGCGATCTCGTCGCGCGACGACGTCGGCACCCGATCGCCGAGGCCGCGGATCTGCGCCTGCCACAAGTCGGTGCCGTTGATCGCGAAAATGTAGCCCCAGTAGCCCTCCGGGCCGATGAAGCTGTAGATCAGCCCTTCGCCCTTGTCGTGGATGCGCAGGAACTCGGCCGACCGGAAGTAGGCGTTGGTCGAGCTGTTGACCTTCCAGTTGCCGTGGAGCTCGATGCCGAGCTTCTTGCGCACCGAGCTGGCGGCGCCCTCGCACGACACCACGTAGTCAGCCGTTTCCGTGTACGTGCGACCGGTTTCGAGATCGGTGAGCGTCGCGGTCGCGCCGCTCCCGTCCTGGACGACGGCAACGCACTGGGTGCGGTAGCGCGCCGTCACGCTCGGGCAGCCGAGCGCGAACTCCTTCAGGATCGGATCGAACTCGGTCTGGTGGATGCGCATGAAGGTTTCGATCGCGCCGCGCGGCGCCGAGGCGTCGGCGAGCGACGGCACCTTCTGGCGCGCGATCTCGTGGCCGACGAGGCTCGTCAGCCAGATGCGGTCGCGGGCGAAGCCGGGGGCCAGGCCGCGGCTACGGATGCGCTCGCGCAGGCCCCAGCGGCGGCAGAGCTCCATCGTGCGGATGTTGACGCCGCTGGTCTTGGGCTGCGGGATGCCGCCGGTGCCCTGGTCGACGATCAGCGTGCGCACCCCGCGCCAGCCGAGATCGCAAGCAAGCGCCAGACCAACCGGGCCCGCGCCGACGACGACAACCTGAACGTGCGACGACTGCATCTCGGCTCCACGAGTGTCGGTTTCGCAACTCGCCGTTTCGCCGTCAGACAAGCGATCCGAGCCGCAGAGCGGCAACCTGGACGTGACGGCACAGCAGCATGTTGGGCGAAAACGGAGCCGGGTGCATCCCTCGCCGTCCCGCAGGGTTACGACCGCGTGAACGTTCGGATGCGAAGGCGCTCAGACCGCGGGACAGCCGTCGCCGCGGATGGAGGCACGCCTGAAGATCGGGAGAGCCCGCGCCTACCCGCGACTGCCGGGTATTTGCCGTCGGCAAGGCGGCGAAAGCCGCTAAGTGTTGGCGTCCCCATGGGGATGGGTAGCCAAGGGCTGAGGAAACAACGGCTTAGCTAGGCGGACCGAAGCGGACGCTACGAAACCGCTACGGAAAACCCTGCCATGGCCCGTCTCCGGAACCTTGTAAAGCGCAGCTCGGGTTCCTACATGCTGCGGATATTCGTCCCGACCGACCTTATTCCGCGCTTCGGTCGCCAAGAGATAACCCGGTCCTTACGCACCAGCCGTCTGCCAGAAGCAGAGCGGCTGGCGACGCTGTGTAAGGCTGGCATTCTGAGGATATTCGCAATGGCCCGGCAAAACCCTGCCCTCACTGCCCCTGATCTCGACGCCATGGCAAAGGCGTATTTCGCCCGTATCTGGGCTCAAGCCGAACAGGACCTAGCCTGCCGCCGGTTTGGGCCTACTGAGAAAGCCCGCCTGCTGGATAACCATGGTGAGGCCTTAACTCTGATCGGTCGCTGGAAGCGCTCTGGCGAGGTCCAAAACGCCGTCGCGTATTTCGACGCGGAGCTGAAAGAAACGGCGCGCGTCCACGCGCGGCCGGGCACGCCCGAATACTCGGTCCTATGCGATAAAATTCTATCAGCACGGGCCGATTATCATCGGGGCCTCTTCGACGCCCTTATGCATGACGTACCGGCTGTAGCGTCTGGTCCGCCCACGGCGACGCGCATCCCGGCCCCTCCATCGGAATCCGTCCAAGCACTGATCAGAGCGTTCATCGATGAGCACGAGAGCACCCGTGCCTGGGCACGCAAAACCGTCCTGAAGCACCGAGGCAATCTGGTTCTGCTGCCTCAGATGCTGGGCTCAGACAAGCCGGTCGCGGAAATTACGAAGGCCGATATTCGGGCGGTCAAGAACATGCTCGGGCAGCTGCCAGCGAATTGGTCAAAGCTATACCCGGGCAGAAGGCCATTAGAGGCCGCTACAGAGTCGAAACGTGCGGGCCGCGCCCCCATGACTCCCGGAGCGGCGAACGCTTACCTGGCCTCAATTTCGAGCTTCCTAAGCTGGTGTGTGAAGCAGGGGTATATCGCCGACAACCCGGCCCTTAAGATCAAGCTTCCAGAAACGGTGCGGGCGATTGATAAGCGCAGCCCCTTCACCGTCGATCAACTCAACCGGATCTTTCGAGCCCCGGTCTACACGGGCATGCGCAGCAAGTTCTTCTGGTCGCGCCCCGGAATCGTTCGGGAGAAAGGCAGCAAGTACTGGATTCCGCTGGTCGGCGCGTTCTCCGGGATGCGACTCGGTGAAATCATCAACCTTGTCCGTTCTGATGTGCGGGCGGTCGAGGGTATTCCCTGCATGGATATTCGCCAGGCGAAGACCAGGGCCGGGGTACGGAAGGTTCCCGTGCACCCGCAACTCCAAGCCCTTGGCTTCTTAGATTACGTCAACGCTATTCCTGTAGGACAACGGCTATTTGGGGATACCAGCGAGGATGCATTCAGCAAATTCTTCGGTCGATTCCTCACGGAATGTGGCCTCGTTGACCGGAAGCTCGTTTTCCACTCGTTTCGGCACACGTTCAACGATGCAATGAGATGTGCACGTATCGATTCTCCGGTCGCAAAGGCCCTTATTGGACACGCAGAGGGAACGGTGACGGCCATCTATGGCAATGGTTATCCAGTGGCTGTGTTGTCCGAAGCGATGGCATCCGTCCGTTATGACGGGTTGGACCTCTCGCACCTACGGGCGTAGGCGAAACGTTATCAGTATGGAGTTTGGTTACTTCCTATAGCCCCCTGCTCATTAAAAGCAGGTGGTCCAAGTGCCTTATTACAAATGCTATGGCGCTATATGCGTCCGGGATAATGGAAGAAGAAAATGCCTGATGGTTCTGGATTTCCCCTCCCACGAGACCTTGCAATCGACGATGAGCTGTTCCGCATTCTTCACGGGATGCCTCGGGATGAATATCAGCTCACCCACAACTACCGTGAGTTGGACCATCGGCTTGATGGCCGAGGGGAACAATTTAACCGCTTAGCGGAGGTTCTCACCGAGCAGATTGCTACGACCAGTGCCGCTGAACGTACACGTAGGAACCGCCTGGCGGCGCATACGCGGATCGTGCTTGCTAACGTTATAAGCACGGTCTTCCGTGATCGGATTACCGCAATCTCGTATTCCCGACGCCCCAACGAATACTGCCGTCGCTACACCGGGCCGGTGACTCATCGCGGGCTGATCCCGGTTGTCGATGGGATGACGGAGCTGGGCTACCTCCGAGCATATCCGGGCTACCGACGCTTTGATGGCGCGAGACGAAGTCGCATTCGGGCAACCGAGAAGCTGTCCGGGCTCGTTTTCGATGAGCACAAGCTAAACCCCGGCCACCTCATACGGGACAACACTCCCCCCGAGTCCATCATCCTAAGGAACGCGGATAAGGACGATATCGACTACGAAGACACACCAGCGACGCGGGACATGCGTCGTGTGCTGGATGCCTATAACGAGTTTCTGAGGGGCTCCGATATCAGGCTAGCCGATGAGCGCCCTGATTCCGTACTGCCTTGGTATCCGCACGTCCGTCGCATCTTCAACGAGGCATTCGAGTCTGGGGGTCGCTTCTACGGGCCTTGGAGCTGGTGGCCTAAAAGAGTGCGACCATTCATCCGCATCAACGGTGCGCGAACAGTGGAGCTGGACTACGCCGCCACGGTTCTGCACCAGGTCTACAGTCTGGCGGGAGCAGACTACTATCACAACCGAGCCCGCGACGATGATCCGTACGCAGTGCCTGGATTTGAGTTCGTGCCGCGTAGCGAGCGGAAAATGGCGTTCCTATACATGCTGAACACGCCAAGTGAGCCCGAGGCAATACGGTTGATCGATCGCCACGGGATTCCGGCTGATGTGCCCGATTATGATACTCGCGAGCTAGTCACCGCAATCCGACGCAAGCACGAGCCGATTGATGCCTGGTTTTATCGCGAGAATGCCTGCCACCTGCAGTTTCTGGATTCGCAGGTCTGCGAGCGCATCATCCGGGACTGCATGCGGGAAAATGTCGTCGTCCTTACCATCCACGACAGCTTTATCGTGGAGGACCGCCATGCGGAGTTTTTGCACGACCTGATGATTAGAGCCTGGCGGGAAAAGGGCTTGTGCTCGGTACCCAAAATCACAATCGAGCGCGGCTGACGCCACCTTCCAGCCTGTTCGATTCGCCTTCGATTATTGCTCAGCAGCTAGTCGTCTGGGTATATGCCGCGCTTCCGAGCAATATAGCGACTGAAGTAAAAGGCGCCTGGGCAAGCTAGGAAGAACGAAAGGCCGACGGTGTAGAGCGCGATTTCCCAAGCTTCTGGATAGACCCGGACGCATGGCGAAACGTTGTTCGTCCAATCGCATGTGATCTTGTAGTCAGTCGACTTCCACAGCCAAATCGCCACAGTCATTGCTGCCCACGTCGCAATGGCCAGGATACGGGTCGAACGATCTCGGCCCGAGCAAACAGCACAGACGTGAACTGCAAGCACCACACAAAGGGGCGCAAGGAGAATCCATGCCAGCATCACTCCCTCCTGAGCAGGACGGAATGTCACTTATAGTCGGAAGACTGATAATCGACAACCGCGCTTCCTTGCGGATATGGATGTCCGCAAGCTCGTGGGGCAGAACGTCAGACGATTGAGAAAAGAAAAGGGCCTCTCTCAAGAGGCCCTAGCATTCGAATCCGGTTTGCACCGTACGTATGTCAGTGACATAGAGCGCGGCGTACGCAATCCAACTGTTCTCATTCTGCACGAAATAGCGCAGGCGCTTAAGATTCCGGTTTACCTATTGCTAGTCGATGTGGCGCAGTCGAAGCCGCAACGCCGACTAAATTAGCCGGAACTCACTGCGATACTCGCTGCTATCGGCCCTGTCATCGCAAAACCAAGCGTGAAGCGAATCATTGTGCCGCGCCGTAACTGCTTCCATACGTCATCCGAAACACGGGACCTATGGAAAAAGATGTTGTCCGGAAAGTGCGCACATTTAATGAAGAGATATGCGTCCTCCGGGTTGCGAAGGACTTCACCTTCGAACTGCTGCGGCTGTCTTGACCCGTCCTGCAGAACGATCCCACGCACCGCGTTCCGTATCGCAGGGCTAAGTCGCGCCGCGCGCAATCTTGCAAACCCGCTTTTGGCTTCGGGAAAGTTTCCCGCCAGGAAACATTCGCGGTAATACCAGAATTGCGCTTCGTAGTTATGATCTCCTTCGGTAAAACCCCTCCTCAAGTGTTCGATCACAAGCCGCTTTTCAACAGGGCTTCCGTAATCTCGATAGATCCTTGCGAGTTCAAAATGTATGCGCTTGCTCGCAGGGTTCTCATGCTCGCATTGCCGGAGGACAGTCTTTGCGTCCTCGATCTTTCCCGACTCGATTAGCGCTCGCGCCAATCGCGCGGCAATCCAGTCCATACGTGGGTTGGATGCGAACGCGCGCCGCAGGGCCGCCTCGGCTTGGGCGGACTGCTTCATTAGATCCCGATAGTCTGCCTCAACCGCGAGAAGATTTTCATTTTCCGGGAATTTCTGAAGCCCCTCCTGAAGGCAGCGCTCAACATCTCTAGCGCTGTCGACAATTTGCCGGTCCCTCGCAGCGTCGGACAGGTCGTCACTGCGCGAGTCCCGAATGAGATCCTTGAGGTCGTCCAGCGCGACCTGGGCGGCCGTATAGAACGCTACAGAGTTTTCTGCATCGGCCCCGAGCTGCGGAGCCAGGCGGGCACGTGCACGCTCACGCAGACGCCTACGCAAAAGAGGATTTCCGGTATCTAACGCCTGTTTACGGGCGAGATTCGCTAGTGAGTGTTGGATGGTCCGATTGTGAGGCTCAATATCGGCCGCGGCGTTAAGGTACTGTTCGGCAAGGGCGAGGCTCCCCCCCGGATGTTCCATTTCGAAAATACCGCGCTGTTGGAGCACATACGCTTCCCGTTCCGCGACCTCCATCGCAACGTCATAGAATCTCCGCCCTAATTCTTGCGAATCGAATGCCGCAATCACCGTCCGGCCACGAATGAGTTGTCCGAACGCCTGCTCATCGGCCGAGTAGTCCAGATTCATGCCGCGCAGCACACGTACTACTTGCGTGTAGCGATCCTCGGGCTGCGAGAGGACCGCATCAAAGACCATTTCGGCGACATGCTGATGGCGAGCACTGTAGGTCATGTCACCGATGTATCTGTCGTGATACGTGGACACGATGTGTTCAAGCGGCTTGAACAGCCGCTGCGCAAAGACATTAAAAGTCAGACCACTGATTCGAGTAATTAGTCCCGCTCGGACCGCAACGCCGAGGCGGTTCAATGTGCATATGTCCAAGTAGAGGTCCTGCGCCTCTTTCGGAATGATCCGCTGGTACTCCTCCAGAACGATTTCTTCGAATCGCTTCCCGTGCGTCGCTTCGTGAAGGGCAACCAACAGCTGTCGCTGCGCTCCTTCCATCAACCTTTTAACACGCTCCTCAAATGTTACCTCCGCGAGCATGCCAAGTGAGTCGTATCGCTCAAGGTTGACGAGCAGATCACGAACTTCCTTTTCAGAGAGGTAACGAACGGGAAAATCGCGACCGACGAGCTCATCGATCGCTTCGCACCTAACGTTCCATTCTGCATCCCGCTCCGAAACAACTAATGTCAGTGGCAAGTCGCTTGCCCGCGCCCATCTGAGCACTCGCTCGATGTCATCGACATACAACGCGGCTTGATCCACGAAGATGTATATGCGCTCCTTACACAGGCGGTAGATCTCCTCTAACGCAACCGTGCGCAACGCGCCTCCGCGACGCAAATACAGAACGATTTTCTGATAGTCATGGGCCGCTGCCCACGCAGCTCGCTTAAGAACGACCGTCTTTCCGTTCCCACCCGGCCCCTTTACGACGTATAGATCCGCCCTCTCTACGCGCTCATCTTCTCCGAGAAGGACAGCGTCGACTAAAATCGAGTCAGTGACTGCACGCGGGGCGTCGAGACCGGCTTCAATTGCGCCCCAACCATTATCCTCTCCACGGTAGAACTCTCGTGGGCTCGCCTTCGCCACGGGCATTCCGGGCCGGATATGCTCCACATCGTTTGTGAGAAATGCCAGAAGATCACTGCTTTCGATGGCATTTGCCACTTTGTAGTGCGACCTCAAAGTGGACGAGCCCCCGCCAACAGAGCGCGGCAACATTCGCGACATTGGTGACACAGCGGCATCCAGCTGAGTCATGAACTCTGAGAATGTTGCTCGATAGGGCGTAATCCGACGCCCCATCCAATATGCCTCCTCTCGCGACGTTAGATGTGGATCGATCAAGTAATACATGGGGCGTTCGAGCCCGAGCTCGAACAGCTCGTACAGGACAGACAGAATGTCTGGGTCGGACAATGAGTACCCGCAGAACACCAGAGGAAATTCCCGGCCCCAGTCATGCAACCTCTGAAATAGCCTCTTTCTGTGGGTAATATATTTTGCGTACTGCTCCGTCGCGAGAATGAGCGGGATCTCACTGTCGATGTAGTGGTCAATGCAGCCATGGAGTTTTAGGTACTGAACTCCGTTGCCCGTCTTCTTCATCTCCGTTTCGACATGCTGCCCGTCCTTGACGAATCGGACGAGCGTCTGCTGTGCAGCATCACAGCCCGCGTAGGCCTTCTCGATTACTAGGTCGTAGTTCGTCGTCGCGATTCCATGCCAGCGAAAGCGTGGAACTAGAAGATGGGCGGGTGACGGCTCAAACTCCTTAAAGAGATCTCTGACGAAGAGCTGCACCTTCGGAAGTCCGGCCTCCGAATTGGCATACTCCGCAACAGCGGCCAGCGGACGGTGCTTAAGTTCACCACTCAGGAATTTGTCGCTGAGAGCATCGCGCAGCTGACCGCCACTCGGGATAGCTGCGCCATTCGGATGCTTGGCTCCGAATGATGCCGCCGCACCGAGGAAAAGCACGGCGTTCTGCTCTTCAACGGCTTTCACGAGCCCACTTGGAATATCCATCGCCCCCTCAAAACTAAGATGTCGCCCTTGTTTCCACCTGCGCATTCACTCCGGGCTGTATCGAAGCCCGCCAGCTCCAAAGTTTAAAAGACGCGATCCCAAAGGCGCTCAATGGCAACGACGAATGCGATAGCCGTCGCGACTCTGTAGAAATTCGCCTCGAACTGCAGGTCCGCTACCTCCACTTGCAACTTCGCGATCATTTCCTGCACGTCTTCCGATAGTTCATCGTACGAAATGTGTCCCATGGACCCTCCGTCACACACCTTTGACAGCCGATGCAGAATGTCTGCTCGGCCGTTCCGGTGTGCTTGTTGGTACGTGTCGTGACTTCACAGCTCTAGCGGCCGACAGGTCAATGTTTCCACTCATGCTGGCCGAGCGTCGTTCGCAACAACTCTTCGACCGCGCGGTGGATTGCCATCCATGCACGTCGCCCCCTTAAGTCACCCTGACTCAACAAAGCGTCAGCTCTTTGCGCCGCTATGAACCACGCTTGAGCACCGTAATGCTCAATCAGAGTGTTCGCCGCACGCCACACATCGATGTCCTGCACCGTCATCATCGCAACCTCACGAATCTCTGCTTGATACGAGTGAGGTCGTAGAGAAACCCTTGCCATCCCGCACGTCTGGCTCGCACCGATAGGGGTTTTCTTGGTACGAAAATCGAAGGCTCCTGTAGATCAGCGGCAAGGAAGTAGATGGCGTAACTCAAAGGGCGATTTGCCACCAGCACCAGGTACAGCGGAAAATATATAGCGGCATCCATCCGCGCCTTCTGCGGCCCCCAAGCCGCACCAAGAACTTTAGACGGGATCGCTGCGATATCATCGGTCGTTGCAGCCTTTACCTGGGCCAAGTACCCGCAGAAGTCGCAGATGATATCCGCGCACTTGAAGTTCTGAGGTAGGCGGATAAACGTGCCCGCTTGCTTGCACCTTGGACAGCTGCAATCCTCCACCACACACTTCTCTCCGAAGGACCCAAGTTGTTGTCGCGCAGTCACCATCGTCGCCCCTCACGCACACCATGGCTGGCGGTGTCCGTGCCATCGTCGCGCGAGGCCTTCACTCACCAACTTTTCACCGATGGATTGCCCATCTCTGATCACGAGCCTCAACTCTCGTCCGTATCGGTCGTTCAGGCGTGAGCCGCTCGCTTCCAGCGTGAATGGGCCCTCGTTGAGAAGCTCAATCAACCGTCTCGTAGCTTGGTGCCCGAGACTAGCTTCGTGTGCGCACCGAGATGGGTGCACCTCAGGAGCGTCAATGTCGCTCATTCGAATAGGCGTCCCGGCAACATAGAACGTATCTCCGTCGATAACGCAGTTGCGATGCGGAGGTCTTTCGCAGTGAGAAAACGCGACGTGGTCGCTCTTGGCCACTGGCAGCGTTGGAGTTGGCGATACGACAAGCACCCCTGAGCCTCCGATGGCCAGCAATCCCAGAGTCCAGAAGAACACGTACGTTCGCGTTCTCGGCGCGGCCACGATTAGATCTCCTTCACCTCAATCTCCGGCTCGGCCTCATCGTCAGAATCGTCCTCTAAAGGCTTAGTATCGAATTTTGGCTGCGAGAGTTTTAGCTTTTGCTCTGTCTCCGCTCCTCCCTTCTTTAACCATTGCTCAGCCACAAAGGCTTGCGCATCCTTCTGTGCCTGCGTCGCAGCAGGATGTGCGTCGGCCTGAACACCGGGAATTTGCTTCGTTCCAATCTTGTCGTTGCCTAGAATTACTGAAGACGCCGTGACGCAAATCATCGACGCAGCGATCACATAGATCAGGGCTACTACCGCCGTTTCGAGCTTTGATCCTGGAGCGACCTGGATCTCTACATTCTTAAATTTTACGGAGGATGTCTGACCATTCGGGGTCAAGGCGAAGTTCGTATCGCCGTCGGACGCAAACTGCGCCTGCATTGTCAGAGTGACAAGCCCCTCCACATCGCCGAAGACCTGCTCAAATGTGGCTGCATTCACATTTGCTCCAAGGCCTTTCAGCTTTGCGAAAGCTTCGAGCTTCGCGAGGAACGCCGTCAGCTGAGCAACGGCGAAAGCGCTGACATCTTTCTGCTGATTGATGCGCAAAGATACAAACAGCTGCCCATCTTTGGCGAAGGCGGGATAAACGAGATGGTGCACCGCCCGCCAGTGCTCAGTGATGTTGGAAACGGTTTGCTTTGCGCGTAGCGCGCGACTTAGCGGGATCGGAAGCAACGAACGACGGACAATCGGCCCCCACCTCACGGGTCGGCGGAGTACGAACGGCATGGTCGTTTCTTCGTCGCTGGTTTCCGAGCGAGCGATTACTGGATTAGTAACGATGCGCGGATTCCCGGTCACTCGCCCAATCATGACGGTGCCATAAGCGCCGGGCGTGACCACTAGGTCTCCAACTTTTACTTCTCGTGCAAAGCGTTCGACCTGATTTACTTGCGAAGCGATCTGTGAGGCGCTGCGGCGCGGATTCTCTTCGAGCGCCCTCAGTTGTTGGGCAAGGGATTTCAGATCAGGATTGTAAGGAGCAGTCGTTGCCCTTAGCCCCAACGCGTCTAAATGCCCGAGTGCAACTACGCCCGCCTGCCTAAAATGCTGAAGGTATCGACCTCTGTCTGCTCGGATGAGCCAGATGCCCTGGTTTTCCGGAACCTCATAAACTGGGAACTCGGACGCGCCCCCCATTTTTCTCCCCCTCCGTGAGTAATAGCACTTCGCAGAGCCGCCCCCCGATGGCCCTGATGTACTCACAAGTCTTTGGATCAGTATGATACACAGATAAACAAAGGGCTAGCAGGAGCGCGTCATGTTGTTCCGATCGACAATTCTCCTCATTGCAGCAGCGTATTTTTGCGCGAATGCGGCTGTAGCAAAGACATTCACCTGCGAGTTCATGCAGGAAGAAGAGCCCAACGGAAAATCCAACGAAGCAAACTGCTCAGGCGACCCAGAGCAGGTTTTCTCTACGAGCTCGTACACTCCTCCGCGGTCGGCTCATTGTTCTGTCGACCCAGTCGTGTACTTGGACAACTACGTCGACTTTCGCGTCGACCTTACACGGGCAACGGTGACGTACACTCGGGTATTGGGGTTACCGAAGCGATTAATCGAAGCGGCTGCACAAACGACAGCCCAACGGGAAAAGATTCCTTTGGACCAGGCTCGTCGGAAGGTCGCCACGCGGAAGGAGGAGCCGGAGGGCTATAAGATAAGCTCCGCGTATAGCTACCGTGTGTCGGATTATTTTTCGCCGACAACAGGCGAGATCATCACCGAGCTAGCCAAAGTCCCCACTAGGGAAGTGCACGTTGTGCACTACGGACGCACGGGAGAAATGCAGCTTCTATTCCCGGACGACGGAGGGCCAGCCTCAATCATCTCGTATTCACTGCTAGGGAGATATTCCGTAGTACGCGCGCGTTTTGGCCGTTGCACTGCAGGCAATTGAGAGACTGCAAGGGCGAAAGGACCTGAGATTTCGAATTTCGGATTTTCTAGGAGAAATTCCGGAGGTTCGGTCGGCAATGTCCAGTAGCCCCCCGTCCCCCCGGGGGTAGGGGGTCGAACTGACCAATGGCCGGAATAGAATCCGAGATGTTCGCGGTCCGGGGCAGCTGTATCGCAGGGACCCTTGCGCTACGAAAACGCTACGATTCCTGCTAACATAGAGCCCGCTTCGGAGCCAGTTAGGCCGCTGTCTGCCAGCTAAAGTGGCGTTTCAGAGTTGGCGTCCCCATGGGGATTCGAACCCCAGTTCTTACCGTGAGAGGGTAATGTCCTAGGCCTCTAGACGATGGGGACGTCGGGCCGGGGCGGCTTACATAGCCGTTGGACGGCGGCGGATCAAGCCTGTTCGGCCGAAATCCAGGGTTTCCGCGGTCCCGCGACGGGCCGGATCTGGTCCGACAGCCAAGGTTAACCGGGTACGGACTCGACCTGGAGCGGAACCTCCGCGAACGTGCCCCCGCCCGGGTCGAGACGGAACGCACGGAGCGCCCCGACGCGCCCCTGTGCCACGGATGCGATGATCCAGAGCGCTCCGCGGTCGTAGGCGGACTCGCGGTCGGTCGCCGACGGCTCCGCGGCTCCGTCGGGATGGGAATGGAAGTGCCCGACGAGCGCCTCGTCGCAGCCCCGGAGCTTGCGCATCCATTCGAACACGAGCCGCGGATCGACCTCGAAGCGGCGGCGCGGCTCGGGATGGACGTTGGTGCCGACGATCGCGCGGGTGACGCGCCAGCCGGCATCGCCGCCGCGCCCGATCAGCAGTCCGCATGCCTCGTCGGGATAGGCGCGTTCGGCCGCCTCTGCGATCGCCGCCGCCGCGGCGGTGTCGATGACGACCGCGGCGCGCGAAGGTGTCACCGAGCGCCCTCGGACACGAGGCGCACGATCCGCGCGCGATCGGGCCTGTCGAGATCGACGATGAGCAGACGGGTCTCGTCGGCCGTCGCTTCGGCCGCGCGGCCCTCGAGCCGGATCACCAGCCGGTTGCCGGCGACGTCGGTCGAGACGAGGTGGAAGCCCGCCGGGATCGCGAGCGGCACCTCGCTGCGGACCGAGCTTTCGGCGAGCTTGCCGGCGCGGTTGACGATCACCGCGACCAGTGCGGTGGTCGCGACGACGATCAACACGCCCATACCGATGACGAGAAGCTTGAGCGCCCGCATGATCCCGGTCCACTCTCCTGACCAATGGTCGAAACAAAGATCGAATCGAACACCGCGACGGCGCCGCACGGCGTCTGCGAGGTCGCGGCAACCTCCGGGGGCGAACGGCTCGATCAGCTCGTCGCCCGCGGCGCCGGACTGTCGCGCACGCGCGCGAAGGCGCTGATCGAAGCGGGCCACGTCTCCGCCGGCGGGGCGACGATACGTGACGCCAATTACCGGGTCAAACAAGGCCAGAGCTTCGTCGTCGCCGTGCCGGAGCCGGAAGACGCCGCGCCGCGGGCGGAACCCATCGCGCTCAACGTGCTTTACGAGGACGAGGACCTGCTGGTGATCGATAAGCCGGCCGGCCTCGTTGTTCACCCCGCGCCGGGACATCGCGGCGGGACGCTGGTGAACGCACTGCTCGCACACTGCGGAGCGAGCCTGTCCGGAATCGGCGGCGTGCGCCGGCCCGGCATCGTGCACAGGTTGGACAAAGACACGAGTGGACTGATGGTGGTGGCGAAGAACGACGCCGCGCATGCGGACCTATCGCAGCAGTTCGCGATCCGCGAGGCGGGCCGGACCTACCTCGCCGCGGTCTACGGCGCTCCGCGCACGAGGACCGGCGCGATCGAGGGGGCGATCGGGCGCGATCCCCGGCACCGCCAGAAGATGGCGGTGGTGACCCGCGGCGGGAAGCCGGCCCGGACCACGTACCGCGTGGTCGAGGTCTTCGGGCCGCGCGCCGCTCCGCTCGCGAGCCTGGTCGAGTGCAAGCTGGCGACGGGGCGCACCCACCAGGTCCGTGTACACCTGGCGCACCTCGGCCATCCGCTGATCGGCGATCCGGTGTACGCCCGCGCCCGGGCCAGCCGTGTCCGTGGCTTTGGCGACGCGGCTCCGGCGATCGCCGGCTTCCCAAGGCAGGCACTCCATGCTGCCGAACTCACGTTCCGCCACCCCAAAACCGCGAAAAACCTGACCTTTCGTTCTAAACTACCTCACGATATCAAAGCGCTAATCTCCGCTTTAGAGGCACTATAAAAAGTAGTTGCCTATTTGGAGTAATTTGGTAAGGTATCGCCGTTCCCGCCGGCGGGCGGGACCAAAGAGAGCCCCGCCGCGTTACGGTGGGGCTCAAGGAGAGTGCCCATGGCTGTCGCCGGTATGCCCGTTCTGACCCCCGAAGGAAATCTGTCCCGGTATCTCCGGGAGATCCGCGCGTTCCCGATGCTGGAGCCGCAGGAGGAGTACATGCTCGCCAAGAGCTGGCGCGAGCACGGCGACCTCGACGCGGCCCACAAGCTGGTCACCAGCCATCTGCGGCTCGTCGCCAAGATCGCGATGGGCTACCGCGGCTACGGTCTGCCGCTGGGCGAACTCATCTCCGAGGGCAACCTCGGCATGATGCAGGCGGTGAAGCGGTTCGACCCCGACCGCGGCTTCCGTCTCGCGACCTATGCGATGTGGTGGATTCGCGCCGCGATCCAGGAATACATCCTGCACTCGTGGTCGTTGGTGAAGCTCGGCACCACGGCGGCGCAGAAGAAGCTGTTCATCAACCTGCGCAAGATCAAGGGCCAGATGAAGGCGATCGAGGAAGGCGACCTGCCGCCCGAGAAGGTGGCGGCGATCGCCGAGCGCCTCGGCGTCGACGAGCAGGAGGTGGTCAACATGAACCGCCGCCTGTCGAGCCCCGACCATTCGCTCAACGCGCCGGTGCGCGCCGACACCGAGGGCGAGTGGCAGGACTGGCTGGTCGACGAGCGCGCCGACCAGGAGACCACGCTCGGCGAAAGCCAGGAGCTGAAGGAGCGGCGCCGGTTGCTCGCCGCCGCCCTGATGACGCTCAACAAGCGCGAGCGCCACATCCTGTCGGAGCGCCGTTTGACGGAGAACCCGGCGACGCTCGAGGATCTCAGTCACCGCTACGGCATCAGCCGCGAGCGGGTGCGGCAGATCGAGGTGCGGGCGTTCGAGAAGCTCCAGAAGGCCATGCGCCACGCCGTGGCCGAGGAGCAGCGCGGCCGCGACGCGCGCATCGCCAGCCGCGCATCGCCGACCCCGGCGTCGTGACGACGTCGCACCGCGCAGCGAATAAGGGCGGTCGCCGCAAGCGACCGCCCTTTTCATTTGCCGCCGTGGATCAGGACCCGCTCGCCGCCTTGGCCACACCGCCGGGGTGGGCGACGTCGTTGCCCCACTCGTCGATCAGTTGCTTCTGGCGGGCGCGGAGGGCCTTCACGCGCCGGGCGCCGGTGATCTCGACCTGCAGCCAGGCGATCGACGGCGCCGACAGGTAGATCAGCCAGCCGACCGACGCTGCGCCGTACATGACCAGCCACACCATCGGATTGGTCAGCATCTGCACCGCAGCCAGCGTCGTATGATTGCTCCAGATCTTGATGAGGTACGGGATGACTCCGGCGAGATTCATCGAGCCGACGCAGCGCGTAAGATAGTGCTTGCGGTGGCGGTCCACGATGAACGCGACGAGGGTCGGCAGCCCGCCGACGACGAGGATCAGCGCCGTCGGCAGCATCACGAACATCAGCACGACGACGATCGTCGTGATCGCGAGGTTGCCGACCACCGGCGTGCGGCCGCCGCGCGCGCGCGCGGGGCGCCCCTTGGCCGGCGCGACCCTCTTTGCCGCGGTCTTCGCGGGAGTCTTCGCGGCCGGGGTCGCGGGACGGCGTTGCGGTCCTGCTGCTGCCATGTCGAATTCCGATCAGAATGCGGTTAGGAGCGTCGTGGTCGCGGCGATCAGCCCGAGCAGCACGGCGATCCACGCGCCCATCATGTGGCCGTACTCGCGGGCGTGCTGCGGACTCGACGCGCCGCCCGATTCGATGAAGCGCACCTCGCCTTCGAGTTGCGCGTACTCGCGCACCGCCGCGTTGAACTCGTTCTGGTCGCGCTGACGCTGATCGGCGCCGAGAATGAAGTCGCGCAGCCGCGACAGGTCGCCGCCCTCGATGACCCCCGGCAGCGCCGCCTCGAGCCGCTCGCGCGTGGCGCGGCGGTGGAAGCTTTCGATCACCGGTTTGACCGACGGGGCGATCCAGCGCGCGAGCCTCGGCAACGACCGCGGGCCCAGCTTCGATTGCAGCACCGAGATCAGTCCGATGGTTCCGAGGACGTGACTCGTGGTGCCCGCCGGCGCCGCCAGCAGCGTGTACACGTCGGACGGCATGGTGGCGAAGTGCGCGGCGACGAACGCGGCGATATGGCGGTCGATGGGGCTGCCCTGCGCCTGCTCCGAGGCGACGCGTTCGAGCGCCGGCAGGAGCTCGACGATGTCGGTCACCCGCTCGCTGAGCAGGATCGGACTCTGGCACGGAAACTGCGGATTGAGCTCGTACAGCGCCCGTTCGACACCCTGGCCGGGACGGTTGTCGCCGAGCGCGGTGGCGACGCGGCGGAACTTGGCGGTGAGCGCTTCGGCTTCGGTGTCGTCCTCCGCCATCGTCATCTCGATGGCGAACTCCGGCAGCTGCTGCGCGATCAGCTCGGTGAGGTCGCGCAGCCGCTCGGGCTCGGTGAGCGCCGCGGCCAACGCCGGGCCGACGCCGCCCGGAAACGCGGCGAACGATTTGTAGCGGATCGGCGCCTTGCGATCGAGCGCGACGCACAGCCGCGCGTTCAGACCCATCTCCATCCCGCCGGGAACGCTGCGGCGTCCCGCAGCCCAGCGCCAGTCGAGCGCGCGGCCGACGGCGGTGAGATAGATCGGGTCCTGGATCGAGCGGGACAGCCAGTTGACCAGCTCTTCCTTCTTCTCGACCAGCGACGCCGCGCGCCACTTGGTCGCGAGCTGCGCGGCGAGCGGGCGGCACGCGTAGAAGCTCTGGCCGGCGAGCGAGATCGGGCGCAACGCGCGCTCGACCTTGCCGACGACGAACACGCGACCGCGTCGCTCGCGGATCCACCCCTGGATGTCGGGAACGCCCCAGCGCTGGTCGGGATCGTCCTGAAGCATGCCGCGCAGCAGGTCGCGGAACGGGCCGGTGATGGCTTCCGTGCCGAGCAGCGTCTGGAACGAGCCGGACGCGACGCGATGCCCCATCAGCTCGGCCTCGTTCATCAACGCCACCGGATTGCGGCCGAGGAACAGCGTGAGCAGCGTCACGGCGAGAGCGAACACATCGTCGCCCGGCGTGCCGTCGCCGCGCCCTGACGGGAGAGACATCGCCGATTCGATCGTCTCGAACACGGCCGGCTGTCCGGCACCGGCGGGACCGGTCACGAAATCGCCGAGCGCGCACTCGCGCGCGGCGCCGCCACGGCGGAAGATGTTGGACGGGCGGATGCCGCGATGGGTGATGCCGAGGAGCCCGAGGTTGGCGAGGCCTTCGGCGATCGGCGACAGCACTTTCTCGATGAGCTCGGGGAGCGGCATCGGCTTGACGGTCGCGGTGAGATCCGGCATCAGCGCCGCCTCGACCGGACGCTCGGTGACGATCGCGAGGCGGCGCCGGCCGTCGCTCCACCGCACTGGACCGAATTCGAGAACGTCGAAGAAGCCGCGAGACCGCGCGCCGATCAGGCGCGACAGCACCTCCTCGCGGCACGGAGCGACGTCGGTGACGATGAGCGCGCACAGCCCTTCGCCGACGCCGAGCAGATCGCGCGTCGCGAACGCCTGCGCCCACGGCGTGGAGAATTCCGGCAGCGGCTGATCCGGCAGGATCTCGAGCCGCTCCTTGAGCACGATGCCGGTTTGCCGCGCCTCGACTGCGCGCGGCTGCTGGACAACCTTGACTTCGGTCGCCATGCGAACACGCCTTTCCGTACACGAACCGCAATCTGCGAATCGTGCCCGGCAAAGGCAAACGGATGGTTAACAACTTGGAAATGATGCAGTGAAAGCGCCCGGGATTCCGGGACTTTCACCAATTATTCACCCTGCGAAGGGGTCGTGGACGAGAATCGTGTCGTCGCGCTCCGGACTCGTCGACAGCAGCGCCACGGGCGCCTCGATCAATTCCTCGATGCGGCGAACGTACTTCACGGCGCGCGCCGGCAGATCGGCCCACGACCGCGCGCCCCGCGTGGTGTCGCTCCAGCCCGGGAACTCCTCGTACACCGGCTCGACGCCGGCCTGGACTTCGGGCGCGGACGGCAGATGGCTGAAGGTCTGCCCCTTGCAGCGGTAGCCCGTGCAGATCTTCAGCGTCTCGAAGCCGTCGAGCACGTCGAGCTTAGTGAGCGCGATGCCGGTGATGCCGCCGACCTTGAGCGCCTGTCGCACCATCACCGCGTCGAACCAGCCGCAGCGCCGCTTGCGGCCGGTCACGGTGCCGAACTCGTGGCCGCGCTCGCCGATGCGCTCCCCGATCGCGTCCTTGAGCTCGGTCGGGAATGGCCCCGCGCCGACGCGCGTGGTGTAGGCCTTGGTGATGCCGAGCACGTAATTGATACCGCTGATCCCGAAGCCCGAGCCCGCTGCCGCCTGACCGGCGACGGTGTTCGACGACGTGACGTACGGATACGTGCCGTGGTCGATGTCGAGCATCGCGCCCTGGGCGCCCTCGAACAGGATGCGCTTGCCGGCGCGGCGCGCGTCGTCGAGACGCCGCCAAACCGCGTCGGCGTAGGGCAATATCCTGGGCGCGACGTCCTTGAGCGCGGCGAGCAGCTCGTTGCGGTCGATCTCCGCGGCGCCAAGCCCGCGCATCAGCGCATTGTGA
Organism: Gemmatimonas sp.; assembly: GCA_050260515.1. Taxonomy (GTDB): domain Bacteria; phylum Pseudomonadota; class Alphaproteobacteria; order SMXQ01; family SMXQ01; genus DATJIG01. Next base: position 71,222 of record JBLNCI010000013.1, read on the forward strand.
TGCACGAGGAGCTGGTCGACCTTGTCTCCGAGCGTCGCGAGATCGGCAAGGTCGCAGACGCGGATCGCACGCCGCGCCACCTTGTCCTCGTACGCGGGACCGATGCCACGGCCGGTGGTGCCGATCGCCGCGCGTCCCCTCGCCTCCTCGCGCACCTTGTCGAGGCGCGGGTGCAGCGGAAGGATCAGCGCCGCGTTCTCGGCGACGACGAGGGTCTCCGGGCTGACGTCGACGCCGAGCTTCCGGATCGCGTCGATCTCCGCGAGCAGCGCCCAGGGATCGACGACGACGCCGTTGCCGATGATCGACAGCTTGCCCGGACGGACCACCCCCGATGGCAGCAGGCTCAGCTTGTAGGTGACGTTCTGGATGACGAGGGTGTGGCCGGCGTTGTGGCCGCCCTGGAACCGCACGACGACGTCGGCGCGGCTCGACAGCCAGTCGACGATCTTGCCTTTTCCTTCGTCACCCCACTGGGCGCCGACGACGGCGACGTTGGCCATGATGTCCTCTCACAGAAGCTTTCGGGCGGCTTTCAGGCGATGGCGCGGGCGCGCCCTTCCACGAAGACGTGCGCGCAGCCGAGGCGCTTGGCCTCGGCCGCGGCGTCGGCGGCGCGATCGACCCCCGCGACGGTGGTCCAGCCCTCGGAACGGAGCCGTGCCGCGTCGGCCGGCGACACGCCCAACGGCACGTAGATGCGCTTCGGCGGGGGCACCGCGGCGCAGGCGCGCAGCACCGTGTCCATGAAAAGCGTGAACCCCGTCGACGGCTCGCCCTTGCCGTTGCCGCCGGCGCGGTAGCGGCCGCCGCGGCCGAGCTCGTCGCGCGAGCGGCGCGAGAAGATCGAGAAGCTGATGCCGGTGTGATACTCGAAGCCGCGATTTTCGACGGGATCGATGGTGAGAGCGACCGACGGCGCGGCCTCGCGCACGCGCGCGACGACATCCTCGAGCCCGCGCACCGCCTCGCGGGCGGCTTCGGGCAGGTCGAGCTTGCGCAACGCCGTGAGCGCCGGGTCGGCGGGACCGGCCGCCGCCAGCATCGCCCCGAGCACGCCCGCGGCGCGACCGCCGAGCGACTTCACCGCTGCGGCGTCCTTGCGATCGAGCGCGGCGCGGACCTTGCCAAGCGCGGCCGCATCCAGCCCCGCGGCCGAGGCCACGGCGGGGACGAGCGGCGGCAGATTGAGATCCACCGAGACGTCGGCGACTCCGATGGCGGCGAGCGACTCAGCCGCGAGGGCGACAATCTCGGCATCGGCGACCGGCGAGTCCGTGCCGATCAGCTCGCAGCCCATCTGGCCGACCTGACGTTCGGGCCGGAGCTGGCTGCCGGCCACCTGCAGGACCTGGCCCGCGTAGCAGAGGCGCAGCGGACGCGGCTCGTGCATCAGCCGCGTCGTCGCGATACGCGCGATCTGCAGCGTCATGTCGGGACGCACCGCGAGCATGCGGTGCGACATCGGATCCATCAGGCGGAAGGTGCGCGCGGTCATCGACGCGCCGTCGCCGGCAAGGAGCGTGTCCTCGTACTCGACCAGCGGCGGCTTGACCTGCTCGTAGCCGGAGGCGCGGACCCGCGCCATCAGCTTGCCGACGATGTCCGCCTCGAATGCGGCGTCCGGCGGCAGGATATCGTTGAACCCGGGCGGCAGCAGCGCGCGGGCGCCGTCCTCGTTCATCCCCTCAGCCCCCATGGCAGGCCCTTCGGTCCGCACCCGTCTGCGATCGCCCGCACGTCCGCTTGTCCCCTGAATCCGCCCGGCCGGAGCGGCCGGGCGGCGCCAGTTTAGAACAAACACCCTAGAACACTAGCCAGAACACTCGCCGGAAACGGGGTCCGGCAATGCGCCTCAGGCCTGGAACACCAGCGCCTTGGCCTGCACGACGTTGGGGATCGCCTTGACCTTGGCGACAATGCCGTCGTCGAGCTTGCCGTCGACATTGACCAGGCACACGGCGTCGCCACCGGCGCCGGTGCGGCCGAGGTGGAACGTCGCGATGTTCACCGAGTGCTCGGCGAGCGTGCGGCCGAGGTTGCCGATGAAGCCCGGCTTGTCCTTGTTCTTCACGAACAGGACCGCGGGCCCGAGCTCGGCCTCGACCGAGATGCCGTCGACGGCGACGACGCGCGGCTTGTCGCCGCCGAACAGCGTGCCGGCGACCGACAGCTTGCCCTTCTCGGTCTCGATCGAGACGCGGATCTGGGTCTGGTAGTCCGAGGCGCGCTCATGCTTCGACTCGGTCACCTCGATGTTGCGCTCGCGGGCGATCACCGGGGCGTTGACCATGTTGACGGTGTCGAGCGTCGGCGACAGCAGCCCCATCAACACGATGGCGGTCAGCGGCCGCGTATTGAGCTCGGCGACATGACCGTCGTAGTCGATGGTGATGCTCTTGAGCGCCGAATCGGTGAGCCGGCCGGCGAAGCCGCCGAGCTGCTCGGCGAGCTTCATGTAGGGCCGCAGGCGCGGCGCGTCCTCCGCCGAGACCGACGGCATGTTGATCGCGTTCACGACGGCGCCCGTGAGCAGATAATCGGAGATCTGCTCGGCGACCTGCAGCGCGACGTTCTCTTGCGCCTCGAGCGTGGACGCGCCGAGGTGGGGCGTGCACACCACCTGCTCCATGCCGAAAAACACCGATTCCTTGGCCGGCTCGACGCGGAACACGTCGAGGCCGAGGCCCTTGATGTGGCCGGAGTCCAGCGCCGCCTTGACGTCGTCCTCGACGATCAGCTCGCCGCGGGCGCAGTTGATGAGGCGCACGCCCTTCTTCATCTTCGCGATCGCCTTGGCGTCGATCATGTTGCGCGTGGAATCCGTGAGCGGCACGTGCAGCGTGATGAAGTCGGCGCGGCGGTAGACCTCGTCGAGCTCGACCTTCTCCACGCCGAGATCGCGGGCGCGCTCCGGCGACAGGAACGGATCGTAGGCGACGACCTTCATCTTCAGGCCGAGCGCGCGGTCGGCGACGATCGAGCCGATGTTGCCGCAGCCGATGACGCCGAGCGTCTTGCCGCTGATCTCGACGCCCATGAAGCGGTTCTTCTCCCACTTCCCGGCCTGCGTCGAGGCGTTGGCCGCCGGCAGGTCGCGGGCGAGCGCGAACAGCATGGCGATGGCGTGCTCGGCGGTGGTGATGGAGTTGCCGAACGGCGTGTTCATGACGATGACGCCGCGCGCCGTCGCCTTGGGAACGTCGATGTTGTCGACGCCGATGCCGGCGCGTCCCACGACCTTGAGCTTCTTCGCCGCGGCGAGGACCTTCTCGGTCACCTTGGTCGCGGAGCGGACGGCGAGACCGTCGTACTCGCCGATGATGTTCAGCAACTCATCGGCCTTGGTGCCCGGCTTGTAATCGACCTCGATGCCGCGATCCTTGAAGATGGCGACGGCTTGCGGGCTGAGATCGTCGGAAATCAGAACCTTCGGCATGGCAAAAGCAATCCTTCTCCAGAAGGGAATGGGGTCCGCGAAAGCGGGAACGGAACGCTGATCGGGAATACGCTGGGAAAAAGCGAGCGAAGCGGCCGATCAGGCCGCTTCCGCCTGCGCGTAGGCCCACTCGAGCCAGGGGAACAGCGCCTCGAGGTCGCTCTTCTCCACGGTGGCTCCGGCCCAGATACGCATGCCCGGGGGCGCGTCGCGGTACGCGTCGATGTCGAAGGCGACCTTCTCGTGCTCGAGCGCGGCGACGATGGACTTCGGCACTTTCGCCTGGTCCTCCGGCGAGAGCTTCGCGACCCACGGCGCGACGATCTTCAGGCACACCGAGGTGCACGAGCGGATCGCCGGGTCCTCGGCGAGGAACGCGACCCAGTCGTTCTTGGCGACCCAGTCGGCGATCGTCTTGAGGTTACCCTCGGAGCGCTTGATGAGCGCCGGCAGTCCGCCGATGCTCTCGGCCCAGTGCAGCGCGGCGAGATGGTCCTCGACGCACAGCATCGACGGCGTGTTGATGGTGTCGCCCTTGAAGATGCCTTCGAGGATCTTCCCGCCCGAGGCCATCTTGAAGATCTTCGGCATCGGCCACGGCGGCGTGTAGGTGGTGAGCCGCTCGGCGGCGCGCGGGCTCAGCGCCAGCATGCCGTGCTGTCCTTCGCCGCCCAGCACCTTCTGCCAGGACCACGTGACGACGTCGAGCTTGTCCCACGGGATGTCCATCGCAAACACCGCCGAGGTGGCGTCGCACAGCATCAGGCCCTTGCGGTCGGATTTGATCCAGTCGCCGTTCGGGACGCGGACGCCCGAGGTGGTGCCGTTCCAGGTGAAGACCACGTCGTGATCGCAGTCGACCTGCTTGAGATCGGGAAGCTTGCCGTAGTCCGCCTTGAAGGTGCGGACATCCTTGAGCTTGAGCTCCTTGGTGACGTCGTTGACCCACCCGGAGCCGAAGCTCTCCCAGGCGAGGACGTCGACCGGACGAGGCCCGAGCAGCGACCACATCGCCATCTCGAAGGCGCCAGTGTCGGAGGCGGGAACGATGCCGAGCCGCCAGTCCTTCGGGATCCCGAGGATCTTGCGGCTCATGTCGATGACGGCCGCGAGCTTCGCCTTACCGTCCTTGGAACGGTGGGAACGCCCGACGGGCGTGTCCTTGAGGTGCTCTACGGTCCAACCGGGGAATTTGGCGCAAGGGCCGGAGGAAAAGGTGGCGTTGCGCGGCCGAGTGTTCGGCATCATGGCGCTATTCCTTCCAGAATAGTTGCGCCCCGTTGGGGGGGCGTGTCCCGCGGCGGAGTATAGGGGCGACGCTTTCGCGGTCAACAGAAAGCCGACGCGCGGCAGCCATGCGCGATCACATTCGCGTTCACGCCGGTTCAGGTTTCGTTAGGAAATGCCGCGCGGATCAGCGCGGGACGGGGAAACTGCGGACGGTGTGGCCGTGCCAGAGCGGGCCGTGACCTTCGCCGAAGCCGGGAGCCGCGGCGATCGCCGCCTGTACGTAGGCGCGGGCGCGGGCGACGGCATCCGGTACGGAGAGGCCCTGAGCGAGGCCGGTGGCGATGGCGGACGCCAGCGTGCATCCGGTGCCATGGGTCGAGGTGGTGTCGATGCGCGGCGAGCGATAGACGCGCAAGCCCGCCTGCGACGCGAGCACGTCGACGACCTCGGGACCTTCGAGATGCCCGCCCTTGAGCAGCACCCACTCGCAGCCGAGCGTCAGCAGCATCGTCGCCGCCTGCGCCATTTTCTGCTCGTCATTGATGGTGAGCCCGGTCAGCACCTCGGCCTCGGGAACGTTCGGCGTGATGACGTCGGCGAGAAAGATGAGCCGGCTCTTCAGGACGTCGACCGCGTCGGGCTCGAGGAGCTGTGCCCCACCCTTCGCCACCATCACCGGATCGACGACCAGCGGCACGGGCTCGGCCCACGTCTCGATGACATTGCACACGCTGTCGATGATCGCCGCCGTCGGCAGCATCCCGGTCTTGATCGCGTCGGCACCGATGTCGTCGAGCACCAGCTCCATCTGCTGGATGACGAATGCGGGCGGGACCACCTGCACCGCATCGACCCCGAGGGTGTTCTGCGCCGTGAGCGCGGTGATCGCGGTGGCGGCGTAGCCGCCGAGCGCGGTCACCGTCTTGATGTCGGCCTGAATTCCGGCGCCACCTCCGGAATCCGATCCGGCGACGACGAGCACGCGGCCGCGATGCGGCGAGGAGACGTTCATGGGGACTACACGCGCTCCAGCGCGACGATCGCCGACACCACGCGCTCGACGGCGGCGGCGACGACCGCCTGGTCGTCGCCCTCGGCCATCACCCGCACCAGCGGCTCCGTCCCGGACGGCCGCACCAGCAGGCGGCCGCCGTTGCCGAGCGCGGCCTCGGCCTCGCGGACGGCACGGCGCACCGCCTGCGCCTCGAGCGCCGACGGTTCCGCCGAAACGTTCTTCAGGAGTTGCGGCACAGGCGTGAACAGCCGGGCGACGGCGCTCGCCGGCTTCCTGGCTTCGACGCACGCGGCAAGCACCTGGAGCGCGGCGATCAGCCCGTCGCCGGTGGTCGCGTAGTCCGACAGCACGATGTGACCCGACTGCTCGCCGCCGACGTTGATTCCGGATTCGCGCATCTTCTCGGTGACGTAGCGGTCGCCGACGTTGGTGCGCACGAGCGACAGCCCGAGGCCGCCGAGATAGCGCTCGAGGCCGAGGTTCGACATCACCGTCGCGCAGATCGCCTCGCCGCGGAGGCGGCCGGTGCGCTGCCACACCGACGCGATCAGCGCCATCAACTGATCGCCATCGAGCAGCGATCCGGTCTCGTCGGCCATGACGACCCGATCGGCGTCGCCGTCGAGCGCCAGTCCGAAATCCGCCTTGTGCGCGCGGACCGCCGCTTGCATCGCCGCGGGGTACGTGGACCCGCAGTCCTGGTTGATGTTGAAGCCGTTCGGCTCGACGCCGATGGCGATGACCTCGGCGCCGAGCTCGCGCAGCACGAGGGGCGCGACCTTGTAGGCGGCGCCGTGGGCGCAGTCGACGACGACGCGAAGGCCGTCGAGAGTGAGCCCCTTGGGGAAGCTGCTCTTGACGGATTCGATGTAACGCCCGACGGCGTCGTCGAGGCGCTGGGCCCGGCCGAGCTGCGACGGCTCGGCGAGACCGTCGTAGGCCTGCATGCGCTGCTCGATCCGCGCCTCGACCTCGTCCGAGAGCTTGAAGCCGTCGGGGCCGAACAGCTTGATGCCGTTGTCCTGATAGGGGTTGTGCGACGCCGAGATGACGACGCCGAGGTCGGCGCGCATGCTCCGCGTCAGCATCGCCACGGCGGGCGTCGGGAGCGGGCCGAGCAGGAACACGTCCATGCCGACGGAGATGAAGCCCGCCGTCAGCGCCGGCTCCAGCATGTAGCCCGAGAGCCGCGTGTCCTTGCCGATGACGACCCGGTGGCGGTGGCCGCCCCGGGTGAACTCGGCGCCCGCGGCGCGCCCCACCGCGAGCGCGATGTCGGCCGTCATCGGCGCCACGTTCGCGGTGCCGCGGATGCCGTCGGTGCCGAAGAAGTTGCGAGTCATCAGGTACGCCGGTTCAGTCGCGATGCGGCGGAAGCTTACAGGATGACGCGCGGCGAGGCGAGCCCGCGGACGGCGGGAAATGCCTCGAATTGTTACGAAACGTTACGCACGGCGCGCCACAGCGCGATGGCCTGGGCGCTCTCCGCGACATCGTGGACGCGCACCACGTCGGCGCCCTGATCGAGGCCGTGGAGCATCAAGGCGAGGGATCCCGGCACGCGCTGCTTCGGAATCTCTACGCCGGCGACGCGGCCAATGACGCTCTTGCGCGAGACGCCGAGCAGCACGGCGACGCCGAGGCCCTTGAGCAGCGCGAGCTGCCGCAGGATTGCGAGGTTGTGGTCGAGCGTCTTGCCGAAGCCGATGCCGGGATCGACCATGATCGACCGCCGCGGGATTCCGGCGGCGATCGCCGCGGCGACCCGCGCCTCGAGATAGTCGAACACATCGAGCGCGGGATCGGCGTAGCGCGGATCGACCTGCATCACCTTGGGATCGCCGAGCGCGTGCATCAGCACGACGGCGGCGCGGGACCCGGCGACGGTCGCGAGGGTCGCCGCGTCGTACGTACCGCCGCTGATGTCGTTGACGATGCGAGCGCCGGCATCGAGCGCGGCAGCCATCACCGGCGCCTTGCGCGTATCGATCGAGACGAGCCGGCCGTCGCCCGCGAGCGCCTCGACGACCGGGACGACGCGCGCCCTCTCTTCCTCTGCCGGCACGGGCTCGGCGCCCGGCCGCGTGGATTCGCCGCCGATGTCGAGGAGATCGGCGCCGGCCGCAACCTGGGCGCGGGCGCGGGCGATCGCGGCCTCGGCGGTCGCGTAATCGCCGCCGTCGGAGAAGCTGTCGGGGGTGACGTTGACGACGCCCATGACGCGCGGACGATCGAGCGCGAGACCGGCAAACGGCTCGAGTGGCTCGGCGTAGGCGACGAAGAAGGAGTCGATGCGATCGGCGGCGGAAGGGCCGATGCGACCCGCCCAGCGGCGCAGCGCGGACGCCGACACGCGGTGCCGGACGATACACTCGCCCGTGCGCACGGCGAGCTCCATGGCGGTGAACCAGCCGTGCCCGCCGGCAAACGGTTCGGCGGCGTCGGCGGGGCGCTCGCCCCAGACGATCCCGAGCGGCCGCGCGTAGAGCCGAGCCGCCGGGTCGAGGGCGCTTGGCAGCGCACCCGACTCCGGCGCGGACGTGTCAGTCAGCATGAGACCCGCGGATCAGCTTCCGGGCTGCGGCTCGGGCGAGAGGTTGCCCGGCGGGCGGCCGCCCTTGGTGTCGGGACGACCCGCGGTCGGCACCGACGCGCGCCGGCCCGTGGGCGACGGCGGCTCGTCTTCCTCGCGACGGACGATCGGCTCGCCGGCGAGCACCGCCTTGATCTCGTCGAACGACAGCGTCTCGTACTCGAGCAGCGCCTTCGCCAGACGATGCAGGTCTTCCTTGTGCTCGGTGAGGATGGCGCGGGTGCGGGCCTCGGCCTCCTCGACGAAGCGCTTCACTTCCTCGTCGATCAGGCGCGCGGTGGCCTCGGAGACGTTCTTGCGCTGGGTCACCGAGTGGCCGAGGAAAATCTCCTCCTCGTTCTCGCTGAAGCGCAACGGCCCGAGCTTCTCGCTCATGCCCCACTCAGTCACCATGCGGCGGGCCAGATTCGTCGCCTGACGGATGTCGTCGGAGGCGCCGGTGGTCACGTCGTCGGGCCCGAAGATCAGCTCCTCGGCGACGCGGCCGCCGAACATCATGGCGAGCTTTGACTGCAGCTCCTTGCGCGCGTAGCCGTAGCGGTCGCGCTCCGGCAGCGACATCGTCACGCCGAGCGCGCGGCCGCGCGGGATGATCGTCACCTTGTGCAGCGGATCGTGGTACGGCGAGAACCAGGCGACCAGCGCATGGCCGGCCTCGTGGTACGCCGTGAGGCGCTTTTCCTCCTCGGTCATCACCATCGAGCGGCGCTCGGAGCCCATCAGGACCTTGTCCTTCGCGGCCTCGAACTCGGCCATCGTCACCAGCCGCTTGCCGCGGCGGGCGGCGAGCAGGGCCGCCTCGTTGACGAGGTTGGCGAGGTCGGCGCCAGAGAACCCCGGCGTGCCGCGGGCGATGACGCGCGCGTCGACGTCGGGCGCGAGCGGCACCTTCTTCATGTGGACCTTGAGGATCTTCTCGCGGCCGGCGACGTCCGGATTGGGCACGACGACCTGACGGTCGAAGCGGCCCGGACGCAGCAGCGCGGGGTCGAGCACGTCGGGGCGGTTGGTCGCGGCGATGAGGATGACGCCCTCGTTCGCCTCGAAGCCGTCCATCTCCACCAGCAACTGGTTGAGGGTCTGCTCGCGCTCGTCGTTGCCGCCGCCGAGGCCGGCGCCGCGATGGCGGCCCACCGCGTCGATCTCATCGATGAAGATGATGCACGGGGCGTTCTTCTTGCCCTGCTCGAACATGTCGCGCACGCGCGACGCGCCGACGCCGACGAACATCTCGACGAAGTCGGAGCCCGAGATCGTGAAGAACGGCACGTTCGCCTCGCCGGCGATGGCGCGGGCGAGCAGCGTCTTGCCGGTGCCCGGCGGGCCGACCAGCAGCACGCCCTTCGGAATCTTGCCGCCGAGGCGCTGGAACTTGTGGGGGTCCTTGAGGAAATCGACGACCTCCTCGAGCTCCTGCTTCGCCTCGTCGATGCCGGCGACGTCGTCGAAGGTGACGCGCCCCACTTTCTCGGTGAGCAATCGCGCTCGCGACTTGCCGAAGCCCATCGCCTTGCCGCCGCCCGCCTGCATCTGGCGCATGAAGAACACCCAGACGCCGATCAGGAGCAGCATCGGGAACCACGACAACAGCACGCCCAGGAGTGACGGCGTGTTCTCCTCGCTGGGCGACGCCGAGATGCGGACGCCTTTGCTGATCAGACGGTTGACGAGACCGGGGTCCTGCGGCGCGTAGGTGGAGAAGGCGCGGCCGTCGCTGAAGTGGCCGGAGATCGTCTGGCCCTGGATGTTCACGGACGCGACCTGTCCGCGATCGACCTCGGCGACGAAGTCGGAGAACGCGAGCTTCGATTGCGGACCGCGGCTGCCCGGACCTTGGAAGATGTTGAAGAGAGCGACCAGCAGAAGGCCGATGATCACCCAAAGCGCAAGATTTTTGCCTAAGTTCACTGCGATGGCCCCGTTGGGCGGGGTTGATGATCGGCCCCCGCGGCCGGCGCGCCAATGGGGCGCGAATCAATTTGTTAACTTAGATAGTGACGCCCCTGGCCTTAAACAAGCATGAAGCCCGCCTGGGAACCAGCGAGAAAGCCGGGGCCAACCAAGGGTAGCGAGGGGGCGAAATAGGCCGAAACCTCCCCATTTCCGTCACCTACGGTATCAGCGGCCCCGGAGGGGCGTCCATAGCCGAAGACCGGGATGCCGGCTACCCGGCCTGACCGGTCCACCAGTGCTGGAACGGTGGCCCGGACCCGACGCGGCAGGTCGGCGAGCCACCGGGCCCCCGGCCCGCCGTCCGCCAAGAGGCGCCGGGCGGAGCCCTCGCCGAGCGCCGTGATCGTCAGGACCCCGTTCTTACCGCGCCGCCGCACGCGGATCCGGAAGCGTCCATCCCACTCGTAGTCGCCCGCCGCGTGGATCGCGACCGGCTCGCCGAGCGCGGCAGGCTCGCGGACGAACAGCAGCACATCGCCCCGCTCGCGCACGGCCATCACACCGCCAAGCGTCCCAAGCACGGCCTCGGCGGCTCCCGCCCTCGCCGGCCGCTCGGCGGCCACAAGCCGGGTCAGCATCGCCTCGCTGCCCTCGCGCCGCGGCACGTAGCTCAGTCCCCCCACGGCCGCGACGATGCGCGCGACCGTCCTCAGCGCGATCTCCTCGGGAGCGCTCCGCAGCGCCGCCGCGTCGAGCCGCACGAAGCCTGCCTCGTAGGGAGTCGCCGACCGGGCAAGAAATTCGCCGGTCACGAGTTCGAGCGTCTCCCGTGCCCGGCGCAACCGCGCGGCGGTGTCCCCGAGGCGCTCCGTCGTCATGCCTTCCCCCGCCAGCAAGGGTGCGAGCGCCCTCAATCTCACGCGGGCAAAGCTGCGGTTGCGATTGGACGGATCCTCCACCCAGTCCTGGCCCGCCCGGCGCAGCGTCGCCTCGAGCCGCGCGCGCGCCACGCTCAGCAGTGGACGGAGCAGACGAACTCCATGGGTCTCGGCGATGGGCGCCATGGCGGCCAATCCGTCGACCCCGCTGCCGCGGCCGAGACGCATCAGCAGGGTTTCCGCCTGATCGTCGCGATGATGGGCGAGCAGCAGGTGCAGCACGCCATGCGAGGTGCACCATCCGGTCATCAGCCGATAGCGCGCGCCGCGGGCGCGGGCCTGGAGATTGGAGAGCCCTTTCATCGGATCGCGGCGCCAGGTCAGGATGACATGAGCGATGCCGTGCTCGGCCATCCACCGCCCCACGGCTCTCGCCTCGGCGCCCGATTCGGGACGCAGCCCGTGATCCACGGTCAGCGCAACGACATGACCGCCGCGGCGCCGCGCCCACGCGTCGGCAAGCAGCGCCAGCGCCATGCTGTCGGCACCTCCGGACACGGCGACCGCGAGCACGGGCTTCGATTCGAAGGGGCCGAGCGCGCGGAGCGCCGCCGCAAAGGTCGATGCGTCGACCGGACGCGCCTCGCCGCGGCCGGTGCCGGCGTCGGCGGGGCGGTTCAGCCGCAGGCGAGCTTCTTCCGCTCGGCCTGGACGCTCGACTTCGTCGCGTCGCTGGCCTTCGGATACTCGCGCAGAAGGCGGGCGTAGGATTCGCACGCGTCCTTCTTTCGGTTGATACCGGCCAGGCTGCGGCCGAGGTAGAGGAGATTCTCCGGGGCGCGCTGGGCCTGCGGATACTTCTGATATCCCTCGGCGAACGCGCGCACCGCATCGTTGAAGTTGTTGCGGGCGAAGTACGTGCGCCCGAGCCAGTACTGGGCGTTGCTCGCCAGCGGATCGTTGGGGTGCTGCTCGAGGAACGCTTTCAGCGCCCGCTCGGCGCCCGGATAGTCGTTTTGGTTGAGCAGGCTGAAGGCGTAGGCGTACTGGTCCTTGGGCGCGCCGGGCGGCAGCGCCGCCTGTTGCTGCGGCGCTGCCGCTGGCGCGGCCCCCATCTCCTCGGGCGTGAGCGGCGCCGAGCCCGGCGCCGGAGCGTTCATCGTGGCGTCGCCGCCGGCGTCGGAGATCTGCCCGAGCGACCGGGGCTGGGTCGTGTTGGTAGGCGCGGCACGCGGAGCGGCCGGTGCCGGCGCCGCCGCGGGGGAAGCGGCAGGTGCCCCGCCGCTCGCGGCGGGCGATCCGCCCCGCTCGATCGCGCCGAGCCGGTAATCGACGTCCGACGACAGCTTGTCGAGGCGGTCGCTCACGGACTTGGTCTGGAAGACCGCCTCCTCAAGCTGCCCGCGCAGCGCCTGAAGCTGCTCTTCCATTTCCTGGAGCCGCAATTCGATGGTGGTCGCCGACGAGCCGGCGACCGGCGCCGCGGCGCCAGACCGCGCGGCCGGCGCGCCGCCGCCCTGGTAGACCTGGCGCTGCAGCGTCGTCACATCGCGTTGCAGGCGATCGACGCGATCGAGCAACGTGCGGATGTCGTCGTTCGAGGATTGGGCCCGAGCCGGCGCGTGGGGCGCGGAGACGAGCAGCGCGCCGAGCGCCGCACAGGCGAGAAGCTTGGTGAAATGACGCTGGTTCATGGGCGTACCGTTGGATGGCAGTGCTGGCATCGGGTCAGCGCTCGCCGATGTCGGCCGCCTGCCCGTCCGGCCCGAGCGACGCTATCTCGGACCGCATCAGGGCAAATTTAAGGCGCGGCCCGACTGTGAGCCAGCGCGAACGGCACACCCGATCAGGCGAGACGCGGGGCGACGCGGCGCAAGAAGAAAGGCGCCTGCCGGGGGTCTCCCGACAGGCGCCTCGTTCCGAGCGCCGTACGCAGGTGCCTGTCCTCAGCTCCCCGCCCGCGGCTGCTTGACGACCGTGACAGCGCGACGATTCTGCCGCCAGGCCTCTTCGTTCGAGCCCAACGCCTCCGGACGCTCCTTGCCGTAGGAGATCGTGTCGATCCGGTTCGGGTTGATGCCGGCGGCAACGAGGTAGTTCTTCGCCGCGGCGGCGCGCTTCGCACCGAGCGCCAAGTTGTACTCGCGCGTGCCGCGCTCGTCAGCATGACCTTCGACGGTCACGGTGACCTGCGGGAAGCGCTTCAGCCACTCGGCCTGACGGTCGAGCGTCGCACGCTGGTCGGCACGGACATTCCACTTGTTGAAGTCGAAGAACACGCGGTCTCCGACGTTCTGCTTCAGATCCTCTTGGCTGCCGGGAACGATCCGGGACGCGGACGTGCCCGCGCCGCCCTGGGCGTTCGCGTCACCAGCATTCTGCGACGACGATTCGCACGCGGCGAGGAGGAGGAGCGCGGCAAAAGCGCTCAGGAGTCGCAACGACATCTTTTTGATCCCCTTGTTTGGAGTCTGAACTGCGGACAGGACGTAGACGCTCGGATTATTGCGGCACGACCCCCGAGGGCCGTGTTGCCGGCCCGGCAGGGCTGAGGGTTATACGTCGCGGACCACCCGGACACCACCCCCTTACCGACTCATGCGCCAGATTCTGCGGGGCACGGATCCCCGCACCCCCCATCTCCAACGCCAGCTTCGGTTCGTTCACTATAGCCGCCAACCCTCAGGGAATCAAGGGAGACCAGGCCGGATCGGAGGCATCCATCGGGGTCACGGCCTGGCGCTCGTTATAGCCGGTGACGTCGATCGTGTAGAGCCGGGACGAGGACCCCCGCCCCTGGCGGTCGGCCGCGGTCTGGCGGAAGTACATCAGGACGCGGCCGTTGGGGGCCCAGGTCGGCCCCTCGACCAGGAAGCCGTTGGCCAGCAGCCGCTCGCCCGAGCCATCGGTCCGCATGACGCCGATGTAAAACGCCCCTCCGGTCTGCTTGGTGAAGGCGATGAGGTCGCCGCGTGGCGACCACACCGGGGTGCCGTACGTGCCTTCGCCGCGGCTGATCCGCTGCACGCCCGAACCGTCGGCGTTCATCGTGTATATCTGCTGCGATCCGCCGCGGTCGGACTCGAAGGTGACGCGCTGGCCATCGGGCGAGAACGACGGCGCGGTGTCGATCGCCGGATCGTTGGTGATGCGGCGGACGCTGCGGGTGCGCAGATCCATGATGTAGATGTCGCTGTTGCCGTCCTGCTCCGACGACATGATGACGCGGTTGCCGTCCGGCGAGAACCGCGGCGCGAAGGTCATGCCGGGGAAATCGCCGAGGATTTCCTGCTGGCCGGTGTCGATGTTGTAGAGGTACACGCGCGGCTTCCCGCCGACATACGACAGGTACGTGATCTCCTGCGTCGACGGCGAGAAGCGCGGCGTCAGCACCAGCGTGCTGCCCGAGGTCAGGAAGCGATGGTTCTCGCCGTCCTGGTCCATGATCGCGAGGCGCTTGGTGCGATTCTGGCGCGGCCCCGACTCCGCGACGTAGACGATGCGCGTGTCGAAGTAGCCGTCCTCGCCGGTGATCCGCTTGTAGACGGCGTCGGCGATGATGTGCGAGACGCGACGCCAGTCCTCGGGACGCGAGAAGTACGCGCGACCGACGAGATACTGCTCGGCGAACACGTCCCACAGCCGGAACTCGACCCGCACCTTGCCGTCGGGCTGGACCTGCGCCTGCCCGGAGACCAGCGCCTGGGCGCCGATGACACGCCAGTCACCGAACCGCGGACCGGCCTTGAGCGACGCCGGAGTCTGGATGAACGACCCCGGATCGAGCGGCTTGAACAGACCCGAGCGCTCGAGATCGGCGCCGACCACGCGCGCGACGTCGCCGCCGACCTGGGTCTCGCGCGGGCTGTCGCCCTGGAACGGCACGATCGCGATCGGCATCGGCTGCAGGTTGCCGCGATTGACGTCGATCTTGAGCTCGGCCGACGCCGGCGCGACCGCGGCGATCAGGAGGGCTAGGGCCGCGGCGACGATCGCGGCATGGCGACGGAGCGTGAACGGCGCGGCAGTCGTCATGATCGACACAATCCTGTCTTCTGTCGTTGGGGATGCGGGGAGACGCGACTAACCGAGCATGTCGCGCGGGTTGAAGTTGATCGTCACCGACCGCCACACGTCGTACTTCTTCGCCGGCAGGTCCTTGAGCGGATTGCAGCGCGGATTCAGCACGGCGCGCAAGGCGCTTTCCGCCGCGGTACGGTAGAACGGATCGCCCATGCGGCTCATGTCGGCGTATTCGGCGCGACGCACCGACCCGTCGGGATTGAACTCGACGTGGATCGACACGACAAGGTCGCGGGCGTCGCGCGCGCCGGCCGGCGGATTCCAGCACTCGATGTACTGGCGGCGGATCGCGTCGATCTCCGACATCGTGAGCTGCTCGTCGATCGCCTGCGCCTTCGGCGGGGCCGGAGGCGGCGGCGACGGTGTCTTCGCCGGTGTCGGTGTCGGCGTATCGCTCGCCGTCTTCTTCGGCGCGACGTCCTTCAGCAGATTCGCCACGAAGTCGTCGCGCGTGGGCTGCGGCTTCTTCTGCGGCTTGGCGTCGGCGAACCGCTGCTGCGGCTTCGGCGGCTCGGGGGCCTTCGCCGGCTCCTTTTTCTTGGGATCCGGGATGGGCTCGGCGTCGGGCTCCGGCACCTTCTCCGGCGCGGGAGTCGGCTCAGCCTTTGCCTGCTGCTGGGGAGGCGAAGGCTGCGGCGGAGTGGGCGTCGGCGGCTTCGGCGCCGGTTTCGCTTGCTGCGGCGGCTCGGGTGGCTTTGGCCGCGGCGGCTCGGGCGGCCGCTCCTGCGGACGCGCCGTCGTCTTGTCGGCGATCGTGACGATCTCGACCGGGATCGGCGTGTCCTCGGGAAGGTCGCGGATGAAGTGCGGCAGTCCAATGAGGACGATGGCGATCACCGCGAGGTGCAGCGCCGCCGAGTAGGCCATGCTGCGCCGCATGGCGTCAGCCCCTCGAGCTGGTCCCGCGCGGCGCGCTCGGCGCCGGCGTGCGCGGCAGCTCGGCGATCAGCGCGACCCGGCTGAAGCCGGCAGACGACACCGTCCCCATCACCTCCATGATGCGACCATAGGCGACGTTCTTGTCGCCGCGCACGAAAATGCGGGTGTCCGGCTTGTTGTTGGTGATCGCCTGCAGGCGCGGCACCAGATCGGTAAGCTGAATCTCGGTCTCCTGCAGGAAGACCTTGCCCGAGGTGTCGATCGACACGACGAGCGGCTCGTCCTGCCCGGTGATCGGGCGCGCCTCGGTCTTCGGCAGGTCCACCGGAACGCCGACGGTGAGCAGCGGCGCGGTGACCATGAAGATGATCAGCAGCACCAGCATGACGTCGACGAGCGGCGTCACGTTGATGTCGCTCATGGGCCGCGCCCGGGCGCGGCCGTAGCGTCCGCCGCGGCCGCCCCCGGTGTTCAGCTGGACGCCCATGTCACGCCTTCTCCTGTAGCTGCCGCGACAGGATGGCGACGAAGTCGCCGATGAAGGCTTCGAGGCGGCCGGAGTAGCGGCCGATGTCCCCGGAGATCTTGTTGTAGGCGATGACCGCCGGGATCGCGGCGACGAGGCCGATCGCGGTCGCGAACAGCGCCTCGGCGATGCCGGGCGCCACGACCGCGAGCGACGTGTTCTTCGACACCGCGATCGAGGTGAAGCTGTTCATGATGCCCCACACCGTGCCGAACAGGCCGATGAACGGCGCCGTCGAACCCACCGACGCGAGGAAGATCATGCGGTGCTCGATGCGATCCATTTCGCGGCTCATGGTCGTCACCATCACCCGCTCGACGCGGTCGCGCAGCGCGTGGCGGGCGGCTTCGGTCGTCACCAGACCTTTGGTGGTCGACCGGCGCCACTCGCGCATCGCCGCCGAGAACAGGCTTTCCATCGGATCGTCGGGACGGCCGCCGATGCGGTCGTAGAGGTCTTCGAGCGTGCCTTGGCCGCTCCAGAAGCTGTCCTCGAACTCGGTCGCCGCCGCCTCGAGCTGCCGCAGACGGCGGCTCTTCTCGAAGATGATCGCCCAGCACCAGAACGAAGCCATGATGAGCGCCACCATCACCGTCTTCACGACCCAGTCGGCCTGGATGAAGAGGTGCCAGATGGACACATGGGCGGCGGCGCCGCCCAGCCCGACGGCTTGAATCGCTGAGTCTTCCATCGCTTCCTAAGCTCGCTTTGTCTTTGAAATTTGTGGCGAAATGGTGGCCATCGTGGGTCCAACGCCGCCGCCTCGCTCGGCCGATCCGCCGAGCCGCTCCGCGACCTCCCGCGGCATCCGCACGGGGCGGCCGGCACGAGGGCCTCCTGCCGTCACCGAGCAGATCTCGACCCTCATCGCCACCAGCGTCTCGCCTTCGCGGCGGATCGTCTGCTCCATGGTCAGCGACGCGCCGCCTATATCCACGGTTCGGGTGACGACTTCAAGCTCGTCGTCGAGCCTCGCCGGCACCCGGAAGTCCGCTTCGACGCGACGCACGACAAATTGAACGCCCGCGCTTGCCGCAAAGGCGCGCTGGTCGATGCCGATCGACCGCAACGCTTCGGTGCGTCCGCGCTCGGCGAACTTGAGGTAGTTCGCGTAGTACACGACGCCGGCGGTGTCGGTGTCCTCGTAGTAGACGCGGACGCGATGCACGAACGCCGGGACCGTGTCACTCATCGTCCGTGCCCGACAGGAGCTCGAGCTGGTTGCGTGCGCTCTTCGGCGGCTTGAGGCCGATGTGCATCCATGCCGCCTCGGTGAGAATGCGGCCGCGCGGCGTTCGCGCGATCAACCCCTGCTGGAGAAGGTACGGCTCGACGACCTCCTCGATGGCGTCGCGCTCCTCGGCAAGCGCCGCGGCGATGGTCTCGACCCCGACCGGGCCTCCGCCGTGGGATTCCGCGAGCAGCCGCAGATACCGACGATCCATCTCGTCGAGGCCCTGTGCGTCGACGTCGAGGCGCCTGAGCGCCTGGTCGGCAATGGCCCGGGTGATGACGCCGCTCTGGGCAACGGCGGCAAAGTCGCGGACTCGGCGCAGCAGCCGGGTCGCGATGCGCGGCGTGCCGCGCGCGCGCCGCGCGATCTCGCGCGCGCCGTCCGGCGCCAACTCGAAGTTGAGGAGCTTCGCGGCACGGGTGACGATCGCCTCGAGCTCGGCGTCGGTGTAGAAGCCGAGCCGCAGCGGGATGCCGAAACGGTCGCGCAGCGGCGTCGCCAGAAGCCCCGTGCGGGTCGTCGCCGCGACCAGCGTGAACTGCGGCAGATCGATACGGACGCTGCGCGCCGCCGGCCCCTCGCCGATGATCAGGTCGAGCTCGAAATCCTCCATTGCCGGATAGAGAATCTCCTCGACGGCGGGCTGCAGGCGGTGGATCTCGTCGATGAACAGCACATCGCGCGGTTGCAGATTGGTCAGCAACGCCGCGAGGTCGCCCGCCTTCGAGATCACCGGACCCGAGGTCGCGTGGAAACCGACGCCGAGCTCGCGGGCGACGATCCGCGCGAGCGTGGTCTTGCCGAGGCCCGGCGGTCCCGAGAACAGCACATGGTCCATCGCCTCGCCGCGCTCGGCCGCGGCCTTGATGAAGACCGCGAGGTTCTCGCGCACCTGCGCCTGGCCCGTGAAATCGGTGAGTCGCTCCGGCCTGAGCGCGCGCTCCGCCGCGTCGTCGCTCGCCCCCTTGGCGTCGACGACGCGCGGTGTATCGGCGCCGCCCTTCGGCGTCTTCGTCTTGCCGCTCACGCCCGGCCTCCGGCGCTGAGCTCACGCAGCCCGGCTCTAATCAGGTCGGCGACAGCCGCTTCGGGGCCCAGCGCCTTCTGGGCGCTGACCACCGCGCCGAAGGCATCGAGCCGCCGGTACCCGAGATTGACCAGCGCCGAGACGGCGTCGCTCGCCGCGCCGGTCGAGCTCGGCGCTCCATCGGAGACCGTTGCCTCGGCCGGCGCGATCCCCTCGAACCCCGGCACCTTGTCCTTGAGCTCGGAGACGATGCGCTGCGCGAGCTTCGCGCCGACGCCGTTCGCGCGCGCAACCGACGTCTTGTCCTGCGCGGCGATCGCGCGGGCGAGCTCGTCGGGGCCGAGCACCGACAGGATCGCGAGGCCGATCTTGGCGCCAACGCCCTGCACCGTCGTCAGCAATCGGAACCACGCGCGCTCGGCATCGTCGGCGAAGCCGTAGAGGTGGATGTGATCTTCGCGGACGTGGGTTTCGACCAGCAGACTCGCCGATCCTCCGCGGGCTGGCAGCCGCGACAGTGTGCGGCTGGCGCAGAACACGAGATACCCCACGCCCGCGACGTCCAACACGACGTAGCCGTCGCCGATGGAATCGACGATGCCGGTCAGCTTCGCGATCATCGGACGAGGCTCGCGGCGCGCACGCGGCCCGCTCCGGCGAGGACGGTGCTGAGGCGGCGGTGATGGGCGTGGCAGATGGCGACGGCGAGCGCATCGGCGGCATCGGCCCCGGCGATGCGGGCCCCCGGCAGCAGACAACGGACCATGTGCGCGACCTGGGTCTTCTCGGCGCGGCCCGTGCCGACCACGGACTTCTTGACCAGCCGCGCCGCGTATTCCGCGACCGGCAAACCGGCGCGGGCCGGCACCAGCAGCGCGACGCCGCGCGCGTGGCCGAGCTTCAGGGTCGACTGGCCGTTGGCGTTGACGAAGGTCTCCTCGACCGCCGCTTCCTCGGGGCGGTGCTCGGCGATGACGGCGCTGATCCCGTCGAACAGCAGGGCGAGGCGCTCGGCCAGCGGGCGCTCGGTCCCGCTCTCCACGACGCCGTCGGCGACGTAGGTGAGCCGATTGGCGTCGATCTCGATCACCCCCCAGCCGGTCCGCGTCAACCCCGGGTCGAGCCCCAGTACCCTCATCATCCTCTTTCTGGCACCGCAGATGGCACGCCAGAGACCGTCATCAGGCGCTCATCCGCGCCAGGACGTCGTCGGGCACCTCGAAATTCGAGGTCACGTTGCGGACGTCGTCGTTGTCGTCGAGAGCATCCAGCAGCTTCAGCAGCGATTCCGCCGCATCGCCGCCCACCGCGACGGTGTTCAGCGGCCGGAACACGAGCCCGCCGCGCTCCGGGGCTCCGAACTTCTTCTCGAGCGCGGCCAGCACCGCGCCGTAATCGTCGACCGCGCAGGTCACCTCGTGACCGGCCTCGCTCGACTCGACGTTGCCGGCGCCGGCCTCGAGGGCCGCCTCGAACATCGCGTCGGCATTCGCCGCTTTCGCCGGATAGTGGATGAGGCCGACACGCTCGAACATGAAGCTCACCGAGTTCGTCTCGCCGAGCGTGCCGCCGTGCTTCGCGAACAGCGTCCGCACCTCGCCCGCGGTGCGGTTGCGGTTGTCGGTCAGCGCCTCGACGATGATCGCCGCACCGCCCGGGCCGTAACCCTCGTAGCGGACCTCCTCGAAGTTGCCGCCGTCCTCACCGCCCGCGCCGCGCTTGATCGCGCGCTCGATGGTGTCCTTCGGCATGTTGACCTCGCGCGCGGCCATGATGCCGGCGCGGAGCTTCGGATTGGCGTTGGGATCGGGGTTGGCCCGTGCCGCCACCGTGATGTCGCGAATGAGCTTCGTGAACATCTTGGCCCGCTTGGCGTCCTGGGCGCCCTTGCGGTGCATGATGTTCTTGAATTGGGAATGACCGGCCATTCCGAACTGCCTCTACGGTCGGGGAGAAAAGCGCCCGTTTATACCATATCTAGTGCGGCAAAGCATAAGACTGCCGCTACAGATCACACCGAGCGCAGCGGCTCGGGCAGCATCGGCATGAGACGGCCGCCGATCCGCACCGGACTGCAGCGCGTCGCAAGCGCCGTCCGGTCGTCGGTCTCGACGAACACGCCGCACAAGGTCGCGTCGCCATCGGCGGGCTCGAGGCGCTCGGTCCGCATCTTGGTGAGGAAGCGGTTCACCGCGGCCGGCGCCTTCATGCCGATGATCGAGTCGTAATCGCCGCACATTCCCGCATCGGTCTGGTAGGCCGTCCCGGACGGGAGAATCCGCGCGTCGGCCGTCGGGACATGGGAATGCGAACCAACGGCCGCCGACAGGCGCCCGTCGTGGGCCCACGCCAGCGCCTGTTTCTCGCTGGTCGCCTCGCCATGGATATCGAGCAGGATGAAATCCACCGTCTCGACCAGTCGATGGGAGGCCAGCGCCTCGTCCACGGCGCGGAACGGATCGTCGAGCGGATCCATGAACAAGCGAGTCATCACCTGGATCACGAGCACCTGCTTGCCGCTCGCGGTACCGTACAAGCCCGCTCCGCGGCCCGGCGTGCCGGGCGGGTAATTGCACGGCCTCAGCAGACGCGGCTCGCGGTCGATGTACGTGAGTATCTCGCGCTGGTCCCAGGCGTGATTTCCGGTGGTGATGACATCGACGCCGGCGTCGAAGAAAGACTCGCAGATCTTCTCGGTGATGCCGAACCCGCCTGCCGAGTTCTCGCCGTTGCAGACGACGAAGTCGAGGCCGAGATCCTCGCGCAATCGCGGGACGTGGCGCAGCACGGCCCTGCGGCCGGCCTCTCCCATGACGTCCCCGAGAAACAGAACGCGCACGCGGTCCCTTTCCAGTGTCTCTCTATTCTCTATCTCTGCGGCGGAACGTCAGGACTGCGGCCGGATCAACGCGGCCTCCGTGAGCACCCAGTCGAGGCGCTCGTCACGCTCACCGGCTGGAACCGATACCACTTCCTGCGCGGCGAAGGCGAGCCCAACGGCCGTGACCGTGCGAGAGGCCCGCAGCGTCGCCAGAGTGCGATCGTAGTACCCGCGCCCGTAGCCGAGCCGATGACCGCGCCGATCGAACGCCAGCAGCGGGACGAGCAGCAGGTCCGGCGCGACCACCGGCGCCGTGTGCGTCGGCTCCGGGACCTCGAGCTGGCCCGGCACCAGGGTCATGAACGGCTCCCACCGGCGGAAGGCGAGCGGCAACTTCGGGCCGTTCAGAGCCGGCACCGCCACTGTGACGCCGTCGCCATGCAGCCTCTCCATCAGCGGCCGCGGGTCGAGCTCGTCGCGGATCGGCATGTAGGCGGAGACCACCGCCGGGGCTTTCGGCAACAGCGGCCAAAGCTCGGCGAAGAAGCGGTCGCGGATGCGAGCCCCGGCGCGCGGATCGGCAAGGTATGCCGCGGCGCGCGCGGTGCGCGCCAGCGCCCGCGCGTGCTCCTTCGCGCGGGCAAGGACGTCCGCCGGCGATTCAGGCGATGGATCGGAGGTCGGGGAGGTCACGCGACGGCACCGGATGGCGAGCGCACCGAGGCGGGAGGAAGGCGGACGGAGCCACCGCAGCCGTCGGCCAGGTGCTCATCCTCTGTGGCCTGCTTGCGCAGGTGGGCGCCGTATGACCGGACCACGGTCCGGACAGGAACAGCTCCCTCGAGGTGGCTATTGGCCCCAGGGATCAAAGCGGCCTAACGCGCAGAGCAGCGTCCGTCCTGTCGAGGAATCTAGGCACGTTCCAGGCGTGCGGCAAGCTCTTCGAGCCGCGTGGCGAGCGCATCGATGCCGTCGCTCTCGCGCGCCATGACGCGCTCTTCCACTTCCGCTTCGCTCCGTGCCTTAAGCGTCTGGATCTCCCGCGCCGCCTCGACGAGCTCGTCGGCGATCAGCAGGGACGCCATCACGAGAAGACGCGCGTCTCCGACCTGGCCGATCGAGCGCGCAAGCTCGGCCACGCGGTCGTCGACGTAACTTGCGAGACCGGCGACGTGCTCTTCCTGTCCGTCGTCGCACGCGATGTCGTAGGCGCGACCGTTGACGTTGACGGTGACCTGGCCCATCAGCCCTCCACCAGTCCCTTGAGATGGCCCAGCGCGACGTCGACGCGACGCGCGAGCGCGCGACGGCGGGCGACCTCGTTCTCGTTCGCCGCCTGGGCGCGTGCGAGCGAGGTGCGCAGCTCAGCGATCTCCTCCCGCAACGCCGCGACGTCCTCGGCGAGTGCATCGCGGGACGCGGCGATCTGCGATGCCGCTCCCTGCGCGCGCTCGGCGTCGTTCCGGGCGCCGCTCGCTTCCGCGCGCGCCGCCGCAAGCTCGGACAGCAGCGCATCGCGCTGGTCGGCCGCCGCCGCGGCGGCGGCCGCGAGCCGCTCGTTGGATTCCCCGTCACGTACCGCCCGGGCCACCTGCGCGCGGGCCTCGTCGAGCGCCGTCGCAAGCGCCCGAAGCTCGCCACGGACCAGCTCGACCTGCTCGGCCGCGGCATCGCGCTGGAGACGGATCGCTTCGGCGGCGCCACGCTCCTTCGTCAAGTCATCCTCGAGCCGGACGTTGGCGTCGGCGAGCGCCGCCAGCTCGATCTCGATGGCTTTCCGCGTATCGGCCGCCGCACTGAGTTCCTCGACAATCCGCTCGCGCGCCTCCTGATGTTCCGCGATCAGGGCAGCGGCGCGAGCGCCCTCTTCCGCCGCGCTGACGAGCTCCGCCGACAAGATCTCGCGCTCGGCGGCAAGTTCGGCCGCGCGGGTCTGCACCTCGGTCCGCAGTAGCGCGTTGTCCCCCTTGAGCCCGTCGACCTCCGTCAAAGCCCGATCGCGTTCGCCGCGGACGGCCGAGAGCTCCTCGTCGCGCGCGGCGATGTCGACGCGCAGCCGATTGACTTCTTCTTTCGAGGCTTCGAGGGCGGCGAGGCTGCGGTCGCGCTCTTCGCGGCCGACGGCGAGCTCGGCAGCCATGCGGCGCGTCTCGGCAATCGCCGCGTCACGCTCTGCCGCGAGCCGCTCGCGATCCGCCTCGGCGGCCACGACGACCGCCTCGAGACGCCCTGCCTTCGCTGCGGCATCGCGGATCGCGGCGAGCTCGGCTTCGAGGCGGGCCTGATCGGCTTCGAGGCGGCGGATTCGCTCCGCGGCCGTCGACGCGGCCTCGTCGAGGCGGAGAAGCGCGGTCCCGAGCCGTTCGCGGACGGCGTCGGCGTCGTTGGCCTGCTCGCGCACCTCGGCTTCGGTCATACCTGCGTCCTACATCGCCGCTCGCCGCGGCGGCATCACCATACGCTGACGAACCCATCGCCGCAACGAAACCGGAGCGATGCGCACAGTCCCCCTTGCCCGCTGCCGTCGCGAATTCGACAATGCAGGATCGATCGCACGGGACCCGGATGCCAAGGCGAACCTCTCGCGCCGTGATGGTGCGCAATCTCGGCGACGCGCTGCTGGCCTGCCGCGCGGCGGCGGCGGCGCGCTGTCCCGTCACTCTCGTGAGCCCTCCCGGCGCCGGGCTGTTCGCGGGAGCGGTGTGGTTCAAGGCACTCACCGCGCTCACGCGCCGGGAAGCGGGTGCGACGCGCAAGGAGGTGCGCTTCGTGCTCGACTGCGCCGACGCGCCGGGAGCGGTGCTCGCCGCGGTACGCGCCGGTGTCGAGGCCTGCGCCTTCTCCGGAAACATCAAGGCGCGGGCGCGCCTCGGCGAGATCGCGAAGCGCGCCGGAGTCGTCCTCGTCGACCCGCCGAGCGACATATTCCGAATGTCGCAAAATTCTGATTTCGACGGGCTTCTTGCCTGGTTTTCGTCACCGGGGGCGTCGTTGCAAAGGTCCGGCCGCTCGGCTAAGAGAACCGCGACCCACATCCCCGCGCCCACCCGCCGCGGCGCGAACAGATATTCAAAGCATTCCAGGGGAGCCCACCGGCCATGAAGATTACGCAGCGCGTCAAGAAGATCCTCGACAATTACGAGAGCGACAATCCGGGCACGAAGGCGAACCTCGCGCGCATTCTGATGCAGGGGCGGCTGGGCGGGACCGGCAAGCTGGTGATCCTCCCGGTCGATCAGGGCTTTGAGCATGGCCCGGCGCGGTCGTTCGCGCCGAACCCGGCCGGCTACGACCCGCACTATCATTTTCAGCTCGCGATCGACGCCGGCCTGTCCGCGTACGCCGCGCCGCTCGGCATGATCGAAGCCGGCGCTGACAGCTTCGCCGGGGCGATCCCGACCATCCTGAAGGTCAATAGCTCGAACTCGCTCGCCAACGCCAAGACCAACCCCGACCAGGCGGTGACCGCCTCGGTCAAGGACGCGCTGCGCCTGGGGTGCTCGGCGATCGGCTTCACCATCTACCCGGGCTCGGACGTCGCCTTCAACCAGATGGAAGAGATCCGGGCGATGGCCGAGGAAGCCAAGGCGAGCGGCCTCGCCGTCGTGGTCTGGTCGTACCCGCGCGGCGGCGCCCTGTCGAAAGAGGGCGAGACGGCGATGGACATCTGCGCCTACGCGGCGCACATGGCAGCACTGCTCGGCGCCCACATCATCAAGGTGAAGCCCCCGACGCAGCACCTCGAACTCGCCGCGGCGAAGAAGGTCTACGACGAGCGCAAGATCCCGATGGGGACTCTGGCCGAGCGCATCAGCCACGTCGTGCAGTCGTGCTTCAACGGCCGCCGCATCGTCGTCTTCTCGGGTGGCGAGGCGAAGGACCTCGAGGGCGTCTACAACGAAGCCCGCGGCATCCGCGACGGCGGCGGCAACGGCTCGATCATCGGCCGCAACACCTTCCAGCGTCCGAAGGAAGAAGCCCTCAAGATGCTGGACACCATCATCCAGATCTACCAGGGCAAGGCGTAGACACGGCAGCCGGCGCCGGAGCGCTTCTCCGGCGCCGCGAGGGGGCGGCATGGCGCTGATCACGTGCATCGACCACCTGAACGTCCAGGTGCCTCCTGACAAGGAGGAGGACGCGAAGCGCTTCTACGGGGATCTGCTCGGTCTGAGGCCGCTCAAGAAGCCGGACAGTCTCGGCCCCGCCGGGCAGCATTACTGCCTCTCGGAAAATCCGTATGCCGAACTGCACCTCGGCGTCGCACGCAATGCCGAAGGGCAGTCCAATAAGGCCATGCGTAACCATCTCGGCTTCCAGGTCGCCGATCTCGCGGCGGCGCGCAAACGCTTCGAGGAAGCCGGGGTGCGGATCGAGGACGCCGAGCCCGCGTATTCCAAGGAGCGCGGATTTCACCAGGATCGGTTCTTCGTGTTCGATCCGGGCGGCAACCGGCTCGAGATCCTCGAAGCGCGCCGCCCGTACAACAGCGCGCAGCATTAGGTTTTCGCGTGAGTGACTCCGACCCGCGTTGCCGGCTGTATCTGATCACGCCGCCCAAGCTCGACCCTGCCCGCTTCGCCGACACGCTGAAGGCCGCGCTGGACGGCGGCGACGTCGCCTCGCTCCAGCTCCGGCTCAAGGACGTCGACGAGGTCGCCGTGCGAAGCGCCATCGACGCGCTGAAGGCCGTCGCGCAGTCGCGCGGGGTAGCGTTCATCCTGAACGACAATCCCGCGCTCGCCGCCGAGACCGGCTGCGACGGCGTCCACGTCGGCAAGGAGGATCCGAGCGTCGCGGACGCGCGACGGATCGTCGGTCCCGACGCGATCGTCGGGGCGTCCGCCTATGACTCGCCCCACCGCGCCATGGAAGCCGGCGAGGAGGGCGCCGACTACGTCGCCTTCGGTGCGTTCTTCCCGACGACCACGAAAGTCGCCGAGGGACATCCCGAGCCCGAGATCCTCGAATGGTGGTCGGAGCTGTTCGTGGTCCCGTGCGTCGCGATCGGAGGCATCAAAGTGGAGAACTGCGGCGCGCTCGTCAAAGCAGGCGCCGATTTCCTCGCTGTCTCGTCCGGAGTGTGGGATCACCCCGACGGCCCAGCGGCCGCCGTTCGCGCGTTCAACCGGGCGATCTCCGAGGCAGGCGCGTGAAGCCGCATCCTTACGGCGGGTCGACGCGCGCCGTGAGGATCTTCGTGACCCTCTGCTTCGCCGTGTGGGCGGCACTCAGCTATATGGCGCTGTTCGCGCTCGCCACCGTCTTCTGGGTCGCGTGGCTCGAAGCGAAATTCCGGCCGGGTGCGTTCGTCTCGTACGCCGCGGCCCTGGTGGCCGCGATCGTGAGCGCCATCGCCTCGCTGTGGTTGTGGAAGCGGGTCCACGACCGCCCGTGGCTTTACGTCGCCGCGGGCTGGGTGTTCGGATTCGTCATCGCGGTCTCGGTCGTCGTCGGCACCATCGTCGCCGTGACCTGAATCACCCTCCCGCGACGGGCGCCCACAGTACGTCCTCGATTCGCTCCGCCCCGGTCGCGAGCATTACCAGACGATCGAACCCGAGAGCCACGCCGGCCGCAGGCGGCATGACGGAGAGCGCCGCGAGGAACTCCTCGTCGATCGGGAAATGATCGCCATAGAGGCGCTGCTTGCGCTGCTGGTCCGCCTCGAAGCGCGCGCGCTGCTCGCGGACATCCGTGAGCTCGGTGAAGCCGTTGGCGAGCTCGAGTCCCGCGACGTAGACCTCGAACCGTTCGGCAAAGCGGCGGTCGGCATCGGAGATCTTCGCCAAGGCTGCCATCGCCGCCGGCCAGTCGTGGAGCACGGTCGGGACCGGCGTGCCGAGGCGCGGCTCGACGGCGGCGAGAAAGATGTGGAAGAAGATATCGTCCC
Organism: Gemmatimonas sp.; assembly: GCA_050260515.1. Classification (GTDB taxonomy): domain Bacteria; phylum Pseudomonadota; class Alphaproteobacteria; order SMXQ01; family SMXQ01; genus DATJIG01. The sequence goes on from JBLNCI010000013.1 coordinate 98,733, forward strand.
ACTCGCCCGCGTCCGGCAGCCGGTGTCCGGCCGCGACCGCCGCCTTGCGCAGCAGTGCGGGATCGGGGTTGAGCGGATCGGGCGCGAGGCACGCCACGAGGTCGACGGCGGCATGACGCGCGAACGCGTCGGCGACCGAGAGATACTCCCAGTCCTGCGACGGATCGCACGCGCGCCCCTGCCACGCCATCGGCGCCGCGCGCACCTCCCGCGGGACGGCGTCCCACGCCGCGACGACGAACCGGCGGCAGTCCTCGGCGACGTCGCGCCACGATGCACCAGCGCGGTACCACTCCAGCATGGTGAACTCGGGATGGTGCGTCGCCGAGCGCTCGGCGTTCCGGTACGTCCGCGCGAACTGGAATATCCGCTGCTCGCCGGCCGCGAGCAGCTTCTTCATCGCGAATTCGGGCGAGGTATGAAGATAGAGTGCGCGTGCGCCGAGGCCGAATGGCTCGTCGAGGCGCGTCGCGAACGCGCGAAGGTGCACCTCCATGCCCGGCGACACCTGCAATGCCGGAGTCTCCACCTCCGCGAATCCCTCGTTCGCGAAATAGCCGGCAATTGTCGCTCGCATACGCGCGCGGGCGTCGAGCCGGGGGCGGCGCGCGGCGAGCGCGCGTGTGTCCCACCAGGGCGGGCCTTGTCGCGGCGACGGATGGCGGTCGGTCATCGATATTGAGGGCTGAGAGGAAACTCGCGCGGTCGCGTCCGCCGCGCTAAAAGGCGTGATCGCCGGGAAGGATACGGGCCGCGGCCCCGCCCGGCAACGCCGGCGCGCCACGCCGGTTCACCACGACGTGGGCAAGGAACGGACCATGACCCCACCGGACGGTCGCCTCGACCTCACCGGCTCGACCGAGCCCGACGCGCGCACGACCACGCTGAGGTCCGCCGAGGACCTGCGCGCGCGCGGCTTGATCGCGGCCAGCGATGTGGATGCGGTCGCGCGGGTCGCCGCGCGCTACGCGATCGCGGTGCCGCCGACGGTCGCGGACGCCATTCCCGGCCATGATCCGTCCGACCCGCTGTGGCGACAGTTCGTGCCGACGGCGGACGAACTTGCGACGACGCCCGAGGAAATCGCGGACCCGATCGGGGATTCGGCACACGCGCCGGTGAAAGGCATCGTCCACCGGTATCGGGATCGCGTGCTGCTCAAGCCGCAGCATGTGTGTCCGGTCTATTGCCGCTTCTGCTTCCGCCGCGAGGCGGTGGGTCCAGGCAAGGAAGCGTTGTCGCCCGCCGAGCTCGACGCGGCCATCACCTACATCGCGGAACATCCCGATATTTGGGAGACGATCCTCTCGGGCGGTGAGCCCCTGTTGATGTCGGCACGGCGGCTCGGCGACATCATGGCTCGTCTGGCCGCGATCCCGCACCTCGGCGTCGTGCGAGTCCATACCCGCGCGCCGATCGCCGTACCGGAATCCATCGACGCCGACATGATCGCAGCGTTGCGGATTCCCGTGGACCGCGACAAGGCCACCTATATCGTCGTGCACTGCAACCACGCTCGCGAACTGACGGCGGCGGCGCGTGCCGCGATCGCGCGCATCGTCGACGCCGGAATTCCGGTTCTGTCGCAGACGGTGCTGCTGCGGGGGGTCAACGATGACGCCGACATGCTCGAGGCGCTGTTCCGGGCACTCGTGCGCGCGCGGGTGAAACCCTACTATCTCCATCACCCGGACCTGGCGCCCGGGACGTCGCACTTCCGCGTCCCCATCGCCCGAGGTCAGGAACTCGTCGCGGCATTGCGCGGACCGGTTTCCGGGCTGTGTCAGCCGACCTATGTCCTCGACGTGCCGGGGGGCTACGGCAAGGTGCCGATCGACGGATCCCGCGTCGCGACGAACGTCGACGGCACGACCTCGGTCACCGATCCCAACGGGCACGTCCACAGCTATCCCCCGCAGCCATGAAACGCCTCATTGCCCTCGCCGCCTTCGCACTCGCGATTTCCGCCGCACCGGCTTCGGCGCGCTGGACCGAGGACGCCGACCTGTGCGCCTCGGCCGTGCCCGACGTGAACCTGACGATGGCCGCGTGCACGCGCGCGATCGAGTCCGGGGCGCTCACCACGATCGAGAAGGCCCGCACGTTGCACAATCGCGGCATCGCCCGTGTCCGCGCCGGCGATCTGCCGAAGGCGATTCTCGATTTCACCGAGGCGATCAAGCTCGACCCCAAGAAGCCCGCGCACTACTTCGCCCGCGGCGAGACCTCGATGGCGCGAAACCAGTACGTCCAGGCGATCGCCGACTTCGAGACCGCGGTGAAGCTCGACGGTCCCAGCGTGCAGGGCTTCTACAGTCTCGGCATGGCGCACATGGGCAACGGCGATCCCGACCGCGCCGTCGCCAATTTCTCGGAGGCGCTGAAGATCGCACCGCGCGAGGTGGCGATCCTGAACGAGCGCGCCAACGCCTATTTCGCGAAGCGCGACTGGGAGCACGCGCTCGCCGACTACACCGCCGCGATCGCCAACGATCCGCGCAACCCGGTGCTGTTCCACAATCGCGGCGAGGTGTGGCGCATGACGAACGACTACCGCCGCGCGCGCCAGGACCTCGACACTGCGATCAAGCTCAAGCCGGATTACGACAGCGCCTACGTGCGGCGAGGCCTGGTCCGTGTAGCCGAGCGCAACTACAAGGACGCGCTGCCGGACTTCGACCGCGCGGTGAAGATCAATCCCAACTCCGCGGGCAATCTCGCGGCGCGCGGGGTCGCGCGCTTCTACGCCGGGCGCTATGCGGAGGCGGAGAGCGATCTCGCCGCCAGCGTCGCGCTCGCGCCGCGCAATCCATACGGCGCCCTGTGGCTGTACGTCGCGAAGCGGCATCAGAAGAAGGACGGGAGTGCCACGCTGCGCGAGCAGGCACGGCTGCTCAACCTCAACGTCTTTCCGGGTCCGGTGGTGCGGTACTACCTGGGCGAGGCGAGCGCCGACGACGTGATGCGCGCGGCGCAGAGCGGCACCGAGTACGAGCGCCGCTCGCAGCTCTGCGAAGCGAGCTTCTATCTCGGCGAGGAAGCTCTCATGCGCGGCAATCGCGACGAGGCCGCGCGCCTGTTCCGTCAGGCGGCGGGCGTGGGCCTGACGCATCTTTACGAGCATCAGGGCGCGATGGTCGAATTGCAGCGGCTCGGCCTGTAGACGGCTCCCGCGCGTCACGAAAGGGCCACCGCGCGGGTTGCCGCGCCCGTGGCAAGCTGCTAGTTTCCCGGCCGCTTTCCAACCCCCGAACGGCTCCCAAAATGAAGATCCAGGCGAACACGATCCGCCCCGGAAACGTCCTCGACCACAACGGACGCATGTGGAACGTGCTCAAGATTCAGCTCATCCAGCCCGGCAAGGGCGGCGCTTTCATCCAGGTCGAGATGCGGGACATCAAGTCCGGCAACAAGACCAACGAGCGCTGGCGCACGCAGGACACCGTGGAGCGCCTGAACGTCGACGAGCGCGAATACAACTACCTGTTCGCCGACGGCGAGCAGCTCACGTTCATGGACAGCGAGACGTTCGAGCAGATCGCCCTGCCGAAGGACATGGTCGGCGAGCAGGCCGCGTTCCTGCAGGAGAACATGCCCGTCACGATCGACCTCATCGAGGGGGCGCCGGTCTCCGTCCACCTGCCGCAGACGGTCACCATGCGCATCGTCGAGGCCGATCCGGTGGTCAAGGGCCAGACCGCCTCGTCGTCGTACAAGCCCGCGGTGCTCGAGAACGGCGCCCGTGTCATGGTGCCGCCGCACGTGGAGTCCGGCACCCGCATCGTCGTGAACACCGAGGACGGCTCGTACGTGGAGCGCGCGAAGGACTGAGGACGGCGTGGCCATCAAGTCGGCGCTCATCAACGTGATGGAACGGGCGGCTCGCAAGGCCGCCCGTGGTCTTCTGCGCGACCTCGGCGAGGTCGGGCAGCTTCAGGTCTCGGAGAAGGGCCCCGCGAACTTCGTCTCCGCTGCGGATGTCCGCGCCGAGAAGACGATTCGCGCGGAACTCGCGAAGGCGCGGCCCGATTTCGGCTTCCTGCTCGAGGAAGGCGGCGAAGTCCCCGGCAAGGACGGCGAGCACCGTTGGGTGGTCGACCCGCTCGACGGCACCACGAACTTCCTGCACGGCGTGCCGCACTTCGCGATCTCGATCGCGTGCGAGCGGCGCTCCGCCGCCGGCAGCGAGATCATCGCGGCCCTCATCCTCGATCCGGCCCGCGACGAGATGTTCTGGGCCGAAAAAGGCCAGGGTGCATTCCTCAACGAGCACCGGATGCGGGTCTCGAGCCGCAAGCGGCTGAGCGACGCGATGATCGCGACCGGAATCCCCACCCAGGGTCGCTCGAACCACAAGGTCTTCCTCGCCCGGCTCGGCAAGCTGATGGAGAGCGTCGCGTCGGTGCACCGCGCCGGCGCCGCGGCGCTCGATCTCGCGTGGGTTGCGGCCGGACGCTACGACGGCTTCTTCGAGATTGGGCTGTTCCGATGGGATGTCGCCGCCGGCATCCTGCTGATCCGCGAAGCCGGCGGTTTCGTCACCGAGATCGGCGGCGGGACCGACCCGCTCGGCACCGGCAGCGTGCTCGCGTCGAACCCGACGCTGCATCCGATCCTCGCCGGGCTCATCGCCGAAGCCGACGCATCGGTCGCCTGAACCACCCCAACCGAGCGTTGCTGGCCGAGCGCCCTTCGGCTACTGTGGCGTCGCGTTTAACCGCCGGCTCGGGGCGAGACCAATTGCCGGAAAGGCTCGCAATAGGGATGGGGCTTCACATCGCGTCCTCCAGGTTCCGCGCTCACGCGTTTCGCCTGATTGCTTGCGGCATCACCCTTCCGCTGTTAGCCGTCGCAGCTCAGGCCCAGGTGGTGATCGGCGGCGATAGTCGTCCCGCCAACGCCAATCGCGGATACAACCTCAGCGTCCAGACCGACCCGAATGGCTCCGTCACCGTGGACTGGAGCGTGCTCGACAGTCTTGGCAACGACGCGCGCCGCGGCAACGGAAGCCGCGCTCCGGCGGCGCCGCTCGTTCTCAGCGCGCCGAAACCGCAGCCGCAGGTCCGCCAGCGCACGGCGACCGTGTCGTCGCGCCCGGCCGCCCCGGCGCCACGCGCTCCTCGTGCGGCCGAAGACGCACCGCCTGCGCCCGGCGCGCAGGCCGCTGCCCCGGCTGCTCCGGGAGCGTCCGCGTCTCGGCCCGGCAGTCCGATTCCCGATCTTCCGCCTCCGCCCGCGGCGCCACCGGCGCCTCCGGCGGTGACGCCGATCCCCAGCGATTCGGCGGGACAGCCGGTGTCTCAGGCACCTGCACGTACGCCGGTTCCCCCGGAGCCCCCGCAGCTTGCGCCGCCCCCTGCGCCCGCACCGCCCGCCATCGCGCCCGCTCCCACTCGCGACTCGGCTCCGACGCCGCTGCAGGCGGCGCCCCAGGCGCAGCCCCAGCCCCCAGCTCCGCCGCAGGCGGTCGCCGCGCTGCCGCCGCCAAGCGCTCCCGTCGCGCCGCCCGCGCCCGCCGTCGGTGCGACCGCCTTGTCCATCGCGTTCCGGAGCGATTCGTCGGCTCTGCCGGACGATGCGAAGTCGCGCCTGGACGGCATCGTGCGGCAGATGACCGGGAACGATCGTATGCGGGCCCAGATCATCGCCTACGCCGCGGGCACCAACGATACCGCCAGCCAAGCGCGCCGGCTGTCGCTATCGCGCGCCCTCGCCGTCCGCTCTTACTTGATCGAGAAGGGTATCGCCTCGACGCGCCTCGACGTTCGCGCGCTGGGTCATCAGGTCGAGAGCGGCTCGCCCGACCGGGTCGACATCGCTCTCGCCTCGCGCTAAAGCGGCAGCCATCGCCCGCGCGGCCGCCGACGCGGTGCGGGGCGCGCGGTAAGTCAATCGTCGGATCGGACACCAGGAGCGACGGCATGGGCACCCTCAGGGTCTACCTGATACGGATGGCGCTGTTCATCGTCGCGGTGGCGATCGTGGTGGCGCTTCTCGCGCAGCGCCTGATCGCCGTCTTCCTTGCCAATCCCGCCCTCAACACCCTGATCCTCGGATCGGCGTTCCTCGGCATCGTCTACATCGTCCGCCAGGCGACGCGCCTCGGCCCGGACTTCACGTGGCTCGCGATGCTGACCCGCGACCGCGGTCGCGCCGCGGCTGCCGCTCATGGCGACGCGCCCGGTCCGAAGCCGCGGCTGCTTGCCCCGATCGCGGTGGCGCTTGGCGACGGCCGCACGCCGCTCAAGCTGTCGCCGCTCGCCGCGCGCGCGGTGCTCGACGGAATCGGTCAGCGCCTCGACGAAGAACGAGACATCGCGCGATACCTGATCGGGCTTCTCATCTTCCTCGGGCTGCTCGGCACGTTCTGGGGCCTGCTCGACACGATCCGCGCCGTGGGCGACGTCGTCGGCAACCTCGTGGTCGGCGGCGACGTCAACGAGGCGTTCGCGAGCCTGAAGTCCGGGCTCGCCGCGCCGCTCGCCGGCATGGGAACGTCGTTCTCCTCGTCGCTGTTCGGCCTCGCAGGCTCGCTGGTGCTGGGGTTCCTCGATCTGCAGGCCGGGCAGGCGCAGAACCGGTTCGTGCAGACGCTGGAAGAATGGATGTCGGCCCAGACCCGGCTGTCGGCGGGGACCGGCATCGCGACCGGCGAAGAGCCGGTCCCGGCTTACGTCCAGGCGCTGCTCGAGGAAACCGCGGAAAGCCTCGGTCGTCTCGAGCGCCTGATGGCCCGCTCCGAGGAACGCGGCGGTCAGTCGAGTGGCGTCTCGGTGCAACTCGTCGAGCGGCTCGGCACGCTCGCCGAGCGCATGAAGTCGCAGGAGACGCTGCTCGTCCGCATGGCGGAAACGGAGGTCGAGCTAAAAGGCGCGATCACCAAGCTCGCCGAGGCGACGCGCGCGGGCGGCACCGACGCCCTCGCCGGCCCGGTCCGCAACATCGAGGTCTACCTCGCGCGCCTGATCGAGGAGATTTCCAGCGGCCGCGCGCAGTCGGTCGAGGAGCTGCGTTCGGAGATCCGCGTGCTTGCCCGGACCGTCGCGGCGGCACAGGGCCGCCCGCTGAACCCCGGCGACCGATAGGAGCGCGGCATGCGCCGGCGCGCCGAATCGGGACTGAATATCTGGCCGGGGTTCGTCGACGCGCTGTCGTCGCTGCTGATCATCGTCATCTTCCTGCTGACACTGTTCGCGCTGGCGCACGTCACGGCGAGCGCGCTGATCTCCGGACGCGACGAGGCGCTCGACCAGTTGCGGCGCCAGCTCAGCGAGTTGTCCCAGGTGCTGCAGCTCGAGCGGACCTCGAACGCGGACCTCAGGCGCTCGCTCGCCGAGATGTCGGCGAGCCTGCAGGCGACCCAGACCGAGCGCGATCAGCTCCGCGCGCAGCGCAGCGACCTCGAGTCGCGCGTGCAGGCAGCCGGCGAGGAAGCCCAACGGCTGCAGGGCGCGCTGTCGTCCGAGCAGGAACTGACGGCGCGGCAGCGCGACGAGATTGCCGAGCTCAACAACGCCATCAATGCGATGCGCGAGCAGATGGCGCGCCTCGAGCAGCTTCTGTCCGACGCCGAAGCCAAGGCTAAGGCGGATCAGGCCCAGATCGCGGACCTCGGCCGCCGGCTCAACGTGGCGCTCGCCGGACGCGTCGAGGAACTCGCCCGCTATCGTTCGGAGTTCTTCGGGCGGCTGCGCGAGGTGCTCGGAAATCGCCAGGACATCCGCATAGTCGGCGACCGGTTCGTATTCCAGTCCGAGGTGCTGTTCGCCTCAGGCAGCGCCGATCTCAGTGCCGAGGGCCGGGTGCAAATCGACAGCCTCGCCGAGACCCTGACGGATCTCGCTACGCGCATTCCGACCGAGATTCCCTGGGTGCTGCGGGTCGATGGCCATACCGACAAGGTGCCGATCTCGACTCCCCAGTTCCCTTCGAACTGGGAGCTGTCGACGGCCCGCGCGACGGCGGTGGTCAAGGCGCTGATCGAGGATGGAATCCCGCCGCAGCGCCTTGCCGCTGCAGGCTTCGGCGAGTACCAGCCGCTGGACCCGGCGGACACCCCAGAGGCCTACCGCCGCAATCGCCGCATCGAGCTCAAGCTCGATCAGCGATAGCCTCACGCTAACCTTTTGAAATCGCGAGCGTGTCGCCGCCGGACCGGCGCCGGGCACCGAGCCTTGCGCTCAGCCCCTACCATCGGCTATACAACCGCCCTTCTCAAGCGAGGGCGTCATGAAAGCCGAAGGCCATCCGGATTATCACGAGATCACCGTCATCATGACGGATGGGACCACCTACAAGACCCATTCGACGTGGGGCAAGCCCGGCGACACCATGCGCCTCGAGATCGATTCCGCGTCGCACCCGGCGTGGACCGGCGTGCAGCGCGTCCTCGATTCCGGCGGTCAGGTGGCCAAGTTCAACAAGCGCTTCCAGGGCCTCGGGCTCGGCGGCAAGAAGTAGCCGCGGCCTCTCGCTCCAAGACAGAAAAGGCCGGCGCTTCCGCCGGCCTTTTTATTTGCGGCGCTGAGCGCTTTCAGGCGTGCCCCGCGACCTCGCGGTGCATGAGATCGTCGAGGCGCAACACGCGGACATAGAGCGCGCGGCTCTTCGCCAGCAACGCGCGCAACGGCTCCGACAGCAGATTCGCGTTGTCGTTGTCCTCCCCAAGGCACAGCTCCCGTGCACCGAGCGAGAACCGCTCGACGGTGTCGGCATCGCGCTCGATCTCGCCCGCGAAGATCGCTTTCTGCGCGAGGCACCAGGCCATCACCTGGGTGATGCGCGTCGTCAGCCGCATCGATTCGACCGCCGCCGCGAGCGCGGCCGTCGTCGACGATCCCTCCGGCGGAAGCACCACGCCGGCGGCGATGCAGTCGCGCGCGGCGCGGGTCAGCGCGAGGGCTTCATCGTAGGTCCGGTCGAGGAAAGCGACGGGCGGATGAAGCGCCGAGGGCGCATCGGTGAGGCGTTTGTCCATTTTTGGAGACTACCACAAAAGGGGCTGTTTTCCGAGGCTTTCGGCCCCTCTTGAACCGAGCCTGACCGCAACTACATGGGTTGTGACGACGCGACGGTGCCCATTCCGGGGTCGTTCGCGCGTCGATCGGCGCCGCCCTCATCGGGCGGGCCGTTTACCCTGATTGCTTCGAAGGAGGATCAGTCCATGGTTAATTTCGATCTCGCCCCGCTGTTCCGCACCACCGTCGGCTTCGACCGTCTGATGGATATGGTCGAGAACGGCCTCAACGCCGCCAAGCACGAGACCGGCTACCCGCCGTACAACATCGAGAAGCTCGGCGAGGACCAGTACCGCGTCCAGCTCGCCGTCGCCGGATTCAACCGCGAGGACCTCGACATCGTGTTCGAAGGCAACCAGCTCACGGTGGCCGGCCGCGTGGCCGAGAAGGCCGAGGACGCGCCGCGCTATCTCCATCGCGGCATCGCCCGTCGGGCATTCCGCCACCGGTTCGAGCTCGCCGACAACGTCCGCGTCGTCGGCGCGGATCTCGCGAACGGCCTTCTGTCGATCGACCTGAAGCGCGAAGTTCCCGAGGAACTGAAGCCGCGCCGCATCGAGATCGGCGCCGGCAAGCCGGGCATCGCCCACGCGGCCTGATCGCCGCCACTCACGCCGAGCGCCGCTCGGCCGAAACGCCGGGAGCCGCCCATGAAGGGCGGCTCCCTTTTTTCGGACTGTTCCCCGAGGCGGGTCGCCCGCGTTTTCGTGAAGCCCGGCCTGTCAAACTTGCGGCCGGCGGAAAGCTTAGGGCAGCGTCGATCGGTGTCAACGATGTTTCGTTTTCCGCCGCCCGGCAGCAATAATCTTCGATTACGAACCGGCATTTCAATCCGGCAAAAAAAAGCCGCTCCGGAGAGCGGCTTGAAGTCTAAGGGAGGCATCGAAGAAGGTCCCCGGGGGCCCGGGAACCAGTAGCCTCAACCTAGACCGGTCGGTTTAAAGCATGGTTAACGCCGGCGGACCCGCCGCTTATTTCTTGAACAGCGATTCGGCGCCTGCGCGCTGGCCCAGCTTGGCCCTGATGGCGGCCTCGGCCCGGCCGATTTCCGCCCGCAATTCAGCGATGTAGCTCTCGAGCTCGGCCACGCCCATCGGGGTCAGGTCACGCGCCGGAAGCCGGCCCGGCACCGGCCGGGGCAGATCGTCGTCGTCCATCACCGCCTCTTTTCCGTGTCGCCTCAAGCCTATAGTATGCCCGCAATAGCCAACACTCAGCTTGCGTACCGCCCAGCCGGGCCCCATCTGCCCAGGACCGGGCCCACGAGCGCGCCCGTGAAGTAAGGAACCAACAATGGCTCATCCCTTGATGCCGAAGGCCACCGCGGTGTGGCTGATCGAGAACACCGCCCTGACTTTCGACCAGGTGGCCGACTTCTGCAACATGCACCCCCTCGAGGTGCAGGCGATCGCCGACGGCGAGGTCGCGATCGGCATCGTCGGCATGGACCCGGTCGCCAACGGCCAGTTGACCCGCGAGGAAATCGCCCGCGCCGAAAAGGATCCGAAGGTGCGCCTCAAGATGGCGAGCCAGGACCTGCCGCTGCCCAAGACCAAGGCTAAGGGCCCACGCTACACGCCGGTGTCGAAGCGCCAGGAGCGCCCCGACGCGGTGCTGTGGCTGCTCAAGCAGTACCCAGAGCTCACCGACGCGCAGATCTGCCGGCTGGTCGGCACCACCAAGGCGACCATCAACTCGGTGCGCGATCGCAGCCACTGGAAAACTCCGAACATCAAGCCGCACGATCCGGTCGATCTCGGCATGTGCTCGCTCGAGGAGCTGCACGCCGCGGTGACGCGCGCGCGCCGCGCCCGCGCGCGCGCCGAGAGCCGCGCACGCCGCGCCCAGGAGCGCGCCGAGGCCGCGCAGGCGGCGACCAACGCGCCGCAGCCCGACACCGGCGCTGACGGCTCGAGCAGCGTCCTGCAGCCTGGCGTCGGCGAGCCGCCACTCGCCGAATCCGAGCCCGCGCCCCACTCGCAGAGCGGAACGCCGGCGCAGACCGAGGCCGAGTCGCGCACCGAGGCCGAGGTGCAGCCGTCCGACGCGTCCAATCGCTCGGAGTAGCGTCGCGCCGCATCCGGCGCGGACGCCGCTAGTGGGTGGCGTCGGCGCCGAGCGTCGTCAGGCGATCCTTGATTCGCAGCTTCTCGCGCTTGAGGTCTTTTATTCGTTTCTCGTCGGGCTGCGGGCGGCATCGCTCCTGCGCGATCGCCGCTTCGAGTGCCCTGTGCTCATTGGTGAGCTTCTTGACGAGTTCCGGAACCGCCATGGACATCCTCCGTGTGGGTGGACGTGGCGCCGGTGAGGCGCGAACAATAAAAGCCTAGCGCAGGGGTGCCGGCGCAGCGAGTGTCAGACTCTGTCCGCAACCGCATGGCTGAGGATAGAAAGTTGCGCTGGCCAATCCGTCGGCTTCGCCTATACCTGCGCCCGGCCCGGCTCAGAACGTGATCGGCGCGTGCTGCGAGAGCGCGGTCTCGGCCTTCGCTTTCGGCATCGCCGGGCAGGCCGCTGCGACGATCGTCGCCAGCGCAGCGCGATCGACGCCCATCAGCGAAGCGTTGAGCTGAACCAGATACGTGCCGACATTGGCGACGGCGTCCTCGGCGCGGGCATCCGCCGGGCGCGATCCGTCGGGCACCATGTCCGCGACGCTGCCCGCGAGCACGAGTTGCTCGATGTGCTCGGCGTCGATCTCGCGGCCCTGGATCTCGGCGCGGAAACTCGCGGCCAACTCATTCGGCGCGCCGAACGAATCCTGCTTCAGCGCGCGGCGCACGGCCCGCAGCTTCTTCACCACGCCCTCGTGCCACGCGCCGACCGAGTCGCGCGAATGCGAGAGCGCGCCCGCCGTCATCGCGCCACGGCCCGATTCGCCGACCCACAGGCAGAACAGCAGCACGTTGACGTCGACGCCGAGGCGCTCCTGCACCTCGAGACACGCCTGGCTGACGCCCGGAGCCGCGTAGACTTTCAGCGCAAAATCCCAGAACGCGTTCTTCGGGAAATCCATTCCTCGATCCTCGATGTTTCCGTTTACGCGTCGCCGAAGGCGATGCCCAATCCGCGCGCGGTGTGCACGAGATCACCGTCGATGTCGACGAGCTGCGGCCCCTTCACCACGTCCGCGATCGGCACGTCGTCGACGCGGCGGTTGCGCCACGCCACCATGCGGCCGAACTTTCCCTCGGCGATGAGGTCGACCGCCTTGACCCCGAACGCCGACGCCATGACGCGGTCGAGCGCCGCCGGCGATCCGCCGCGCTGCACGTGACCAAGCACGGTGACGCGCGTCTCGGCGCCGGTGAGATCGGCGAGCCTCTCCGCCATGTATTCGCCGATGCCGCCGTAGCGGGTGCGGCCCAGCGAATCCGGGATACCGACCGGCTTGCCGTCCTCCGCGCACACGCCCTCGGCGACGACGACGAGCGCGTGATTGCGCCCCTCTTCGCGGCGCACCGCGGCGATCCGCTCGGCGACCGCCTTGAGCTTATACTTGATCTCCGGGATCAGGATGACGTCGGCCCCGCCGGCGATCCCGGAGGCGAGCGCGATGTGGCCCGCGTCGCGTCCCATCACTTCCAGCACCATCACCCGCGAGTGGCTCGCTGCGGTCGGCTCGAGCCGATCGAGCGCCTCGGTCGCGACGCCGACCGCGGTCGCGAAGCCGACCGCGTTCTCCGTCACCGCGACGTCGTTGTCGATGGTCTTGGGCACGCAAACCATGCGCATCACCCCCTGCGACCGCTCGACGATGCGGTTCATGATCGCGAACGAGCCGTCGCCGCCGACCACGATCAGCGCATCGAGGCCGATCTGGCGGTAGCCGTCGACGACGTCGTCGACGCGGTCTTTCTTGGTCCCGTCGCCCATCGGGAATGCGAACGGGTCGCCGCGGTTGGTGGTTCCGAGAATCGTGCCGCCGATGCGGGTCAGCGACGAGCTGAGCTTGGCCAGCGTCAGTTCCTCGGCCTTCACCGGCCGCGCCATCAGCCCGACGGTGCTCTCGTGGATGCCGAACACGCGCCAGCCGTAGGCGCGGATCGCATGCGCGGCCGCCGCGCGGATCACCGCGTTGAGGCCGGGGCAGTCGCCGCCCGACGTCAGGATGCCGATGGTCTTGATCGCCACGCTGTCCTCCTCCGCATCGCCGGATGGCGCTTCGAGCGCCGCCAGAGATTGACGCAAAGCCTCTGCCGCCGCAACCGCACGGGACCGTTGCGAGCGCCAAAAGCCTCGTAATCACAACCGAGTACCTGCACAAGCGTCCAATTTCTGATAAGACGAAGCGTCGGCATTGGCGCGGGCCGCGGACGCGAACAGTGGTAGGGGGACGGCGCTCATGAACGTGGACCGCGACGCACTGCGTCGCCGGCTCGAGGAACTGAAGACCGAGCACCGCGAGCTCGACGTCGCGATCGCCACGCTCATTGAGGCGGCGCGCTTCGACCAGATCCAGGCGCAACGGCTCAAGAAGCGGAAGCTCGTCCTCAAGGACATCATCCGTAAGATCGAGGACATCCTCACGCCCGACATCATCGCGTGACGTCTGGTCGGGTAGCGTTTGCCGCTCATTCCGATCTCCTCAAAGCCCGAAGCCCCCGCTCCTGTTCAAGGGAGCGGGGGCTGGTGAGGGGCCAATGCGTTCGCGCTCTGGAGCTACCGTCGCGCGGACACACGTCGTCGTCAGCGGATCAGCGAAATCCGCTTTTTACCTTCCCCATAAGGGTCAGTAGGGTGCCACGCTGCGTTGAAAGCGTAGCCAAGCCTACCGATGCTGCCTCAGTCGCCGGATCGCGACGCTGTTGCTATCGGTACCGAAAGAGAAGATGCGTCGCGACCCGAAGGGGAAGCGCCGTTGCCTCTCAACTCATCCGCCGCGCCGGTGTCCCGGTTGTCGGGGGCCTCTCGCGGCTTCCTCGCTCCACTCGCGGGACCTATTGCGCAATAGCTCCCCTCGCTTGTCGCGATGCGCAGACGATGCGCGCGCGCAAAATCCGGCACAAGGGGGCTGTGGAAAGTCTGGGCCGGTTCGGGCGGAGGCTGTGGAGAAACGCGGCCGTCGCGAAAAGAACCAGCGCAACGTCGGCGGAGCCGTTGCGGATCAACGTTCACTCAGCGTCATGCCCGCGAATGCGGGCATCCACGTTCTTTTCGTTGATGATCTGAAGACAAAACGTGGATGCCCGGCCCGCCGCGCAACGCGCGGCTGTTTATTGAAGAGTCGGGCGGGGTGCAACCCGCCCGAGGCCGGGCATGACGAAGAAACAGGACTGGGGAATCGCCCACCGCGCCCGATTCTTTTTAGACGGACCGCGCTCGCGCGGTCCTAAGGGCGCGGCTCTTGAATGAAGCATCGGCCGGGTGCGACCCGTCCGCCGCAAATTCCGGCTGCTATTCCACCGCTCGGAGAGCGACCCCGCGCACTACCGCGCCAGCGGCTTGCACTCGGTGCGATGCGACCCGTCCGTCGTGGAACGGGACGCTCGAAACCCGTCCCTCAGCGCGTCAGCGGCTTGTACTTGATGCGGTGCGGCTGGTCGGCGTCGGCGCCGAGTCGGCGCTTCTTGTCGGCCTCGTAGTCCTGGTAGTTGCCCTCGAACCACACCACCTGGCTGTCGCCCTCGAAGGCCAGCATGTGGGTGGCGACGCGGTCGAGGAACCAGCGATCGTGGCTGGTGATGATGGCCGAGCCGGCGAAGTCCTGGAGCGCCTCCTCGAGCGCGCGCAGGGTGTCGACGTCGAGATCGTTGGTCGGCTCGTCGAGCATCAGCACGTTGGCACCCGACTTCAGCATCTTCGCGAGATGCACGCGGTTGCGCTCGCCGCCCGAGAGCTGACCGACCTTCTTCTGCTGGTCGGCGCCCTTGAAGTTGAACGCGGCGCAATAGGCGCGGCTCGGCATCTTCCTCTTGCCGAGCTCGATCTCGTCCTTGCCGTCGGAGATCTCCTCCCACACGGTCTTGTCGCCGCGCAGCGCGTCGCGCGACTGGTCGACATAGCCGAGCTTCACGGTGTCGCCGATGCGGATCGAGCCGCCGTCGGGCTTCTCCTGCCCGACGATCATGCGGAACAGCGTCGTCTTGCCGGCGCCGTTCGGACCGATCACGCCGACGATGCCGCCCGCCGGCAGCTTGAAGTTGAGGTCCTCGATCAGCAGGCGGTTGCCGTAGCCCTTGCGCAGGTCCTTGGCCTCGACCACGAGATCGCCCAAGCGCGGGCCCGGCGGGATGACGATCTGCGCCTCGCCCGACAGCTTCTCGGTGTCCTTGGCCAACAGCTCCTCGTAGGCGGCGATGCGCGCCTTCGATTTCGAGCGCCGCGCCGCCGGCGTGGTGCCGATCCATTCGAGCTCGCGAGCGAGGGTGCGCTGGCGCGCCGTCTCCTGCGCCGCCTCGAGCGCGAGGCGCTTCTGCTTCTGCTGCAGCCAGCCCGAGTAGTTGCCCTCGTAGGGAATCCCCTGGCCGCGATCGAGCTCGAGGATCCAGCCGGCGACGTTGTCGAGGAAGTAGCGGTCGTGGGTCACCGCGACGACCGTGCCGGGATAGGTCTCGAGGAACTTCTCCAGCCACGCGACCGATTCCGCGTCGAGGTGGTTGGTCGGCTCGTCGAGCAGCAGCAGGTCGGGCTTCGACAGCAGCAGCCGGCACAGCGCGACGCGGCGCCGCTCGCCGCCCGAGAGCTTGGTGACATCGGCCTCGCCCGGCGGGCAGCGCAGCGCGTCCATCGCGATCTCGACCGTCCGGTTGATCTCCCAACCGTTGACCGCGTCGATCTTCTCCTGCAGCTCGGCCTGCTCGGCGATCAGCGCGTTCATCTCGTCGTCGCTGAGCTCCTCGGCGAAGCGGGCGCTCACCGCCTCGAAGCGGTCGAGCAGCGCCTTCACCTCGCCGACGCCTTCCATGACGTTGCCGGCGACGTCCTTCTTGGGATCGAGCTGCGGCTCCTGCGGCAGGTACCCGACCTTGGCGCCCTCGGCGGCGAACCCCTCGCCGCTCACGTCCTTGTCGATGCCGGCCATGATCTTGAGCAGCGTCGATTTGCCGGCGCCGTTGACGCCAAGCACGCCGATCTTCGCCCCCGGCAGGAACGCCAGCGTGACGTTCTTCAGGGTTTCCCGTCCGCCCGGATAGACCTTGGACAGGTTCTTCATCACGTACACGTACTGATAGGCAGCCATGGCGGACCTTTGGTGGAGGAGTTCGGCCTTGTGTTTAGAGGTTGCGGCCCGGCGCCGCAACCCGCGCCGGGGCCACGGCGCGGCGCGCGCTACGGAGCCTGGCGGACGACTTGCCGCACGCGCTCGACCACGTCCTCGGGCGGGTAGGGCTTACCGAAGACGGCGACGATCGCCGGATTGGCGGACTTGGCCTGGGCGGGGGAAACAAAGCCCGACGTGACGATCAGCGGGACTTCGGCGGCATTGTCCCGCATCCATGCGGCGAGGCCGAGCCCGTCCATGGACCCCGGCATCCGCACGTCGGTGATGACCGCCCGCACCTCGGGTCCGGCCTCGAACAGCAGCACCGCCTCGTCCGCGGTGCCGGCCTGGAGGACGGCGAATCCCGCGGCTTCCAACTCGTCCGCGAGCAAGAGGCGGATGACGGCTTCGTCTTCCACGACCATCACCGCCACCCGGTCCACCATTACGACCAATCGTCTCTATCCCTTGTCGCCCTTGTCGCGGAGTCTGATGCTGACGCAGGTCCCCGCCCCCGACGCCGCCGACATGTTTAGGTCGGCGCGCGCCTCCTGCGCAAGGGCCCGGGATATCCGGGAGCCGAGGCCGCTTTCGACCTCGGCCGGCGAGTAACCGATGCCGTCGTCGACGATGCGGATTTCCGGCGTGCCATAGACGCGCCGAACCTCGACCACGAGACGGCCGCGGCCGCGCTCCGGCCAAGCGTGCCTGAGCGCGTTGTGGATGATCTCGTAGCACAACAAGCCGAGCGGCATCGCCCGGGAGACGTCGAGCGTCAGGGACGCCGTGACGGCCCGCACCAGCTCGACCGCTCCGCGACCGTGCGCCTCGACCTGCGTCGCCGCGATCTCGCACAGGGCGGCGGCGAAGTCGACCCGGTCGAGCGCGTCGGTTTCGTAAATCTGCGCCTGGACGCTCGCCATCGCGCGCAGGCGCTCGGCGACCTCGTCGAGGTGCTCCGCGGCCTCTCCGCCGATCTCGCGGGCGCGCAGCCGCAGCAGGCTCATCACCGTCTGGAGGTTGTTCTTCACGCGGTGATGCAGCTCCCGGATAATGACCCTGTGGCGCTCGAGCGCGGCCGCGAGCTGTGCCTCGCGCTCGGTCAGCGCCCTGCGGTGTCGCGCCGCCTCGACCACGATCCGCAACGAGGCGCGCAGGCGCGGCAACTGCCGCGGCGACTTGACCACGTAGTCGTCGAGGCCCGCCTTCATCAGCTCGACGGCGGTGGTTTCGTCGCCCGACCCGGTGAACATCACGACCGGGCAGCTCGGAAATTCCGCGCGCGCCCGTTCGAACACCTCCCGCCCGGTGCCCCACCGCAACTGCAGGTCGGTCACGACGAGTTGCGGCGCAGGACCCGCGAGCGCCGCCTCCAACGACGCGCGGTCGGCGATCTCCACGACTTCGGCGTCGGGAAACGACGCGAGCAGCTCATGACGGACGAGCTGCCGATCGTCGGGAGTATCATCCACGACCAGTATGCGCATTCCCGACCTTCAGACGGTTCGGTTGAGCTTGATCCAGTAGTCCTGCACGGACTGGAGCATCGCCACCAGACCGTCGCGGCTGACCGGCTTGACGAGGTAGGAATTCGCCGTGAGCTCGTAGGCCCGCAGCACGTCGGCGTCCTGTCCCGACGAGGTCAGCACGACGACCGGCGTGTGCCTGGTCGCCGATTCGCGACGGATCTCCTGGAGCACCTCGAAACCGGAGCGACGCGGCAGCTTCAGGTCGAGCAGGACCAGGACAGGCAACGGATGGCGCGCGCGATCTCCGTAGACGCCGGTGCCCTGGATGTACGCGACCGCCGCATCGCCGTCGCCGACGACCGCGATGGGATTGCGGATGCCGAGCTTCCGGAACGCGTAGGTCACCAGATCGACGTCGTCGGCGTTGTCCTCCACCAGCAGGATCGTCGACGTTTCCTGGACCGAGCCGTGGAGCCCGGCGGTCATGCCGCCCTCAGGTCGATCCAGAAGCGCGCCCCTTCGCCTTCCCGCGATTCGACGCTGACCGCGCCGCCCATGCGCTCGACCCCGGTCTTGACGATGGCGAGCCCGATTCCGGTGCCGGGAAACGCCTCCTGGCCGTGCAGGCGCTCGAACACCGTGAAGATGCGATCGAGGTGCTCGGGGGCGATGCCGATCCCGGTATCCTCGACGCACAGGCGTGCGCGGCCGTGAACGCAGGTGCCGCGGATGCGGACGACCGCGTGCTTGTCCGGCTGGTGGAACTTCACCGCGTTGGTGAGCAGATTGAGGACGACCTGGCCGAGGACCACGGGCTCGGCGACCACTTCGGGCAGCGGCTCCTCGATGGCGATCTCGACGGCCGCCGGATCGGGCGTGCCGGCGCGGGCGTCCTCCGCCGCGGCGCGGACGATCGGCGCGGGATCGACCGGGCGCAGCCTGATCTGCGCACGCTGCAGGCGGCTGTAGGTGAGAAGATCGCCGATCAGTCGCTCCATGCGCTCGGCGGCGGCGACGATCCGGCCGATGTAGCGGCGGGCCTCGGGACCGAGCTTCTCGCCATAGTCGTCGAGCAGGATTCGGGCGAAGCCTTCCATCCCGCGCAGCGGCGCGCGCAGATCGTGGCTGACGGTGTACGCGAACGCCTCGAGCTGCTCGTTCGCGGACGTGAGCTCCGCGGTGCGTTGCGCCACCTGGGCGTCGAGCGTGTCGGCGAGCCGACGCAGATCCTCCTCGGCGCGCTTGCGCTCGGTGACGTCGAGCATGGCGGCATTGACGCCCGTCACCCGCCCGTGCCGATCGCGCACCGGCCAATACGAGGCGAGGTACTCACGCGCGAGATCACCGGCCGCGGGCGCGGGGCAGTGGAGGGCGTTGTCGAGCAGCGGCTCGCCGTTTTCGAGAACCCGGCGGTAGACCGGCTCGACCTCGTCGGCGACCTCGGGCAGCGCCTCGCGCAGCGGGAGCCCGACCATCGCCGAGACAGTGCGTCCGTACATCCGCGCGAGTCGGCGATTGACGGCGACGAACCGCAGATCGCGGTCGAGATACGCAAGCCCGATCGGCGCGGTGTCGTAGGTCGCGCGCAGCTCGGAGATGCGGGCGTCGAGTTGCGACGCCGTCTCGGCGAGCCTCGTCTCGGTCTGCTGTCCGCGCCGCAGCAGTCTCAGCGCCGTCACCGCGCCGGCAAAGACCGCCATGACGACGGCGACGATCGCGCCGAGGACCACCAGCCGCTGGCGTTCCACGTACGATCCCTCGCGGACCCTCAGCAGCCGCCGCTCCTCGGCCCCGAACGCCGCGGTTTCCGAGCGTATCTCGTCCATGCCGACGCCGGCCCCAACGAGGGCCGCCGCGCGGCCGCGCTCGCCCCGTTCGGTCAGGGCGAGGCTGTCGGCGAGGATGCGCATTCGTTGGGAGAGCAGAGCCTCGATGGCCGCAAGCCGCTCCTGCTGACGGGGATTGTCGGCGATCAGGTGACGGAGGTCGGCAACGTCCCGTGGCAGTTCGGCGGCCGCGCGCCGATACGACTGCAGGTGTTGCGTGTCCCCGGTCAGCAGATAGCCGCGATACCCGATCTCCGCGTCCTCGGCGTTCAGCAGCACCTCGTCGGACCGGGCGATGACCTCGTAGGTGTGGGTCACCAATGCGCTCGCGTCGTCCATCCGCGCGAGCGCCCACAGCAGGGCCGCGGCGGCAATGCCAAGGAGAACGAACGATCCGAGAACGACGACGGAGACGGCGCGAGGCGAACGGGTCCACATGCGCGAATTCTAGCGGCGTCGCGCGCGCCGATGCGCGGCCAAGCGGCGGACCAGCTTCGCTGATTCGGTTTTTGATTCACGGTGCGCGCCACGCCGAACGCGCGTCACGCGGGAGTCCCGTTTATCGTCCTCAAAAGCCCACACCGGCGCCGGCGTCCCGCCTGCGCGCGACGCTCGCGTCCGATCAGACGGCGCTCACGGCCAGTGCCAGGCGAGGATTGCGCGCCACGCGTCGGGGAACTGCACCCAGCCGTTGACGATCTCCGACGAGGTCGCGAGCAGCAGCGCGCCCATGAACGACACCAGGATGCCGATGATGGCGCGGGCGTCGAACACCTCGTAATCGCGGTTGAGGAACCACGCGAACAGCATCCGGAAGATCACCGAGAGCTGCTGGATCGGCTGCACGATCGTGACGGGCGCGATGCCGAGCGCGAGGTAGCGGAAGAACTGCGACAGCCACACCGCGACCCCCGAGATCGCGAACCACTTCGCCGCCGTGCGGTCCGTCGACAGCGCGAGCCGCAACTGATCGGGACGCACCGCGAGGAAGATCAGCACCACCGCCGTCGACGCCGCGTAGGACACGAACCCGCCGAGCACGCCGGCGCCGAGACCGCCCATGCCCTTGAGCCCGGCGCTCACCAGCACCGGGCTGAAGCCGTAGCCGCACGCCGCGAGCACCGCCGAGAAGCTGCCGTCGACCATGTTGGGCTTGAAGCCCGACGGTCCCTCCGCCTTCTTCGGCGCGCCCTTGCGGGTGTAGAGAATGATCGCCGGGCCCGACAGCGTCATGGCGATGCCGAGGATCTTGAGCGGCGTCAGCACCTCGCCGAGGAAGATCATCGCGCTGGTGAGCGCCACGACGAGCTGGATCTGGGTGAAGCTGCCGGCGAGGTTCGAGCCCATCGCCCGCACCGCGCGGTAGTTCCAGTAGCGGCCCCACACGAAGTGCAGGACGCCGGCGAGCCCGAGCGTCGTCCACTGGAACAGCGTGATCCGGCCGATGTCGCCGAGGTAGCCCATCAGGAACGCCGGGATGACGAACAGCGGCAGCCCGAGCGGCACCGTGATCGCCAGCGCCTGGCCGACGCTGCCCGAGAGCACGCCGCGGCGCACGCTCACGTTGTTGAAGCCGAAGGTGGCGGCGGAAAGGATCGCGAGGAGCGCGCCGAGCATGCTGTCCGAAAGGGATGGAGGATGGAGGCCGCGCGGACCGGCGTCGCCGGCCCGCGCGGCAGAGGATCAGAGGCCGTAGAAATCCTTGGCGTTCTGATAGAGGAGCTTGCGCTTCACCTCCGCCGAGAGCTTGGGATGGCGGCGGATGCCCTGGATGTTGTGGGGCCACTCGCTGTCCCAGTGCGGGATGTCGCTCGCGAACACGAAGTGGTCGGCGCCGGCGAACTCGATGGTGTCGACGAGGAAGGTCTCGTCGGCCTCGATGCTCATCTTGATCGTCGACTTGCGGAACACGTCGCTCGGGCGCTCGGCAAGGGCCGGCATCTCGCGGCGGCGCAGATGCCAGTGCTCGTCGAGGCGATCGAGGTAGTACGGCAGCCACGTGACGCCGATCTCGAGGAAGGCGAGCTTGAGGTCGGGGAAGCGCACCGGCACGCCCTGGCACATCACGCTGGTGAACTGCATGATGAGCGCCGCCGGGAACGCGTAGGCGTGGATCTCGGCGAAGGTGCGCAGCCGGTCGGCGCCCACTTCATGGGCCCAATGGCGCGTGCCGTGGATGCAGATCTGCGCCTTCCTGCGCTGAGCCGCCTCGTAGATCGGGTCGTAGAACGAATCGCCGAGCGCGAACGGCAGGCCCGTGGTCGCGACCTCGAATGCGGTGATGCCGAGCTCGTCGACCGCGTGCTCGAGTTCGCGCACCGCGGCCTTCGGGTCCTTCATCGGCAGCACGCCGACCGGCTTCAGGCGGTTGGTCGAGAACTCCTTGCCGAACAGGGTGTTCGCGGCGCGGCACACGGCGATCGCGAAGTCGGTCTCCTGGAGCTTCGGCGTCGAGTGGACGCCGGTCGGGAACAGCACCGCCGTCTCGAGGTTGTGCTCGTCCATCGCCTTGAGCCAGATCTCGCGCTGCACGTCCGGCGTCATCTCGCGGGCGTAGTTGGCGGGATAGCCGATGGTCTCGAAAAGCTGCGTGTCCCATGGCTGGTCGCCCGGCCAGATCGGCGTCTTGCGATCCTTCCACGGCTCGGGGAGGTAGCGTCGCACGTCGGCGACGCGCTCCATGATGTGGCCATCGGCGTCGATGGCGGGAATGTCGGCGGTTGCGGTCTGGGCCATGAACTCCTTCTCCTGAAAACGCTTACGCGCGCTGAATGTTTCCGTCCGTCAGCCGCCGACGCGCAGCGCGTCCTGCGCCGCCTTCACGATGCTGGGCGGCGACGTGTAGAGCCTCTCGAGCAGCGCCTGCACCGCGGGGCCGTCCATCGGGTCGATGTCGATGGCCTCCTTGTTCGCCTCGGCGACGAACTGCGGATCCTTCATCGTCGCCATGAACGCATCCTGGAGCGCCTTGAGACGCGCCGGATTGACGCCCGGCGTCGTCATGTACGGGCGACCCGCCTGCTGGGGCGCGAGGATGAGCTCGAGCGCCTGCTTCTGCTGCTCGTTGGCGAAGTCCATCACCAGCGGCACGTCGGGGAGCTCGGGGTCCTTGGCCAGCGCGATCTGGACGAGGATGTTGACCTTGTGGTCGCGCAGCCAGTCGGGCTTGGTCGCCTTGAGCGACGAGTACGACGTGCCCATGTAGCCGACCGCCTCGCCGCGCTCGAGCGCGAGATAGTTCTCGGTCGAGCCCTGGTAACCGGAGACGATCTTGAGCTTCGCGCCGACGATGTTCTTGAGGATGTTCGCGAACACGAACGAGTCGCTCGCCGGAGCGGCGGCGGCGACCACGACCTCGCGGGTGAGCAGATCCTCGAATTTCGTGATGCCGCTGGTCGCCCACACGATGGCGATCGACACCGTCGAGTTCATGCTGCCCACCCATCCGAACTTCAGCGCATCGAACTGGGTCTGCTCCTTCTCGGTGGTGCCGAGCAGCGGCGCGAGCGGCACCGAGCGGTTGATCGCGCCCATCGTCAGCCCGTCCTTGGCCGCGACGTTGTAGACGTAGTTCGCGGCGCGGATGCTGCCGGCGCCGAGCATGTTCTGCGGCACGATCGTCGGCTCGCCGGGAATGTGGCGCGCCATGTGGCGGCCGAGCAGACGCGCATGCACGTCGTAGCCCGAGCCCGCCGGGTAGCCGATGATGAACTTGAGCTGCTTGCCCTTGTAGAAGTCGGACACCGCGTCGGCGTGGGCGCCGGTGGTGAGCAGGAGCCCCGCCAGCACGGAGGCGGCGGTCGCACGGATTCGATTCATGGCGGGCTCCCCGACGGACTTGGGCGCTGAGCGCCTCGTCTTCGCGCTGCAAGCTATACCACGGCAGGACGGGCGGCAAATCCGGGGGGCTCGCGTTTTTGAAACGCCGCGCGTGGACAGCCCGTCGGCCGGCCGACTAGGATGACCGCCAAGCAGAAGAACAGAACCGGAGGCATCATGACGCGCGAGACCGCGGGCGAATCCCACCGCCATTCCGGCGGACACCACGGCGACTGCTGCGCGGCCACGCGCCGGAGCTTCCTCAAGACCACCGCCCTGATCACCGGGGCGGCCCTCCTGCCCGGCACTGCGCTCGGTCAGTCGGCGCCGGCGCGCCGGCGCATCGACACCCACTTCCACTTCTATCCGAAGGAGCTCGGCAGCGAGCTCGGCTCCGGCATCGCCGCCCGGTGGTCACCCCAGGTCGCGCTCGACGAGATGGACAGGAACGGGATCGCCTCGGCGGTGCTGTCGGTGTCGTCGGCGCCCGAGGCATGGTGGCGGCTCGACGCCCAGCAGCTCCGCGGCAAGGTCCGCACGCTCAACGACTTCGCCGCGCAGATGGTGCGCGACAACCCGAAGCGCTTCGGCCTGTTCGCGTTCCTGTCGATGGCCGACGTCGACGGGACGCTGAAGGACATCGAGTACGCGTTCGACATGCTGAAGGCCGACGGCGTCGGCATTCCGACGAGCTACGGCGACAAGTGGCCGGGCGATCCCGCGTTCGCGCCGATCTTCGACGAGCTCAACCGCCGCAAGGCGGTGGTCTACTTCCATCCCAACGCGCCGTTCTGCTGCGCGGGAACGATGGTCCCCAACGTGCAGGTGTCGTGGGCCGAGTACCCGCACGACACCACGCGGGCGATCCTGAGCCTGCTGTTCAACGGCGGGTTCGTGAAGCACCGCGACATCAAGTTCCTGTTCTCCCACGGCGGCGGCACCATTCCGATGCTCGCCGGCCGCATCGACTGGCTGTCGAAGGGCGTGAAGGACCGCGCCGCGGTGGCGCCCGCCGGGATCGAGGCCGAGTTCCGCCGCCTCCACTACGACACCGCGAGCGCGTTCTATCCGTCGTCGATGGCGGCGCTGCTCAAGATCGTACCGGTGTCGCAGGTGGTCTACGGCAGCGACTACCCGTACGTCACCGAGGCGGCGACCATCGAGGGGCTCGCCAAGTCGGGCCTCAGCGCCGCCGACATGCGGGCAATCGAAATGGACAACGCGCTGCGGCTCGTGCCGCGGCTCAAGGCATAGCCAGGGCACCGCTCAGGCATAACGGATTTGGGACGACGGCAACGCCTGGAAGCCACCACACCACAAGCGCGGGTCAACCGCGCGGTCACACCATAGGGGCACCATGACTCACGACACCTTGCACCGGCATACCCACGTCCACGATCACACGCACGACGGCTGTTGCAGCCACTCGCGCCGCGACTTCCTGCGCACCACCGCGCTCGTCACCGGCGGCGCGCTGCTCTCGGCGGCGGCGCTGCCGCTCCACACGGCGGCGGCCGCCACCGCGACCGGCACGCTCGCCGGCCAGCGCATCGACACGCACTTCCACATCTACCCGCCGGCGCTCGGCAAGGAGCTCGGCGGGCGCGTCGCCGGCCAGTGGTCGCCGCAGGTGGCGCTCGACCAGCTCGACCAGAACGGCATCGCGACCGGCATCTTCTCGGTCTCGTCGGTGCCCGAGGAGTGGTGGCGGCGCGACAAGGAGTGGCTGCGCAAGACGACGCGCACGATCAACGACTACGGCGCGCAGCTCGTCCGCGACAAGCCGAACCGCTTCGGCCTGTTCGGGTTCCTGTCGATGGCCGACGTCGACGGCACGCTCAAGGAGATCGAGTACGTCTTCGACACCCTCAAGGCGGACGGCGTCGGCATCGCCACGAGCTACGGCGACAAGTGGCCGGGCAATCCGGCGTTCGCGCCGATCTTCGACGAGCTCAACCGCCGCAAGGCGGTGGTCTACTTCCACCCCAATGCGCCGTTCTGCTGCGCCGACATCAACGAGCCGGTCGGAACGTCGTGGATCGAGTATCCGCACGACACCAGCCGCGCGATCCTGAGCCTGCTGTTCAACGGCTCGCTCGCCAGGCACCGAGACATCAAGTTCCTGTTCTCGCACGGCGGCGGCACCATCCCGATGCTCGCCGGGCGCATCGCGAGCTCGTCGTCGCGGGTGAAGAACCTGAAGGAGGTCGCGCCCGACGGCGTCATCGCGGAGTTCAAGAAGCTCCACTACGACACCGCCAACGCGACGACGGCGCCGACGATCGCGGCGCTGACCAAGCTCGTTCCGCTGCAGCAGATCGTCTACGGCAGCGACTATCCCTACTACACCGAGGAAGAGAACGTGCACGGCCTCGAGACCGTCGGTCTCGGCAAGGCCCAGCTCACGGCGATCTACCGCGACAACGCGCTCAAGCTGTTGCCGCGGCTGAAGAAGGCCTGAGGACACGCGCGGTCGCGCGGCGGCCTCACGGGTCGCGCGGCCGCGCCCATGTCTCACGCGCCGTTACGCGTCACGCCGGCTTGAACGTGAGCGCGACGCCGTTGATGCAGTAGCGCTGATAGGTCGGCGGCGGGCCGTCCTCGAAGACGTGGCCGAGATGGCTGCCGCAGGTCCCGCAATGCACCTCGACCCGCTCCATGCCGTAGCTGCGGTCGACGCTGGTCTCCACCGCGCCGGGCACCGGCGTGTTGAAGCTCGGCCAGCCGGTCCCGCTCTCGAACTTGGTCGTCGACCGGAACAGGGGCTCGCCGCAGCCGGCGCAGGCGAACTCGCCGGCGCGCTTCTCGGCGAGCAGCGCGCAGCTCCCCGGCGCCTCGGTGCCGTGGCCGCGCATCACGGCGTACTGCTCCGGGGTCAGGATCTTCCGCCACTCGGCGTCGCTGCGGGTGACCCGGTAGGTCTTGGCGTCGGCCATCGCCGGCTCCTACGACGCCTGGGACTGGCTGTAGTTCTGGAGCCCCATCTGCTCGATGAGATGGAGCTGCGTCTCGATCCAGTCGAGGTGCTTCTCCTCGCCCTCGAGGATGTCGGTGAGCATGTCGCGGGTGACGTAGTCGCCCTTGCCCTCGGTGAAGGCGATCGCCTCGCGAAGGAGCGGGATCGCGTTGCGCTCCTGCATCTCGTCGGCGCGCAGGATCTCGACGAGATTCTCGCCGATCCGCAGCTTGCCGAGCTCCTGCAGGTTGGGCAGTCCCTCGAGGAACAGGATGCGCTTGATCAGCTCATCCGCGTCCTTCATCTCGTCGATCGACTGCTTGTACTCGTACTCGGCGAGCTTCCCGAACCCCCACTGCGCCAGCATGCGGGAGTGGAGGAAGTACTGGTTGATGGTGGTGAGCTCGTTGGTGAGGATGCGGTTGAGGTAACCGATGACCTCCCTGTCGCCCTTCATGCGCCTGCTCCTGCCGCAATCGTCGGATCGGGGACGCCGAGCCTTGCCCGGGCGGCGACGCGCGTAAAGTTTCTAAATTGAGGCGTGCGCCGCGGGCGCGTCGCCGTCGGCATCCTTGCCGCGGCGGTCATGGTACATGCGCAGCACGTCGGGCACGCACTTACCGCAGCGCGGCTGTTCCCCGAGCCGGCGATAGACCTCTGCGAGCGTGGCCGGGCCGCCGTCGACCGCCTCGGACACGCACTTCTCGTTGTACCCGTGACACACGCACACGAACATCCGCTTCCTCGACCGCCGTTGAACGCCGACCAACGCGGAAAACATAGGCGACCGGCGTTCAATTGAGAATGATTATCATTCGCTGGTAGCCAGAGCGGATTGTTATGGGCCGCCACCGCCCGCTCCGGCGGGCCCCGAGGCTGCAGAAATTCCGTCATCATGCCAATGACTTAGCGACCGAGGCCGGTGTCACGCCGAGTCCACGCGCCGACGCCGGCCGCCTCCCGTAGAACGGGGGCCCGATGTCGGAGGAGCGTTCATGAGCCGTGTGCTGCCGTGCGTCGTTGCCCTGGTGATGCTGTCGACCGCCTTCGCCGCCGCGGCCGAGGAGCGCAGCCGGTACGTGCCCGCCGGCTACGTCGAGGTGTTCGGCGACGAGTTCGACGGCGGCGGCCTCGACGTCGACAAGTGGTGGACGCGCTACGTCTACGAGAACGGCACGCTCGACCATCTCAAGGACAACGGCGAGATGCAGCGCTATCGCGAGAACGGCAACCACAAGGTGGGCGGCGGGACGCTGAAGCTCGTCGCCAACATGGTCGCGCCGAGCGGCGGCAATCCGAGCGGGATCGAGTCCGGCATGCTGCGCTCGAAGAAGATCATGAAGTACGGCTACTACGAGATGCGGGCGAAGATGCCGTCGGGCCGCGGCGTGTGGGCCGCGTTCTGGCTCAACAGCTCGAAGGCCTCGAACGGGGGCTACGTGTGGCCGCCGGAGATCGACATCGTCGAATACCCGGTCAACGAGGTCGAGGAGAAGCCGACGTTCATGCACAGCAACGTGCTGGTGCGCGACTCGACCCAGGGCGGCGAGCTGCTCGCCGCCGACCGCGCCTTCAACCGGCAGTGGAACTACATCGAGGGGCGACGCCCGTGGTCGGACGACTTCCACGTCTACGGCGCGCTGTGGGACGTCGACGACACGGTGTCGTTCTTCATCGACGGCAAGCTGATCCAGAAGCGCGCGTACCGATGGGCCAACGCCGGCGCCACCCCGGGCTTCGCCCATGTCCTCCTCAACCTCGCCATCGGCGGACAGCCGGCGGGCAAGTTCGGCATCGACCCGCCGTCGGCGTTCCCCAAGCAGTTCGAGATCGACTACGTCCGCGTCTACCAGCGGCCCGACCGCATCATGGTGCAGGACGACCCCGTGGGAGACCCGCGCCTGTGCCGGGCTCCCGGCACGACCTGCTAGGCCTGCTGGGCGACCGACCGCACCCGCCCTGGGGATTTCCCCCTACCGATCCGATCACCGCGCCGTGAGCCGGCACTCCTTTACCTAGATCAACGGCACCGCAGCGTATTGCAAAGGTACGGCCCCGACCGATAATAGCGGCGGCCGATCCTACGGCGACGCGGCGGCGGGCGACCGACGGCAGCCCCGGCCCCACGAGAACGAGAACGGGTGTCGCGCCACGCGCGACGGGTGGAGGAAGCGGATGGCGTTACGTGCGTTCGGCGCGGCCCTGGTGGCCGCGCTGGTGGTCGGCTCCGCACCGCTGCCGTCCGCCGCGGCCGACGCCACCCTCGCCGACATCGCGGCGATGCTCGACCGCGAAAAGCTCGATCCGACCCGGCTGCAGAAGGTCGAGAAGTCGCTGAAGGCCGAGCCGCCGGCCGAGGCGTCTCCGGCGCAGCGCCTCGATTTCCACATCGACAAGTCGACCGCGTACTACTCCGTCGGCCGCTACGCGGAGGCGGTCGCGGAAATGGAGAGCGCCGTCGAAGCCGCGCGCAACGCCGGCGTCAGGCTCGACCGTGCGCTGTCGACGTTGTCGGTGTCGTACCGGTCCAACGGCCAGTTGACCAAGGCGCTCGCGGTCGAGAAAAGCCGCGAGCCTGGACTCAAGGGCTCGCGCAACCCATCCGGCCTGCTCGCCTCCTATCGCCAGACGGTGATCCTCAGCCTGATGCTGTTCGACATCGACGACGCCGAGGCGACGCTCAAGAAGATGGAAGCCGCCCGCAACGGCGTGGGCGTCATGCCCAACAGCCAGCTCTTCACGTCGAGTTGGGCGGCGCCGATCGAGGACGCGCGCGGCCGCATCTACGAGGCGCGCGGCCGGTACGCCGAGGCCGAGCGCGCGTTCCAGAAGGCGGCCGAGCTGTTCGCGGACGCCCGCATGCAGTCGCGGCGCTGGCCCAATCCGCCGCGCGAGGAAGGATACATCGCTTCGGCCGACTACGCGCTCGCCGCGGCTGGCATGAACAAGGCCCGTCAGGGCCGCCTCAAGGACGCCGAGATCGACGGCCGCCACGCGCTGCTCAACGAGCTGCAGGCATTCGGCAAGTACGGCGGCAACACGACCAAGCAGATCGAGGTGCTTGCGCAGATCCTCATGCTGCAAGGGCGCTACCAGGACGCCGAGCGCCTGTTCCGCGCCGAAGTCGGGATTCTCCGCGACCTCGGGTTCGCCGAGTTCAACCCGGTGCTCGTGCGGCCCACGGTGCTGACGGCGAAGACGCTCGCGCTCGAGGAGCGCTGGCAGGAGGCCAGCACCGTGTACGACGCCGTCGCCGCGGCCATCGCCGGCAAGCCCGGCTACACGGAAGAGCGCGTCAACAGTGTTCTCGCGACGCCCGACCGGGTCCTCGTTCTCTACCGCACCGGCCGCATCGACGAGGGCATCCGGCTCGCGACCGAGATCCTGGGTCGTACGAAGACCCGGATGGGCGACGAGCACTACGACACCGCGGTCGCCAAGGGGCAGCTCGCCATGGGCCTCACGCTCGCCAAGCGCGGCCAGGGGGCGCTCCCGCTTTTCCGCGAATCCGTCCCGGTGCTGACCGCCTCGCAGCCGCTCGACGACGGCTCGGGAAGCGCGGCGATGGGCGCGCTGCAGGTGCGCCAGATCGTCGAGACCTACATCGCGCTGCTCGCGAATCTCGGCGGCGCGCCGCCGAAAGGAGTCGATCCGGCGCTGGAAAGTCTCAAGCTGGTGGACTTCATCCGCGGCCAGTCCGTGCAGCGGGCGCTCGCCGCGTCGAGCGCTCGCGCCGCCACTCGCGACCCCGAGCTCGCGACGCTGGTCCGCCAGGACCAGGACGACGAGCGCGAGATCAACGGCCTGCTGCAGTCGATCAACGACGCGCTGTCGTTGCCGCCGGACCAGCGCGATGCCGGCGCGATCAAGGAGATGCAGGCGACCGTCGCCAAGCTGCGGAAGAAGCACGAGTCGGCGTGGAGCGCCATCGAGCGGAAGTTCCCCGACTACGCGAACCTGATCAATCCCAAGGCGCCGTCGGTCGAGGACATCCGGAAGGCGCTCAAGCCGGGCGAGGCGTTCGTTTCCTTCTACCTCGGGCGCCAATACAGCTTCGTGTGGGTGGTTCCGCACCAGGGAACGGTCGGGTTCGCCTCGACCGCGCTCGGCGCCGCCGACATCGAGCGCAAGGTCAACACCTTGCGCGAGGCGCTCGAGCCAAAGGCCGAAACCCTCGACAGCGTGCCGCCGTACGACCTCGCCACCGCCTACGAGCTCTACGAGGCATTGCTGAAGCCGGTCGAGGCCGCATGGAAGCCCGCGAAGTCCCTGGTGCTCGTCACCAACGGCGCGATGGGATTGCTGCCGCTCGGCCTCCTGCCGACGGCACCCGCGACGGTCGCCGCCGACCCGTCGCAGCCGATGTTCGCCGGCTACCGCTCGGTGCCGTGGCTCGCGCGCACCCATGCCGTGACGCTGGTCCCGTCGGCGGCGGCGTTCACCACGCTGCGGAAGCTGCCCCCGTCGCGGCACACGCGCGAGACGATGATCGGCTTCGGCGATCCGTTGTTCAGTCGCGAGCAGGCCACCGAGGCCGCGCGCAGCGCTCCCGCGCAAGTCGCCCAGGCGACCGCGACGCGCGGCGTCCCGCTGCAGCGCCGCAACGCGCCCAAGACCGCCGGGGTCGACGGCGCCGAGCTCGCGCTGCTGCCGCGCCTTCCCGATACCTCCGAGGAGCTGCGCTCGATCGCGCTCGCGCTCCAGGCCGATCCCAGCAAGGTGCTGCTGCTCGGCAAGGAGGCGAACACGCGCAACGTGAAGACCGCCGATCTCACGAAATACAAGATCGTCGCCTTCGCCACCCATGGCCTCGTTCCGGGGGAGCTCGAAGGATTGACCCAGCCGGCGCTCGCACTCAGCGCGCCCGATGTCGCCGACGTCGACGGCGACGGGCTGCTGACGATGGACGAAATCCTCGGCCTCAAGCTGGACGCCGACTGGGTCGTGCTGTCGGCGTGCAACACCGGCGCGGGGTCGGGTGCCGGCGCCGAGGCGGCGTCGGGTCTCGGCCGCGCCTTCTTCTATGCCGGCACGCGCGCGCTGCTCGTCACCAACTGGTCGGTGCATTCGGTTTCGGCGCGCGAGCTGGTGACCGACCTGTTCCGCCGCCAGTCCGCCGACGCGAAGCTGTCGCGCGCCGAGGCGCTGCGCGAGGCGTCGATGGCACTGCTCGACGGACCCGGGTTCGTCGACGGCGGCAAGACCGTGTTCACCTACGCCCACCCGATCTTCTGGGCTCCGTACTCCATCATCGGCGATGGCAGCGGAGCCTAGCTTTCCCCGAATCCTGCGAACAATGGAGACAACGATGATCCGTACCTACGCTTCCGCCGCGGCCCTGCTCCTTCTCGGCGCGGCCGCCGTGCCGGCGCATGCCGAGCCGTTGATCACCGCGAAGGAGGCCGCGCTGCCGGCGGCAGCCTCGGGAGCGCTCGCGTTCCGCGGCGTGACCCGCGGGCCCAAGGTCGAGATCGCCTCGCCCTCCGCAGATGCCGGCACAGTCACGTCGCCGGTCGATCTGAAGCTGAAGTTCCAGAGCTTCGGCGGGGCGACGGTCAATCCGGACGCGGTGAAGGTCACCTACCTGAAGAACCCGGCGGTCGACCTCACGCCGCGGCTGAAGAAGTACATCCAGGCCAACGGCATCGAGATGCCCAGCGCCGAGCTGCCGCCGGGCGATCATCCGATCCGCGTCGAGATCAAGGACTCCGAGGGCCGGAGCGGCACGGCGAACTTCACGCTCAAGGTGGCGAAGTAGCGACGCGCAACGCGCGTGGCGACACCCGCGTTGAGACACGCCCGGTGACACACATGGGGGAACGCCGTTGAACTGCCCGTTTTGCGCCGAGGAGATCAAGGACGAGGCCGTCGTCTGCAAGCACTGCAGACGCGACCTCGCGATTCCGAAGCCGCTGATCGAGGAGAACCGCGCGCTCCTGCGGAGGGTCGCGGAACTCGAGAGCGAGGTGGCGGGTCTTCGCCGCCTCGGGCCGCAGCCGGCGACGACGGCGGTCGCGCCGCGCCCGCTCGGCCCGGCGCATCTCGTCGCGTTCGTCGCGGTGCCGACGGCCGCGCTGATCGCCGCCCATTACCTCATGGTGATGAAGTACGACATCAACCCGATCTACCTCCGGGTGGCGTCGATCCTGCTGCCATTGCCGTTCGGCTGGGTGCTGGCCCGGCGGCGGGCCTCGTGGCCGGCGGTCGGCATCGTCGCCGCCGCGACGGGAATCCTCGCCGTGGCGGCGATGTCAGCGGTCGTGGGGCTCATCGACGGGGTGCCGATCATCCCGTCGAGCGTCTTCGAGTGGCGCGAGGTGGTCGAGTACATGCTGAGCATCGCACTCGCCTACACCGTCGGCGCGCTCATCGCCCCGCGCAAGGTCGCGGCGGGCATCGCCCGTGGCGGGCCGATGGAGGTCGTGGTGACGCGGATCGCGACCAAGGTCGGCGCGGTGAAGGGCGGCGAGCCGATCCAGCACCACATCGAGTGGGTCGAGAAGCTGCTCAATTCGTCGCTGGCGATCTCGGCGGCGGTCGGGTCGATCTACACCGGCCTCAAGGCATTCATCGAGTAGGCCGAGAGGCGCCGGCCTACGCCCGCTCGCGCGTCTTCACGAACCGCACGTCGGGCCACTTCTCGGACGTGTAGTTCAGTTCCCATGCGTTGCGGGCGAGGAAGACCGGAGCCGCGTCGCGATCCTCGGCAAGGCTCGACCGGTTCTGCTCGACGAAGCGCTTGAGCATCGCCGGGTCGTCGGCCGCGAGCCAGCGCGCCGTCTCGTAGGGCGCGGGCTCGAGCTCGATGTCGACCTTGTATTCGGTCGCCATGCGCGACGCGAGCACGTCGAGCTGAAGCTGCCCGACCACACCGACGATCCAGTCGGCGCCGAGATTGGGCTTGAACACCTGGGTCACGCCCTCCTCGGCCAGATCCTCGAGCGCACGCCGCAACTGCTTGGCGCGGATCGGGTCCTTGAGATGGACGCGGCGGAGGATCTCGGGCGCGAAGTTCGGGATGCCGGTGAAGCGCACGTCCTCGCCTTCGGTGAGGGTGTCGCCGACCCGGAGCGTGCCGTGGTTGGGGATGCCGATGATGTCGCCCGGCAGCGCCTCCTCCGCAAGTTCGCGCTCGCGGGCGAAGAAGAAGATCGGATTCTGGATCGCGAACGTCTTTCCGGTGCGCGCCAGCTTGAGCTTCATGCCGCGGCGGAAGCGTCCCGAGCACAGGCGGACGAACGCCACGCGGTCGCGGTGGTTCGGATCCATGTTCGCCTGGACCTTGAACACGAAGCCGGTGACGGAAGTCTCGTCCGGCGCGACCGGGCGCGGATCGGCGGGCTGAGCCCGCGGCGACGGCGCGATCGACGCGAGCGCGTCGAGCAGCTCGGCCACCGCGCAGTCCTTGAGCGCGCTGCCGAAGAACACCGGCGTGAGATGTCCGGCGCGATACGCCTCGGCATCGAGTTCCGGATACGCGGAGGTCGCGAGCGCCGCCGATTCGCGGAAGGCGCCGAGCACGTTCTCCGGGATCGTCGCGTCGAGCCGCGGATCGTCGACGCCGTCGTATTGGATCGACTCCGCGGCGCCGGTACCGAGCAGCCGATGGCTGCGCAGATCGAACGCACCGCGGAAGTCGGTGCCCATACCCATCGGCCAGGTCATCGGACAGACGTCGAGCGCGAGCGTGCTCTCGATCTCGTCGAGAAGCGCGAACGGATCGCGTCCCTCGCGGTCGATTTTGTTGATGAAGGTGATGATCGGGATGTCACGCAGCCGGCAGACCTCGAACAGCTTGCGGGTCTGGCTCTCGATGCCCTTCGCCGCGTCGATCACCATGATCGCCGAATCGACCGCGGTCAGGGTGCGGTAGGTGTCCTCGCTGAAGTCCTGGTGGCCCGGCGTGTCGAGCAGGTTGAACGTGATGCCGTCGCGCTCGAAGGTCATCACCGAGCTCGAGATCGAGATGCCGCGGGCCTTCTCGATCTCCATCCAGTCCGACTGCGTGCGCCGCTGCTCGCCGCGCGCCCGCACCTGGCCCGCGACATGGATCGCGCCGCCGACCAGGAGGAGTTTCTCGGTCAACGTCGTCTTGCCGGCGTCGGGATGGGAGATGATGGCGAAGGTGCGGCGATTCATCCACGCTGGAAGCTGCGCCCGATGCTCTGGCGTGGTCCGGGTCTCGCTCATGGCAATCGGCGCTCGCTCCGTTCGTCTCGAGCCAACGGTTCCGGCGGAAGTTGGATCTGAGGTGATGGCGGCGCTCGCGGCCGCCCGGTCGACGACGGCGCCGGATCGATCCCGCCGCCATCGCGCGCCGTGAATGTAGTGGGCGACCCGCGGCTTTTGTAGTGCAAATTCCTCCCGAACCCTCCCCGCCGACGGCCGGGCGCATCCGTGGCCGCCACGCGTTATTTACTGCGCACGTCGGCCCGATCGGCGAGGCTGAGCCGTGCGCCGGGAGGGACCGTGGCCAGGCCGTCAGCGAAACCCGTCGTCTACGCCGCCCTGATCGGCAACCTGCTGGTCGCGGTGACCAAGGCAATGGCCGGGATGTGGACCGGCAGCTCGGCGATGCTGAGCGAGGCGATTCACTCCTTCGTCGACACCGGCAACGAAATCCTCCTGCTCTACGGCATGCGTCGCGCGGTGAGGCGCGCCGATCCCGATCATCCGCTGGGATACGGTCGCGAGCTGTACTTCTGGAGCTTCATCGTCGCGCTTCTGGTGTTCGCGCTCGGCGCCGGTGTGTCGATCTACGAAGGCACCGATCACATCCTGCAGCCGAAGCCGATCACGGATCCCGTCGTCAACTACGTCGTGCTCGGGCTGTCGTTCCTGTTCGAGGGCGCGTCTTGGATCCTGTCGCTGCGGCAGTTCACGGCGGCGAAGGGAGCGCTCGGGTTCTACGACGCCTTCCGCAGAAGCAAGGACCCGCCGTCGTTCATGGTCCTGTTCGAGGACACGGCGGCGCTGCTCGGGATCACCCTCGCGGCCGCCGGCACCTTTGCGGCGGTGACGTTCGACGAGCCGGTGTACGACGGCGTCGCCTCGGTCCTGATCGGCGTGGTCCTGGCCGCCACGGCGGTGCTGCTGGCGCGGGAGAGCAAGAGCCTGCTGATCGGCGAACGCGCCGACAGTGCGCTGGCCGACAGGATTCTCGCGATCGCCGCCCAATGTCCGGGCGTCGCGCGTGCGAACGGCGTGCTGACCGTCCAGCTCGCGCCCGATCAGGTGGTGGCCGCGCTCAGCGTCGACTTCGCCGACGAGTTACGGGCCGGCGACATCGAGAACGCGGTGATCGACATCGAGCGCGCGGTCCGCGCCGAGCGCCCCGACGTCGTCGCGCTGTTCGTGAAGCCGCAGACGCGGGCGACGTACGAGAGCATCCGGCGGCGCCGATTTGCCGCGGGTGGCGCCAGCGATTCGACCTGAGCGGGTCGGGCGCTTGCCGCCCGGGCGGCGTGCTGGAGTGGTGGGCCCGGCAGGATTCGAACCTGCGACAACACCGTTATGAGCGGCGCGTTCTAACCACTGAACTACGGGCCCCCCGAGGCTCCGCCGGGCGACCGCCGCGGCGCGCGCAGGCTGCCACGAGCGCTCACGGCTGGCAATGCTGGGCTCCGTACCGCCCAAGGCAGGGAACCCGGCGCATTGCCGCTCGTTGCAGGGAATCGGCAACCATCCTCGACAGGGCTCCGATGGCATTTTCCCAGGCGCGACCGCACCGACGGCAGCACGACAATCCCGGCGGGGACGATGCCCGTGGCCGCGACGCCACCACGCCGAGCGACATTCCGAAGCTCGGTTGGCGCGACATCCTGCTTCGAGTCAAGGATGCGGTGTCGGAGAAAAGCCTCGGGCTCATCGCCGCGGGAGCGGCGTTCTACGCCTTCATCGCCATCCCGTCAGGCATCGCGGCGCTGATCTCGATCTATGGCCTGATGTTCAACCCGGCGTCGGTCGAGCGGCAGATCGAATCGTTCCAGTCCGTGATGCCGCAGCAGGCGGCCGACATCATCCTCGATGAGCTGAGCTTCCTCACCAGCCAGCCGCCGCAAAATCTCGGGATCGGCCTGCTCGTGAGCCTCGCGCTGGCGCTGTGGAGCGCCAACTCGGCGACGACGTCGATCATGACGGCTCTCAACGTGGCCTACAGCGAGCGGGAGAAGCGCGGCCTCATCAAGTACTACGCCGAGGCGCTGCTGATCACCTTGGCATCCGTGCTGTTCGTCATCATCTCGCTGACGCTGATCGCGGTCCTGCCCGCCGTCATCAACTTCCTGCCGCTCGGCGACATCGGCAGGACGCTGGCATCGTTGTCCCGCTGGCCGGTGCTGGTGGCGCTGTTCGTGTTCGCGCTGAGCCTCGCCTACCGCTACATGCCGTCCCGCTCCAAGCCGAAGTGGCGCTGGGTCACGTGGGGCGCGGTCGCCGGCGGATTGCTGTGGATAGCGGCCTCGTACGGCTTCTCGTTCTACGTCTCGCACTTCTCGTCCTACGACAAGACGTACGGCTCGCTGGCCGGGGTCGTCCTCCTGCTGATGTGGCTCTACGTGTCGAACTACGCCGTCCTGCTCGGAGCACAGCTCGACGCGGAGATCGAGCATCAGACGGCGCGCGACAGCACCACGGGCCACCCGAAGCCGCTCGGCCGTCGAGGGGCGAAGATGGCCGACACCGTGGGCGAGGAGAAGTAGTCACCGCGCGAGCGGCGACCGGTCGAACTGCTCCAGGAGATCGGCCGGCGAGCGATAAACGGCGATGCAGCCGGCGCGGCGCAGGTCGGCCTCGGGGAAACCCCCGGCGAGAATGCCGATGGTCGCGAGCCCGGCGCGTCCGGCGGCCTCGGCATCGTACGGACTGTCGCCGATCGCCATGGCCTCGGCGGCGGCCAGCGGTGCCGCGCGACCGAGCGCCGCCTGGAACACGTCGGGGTACGGCTTCGAATGCTCGACGTCGTCTCCCGACACCTCGCCGTCGACGAGGTCTTCGATCGACGCAATGCGCTTGTATGCGCCGAGCTCGTCGCCCTTGGCGGACGACGCGAGCACGATCTTGAGGCCCGCGCTCCGGATCCGGGCGAACAGCTCGCGCACCAGCGGGAACGGCCGCACCGCCGGAAGATAGCTCCGCTTGAAGAGGTCTCCACGGTAGCGCTCGATCTCCTTGCCGCGGAGTTCGAGCTCCGCCTCGGGCACGAACACCGGCAGCAGCTGGTCGCCGCCCTTGCCGATCTGGGACCGCACGCGCTCGAACGGCACGTCATGGCCGAAGTGGGCGAGCGCCTCGCGCCAGCACTCCGCGTGCAGGTCGACGCTGTCGACCAGCGTGCCGTCGATGTCGAAGATCGCGGCCTCGATCATGCTACTTGAGGAGATGCGGCCATAGCCCGGTGACACCGACGATGATGAGGTAGAGCGCGACCACGACATTCAGGATGCGGGGAATCACCAGGATGAGGATGCCGGCGATCAGCGCGACGGCCGGCTGCAACACGAGGACGTCGACGGTCATGACGGACCTCTCGCTGTGCGTTGAGCCTGGACGAGGTGTCAACGCGGCAGGTCGCCGTCGGTTCGCGTCGCCCGACACGACGCCATCGAGGTCACGACATTCGTCATGGCCGGACCCATCCTTGACACACGTCGCACCGGCGACGGACAATCGCGCACCATGTCATCTGTCCTCGATCTCACCGCGGCCGACGACGGGCGCGACCTTCGCGATCGCTGCGCGATCGTCGGCGTCGGGAACAGCCGGCTTGGAAAAGTGCCGGGCGTCAGTTCGCTGGACCTCCTGATCGAGGCGATGCGCAACGCGATCGCCGAATCCGGCGTCGCGCTGTCCGACATCGACGGCGTCATCTGCCGCGGCCCGGACGACGCCTACTGCCACCACCAGCTCATCGGCGAGCGGCTCGGCATCAACGCGCGGTTCTCGACCACGCTCGACAACGGCGGCGCGAGCCAGATCATGTCGATCATCCTGGCGGTGTTCGCGATCCGCGCCGGG
Organism: Gemmatimonas sp.; assembly: GCA_050260515.1. Classification (GTDB taxonomy): domain Bacteria; phylum Pseudomonadota; class Alphaproteobacteria; order SMXQ01; family SMXQ01; genus DATJIG01. The sequence goes on from JBLNCI010000013.1 coordinate 137,039, forward strand.
ATGGCGAAGACGGTAATCTGCGGGTATGGGCGCGACGCCTGGTCGCGCACCCACGCCACCGAGGAGGCGCGGGTCCGCAACGAGACCCGGCCGGCCAGCCAGCGGCCGCGCGAGTTCGGCCCCGAGTACGGCTATTTCGGCGCCGTCGCGGCCCACGCCTTCGGCGCCCAACGGCACATGGCCCTCTACGGCACCACCCGCGACCATTTCGCCGAGATCGCGCTCGCGTTCCGCGAGCACGCGCTGCGCAACCCCGACGCGATGATGAAGAAGCCGATGACGCGCGAGGACTACTTCGCGGCGCGGATGATCGTCGCACCGTTCGGCATGTTCGACTGCAGCCTGCGCAGCGACGGGGCCGGCGCGGTCATCGTCACGTCGGCCGACCGCGCACGCGACCTCAAGCAGGCGCCGGTGCTGATCAAGGGCTTCGGCACCCACAACAACCTGCGCGGCTGGTTCGCCGACGACAATATGGTCAACACGGCGGCGGGGCCGAGCGGCAGGATGGCTTACCGGATGGCGGGCATCGGCCCGGCGGACGTCGACACCGCGCAGATCTATGACTGCTTCACCTACATGGTGCTGACGCAGCTCGAGGACTACGGCTTCTGCAAGAAGGGCGAAGGCGGGGCGTTCGTCTCCTCGGGCGCGCTGCGACTGTCGGGCGCCCTGCCCACCAACACCTCGGGCGGCCAGCTCTCGGAGTGCCACGCCGAAGGCATGCTGCAGATCTGCGAGGGCGTGCGCCAGCTCCGCCACACCTACCCGAAGGATCGTCAGGTCAAGGACGCCGAGATCGCGCTGATCTCCGGGCATGGCGGCAACCAGGTGTGCCACTCGACCCTGATCCTGGGGAGGGCGTGATGGCCGAGGCCGCCGAGAAGCCGCAGAAGCCGTTGCCGCGCCCCGCGCCGGAATCGGTGCCGTACTGGGACGCGGCGAAGAACCACCGCCTCGAGCTGCCGCGCTGCAATGTCTGCGGCAGGTTCTGGTTCCCGCCGTCGCGGAGCTGCCCGCACTGCCTCGCGACCGACTTCGCGTGGACGGCAGTGTCGGGCCGCGGGAAGGTCTACAGCTTCGTCGTCTTCCACCGCGTCTATCATCCGGCGTGGGAGGGCGACGTGCCCTACGTCGTCGCGCTGATCGAGCTCGAGGAAGGCCCGCGGCTGTTGTCCAACGTCGTCGGGATTCCCGTCGACGACGTGCGCTGCGACATGGCCGTCAAGGTGACGTTCGACGACGTGGCACCCGGCGCCGCGCTGCCGAAGTTCACCCCCGCCTGAGGGTCCCTCAGTAGAGACCGTCGATCGCGTCGACCTCGTCGGCGGTGAGCGACCATGTCGCCGCTACGATGTTGGCATGCACCTGCTCGGGCGTCGTCGCGCCGGCGATGACGCTCGCCACCACCGGGCGCGACAGCAGCCAGGCCACCGCCAGCTCGCCGATCGTGCGGCCGCGCGCCTCGGCAAACCGGGTGAGCGCCTCGAGCAGACGCCAATTGCGCTCGGTCATCGTGCGCTCCGCCTGCCGCCTGTTGCCGGTGAGCCGCGTGCCCGCGGGCATCGGCGCGCCGCGCCGGTACTTGCCGGTGAGGAAGCCGCCGGCCAGCGGGTAATACGGCAGGAACCCCATCCCGTAGGCGGCGACGATCGGCAGGATTTCCTGCTCCGCCTCGCGGTTGAGCAGGCTGTATTCGTTCTGGCAGGTCGCGAAGCGCGCGAGATCGTGGCTGTTCGAGGTGCGACTCGCGTCGACGAGCTGGAAGATGGCGAAATTGGCGCAGCCGATCGCCCGCACTTTTCCCTGGCGCACGAGGACGTCGAGCGCCGACAGCGTCTCCTCAATCGGGGTCGCGGGATCGGGGTAATGGACCTGGTAGAGGTCGATATAGTCGGTCCCGAGCCGTCTCAGGCTCGCCTCGACGGCACGCATCACGTAGCGGCTCGAGGCGCCCGCGAGGGCCAGGTCGTCGCCCATGGCCATGCCGAATTTGGTGGCGATGACGACCTCGCGCCGGCGCGGGCCCAGCACCTTGCCGAGGATGTCCTCGGACCCGCCGCGATCGCCGTAGACGTCGGCGGTGTCGAAGAACGTCACGCCGCGGTCGAGGGCGGCGTGGATCACCCGGCGCGATTCGTCGAGACCGATCCGCCCGCCGAAATTGTTGCAGCCGAGACCGACCGCCGAAACGGCGATCCCCGACGCGCCGAGCGCGCGCATCTCCATGAAGATAATCCTCCCCGCCGGGGAGGATTATCGGTCGGAGGGGCCGCGGCGTCCATGCGACACCGCGGCCGAGGCGACGGAGGCTACGCGGCCTCCTCCTCGTCCTCCTCTTCCTCCATCTCCTCGCCCTTGAGCTCCGCCTTGCGCGCGGCGAGCTCCTGGCCGAGTTCCTTGAGGTCGAGATCGGCCTCCCGCGCCATGCGGAAGATCTCCGTCTGCTCCTCCTTGACGTGGTGCTTCACGTACTCACCGAGCACCTTGATCTGGGCGTCGAACAGCTCCGAGTCCGGCGACGAGCCCTCGATCTCCTCGATCAGCTTCTTGACCGAGTCGTGCTCGACCTCGGCCTCGGCGAGCGCGTCTTCCGCCTCCTCGCTGGCCTCGCGCAGCGCGGGATAGAAGAGCTCCTCCTCGATCTGCGCGTGGATCGTCAATTCCTCGCAGATCTGCTGGGCCATCTCCTCCTTCTTGTCGCTGTCCATGCGGTTCTTGCCGCGCTCGTATTTCTCCACGAGCTCCGACACCGCCTCATGATCGGCTTTCAGCAGCGCCAGAGCGTCCTTCATCTGCGAGCCGCTCTTGCGCCCCTTGCTCCGGCTCGAGCCCCTGCCACCCTTCCCGCGGGACGACTTCGACCGGGACGATTTCTTCTGGGCCATGGGATTTCCTTTCCAATTCCGATGTGTCGAGCGACCCGAATCGCCGGCGCGATCACGGCCACTCGGACGGGACGTTCCAGTAGGTGTTGATGCGACGGCCGAAATCCGCGGTCCAATCGACCTGGCGATCGGATTCGTAGCTCGGCGCCTTTTCCAGGCGCTCCTTGTCGACGTCGACGACGTATCCTTCGAGCTTGGTGTCGTAGGTCAATGCCGACCACGGCAGCGGGTGATGCTTCTCGCCGATGCCGAGGAAGCCTCCGAACGACATGACGGCGTACAGCACCTTGCCGTTGATCTTGTCGAGGACGAGGTCCTCGATGTTGCCGATGCGATTGCCGCGCCGGTCGTACACGGCGGTGCCCTCGACCTTGTCGGCGGTGATGACGGGGGATCCGGTGAGCTTGGGGTCGGCCATCGTCGCACCTCGCGATGTAGGACATGGACGCTGCGGAGACCGTGCCGGACACGAGCCGCGGCACGGCCAAGGTGTCGGTTAAACGGCGCACACGGACCTTTGTTCCGGCGGATCTTCCGGCCGAGCCCGATTCAAAGATCCTGCTGCACCGCGTGTCGGTGCAGCGATGCGGAATGCGACGCCGGCGCGGGAACGATGTCGGCGACGACCGGTAGATGGTCGGAGGCAATGCGCGACAGCGCGCTGCGGTGCACCGCGCGCGTGAGGAGCCGGTCGTTGGGGATCGTCCAGATGCGGTCGAGCGACATCAGCGGCAGCCGTGCCGGAAAGCTGTAGAGCTTCGGCAGCCGGCGCGGCGCCCCGATCCGCTTCAGCACCGTCCGCTCCGGGCCGAAGATGTTGAAATCCCCCATGAACACGGTGGTCGGCTGGGGATCGCGCTCGAGCTCGCGCGCGAGGATCTCGATCTGCTGACGCCGCTCGCGCGGGAACAGGCCGAGATGCGTCGCGAACACTCGGAGCCGCCCGTGCTCGGTCTCGACGGTCGCCTCGATCGCGCCGCGCGGCTCGAACGGCAGCACGCCGAGGTTGATCAGCCGCGATTCGAGGATGCGCCCGCGGACCAGCAGCGCGTTGCCGAACTGCGTGCCGCGGCGGGTCAGATTGGGGCCGGCGGTCGCGTGCATCCCGAGCTTCTGCTCGAAGAAGTGGATCTGTTCGATCCCGTCGTGGAGATATCCGCCGACCTCCTGCAACGCGAGGACGTCGGCGTCCAGCTCCTGCAGAACCCGCAAGGTCCGCTCGGGGTCGTAGCGGCGATCCCCGCCGACGCAGGAATGCAGGTTGTAGGTGGCGACCCGAAGGATATCCGCCATCTCTCGTCACGCCGCCTGTGCGGATACGGAACGCTTCGACTTCTTATCGCCGCGCTTGCGGGCACGCCGGCGGCCGATCTCGTCGCTGAGAAACGTCCCGAGACCGATCGCCAGCGGCATCAGGAAGTAGACGGCGCGGAACAGCACCACGCCGGCGATGACCTTGGGGTCGTCGAGGGATTCCGTGACGATGTATTCGAACAGTCCCCACCCGCCCGGAACGTGGCCGACCAGCGCCGATACATCGGACCCGACGTAGAGCGCCGCCGCGGTGGGATAGTCGAGATTGACGAAGCCGCGCAGGCTGCAATACAGCGTGCCCGAGGCGCACGCGAGATTGGCGGCTCCGGAAATCGTCTGCGCGATCGCGGTTCCGAGCGACGGCAAGCGGAAATGGAAGCTGCCGAAGCGCCACACCCGCGGCGCCACGGCGCACACGACGTTGTAGGTGGCGACTCCGGCCAGCGCGGTCCAGCCGAGCCCGTCGAGCACCCCGGGGGTGATGCCGAGCGGCTCGGCGAGCAGGTCGCCGCCGCGCCACAGCAGCGCGATGCCGCCGACCGATGCCAGCCCCAGTCCGACCGTCAGCCCCGAGAACAGGACGATTTCGCCGACCGCGAGCGGCGACACCCCGACCCTCCGGTACATCCGGTAGCGGACGCCGCCGCTGCTGAGCGCCACCAGCCCGATGCTGTGGCCGATGCCGAGCGCGGCGACGGTCGTCCGCACGATGCGCCGCACCGAGACCTTCTGGCGCGTATAGCGCACCGCGAGCCATTCCATGAACGCCATGGCCGCGAAGCTGCCGATGGTGAACCCGACCGCCGACACGATCGACCACGGCGGAGCGCTCGCAACCGCGTCGGCGACTTCCGCGAAATCGTACCGCCGGAGAACCCTGTAGAGGAGGAACAGGCCGAGCGCGGTCGCAACCACGCCCACCGCCGACAATATGCGTCGTTTGGTCATTACCGCCTAACGCTTCGCCCAACCCGACGTTCCGCAGGAGTTTCAAAGGGGAACCGACAGCCCGACCAAGCCGTTCACCAGCGATATCGACGGCGATATCCGACCGAATTATCCCCAGATGGCGAACGCCCTATGATGGATACCCATGACGGCGACCCCCTGTTCTGCGAGGGCGCCAATTGCGTCGCTCTTGCCCGCTGCAATCGTCTCGCCTTCCTGATCGACGGACAGCAGTATTTCGAAGCTCTGATCGAGGCTCTGCCAAAGGCCGAGCGCCGGATCGTCATCGTCGGCTGGGACTTCGACGCGCGGACGCCGCTGCGGCCGCATCTCGCGCCCAACCGGCCGACCGATCCCAACGTGCTGCCGCTCGGGTCGTTCCTTCGCCGCCTGGTGGAAACCCGCCCGGGGCTCGACCTCTATGTGCTGATCTGGCGCAACTCGATCTTCTACGGCAGCAACCCGATCCCGGTGCCGATCGGTTCGGAGTGGTGGCAGCACCCGCGCATCCATTTCAAGCTCGACGACCATCATCCGCTCGGTGCCTCCCATCATCAGAAGATCGTCTGCATCGACGGCAAGGTCGCCTTCATGGGCGGCATGGACCTGACCCAGGGGCGATGGGACGGCACGCGCCACGTCCCCGATGAGCCGGGGCGTGTCGACACCTTCGGCAAGCCCTACGATCCGGTGCACGACCTCCAGGTGGTGGTCGACGGCGAGATCGCCTGTTCCATCTGTTCGCTCGCCGACTATCGCTGGCGCTACGCGACCGGTGAGCACCTGCCCCCGGTGTCGAGCGACGGCGATCCGTGGCCCGATTCCGTCGAACCCGCAATCCGCGATCACCGCGCGGCCCTGGCTCGCACCCAGCCCGCCTACGGCGAGCAACCCGCGGCGCGGGAGATCGAGCAGCTCAACACCGCGTTCCTCGAGGCGGCGAACGACTACATCTATCTCGAAACGCAGTACTTCTCGCTCCCCGGCATCACCGACATCCTGATGCGGCATCTGCAACGGCCCGACGGTCCCGAGATCATCATCGTCGTGACCAAGCGCTCGTCGGGGATGATCGAGCAATACGTGATGGCCGAGAATCGCGACCGGCTGTTCGCGTATCTGCGCGGCGCGGACAAGTATGGCCGGCTGCGCGCCTACTACCCCGTCTCGCGCATGTCGCCGGAGTGCGAGATCAAGATCCACTCCAAGCTGCTGATCGCCGACGACCGGCTGCTGAAGATCGGCTCGTCGAACATGAACGCGCGGTCGACCGGACTCGACTCCGAATGCGACCTCGCGGTTCACGCCGGAAGGCCCGATGCGATCGCCGCGGTGCGGCGTCTGCGCGACACGCTGCTCGGCGAGCATGTCGGCGCGGATGCCGACACCTTCGCGCACACGCTCGACCGCGCCGGCGGCTCGCTGATCGTCGCCGTCGAGGCGCTGAGCCGCGGCGACCGGCGCCTGATTCCCTATCATGCGGGCGAGCGGTCCGATCAGGTCTCGCTGACGCCGGGCAGCAGCATCCTCGATCCCGACCAGCCGCTCGATCTCGGCTACGTGCTGGGCAAGATGACGAACTCGTCGTAGCCGGTTAGTGCATCTTGAGGCTCGGCTGCGTCACGCGCTGCAGCCGGTTGGTGAGAATCAGGACGAGCGTGCGCCACACGCCGTGCAGCGCCATCTGGTGCATGCGGTAGAGCGAGATGTACGCGAGCCGCGCGAACCGACCTTCGATGCGGTGGCTGTGGCGGAACACGCCGCCCATGATCGTGCCGAGGGCGGTGTAGCGGCTGAGCGATACCAGCGAGCCGAAATCCCGATAGGTGTATTCCGGCATCGGCCTGCCTTCGAGGCGGCGGACCATCGATCCGGCCAGCATCGTCGCCTGCTGATGCGCAGCCTGCGCGCGCGCGGGCACCGGCTGGTCGGTGCCGGGCTGGGGACAGTGGGCGCAGTCCCCGAACGCGAACACATCGTCGTCGCGTGTGGTCTGCAGGGTCCGGCGAACGACGAGCCGCCCGGCGCGGTCGGCCTCGAGACCGTCGATCGCCCGCAGGAAATCCGGCGCCTTGATGCCGGCGGCCCACACCTTGATCTGCGCCGGCACGACGGTGCCGTCGGCAAGCTCGACCACGTGGTCGTCGATCCGCGCCACCCGCGCACCGGTGAGAAGGCGGACGCCGATGCCGCGCAGGGCGTCGGCCACCGACGCACCGAGCCGCTCCGGCAGCACGGGGAGAATCCGGGGCGCCGCCTCGATGACGGTGATGCGCAACGCCTCCGGCTCGATCGGCACGCCGTAACGGCTCAACTGCTCGCCCATGTTGCGCAGCTCCGCCGCGAGCTCGACTCCCGTTGCGCCGGCGCCGACGATGGCGACGTCGAGCACGCCCGGCGACCGCGGGCCCGCGATCGCGGCGAGGACGCCGATCAGCAGGTCACGATGCAGCCGCTCCGCCTGCGGGCGGTCGTCGAGGAAGAAGCAGTGCTCGCGCGCGCCCGGAGTGCCGAAATCGTTGCTGACGCTGCCGACCGCGATCACCAGCGTGTCGTAGGGAATCGGCATGCTCGGGACCGCCTCGTGACCCGCCTCGTCGAGCACCGGGGCGAGCACGATGTTCTTGCGGATGCGGTCGAGTCCGCTCATGCGACCGAAGCGGTAGCGGAAGTGATGAGCGCGCGCATGCGCGATGTAGTTCAGCTCGTCCTGGTAGGAATTCAGCGTTCCCGCGGCGACTTCGTGCAGCAACGGTTTCCAGAGATGGGTCGCGGCGGCGTCGACGAGGATGATATCGGCACGGCCGCTGCGGCCGAGACGATCGCCGAGCTTGGTCGCAAGCTCGAGCCCGCCCGCTCCGCCGCCGACGATGACGATGCGATGGCGCCTGGGAGCCGTCGTGTCCATCCGCTTCGCCTATCCCGCTGCGTCATAGACGAGTGACAAGCAATCCGCGGCCGAAACGCTCCGTCGGATTAGTCCCGCATCGCGGCGATCGCCTTCTCAACCACCGGCTTCGGGTAGCCGAAGAATTTCGCGATCAGGCGCTCGACCCACTCGCCATCCGACGGCGTGATGTCGAGCTTCATCTTCTCGGCGTCGGCACGGAACGCCGGATCCTGCATCGTCGCCATGAATGCCGTGCGCAGCGCGGCCTTGCGGTCCTCCGGAATGGCGGGCGGCGCAGCCACCGGACGGCCGACGATGTGCGGGCCGAACACGAGATCGAACACCTGACGCATCTCGTCGTCCTTGGCGTAATCGTAGATGTGGGCGACCCCGGGCAGCTCCGGGTTCTTCTCGGCCGCGAGTTGCACGATGGGTTTCAGCTCGCCCGAGCGGTACTCGCTCGCATGCTGCGACTTGAGCGACGACAGAGCCATCCCGCAGGCGCCCTGCAGCTCGCCCTTGGCCATCGCCAGCTTGATCTCATTCGATCCGGGATAGCCCTGCACGAGCTTGATCTTGGCCCCGAGGAGGTTGCGGAGCGCCGCCGCGTGCTGGGAATTGACGCCCGACGGACCGCTGCCGCCGAAGGTCGTCGGCTTGGTCATCAGGTCCTCGAAGCGCTCGATCCCGGATGTGTGCCACACGGCGCAGGTGCCGATCGTCTGGTCCATGTTGCCGAGCCAGGTGAACTTGGCCGGCTCGAACTGGGCCGAGGTATTGCCGAACAGTTGCTCCATCAGCACCGACGACGGCAGGTGCGAGATCGCCGTCCCGTCGCGCGGCGCGACGTTGTAGAGCCAGTTGGTCGCCTTCATCGCCCCGGCGCCCGGCATGTTCTGGGCGACGATCGCCGGATTCCCCGGAATGTGGCCGCCGAGATGGCGCGCGAGCAGTCGGCCGTAGGCGTCGTAGCCGGCGCCGGGCGGAAACCCGATCACCAGCGAGATCGTCTTGCCCTTGTAGAAGTCGGCGACGGGCTCCGCGGCGACAGGCCCGGCCGCGACGAGAAGCGCCAGCGCGAACGCCGGCGCGCGAACGGCAAACATCGACGCCTCCTTATCGTTTTCGGGAAGCGTAGCCGACCGGCGCGCCAGGGCAAGCCGCAATAAGACAGGTCGAACATGAAAAGGGCGCCGCAACCGGCGCCCTTTTCGTCGTGCGATCTTGGTTTCGGCCTATGTGTCGAGGAACGAGCGCAGCAGCCGTGACCGCGACGGATGCTTCAGCTTGCGCAGCGCCTTGGCCTCGATCTGACGGATGCGTTCGCGGGTCACCGAGAACTGCTGACCGACCTCCTCGAGCGTGTGGTCGGTGTTCATCCCGATGCCGAAGCGCATGCGCAGCACGCGCTCCTCGCGCGGCGTCAACGTCGCGAGGACACGGGTCGTGGTCTCGCGCAGGTTCGACTGGATCGCCGCCTCGAGCGGCAGCACCGCGTTCTTGTCCTCGATGAAGTCGCCGAGATGCGAGTCCTCCTCGTCGCCGATCGGCGTCTCGAGCGAGATCGGCTCCTTGGCGATCTTGAGGACCTTGCGCACCTTCTCGAGCGGCATGCCGAGACGCTCGGCGAGCTCCTCGGGCGTCGGCTCGCGGCCGAACTCGTGCAGCATCTGGCGCGAGGTGCGGACCAGCTTGTTGATGGTCTCGATCATGTGCACCGGGATGCGGATCGTGCGCGCCTGGTCGGCGATCGAGCGGGTGATCGCCTGGCGGATCCACCACGTCGCGTAGGTCGAGAACTTGTAGCCGCGGCGGTACTCGAACTTGTCCACCGCCTTCATCAGACCGATGTTGCCCTCCTGGATGAGGTCCAGGAACTGCAGGCCGCGGTTGGTGTACTTCTTGGCGATCGAGATCACGAGGCGCAGGTTCGCCTCCACCATCTCCTTCTTCGCCTGGCTCGCCTCGCGCTCGCCCGACTGCACCGTGTGGACGACGCGCTTGAACTCGGCGATGTCGAGCCGCGCCTCGTCGGCGACGCCGGTGATCTCCTTGCGGAGGTCCTTGATCTCGTCCTTGTGCTTGTTGGCGAAATTCTGCCACGCCTTCGACTTGAGCCGCGCGAGATTGCGCACCCAGTTCGGATCGAGCTCGCGGCCCGCGTACTTCTCGATGAAGTCCTCGCGCGGCACGCGGCACTTCTCCGCGAGTCGCAGGAGCTTGCCCTCGAGGCCGATCAGGCGGCGATTGATGCCGTAAAGCTCGTCCGTGAGCTGCTCGATGCGCGGATTCGAGAGGTGGACCTTGTCCATCATCTCGACGATCTCCGACTTGAGCTTCTCGTAGCGGCGGTCGGCCTGCGCCGTCCGCGCCTCGCCGCGACGCGCGGCGTCGAGACGGTCGGTCTGGAGCTTCTGGAGCTTCTTGTAGGTCTTGGCCACAGCGTCGAACAGCTCGAGCGTGGTCGGCTTGAGCTTCTCCTCCATGGCAGCGAGCGACATGCCGACGTCGTCGTCGTCCATGTCGCCCTCGTCGCCGCCGGGCGCCGGAGCCGCGACCTCTTCGGGCTTCTTCACCGCCATCGGCTTCGCGATCTTCGCCGGCTGCGCCTTCGCCTTCGGCTCCTCGGGCTTCTTCGCGCCGTTGAGCTTGGGCTTCCCCTCGCCGTCGTCGGCCTCGGGCTCCGCCGCCGCGCCGTCGCCGCCGCCCTTCATCGCCTCCTCGGCGCCGAGCGTCGCCTCGAGATCGATGACGTCGCGCAGCAGCATCTTCCCTTCGAGCAGCGCGTCGCGCCACTCGATCAGGCGCTTCATCGTAAGCGGGCTTTCGCAGATGCCGCTGATCATCTTCTCGCGGCCGGCCTCGATGCGCTTGGCGATCGCGATCTCGCCCTCGCGCGACAAGAGCTCCACCGAGCCCATCTCGCGCAGGTACATTCGCACCGGATCGTCGGTGCGGCCGTATTCGGTTTCCTGCTGCTGCTCGGCGGGCTCGCCTTCCTCGGAGCTCTCCGCCGGCTCGGCGGCCTTCTCCTGCGTCTCCTCGCCTTCCTCGGAGCCGTCGACGACGTTGATCCCCATCTCGTTGAGAGAGGCGAGGACGTCTTCGATCTGCTCGGACGAGAACTGGTCGGGCGGCAGCGCGGTATTGAGCTCGTCGTAGGTGATGTACCCACGCTCCTTACCGCGGGCGAGCATCTTCTTGATGCTCGCGCCGAGGGAGTCGAGCACCGGCGCCTCGGGGCCCGCCGCTTCCTCGGTGGTCTCTTCGGTTTCCGCCTGCTTTTCTTTGGTCGCCATGTTCTCGTCCACTCGTCCCGGCTCACGCCGAGGGGGCCGTCGCCCCGGTTGAAAATCGATCCGCGCCGCGGACCACTCTTGTGCGCACCGTCGGACACATGGTGCGCACATGCCCGTTCGGGAAGGGATTACCCCCCGTCGCTCCCGGTCGCGGGACCCAGGATTTCCTCGTCGTCCTCAGGCTCGCCTTCGCTGTTGACCGTCTGCTTCAATGCCTGAACACGCGCCCAAATCTCAGCTGCCGCCGGAGAGTCCCGTTCGAGTTCTCGTGCCAGTTCCTGCTGCATGGCCTCGAGGTCCGCGTGAAGCTGGCCGATCCTGCGGTGGTAGGCCAGAACCCGCCGGAAACCCGCGAGCGCCTCGTCATCTGCAACGCCTGGGCCCGCAAAGCCCTCCAGATCGAATGTTTCGCGGGCCGATAAACGACTCACTGTGGCACCGAAGCCACGGTCGGTCACATGGCGTCGCATCTCGGTGGAATCAAGATCGGGAAAGTGGCCGCCGATATCTAGGAGGGCGGCCCGAAGGGCGTCAAGCTCGGGGCTATCAATCATCGCGGAGGACAGCTCCTCGGCGATCTCCGGCAGGATCGCCGGATGGTTAAGCACCGTCAGCAGCAGCACGCGCTCGCGCGCCTCCACCTTGCCGCGAGGACCGCCGCCGAGACGATCGAGCTGCGGTGTCACTCGTCCGGGCAGAGTGCCAGCTTGGCCGGGGCCGCGGCGCGGATTTCCGCGCTCCACGCGCAGCCCCACCGGCGACTGATAATCGCCGAAAGCCTCCCACAGGCGCCGCTTGAAGTAGCGGCCGTAGTGGTCGCGCACGACCTTGTCCTGGATCCGCGCGGCGGTGTCGGCGAGCACCTTCTCGACGGCGGCGCGGCGCTCGGGCGTGTCGACGGGGCGCCCCGTCGTCGCCGTCTCGAACAGCATCTCGGCGAGCGGCCGCGCCCGGCTCATCACATCTTGGAGAGCGCTGCGGCCGGCGCGCCGCACCAGCGTGTCGGGATCGTCGCCCTTCGGCAGCATAGCGAACGAGAGGCTGAAGCCGGGCTTCACCAGCGGTACGCCGCGATCGGCGGCACGCGCCGCCGCGCGCAGGCCCGCGTTGTCGCCGTCAAAGCACAGGATCGGCTCCGGAACGAGGCGCCACAGGAGCTGGATCTGATCCTCGCCGAGCGCTGTGCCGAGCGGCGCGACGGCGGCGATGCCGACCGACAGCGCCGCAATCGCGTCCATGTACCCTTCCACGACGAGGAGCTGCGGCTCGGGGGCGTCGGGATTGTGCGGGTTCTTCGGCGCGCGGAGGATGTCGCGCGCGTGGCGCTGCGCATAGAGGAGCCGCCCCTTGTGGAAAAGCGGCGTCTCGGGAGAGTTGAGATACTTGGGTTCGCCGTCGCCCAGGATGCGGCCGCCGAAAGCGACGACCCGCCCGCGCGGGTCCTCGATCGGGAACATGACGCGACCCCGGAAGCGGTCGTAGGGGGCTCGCCCGTCCTCCGGCACCACGAGAAGGCCCGCCGTGATCATCAGGCTCTCTGGGAATCCCTGTGCCGCCAGCGCCGACTTGAGGGCGCCGCGCGCGTCGGGGGCGTAGCCGAGGCGGAATTTCGCGATCGTCCGCGGGTCGACGCCGCGGCGGGCGAGGTAGTCGCGAGCGGTCCGTCCCGCCGGTCCCTTGAGCTGCTCCTCGAACCACTTGCAGGCGGCTTCGGTGACCGAGAACAGCGAAAGCTCGGCCTTCGTCCGCTCCTTGTCCTCGGGGACCTGACGCGGCACCGGCATGCCCGCCTCTTCGGCGAGACGCTCGACGGTCTCGGGAAAGGTCAGGTTCTCGGTCTTCATGACGAAGCCGACGACGTCGCCGTGCTCGCCGCAGCCGAAGCAGTGATAGAAGCCCTTGTCGTCGCTGACGGTGAACGAGGGCGTCTTCTCGTTGTGGAACGGGCACAGGCCGGTGTGCTCGCGGCCGCGCCGGATCAGGCGGACGCGGCGTCCGACGATTTCGGAAAGGGTGAAGCGGGCACGCAGCTCGTCGAGGAATGCCGGCGAAAACGCCATGCCCCGGAGGCCTCATTCTCTGGCGCGGCGCCCCGGCGTTACGACCAGGGCGAACCGCGGTTGTTCCTAATCAGGCGCTCAGGCGCGCCTTCACCAACTGGCTCGCACGGCCGAAGTCCATCCGGCCGGCGTACTCTTCGCGCAGCGCGGCGATGACCTTGCCCATGTCGCGGATCGACGTCGCTCCTGTGCGCGACACCGTCTGGGCGACCACCTGCTCCATCTCGGCATCGGTGAGCTGCTTCGGCATGAAGCGCTCGATCACCGCGATCTCCGCCTCTTCCTTGGCGACGAGATCGGGGCGATTGCCCTTCTTGTACATCTCGATCGATTCCTGACGCTGCTTCACCATCCTCTGCAGCAGGTCGAGAATCTCGGGGTCGGGGATCGGCTCGCCGGTGCCCTTCGTGCGCGCGGCGATGTCGCGGTCCTTCAGGCCGGCGAGGATCATGCGCAGCGTCGAGACCCCCGCCTCGTCCTTCGAGCGCATGGCATCTTTCAGCGCGTCGGAGAGATCGGTGCGGAGCGGCATCGCGGCAATATCCGGGAAAGACTTCAACCTACCCGAAACAGCGCGCGATGGCAAACGCGCAAAACACTGTATTTCCGCGGGTTTTTTACCGCATGTTCACCTTGACGGCGCAGCCCGCATTGCTTAAGTAGCGGCCGTTTGTTCGCGCCGGGCCCCGCGCCCCGCGCCCCGCGAGGCCCCCATGCCGAATGCTCCCCGCTCCGTCCGCCCGACGCCTGCCCAGGCGCCGGGAGGGAATCCCACGCACGCGCGCCACACCGCGGCCCCGGCGGGCGCCACCGCCGCGCTCGTCCTGGCGGACGGCACCACGTTCTGGGGCACGGGCCTCGGCGCGACCGGGGTGCGCGTCGGCGAGGTGTGCTTCAACACCGCGATGACCGGCTACCAGGAGGTTCTGTCGGATCCCTCCTACGCCGGCCAGATCATCACCTTCACGTTCCCGCACATCGGCAACGTCGGCGCTAACGACGAGGACGTCGAGACGCTGAACCCGGCCGCCCTCGGCCTGGTGCTGCGCGCCGACGTCACCGAGCCGTCGAACTGGCGCGCCCGCGACCATCTCGACGCGTGGCTACGGTCGAAGGGCCTGATCGGCATCGCCGGGGTCGACACCCGGGCGCTCACCCGCCGCATCCGCGACCTCGGCGCGCCCAACGGCGCGATCGCCCACGCCGCCGGCAAGGACAAGCTCGACGCCACCGCGCTGATGGGCGAGGCCCAGGCATGGCCGGGGCTCGAGGGCATGGACCTCGCCAAGGACGTCTCATGTCGGCAGAGCTACACGTGGGACGAGACCCGCTGGCATTATCCGAAGGGCTACGGCCACCTCGACAAGCCGAAGCTCCACGTCGTCGCGCTCGATTTCGGCGCCAAGCGCAACATCCTGCGCTCGCTCGCCGACCAGGGCTGCGCGGTGACGGTGCTGCCGGCGACGGCCACCGCCGAGGAGGTGCTCGCCCGGAAGCCCGACGGCGTGTTCCTGTCGAACGGCCCCGGCGACCCCGCGGCGACCGGCGCCTACGCGGTGCCGACGATCAGGAAACTGGTGGATTCCGGCAAGCCGCTGTTCGGCATCTGCCTCGGCCATCAGATGCTGGCTCTCGCGCTCGGCGGCACCACCAAGAAGATGGCCAACGGCCATCGCGGTGCGAACCATCCGGTCAAGGACCTCGGCACCGGCAAGGTCGAGATCACCAGCCAGAACCACGGCTTCGAGGTCGTCGAGGAGTCGCTGCCGAAGACCGTCGTCGTCACCCACCGCTCGCTGTTCGACGGCGGCGTCGAGGGTCTCGAGGTCAAGGGCAAGCCGGTGTTCTCGGTGCAATATCACCCCGAGGCATCGCCCGGTCCCGAGGACAGCCAATACCTCTTCGAGCGCTTCGTGCGCCTGATGGAAAAAGACAAGAAGTAGGCGAATGCCCAAGCGCACCGACATCAAATCGATCCTCATCATCGGCGCCGGCCCGATCGTCATCGGCCAGGCGTGCGAGTTCGACTACTCGGGGGCGCAGGCCTGCAAGGCGCTGCGCGCCGAGGGCTACCGCGTGATCCTGGTCAACTCGAACCCGGCGACGATCATGACCGACCCGGGGCTCGCCGATGCGACATACATTGAGCCGATCACGCCCGACATCGTCGCCAAGATCATCGAGCGCGAGCGCCCCGACGCGCTGCTGCCGACGATGGGCGGCCAGACCGCGCTCAACACAGCGCTGACGCTCGCCACCAAGGGCGTGCTCAAGAAGTTCGGCGTCGAGATGATCGGCGCCAAGAAGGACGCCATCGACAAGGCCGAGGACCGGCTGCTGTTCCGCCAGGCGATGGACCGCATCGGCCTCGAATCGCCGAAATCGGCGCTCGCCCACGACCTCGAGGAGGCCCGCGCGGCGCTCGCGCAGGTCGGCCTGCCCTGCGTCATCCGCCCGTCCTACACGCTGGGCGGCACCGGCGGCGGCATCGCCTACAACCGCGACGAGTTCGAGGCGATCGTGGCGAGCGGCGTCGAGGCCTCGCCCACCAACGAGGTGCTGATCGAGGAATCGGTCGTCGGCTGGAAGGAGTACGAGATGGAGGTGGTCCGCGACCGCGCGGACAACTGCATCATCGTCTGCTCGATCGAGAACGTCGACCCGATGGGCGTCCACACCGGCGACTCGATCACCGTCGCCCCGGCGCTGACGCTCACCGACAAGGAATACCAGCGCATGCGCAACGCCTCGATCGCGGTGCTGCGCGAGATCGGCGTCGATACCGGCGGATCCAACGTCCAGTTCGCGATCAACCCGGCCGACGGCCGCATGGTCGTCATCGAGATGAACCCGCGCGTGTCGCGGTCGTCCGCCCTCGCCTCGAAGGCGACCGGCTTCCCGATCGCCAAGGTCGCGGCGAAGCTCGCCGTCGGCTACACGCTCGACGAGCTGCAGAACGACATCACCGGCGTGACCCCGGCGGCCTTCGAGCCGACGATCGACTACGTCGTCACCAAGATGCCGCGCTTCACGTTCGAGAAGTTCCCCGGCACCGAAGCGCTGCTCACGACCTCGATGAAGTCGGTCGGCGAGGCGATGGCGATCGGCCGCACCTTCGCGGAGTCGCTGCAGAAGGCGCTGCGCTCGATGGAGACCGGGCTGACCGGACTCAACGAGGTCGACATTCCCGGCACGTCGCCGGGCGCCGACAACAAGGACGCGGTGCGCGCCGCGCTCGCCCGGCCGACCCCGGACCGCCTGCTGGTGATCGCCCAGGCGATGCGGCTCGGCTACTCGGTCGACGAGATCCACGACATCTGCAAGTACGACCCGTGGTTCCTGCGCGAGATGGAGGCCCTCATCAAGACCGAGGCCGATGTCCGCAAGAAAGGTCTGCCCAAGGACCGCGAGGCGTTCGCGCGGCTCAAGCGCCAGGGCTTCTCCGACGCGCGGCTCGCCGAGCTCACCGGCTCGACCGAGGACGAGGTGCGCGCGGCGCGCCTGAAGCTCGACATCGCGCCCGTCTACAAGCGCATCGATACCTGCGCCGCCGAGTTCCCGTCGCGCACGCCGTACATGTACTCGACGTACGAGAATGCCGCCGCGGACGCCAACGCCGAGTGCGAGGCCGAAGTCTCCGACCGCCGCAAGGTGATCATCCTCGGCGGCGGGCCGAACCGCATCGGCCAGGGCATCGAATTCGACTACTGCTGCGTGCACGCGGCGTACGCGCTGCGCGACGTCGGCATCGAATCGATCATGGTCAACTGCAACCCCGAGACCGTGTCGACCGACTACGACACCTCGGACCGGCTCTACTTCGAGCCGCTGACCGCCGAGGACGTGATCTCGATCGTCCGCAAGGAGCAGGAGGACGGGACGCTGCTCGGCGTCATCGTCCAGTTCGGCGGCCAGACTCCGCTCAAGCTCGCCACGGCGCTCGAGAAGGCGAAGATTCCGATCCTCGGCACGTCGCGCGACGCGATCGACATCGCCGAGGACCGCGAGCGCTTCCAGAAGCTCCTGAAGCAGCTCGACCTGCGCCAGCCCGAGAACGGCACGGCGCGCACGGTCGACGGCGCGATCCGCGTCGCGGACCGCATCGGCTATCCGATCGTCGTGCGACCGTCCTACGTGCTCGGCGGCCGCGCGATGGAGATCGTCCACGACCGCGCCGGCCTCGAGCGCTACACCTCCACCGCGGTGAAGGTGTCGGGCGACAACCCGGTGCTGATCGACCGCTACCTGCAGGACGCCATCGAGGTCGACGTCGACGCGCTCGCCGACGGCAAGGACGTCTACGTCGCCGGCATCATGGAGCACATCGAGGAGGCCGGCGTGCACTCGGGCGACTCGGCGTGTTCGCTGCCGCCGCGCTCGCTGTCGAACCGGATCATCGAGGACATCCGCGCGCAGACCGTGAAGCTCGCCAAGGCGCTCGGCGTCGTCGGGCTGATGAATGTGCAGTTCGCGGTCAAGGACGGCGACGTCTACATCCTCGAAGTCAACCCGCGCGCGAGCCGCACGGTGCCGTTCGTCGCCAAGGCGACCGGCATCGCGGTGGCGAAGGTCGCGGCCCGCGTCATGGCCGGCGAGAAGCTGTCGTCGTTCAAGCTGCCCGCCAGCGCCGCCAAGCCCAAGCACGTCGCGGTCAAGGAAGCGGTGTTCCCGTTCGCGCGGTTCCCCGGGGTCGACATCATCCTCGGGCCCGAAATGAAATCGACCGGCGAGGTGATGGGGCTCGATGCCGACTTCGGTCGCGCCTTCGCGAAGTCCCAGCTCGGCGGCGGCACGAAGGTTCCGCTGGAAGGCACGGTGTTCATCTCGGTCCGCGATCGCGACAAGCCGAAGGTCGTGCCGGCGGCGAAGGCGCTCGTCGAGATGGGGTTCTCGGTGATCGCGACCCGCGGCACCGCCGACGTGCTGGCGGCGGCCGGCATTCCGTGCACGCGCGTCAACAAGGTGCTCGAAGGGCGTCCGCACGTCGTGGACGAGATGAAGAACGGCAACGTGCAGCTCGTCTTCAACACCACCGACGGAGTCCAGGCGATCTCGGATTCCTTCTCGCTGCGGCGCGCGGCGCTGACGCTGAAAATTCCCTATTACACCACGCTCGCCGGCGCGCTCGCGGCGGTCGAAGGCATCCGGGCGATGAAGTCCGGCAGCCTTGAAGTGGCCCCTTTGCAGTCGTACTTTAAAGGGCCATACTGATCGGGCGACGGGGCTCCGGCCTCGCCCTCATACCCCAGAGCGGGCTGCCCCGGCATTCGCGCCGGGGTTTTGCTTTACAATCGGGCGACGGAGACGGCGCGGGAGAGCGCCGCAATCCGCGAGGTTGAGACCGATGGCGACGGAAAAAGTACCGATGACGCTCGCCGGGTACGACCGGCTGGCCGAGGAAATGAAGCGGCTCAAGAGCATCGAGCGGCCGGCGATCATCAAAGCGATCGCCGAGGCGCGCGGTCACGGCGATCTGTCCGAGAACGCCGAGTACCACGCGGCGCGCGAGAAGCAGAGTTTCATCGAGGGGCGTCTCGCCGAGATCGAGGACAAGTTGTCGCGCGCCGAGGTGATCGACGTCTCGAAGCTGTCGGGCGACACCGTGCGCTTCGGCGCGATCGTGACTCTGGTGGACGAGGATACCGACCAGGAATCGACGTACCAGATCGTCGGCGTCGACGAGGCCGATCTCGAGAAGGGTCTGATCTCCGTCTCGTCGCCGCTCGCGCGCGCACTCATCGGCAAGTCCGAGGGCGAGAGCGTCGAGGTCGCCGCCCCCAGCGGGCCCAAGGCTTACGAGATCCTCAAGGTCCGCTTCAAGTAGAGGCCGCGCTCGCGAGCCTCCGGCCCGTCACCGCTCCCTCGACTCGTCGCAGGATCCGAGCTTCAGCTCGTCGCTGAGCCGCACGCGGCCGTCAGTCCGCCGATGCGTGCTCGCCTTCCGGCGCGTCGATGGCGACGGGAACGCCGGGCTCGTTCTTGGACGTGCGGATCGTCTCGAAGGTGGTCACGCGGCTGACGTGCGGCACCGCGGTGATCGCCATCGTCAGCGCGTCGCGGTGCTCCTTGTCCTTGGCGACGACCTTCAGCAGAAAGTCGCCGCCGCCGCGGATCATGTGGCACTCGCGGATCTCGGCCCAGTCGGCCATTTTCTGCTCGAAGGCGCTGAGCACTTCCTGGTTCTGGGAGTCGAGCCCGACGAGGGCGAAGAACAACTCGGTGTAGCCGAGCGAGCGCGAGTCGAGCTCCGCGTGATAGCCCCGGATGTAGCCGGCGGTCTCGAGTGCCCGGACCCGGCGCAGGCAGGGCGGAGCCGAAATGCCGGCGCGCCGCGCGAGCTCCACGTTCGTCATGCGCCCATGATCCTGCAGGTCGGCAAGGATGCGCCGATCGATGCGGTCGAGCTTGACGCGTTGGGACATGAAGGACCTCCCGGATGATCGCCGAGCGCGGTGACGTCTGGATGGAGCCGAAGTATCTAGGCTGTTGGTAATTATATTTCAATGCCGGGCGCAAGGCGAATCGGGGCGGGCGACCGGACGTAGCCGGGTCCGTTCACGACATCGGGAAACCGCATAACGGCAACGCTTACCCTTGCCTCGCCTGCATGGCATTTCTATTGTTCGGACTCCAATTTCGAAAGAAAACCATGGCCACCGTACGGCACACCAAAGTCCTGATCCTCGGTTCCGGCCCCGCGGGACTCACGGCCGCGATCTACACCGCGCGCGCGAATCTCAAGCCGCTTCTCGTCGCCGGGCTGCAACCCGGCGGGCAGATGACGATCACCACCGATGTCGAGAACTATCCCGGCTTCTCCCAGGTGATCCAGGGGCCGTGGCTCATGGAGGAGATGGAAAAGCAGGCGCGCCATGTGGGGACCGAGATCGTCCATGACACGATCGTCTCGATGCACCTCCACGAGCGCCCGTTCCGCGCCGTGGGCGACTCGGGCGACATCTACACCGCCGATACGGTGATCATCGCCACCGGCGCCCAGGCGCGCTGGCTCGGGCTTCCGAGCGAGAAGAAGTTCCAAGGCTTCGGCGTCTCCGCCTGCGCGACCTGCGACGGCTTCTTCTTCCGCGGCAAGCCCGTGGCGATCGTCGGCGGCGGCAACACCGCCGTCGAGGAGGCGATCTACCTGACCCACCACGCGAGCTCGGTTACCGTGATCCACCGCCGCGACAGCTTCCGCGCGGAGAAGATCATGCAGGACCGGCTGTTCGGCAACGACAAGGTGACGGTCATGTGGGACTCCGTCGTCGAGGAGATCGAAGGCAGCGACAATCCACCGACGGTCACCGGCGTGCGGGTGAAGAACGTGAAGACCGGCGCGATCAGCACCCTGCCCGTCGAAGGCGTGTTCGTCGCGATCGGGCACACGCCCAACACGCACCTGTTCAAGGGCCAGATCGCCATCGACAGCGAAGGCTACATCGTCACTCGTCCGGGCACGACCCAGACCGACGTCCCCGGCGTGTTCGCGGCGGGCGACGTGCAGGACAAGGTCTTCCGCCAGGCGGTCACCGCCGCCGGCACCGGCTGCATGGCCGCGATCGAGGCCGAGCGCTGGCTCGCGACCAACGCGGTCGCACGCGCGACCGCCGCGGAATAAGCACAAGAACAGCGTAACGGCCGCCGCAGGAGGCAGCGGCGGCCGAACGGAGACCACGATGGACTGGGATAAGCTGCGTGTGTTCCACGCAGTCGGCGAGGCCGGCAGCTTCACGCACGCGGGCGAGGTTCTGAACCTCAGCCAGTCCGCGGTCAGCCGGCAGATCAGCGCGCTCGAGGAGAGCCTCGGCGTCCCTCTGTTCCACCGTCATGCCCGCGGCCTGATCCTCACCGAGCAGGGCGAGCTCCTCTACCAGACGACCCGCGACGTGTTCTCGCGTCTCGCGGCCGTCCAGTCGATGCTGTCGGAGTCGACCGAGAAGCCGAGCGGTCCGCTCCGCATCACGACGACGATCGCGTTCGGCTCGATCTGGCTCACGCCGCGGATGAAGGAGTTCCTCGACGCCTATCCCGATATCGGCGTCAGCCTGATCCTCACCGACGGCGAGGTCGACCTTGCGATGCGCGAGGCCGACGTTGCGATCCGCATGAGCCCGCCGCGCGAGGCCGACCTCATCCAGCGGCGGCTGATGACGATGCATCTGCACGTCTACGCCTCGCCCGAGTACCTGAAGCGCCACTCAACGCCGAAGCAGCCATCCGACCTCGCCGACCACTTCATCATCCTCTACGGCGAGGAGACGCGGCCGCCGGTGACGAACATCAACTGGCTGCAGGACCTGACGCGAGGAAAGAACCGCCCGTCGTCACAGCTCCTCAAGGTCAACAGCATCTACGGCATGTACCGTGCGGCGCAGTCCGGCCTCGGCGTCGCGGCGTTGCCCGACTACATCGTGGGCAAGCATTCGAACCTCGTCCGCATCCTGCCCGAGCTAGAAGGGCCAAGCTTCGACGCGTTCTTCGTCTACCCGGAGGAATTGAGGAATTCGAAGCGTGTGGCGGTATTCCGCGAATTTTTATTGCGCAAAATCGCTGAAACACCCTTCTGAGTACCTCCAATTTCCCTCTGATATACCGCTCAAGCTGCGCCCTAAAATTAAGCCATGCACGAGGCGCATGGGAGGCCTTAACCTTTGGCGCTGGAGGCCCCCGTACCGAGCCCCTATCTTTCGACCTGTCGGACGGACGTTGTTCGACACCGAATTGGCCGGAGCGATCCGGTCCCGTGTTCCAAGGTGCAAGGCCTTGGAAGGGGTCCTTCGGGACCCTACGTCTCCCAGACGTGAAGCCTCCCTGTTAAACTTGCCGGGTCTTCGGACCCGGCATTTTTTTTGGTTTTTGCCCACGGCGCGGCGGGCGCTCGCTACACTCCGGCGGTCCGCAGCCCCTCGTCCGCTCCCGGTTTCTCGTCCGCATGTCCGATCTCCCCATAACCTCCGAAGCCGCGGACGCGCGCTACCGCGCCGAGGAAAAGCGGTTCTCGGTGTGCACGCTGGTGACGGACTGGCCGCAGTACGAGGCGATGCTCGCGACCTTCGCAAAGGGCGGGTTCCGCGCGCCGGACACCGAGTTCCTCCACATCGACAACCGCGCGTCGAACGCCTACGACGGCTTCAGCGGCCTCAACCTGTTCCTCAACACGGCGCGCGGCCGCTACGTGATCCTGTGCCACCAGGACGTGCGTCTGCTGGACGACGGCATCGCCGCGCTCGAGGCCCGGATCGCGGACGTCGAGCAACGCGCGCCGAACTGGGCCGTCCTCGGCAACGCCGGCGGCGTGGCACCGGGGCGCGTGTTCGTCCGGATCACCGATCCGCACTACCCCGATCTCCGGCGCGGCACCTTCCCGGCGCGGGCGACGGCGCTCGACGAGAACTTCCTCGTGGTGCGGCGCAGCGCGAACCTCGCGTTGTCGGGCGACCTCGGCGGGTTCCACCTCTACGCGACCGATCTCTGCACGGTCGCCGACATTCTCGGTTACTCGAGCTGGGTCATCGACTTCCACCTCATGCACCTCAGCCCGGGCAATGTCGACGACCGGTTCCATGCGATCCGGCGCAAGCTGCTGGCGAAGTATCGGCGGGCCTTCCGGCCGCGCTGGGTGGTGACGCCATGCGCGCACATGTTCCTGACCGCGAGCCGATGGCTGTCGCTCGCGCTGAACACCGGGTGGGGGCGAAAGATGGCGCGCCGTTGGGAGCGCCTCAGGACGCGCTGATCAGCGCACGCGCTTGAGGTATCCGCACGGATTGAGCGTCATCAGGAAGCGCTCGCGACTGCGGTCGACCTCGAAATCGTCGTGATCGAGCAGGTAGGCGTGCACCGCCTCCATGGGCCCCGGACCGTGGCTTGGGTACGTGGGGTAGCCGTTCACGTTGGTGTCCTCGACGACCATGTAGCCGCCGACGGGAACGAACCCGCGATACGCCTCCATTTCGCGACGTACGTGATCCCGCGAATGGTCCGAGTCGAGAATCACCATGCAGTTGGTCGCGCCGTTCACCAGCTCGCGCACGCGCGCGAGCGTGCTGTCGGCGGTGCTCGATCCCTCGACGTAGGTGATGCGCGGATGCTCGGGGCGTCGCGCCTCGGGATCGATGTCGATGGAGATGACGCGGCCGCTGCCGACGAGATCGCAGACCGAGGCGAGATACATCGCGCTGCCGCCGAACCGGGTGCCGCACTCGATGATGACCTCGGGTCTCTGCTCGACGATGATCTCCTGGTAGATCCAGAGGTCGAGCGGCGTCTTCTCGGTACGGTGGCCGAGCCACCACGAGGACAGCGTCTTCCCGCCGCGCTGCCACCGGCGGTAGGTCAGGTCGTGGAACGCATCCACCGTCCGCTGTTCCGAGCGTTGCAGGAACCCCGGCGCGACGCGCGCGAAGAAGCGCCGCGTCGGCGCGTTGCGGAAGAACACCTTGAGGCTGCGGGTGAGATGGAACTTCGCCATGGGTCCCCAAGAAGAATGGCCGCCGAAAATTCGGCGGCCAGACCATAACGGAGTTGCGTATGCCGCGCCACTGGCGCGGCGAGCCGCTCACATGTAGAGCCGCTCGCCGTCGAGACCTTTGTAGAGGCCGGCGACCTGCTCCCCGTAACCGTTGAACAACTGGGTCGCAACGCGCTCGTTGGTGCCGAGCACGCGCTCGGACGCCTGGCTCCAGCGCGGATGCGGCACCTGCGGGTTGACGTTGGCCCAGAAGCCGTACTCGCTGGGGCCGGCAACCTCCCAGAATGTCTTCGGCCGCTCCTCGACGAACGCGATCTTGACGATCGACTTCACGCTCTTGAAGCCGTACTTCCACGGCACGGTCAGCCGCAGCGGCGCGCCGTTCTGCTTCAGGATCGGCTTGCCGTAGAGCCCGGTCGAGACGAACGCGAGCTCGTTGGTGGCTTCGGCCATCGTCAGCCCCTCGACGTAGGGCCACGGGAACCACGGCGCGCGCAGACCGGGCGCCATGGAAGAGTCGCTGAAGGTTTCGAACCGGATGTACTTGGCCGACGAGAGTGGCGCCGCGAACTTCACCAGCGACGCGAGCGGGAACCCGCTCCACGGCACCGTCATCGACCATGCCTCGACGCAGCGGTGACGGTAGACGCGCTCCTCGAGCGGCATCTGGCGGATCAGCGCGTCGATGTCGACCGTCTGCGGCTTCTCGACCAGACCGGAGATCTCCACCGCCCACGGCCGCGTCTTGAGCTGCTGCGCCGCGGCGACGATGTCCTTGTCGATGCCGTACTCATAGAAATTGTTGTAGGTGGTGGCGTTCTTCTCGTCGGTGATCGGGCGATCGACCGTGAAGCGGTCGTTGCGCTTCGCGGGGTAGAGATCCGCCGTCGGATCGCCGTCGGCGGCCTTCGCGGTGTTCTTGCTGCCTTCTTGCGAGTTCGCCTTGTCGTCGCAGGCGACGAGGCCCGGCATCGCGGCGAGGATCGGGCCGGCGGCCAGGCCCTTGAGCAGCGCGCGGCGAGCGCGCCAGACCGGCTCCGGCGTCGCGGCGGCCTCGGGCAGCTCCCAGCTACGCGGGATACGGATCAGCATGACGGTGCCTTCCTCTCGGGCTCGTGTGCCCTCGGCGAGGGTAGCGCACGGTCGAGGGCGCGCAAGCGAGGAAACTCGCATTGCCGAAAAAGTTTCGGCCCGGCAGGCGTAACCTGCCGGGCCGCTCAAGCGAACCTCGATCGGATATGCGCCGCGGCGCAGCCGAGCTAGGCGAGCATGCTGCGCAGCATCCACGCGGTCTTCTCGTGCACCTGAAGCCGCTGCGTCAGGATGTCGAGCGTCGGCTGATCGCTCGCCTTCTCCGCGAGCGGCACCAGCGAACGCGCGGTCCGCGCGACCGCCTCCTGGCCTTCCATCAACTCGCGGACCATCTCCATCGCCTCGGGCACGCCCTTCGCCTCCTTGATCGACGTCAGCTTGCCGTAGGCGCTCGCCGTACCCGGGACCGGCTCGCCGAGGGCGCGGATGCGCTCGGCGATGACGTCGAGCGCGTTCCACTGCTCGGTGTACTGCGCCATGAACATCGCATGGAGCGTGTTGAACATCGGCCCTGTCACGTTCCAGTGGAAGTTGTGCGTCTTGAGGTAGAGCGTGTAGCTGTCGGCGAGCAGCCGCGACAGGCCGTCGGCGATCGCCTTGCGGTCCTTGTCCTTCATGCCGATGTCGATCTTGGTAGCCATGTTGTCCTCCGTCCCGGTCGGTCCTTCAGCACCGACCATCTCGGTTCTCCATACCCGGACAGCAGCGTAGCGGGCCGAAGGGCCCGCCACAACAGTTTAGAATAGGTCTAAAGAGACTTTAAAGGGCTGCAGCTAGCGGGCGAATGCTAGCTCGCCGCTTCGCTGATCGGGAAGAAGTCGGACTTCGGAGCGCCGCATTCCGGGCAGGTCCAGTCGTCCGGGAGCGCCTCGAATGCGGTGCCCGGGGCGATGCCGTTGGCGGGATCGCCGAGATCGGGGTCGTACGTGTAGTCGCAATCACCGCAGATGTACTTCTTGGCCATCCCTACTGCTCCTATTCAGCCGCAGCTTGCGGCTGCGGCGTGATCTTCACCGCTAGGTCTACCACGTCGCGGGGGAACGCGTACATCCGGGCCATGAACCGTTCCGCCTCCTCGCCGCCGACCGGATGATTGATCTCGATCTGGCTCTTCTCCGCTTCCGCGAGGAACTCGGGATCCTTCATCGTCGCGTCGAACGCGGTGCGCAGCGCCGACGTGCGGTCGGCCGGCAGACCGGGCGGCGCCAGGAACGGGCGACCGAGGACCTGACGCGAGAAGATCAGCTCGAGCACCTGACGCTGCTCCGCGGTGTGCGCGAGATCGACGATCAACGGCAGATCCGGCAGGTCGGGATGCTTGGCGAGCGACATCTGCATCAGCAACCTGATCTGGCCGCCCTTGTACCAGTCCATGTGCGTCGCCTTGACCGACGACCAAGCCCAGCCGCAACGGCCCTGGGTCTCGCCGCGCTCCATGGCGAGATTCATCTCGTTGCCGGAGCGGTAGCCGGTGATCCACTTGAACTTGGTGCCGAGCATCGCGTTGGCGACGGCGGGAAACACCGTGGTGTCATCGACGCCGAGCGCGGTGGCGCCGGTCAGCATCTCCTTCGTCTTCGCCTCGTCGATCGTATTGATGCCGGCGGTATGCCACGCGACACACACGCTGACCTCGTTGTTCATGCTGCCGATCCAGGTGAACGCCTTGTCGTCGTGGAACGTGGCGCCCTTGCCGCCCAGCAGCGGCGTCATCGGGATCCCGCTGCCGACGCCGGCGAACGCGGTGCCGTCCTTCGGCGCCACGGCGTTGATCCAGTTGGCGGCACGGAGACTCCCGGCCCCATCCATGTTCTGCGCAATGACCGCCGGCGCACCCGGGATGTGCTTGCCCATGTGGCGCGCGAGGAAGCGCGCGTAGAGGTCGTAGCCCGAGCCCGACGCGTAGCCGATCACCAGCCGGACCTGCTTGCCCCGGTAGAACTCCTCGGCGGTTTCGGCGGAGGCCGGCAGCGCCGTCGCGAGCGCGAGGGCGGCCGCTGCGGCGAGCCGCCGCGGCGTCAGCATCTTCGTCATCGAATTCCCCCGTTGGCCAGAGGGGCCGCAGCGATGATGCCACGGCCCCTCGAATGCAGTACGCGAAGTTTACGAAACGGGCGTTCAGGCCGCCGGCGCGTCGGTGACCTTCACCGACCCGACTTCAAGCTTCTGCGGCGCGAGATCGACCCGCTGCACCTTCACGCCCTTCTCGAAGCCCGCCATCTGCAAGAGCTCGAGATCGCCCTCGCCGACCTTCTCGAACCAGTACTGCGCGCCGCGCGGCAGCAGGATGCCTTCATGCTCGCCGAACTCGCCGATCACCTCGTCGCCGGGACCGTAGAACCGAACCCGGCCGCGGAGCACCATCCAGAATCCGTCCATTCCCTTGTGGGAATGGAGGTTGTTCTCGCCGCCCTCGCGCACGATCTGGACGCGGCCGCGGATGATGTCGGTCTCGGCAAGCTGGACGATCGCCTTGCCGCTCTTCCCGAGATTCTCCGGCTTCTTGTACTTGAAAGTGCGGATGCCAACCTGGGTGTCCTGAACGTCCATCAATTGCTCTCCCTCGTTGCGGTCGTTGGCGCGGCACAACCCGGCCGCAAGCCCTGCCTATCGTCTTACCGTGCCGGCAGCCTCGCGTCCAACGGCCTCTCCGGGCGGCCGCTCACAGCGGTGCCCGATGGCTCAGGCGAGCTTCGAGCAGGCGCGCTGGATGCGGGTGCAGGCTTCCTTCAGGACCTCGGCCGAAGTCGCGTACGAGATGCGGAAATTGGGCGACAGCCCGAACGCCGCACCCTGCACCACCGCGACGCCCTCGGCCTCCAGCAGGTAGGTGCAGAAATCGGTGTCGTTGCCGATGGTCTTGCCGTCCGGCGTCTTCTTGCCGATCACGCCCGCGCAGTTCGGATAGACGTAGAACGCGCCTTCCGGCGTCGCGCAGCGCAGCCCCTTGGCCTCGTTGAGCATCTTCACGACGAGGTCGCGGCGGGCCTTGAACGCCTGCTGCCACTCCTTGAGGAAGTCCTGAGGCCCGCGCAGCGCGGCGATGGTCGCCGCCTGGCTGATCGAGCACGGATTCGACGTCGATTGCGACTGGATCATCCCCATCGCCTTGATCAGCGGCGCGGGCCCGCCCGCGTAGCCGATGCGCCAGCCGGTCATCGCGTACGCCTTCGAGGCGCCGTTCATGGTCAGCGTGCGCTCGTA
This sequence comes from Gemmatimonas sp., assembly GCA_050260515.1. Lineage (GTDB taxonomy): Bacteria > Pseudomonadota > Alphaproteobacteria > SMXQ01 > SMXQ01 > DATJIG01. Next base: position 165,205 of record JBLNCI010000013.1, read on the forward strand.
GAGCTTGGGCTCGACCTGCGCGATCGTGTGGAACTTGAAGCCGTCGTAGACGAGGTGCTCGTAGATGTCGTCGGTCAGCACCCAGACATGCGGGTGCTTGAGCAGCACGTCGGCGAGCGCGCGCAGCTCGTCGCGCGTGTAGGCGGCGCCGGTCGGATTCGACGGCGAGTTGAGGATCAGCCACTTGGTCTTCGGCGTGATCGCCTGGTCGAGCTGTTCGGGACGGATCTTGAAGGCGTTGTTCTCGGACGCCTCGACGATCACCGGCGTGCCGCCCATCAGCAGCACCATGTCGGGATACGAGACCCAGTACGGCGCCGGGATCACGACCTCGTCGCCGGCGTCCAGCGTCGCCGCGAGCGCGTTGAAGATCACGTGCTTGCCGCCGCAGCCGACGATGATCTGGTTCGGCGCGTAATCGAGCCCGTTCTCGCGCTTGAACTTCTCGGCCACCGCCTTGCGCAGCTCGGGCGAGCCCTCGGCCGCGGTGTACTTGGTCTCGCCGCGGGCGAGCGCATCGGTCGCCGCCTTCTTCACGTGCTCCGGCGTGTCGAAGTCCGGCTCGCCCGCCGCGAGCCCGATCACGTCGCGGCCCTTCGCCTTGAGCTCGGCGGCGAGCGCCGTGATGGCCATGGTGGGCGAGGGTTTGACCGCGCTGAGGCGAGAGGCGAGGAAAGCCATTGTTCGATCCGCGTTGAACGTGACGTTGAGGGAACCGGGAACAAAAAACCGCGCGTCGGCGCGGGCCGCGAAGGGTACTGGCGTCTGCCCTGGCGCGCAACGCCGGATAGGCAAAATCCTCGTGATCTCAGGCGTCCGTTGCGCCGCCGCCACGTCAGCAGCCGCCGATCACGCGAGATCGAACAGCAGGAACTCGGCCGTGCCGTCGCGGCCGGCGAAGGTCAGCGACGTTTCCCCCTCGACCGCCGCGCCGTCGCCCGCCGACAGCGCACGCCCGTTGAGCGACAGCCCGCCCGACACGACCTGCACCCACGCCGAGCGCCGCGGCGCGAGCGTCACCGGCAGCGTCTGGCCGGCACCGAGGCGACTCGCGTAGATGCGCGTGTCCTGGTGGATGCGGAGGCTGCCATCGCGGCCATCAGGCGAGACGATGAGCTTGAGCTTGCCGTCCTTGTCCGCCGCCGCGAAGGCCTTCTGCTCGTAACCGGGCGCGAGTCCCCCTTGCGCGGGCAGGATCCAGATCTGGAGAAAATGCACCGGCGTGTCGTAGGCGTCGTTCATCTCCGAATGAGTGATGCCGGTGCCGGCGGTCATCCGCTGCACCTCGTCCTTGCCCATCGTGAACTTGTTGCCGAGGCTGTCCTCGTGGCGCAGCGCACCGTCGACGACGTACGTCACGATCTCCATGTCGCGATGCGAGTGCGGCCGGAAGCCGGCGCCGCCGTCGACGGTGTCGTCGTTGATCACCCTGAGCGAGCGGAAGCCCATGTGGCGCCGGTCGACGTACTCGGCGAACGAGAACGTGTGGAAGCTCTTGAGCCAGTCGAGGCTGGAAAGCCCTCGCTCGGCGGCCGGACGGAGGGTGATCATGGCGGACTCCTGAACAGTCGGGGACACAGGCGAGGTGCGGATATTTGGCGCGCCGGAGACGGCCTCAAGGCACGGAAGAGTAACCGTTCGGCCGCGCTTCGCTCCGCCGCCTCCGCGTACTAGTCTCGGCGATCGGGCGTTCTTATATAGGGGACCATGACCTCCACATTTTCGCCGCCGACGCGGAGCCCCGAGCGCGACTTCGAAGGCATCGCGCCGCGCCCGCGCGTTCCCGCCAACTTCAAGCTGGCCGCCCCGTTCTCGCCGAACGGCGATCAGCCGCAGGCGATCGAGACGCTGGTGAAGGGCCTCGCCGACGGCGAGCGCGACCAGGTGCTGCTCGGCGTGACGGGCTCGGGCAAGACGTTCACGATGGCGCACGTGATCCAGCAGTACAAGCGGCCGTCGCTCGTGCTGGCGCCGAACAAGACGCTGGCGGCGCAGCTCTACTCCGAGATGAAGGCATTCTTTCCCGGCAATGCCGTCGAGTATTTCGTCTCGTACTACGACTACTATCAGCCGGAAGCCTACGTTCCGCGCACCGACACCTACATCGAGAAAGACGCGTCGATCAACGAGGAGATCGACCGGCTGCGGCACGCGGCGACCCGCGCCCTGCTGGAGCGCGACGACGTCATCATCGTCGCCTCGGTGTCGTGCATCTACGGCATCGGCTCCGTCGAGACCTACGGCCGCATGACCCAGCGCGTGCGCGTCGGCGAGGCCATCGACCGGACCACCCTGCTCCGCCGCTTCGTCGAGCTCCAGTACAAGCGCAACGACGCGGTGCTCACCCGCGGCACCTTCCGCGCGCGCGGCGATTCGATTGAGATCTTCCCGGCCCACGCCGAATCCCACGCCTGGCGCATCGGCCTGTTCGGCGACGAGGTCGAGACCCTCACCGAGTTCGACCCGCTCACCGGCGAGGCGACCGTGAAGCTCGACGAGATCGTCGTCTACCCGAGCAGCCACTACGTTACGCCCCGTCCGACGCTGACCCAGGCGATCATCGGCATCAAGGCCGAGCTCAAGACCCGGCTCGAGGAGCTGCGCGCGCAGGGCAAGCTGCTCGAGGCGCAGCGGCTCGAGGAGCGGACGCGCTTCGACATCGAGATGCTGGAGACCACCGGCCATTGCGCGGGCATCGAGAACTACTCGCGATACCTGACCGGCCGCGCTCCCGGCGAGCCGCCGCCGACGCTGTTCGAGTATCTGCCCGAGGACGCGCTGATCATCGTCGACGAGTCCCACGTCACGGTACCGCAGATCGGCGGCATGTTCCGCGGCGACTTCAACCGCAAGACGATCCTGTCCGAGTTCGGGTTCCGGCTGCCGTCGTGCGTCGACAACCGTCCGCTCAAGTTCGAGGAGTGGGACCTGCTGCGCGGGCCGACGGTGTTCGTCTCCGCGACTCCCGGACCGTGGGAGATGGAGCGGACCGGCGGCGTCTTCGCCGAGCAGATCATCCGCCCGACCGGCCTGATCGATCCGCAGACCATCGTCCGCCCGGTCGAGCACCAGGTCGACGACCTGCTGGCGGAGTGCCGCACCGCGGCCCAGAAGGGCCAGCGCGTGCTGGTGACGACGCTGACCAAGCGTATGGCCGAGGACCTCACGGAGTATCTGCACGAGGCCGGCGTTCGCGTGCGCTATCTCCATTCCGACATCGAGACGCTGGAGCGCATCGAGATCGTGCGCGATCTCCGGCTCGGCGCCTTCGACGTGCTGATCGGCATCAATCTGCTGCGCGAGGGCCTCGACATCCCCGAATGCGCGCTGGTCGCCATCCTCGACGCCGACAAGGAAGGCTTCCTGCGCTCGCGCACGTCGCTGATCCAGACCATCGGCCGCGCCGCGCGCAACGTCGAGGGCCGCGTCATCCTCTACGCCGACACGATGACCGATTCGCTCAAGGCCGCGATCGAGGAAACCAACCGCCGCCGCGCCAAGCAGCAGGCGTGGAACGAGGCCCACGGCATCACGCCGGAGTCGGTCAAAAAGGGCATCGCCGAGGCGATCACCTCGGTCTACGAGGCCGACTACGTGACTCCGACGACCTACGCCGGCGGACCGGAGGAGCTGGTCGGCCGCGATCTGCGCTCGACCATCGCCGAGCTCGAGGAAAAGATGAAGACCGCCGCCGGCGAGCTCGAGTTCGAGGAGGCGGCGCGGCTGCGCGACGAGATCCGGCGGCTTGAATCGATCGAGCTCGGGATGTCGCCCGAGGCGCTGGCCGATGCCCGTTCGGGCGGCCTCGCCGCCAGGCCCAAGGCCGGCACCGCCGGGACGCGGGCCTCCCAGGGCATGGCCGCCAAGGCGAAGGGCGTGACCAAGGGCGGCCGCGGTCGCCGCAGGCACTAGCACCTCGCCTCGCCTAGGCGGCCAGCAGGCTTGCCACCGCGTGCCCGACCCGCCACTCTCCGCGCCATGCCCGCCGACACCCTTCCGCCGCTGCCCCACATCCCACGCGCCGCCCTCGTCACCGGAGCCGCCAAGCGCATCGGCCGCGCCATCGCGCTCGGGCTCGCCGAGGCGGGCTACGCCATCGCCGTGCACCACCTGCACTCCCACGCCGAGGCCGAATCGCTCGTTGCCGAGATCAAGGCCCGCGGCGGCAAGGCGGTCGCCCTCGCCTGCGACCTCGCCGACAAGGCCGCGACCGAGACCCTCCTCGGAAACGCGAGCGCGGCGCTCGGCCCGATCGGCGTGCTGGTCAACAGCGCGTCGGTGTTCGAGCGCGACGAGGCGCTGAGCGCGACGCGCGAGAGCTGGGATCGCCACATGGAGGCCAACCTGCGGGCACCGTTCGTGCTGACCCAGGCGCTGGCCCGCGCCCTGCCTCACGAAGCGGGCGGCGCCGTGATCAACCTGGTGGACGAGCGGGTGTGGAACCTGACGCCCCACTTCGTCAGTTACACCGTGAGCAAGGCGGCGCTCTGGACGCTCACCCAGACGCTGGCGCTTGCGCTCGCTCCGCGCATCCGCGTCAACGCCATCGGCCCCGGGCCGGTGCTGCCGAGCCCACGCCAGAGCGACGAGCAGTTCACCCGGCAGTGGCGCGGGCTGCCGCTGAAGCGTCCGGCGACTCCCGAGGAGGTCGCCTCGGCGGTTCGGTTCCTGCTCGAGACGCCGTCGATCACCGGACAGATGATCGCGCTCGACTCGGGCCAGCACCTCGGCTGGACCTTCCCGCACACCGACGGCGCGATCGAGGAGTGATGCCATGACGAGTGATCCGGGCCCGGGCAAGGTCATCCACTTCGGCGCACGGCCGCGCGTCGTGTCGGACCGCCTCGAATCGACCCAGCCGGTCTCGCCCGGTACGCTGCGCATCTTCGTGCGCGATCTCGTGGTGCCATGCCGCATCGGCGTGTTCCGCCACGAGCAGGGCGGGACGCAGCGCGTGCGCATCAACCTCGACCTCCTCGTCTCGGAGTCCGACGCCGCGGCCAGCGACGATCCGGCCAAGGTCGTTCGGTACGAAAAGGTCGCCGACCGCATCCGCGCGCTGTGCACCGAGCAGCACATCAAGCTGCTCGAGACTCTCGCCGAACGCATCGCCGCGGTGTCGCTCGAGGATTCACGGGTTTGTGCGGTCACCGTGCGGGTGGAGAAGCTTGACATCTTCGACGACGCCGAGAGCGCGGGCGTCGAAATCGTCCGCGAACGCCCGCGGCCATGAGCCTCCGACAGCGACGCGGCACCGCCTCGGATTAACCGTCTGCTAACGGTTGCAGACCGCCAAGTATCGGATTTCCTTAGCTCCTTTCCGGTTTTCGAGTTGTGCACAGGCGCCTCGCTGGCCCGATCGTTCTACTGCCGCCGGTGACAGGCCCCGAACAATCCCGCGTCACCGGCCCGCGTTTCGGAATTTTTCGAAGAAAATCAAGCAAATCGCTTGTCTGCCTAAAAACTGGGCAGAGACGTCAGAATCCAAGGATGACGCCATTCCCGCCTGTGTCGACCGATCCTGCGCACAGAGTTATCCACCGACTTCGTGGATATGTGTCGAGAACGTGGCAGGACACGAAAAATTGCCCGTTGCGCATTTCGAGGAACACGTTCTCGACCATGTCGTGCCGGCCCGGAGCGGCGGTTGACGGGCGCGGCGCCGCTCCCGACATTCCGTTTGTGGGCCGTACGTGAGCCCGTTCGGCCGGTAATCGATGTCCGATGCTCCTGAGAAATCCGTGACCGACGCTCCGACCGCCGCCACGCCGGCGCCGATCGGTGTCGAGGCGTTGCGCGCGCAGTTGCCGACGCTCCCCGGCAAGCCGGGCGTGTATCGCATGCTGGGTCGCGACAGCGCGGTGCTCTACGTCGGCAAGGCGAAGGACATCAAGAAGCGCGTCACGAGCTACACCCGCCCCGAGCGGCTGCCGATCCGCATCCAGCAGATGATCGCGACGACGGCGGCGCTGGAAGTCGTGATCACCAACACCGAGGCCGAGGCGCTGCTGCTCGAGAGCAACCTGATCAAGCGCCTCAAGCCGCGCTACAACGTGCTGCTGCGCGACGACAAGTCGTTCCCGTTTATCGCCATCGCCGCCGATCACCCGTGGCCGCGCATCTACAAGCATCGCGGCGCGCGCAACGACGCCCACGAGTTCTTCGGGCCGTTCGCGTCGGCGGGCGCGGTGAACCAGGCGATGGCCGCGCTCGAGCGCGCGTTTCCGCTGCGGTCGTGCTCGGACACCGTGTTCGCGAGCCGCACGCGGCCGTGCCTGCAGTACCAGATCAAGCGCTGCTCGGCGCCGTGCGTCGGCCGCATCGAGTCGGCCGCCTATGCCGAGATCGTCGCCGAGGCGCGGGACTTCCTCACCGGCAAGAGCCGCGAGATCAAGGACAGCCTCGCCCGCCGCATGGAGACGGCGAGCCAGGCGATGGCCTACGAGGACGCCGCGGTCTACCGCGACCGCCTGCGCGCGCTCAGCCATATCCAGGCGCGCCAGGACGTCAACGTGCTGGAGCTCGGCGACGCCGACGTGGTCGCCCTCGCCGTCGCCGGCGGACAGGCCTGCATCCAGGTGTTCTTCTTCCGCGGCGGCCAGAACTTCGGCAACCGCTCCTTCTTCCCGGCGCAGTCGCAGGACGTGACACCCGAGGAGGTGCTGGAAGCCTTCCTCGGCCAGTTCTACGAAAACCACCAGCCGCCGAAGCTGATCCTGCTCAACCGCGCGCTTCCCAACGCGCCGCTGATGAGCGAGGCGCTGTGCATCCGGGCCGGCCGGAAAGTCGAGATCGCGGTGCCGGAGCGCGGCGCCAAGCGCGCGCTGGTCGAGCAGGCCCAGCGCAACGCCGAGGAGGCGCTGGCCCGCCGCTTCGCCGAGAGCGCGTCGCAACGGAAGCTTCTCGAGGGGGTCGCCGAGGTGTTCGGGCTCGATGGCGCCCCCGACCGCATCGAGGTCTACGACAACAGCCACATCTCCGGCACCGACGCGATCGGCGCGATGGTGGTCGCGGGACCCGAGGGCCCGATCAAGAGCGCGTATCGCCGCTTCATCATCCGCAGCGCCATCGAGCCCGGCGACGACTATGGCATGGTCCGCGAGGTGCTGACCCGGCGCTTCGCCCGCGCGCTCAAAGAGGACCCCGACCGCTCGAAGGGGCAGTGGCCCGATCTCGTGCTGATCGACGGCGGCGCCGGCCAGCTCTCGGCCGCCTGCGACGTCCTCGCCGACCTCGGCATCCAGGACCTGCCGATCGCCGGCATCGCCAAGGGCCCCGACCGCGACGCCGGCCGCGAGCGGTTCTTCATGCCCAATCGCGAGCCGTTCAGCCTGCCGCCCAAGGACCCGGTGCTGTATTTCCTGCAGCGGCTCCGCGACGAGGCGCACCGCTTCGCGATCGCCGGCCACCGCGCGCGGCGCTCGGCGCGAATCCACCAGTCGCCGCTCGACGAGATCGCCGGCATCGGAGCGAGCCGCAAGCGGGCCCTGCTGCTTCATTTCGGCTCGGCGCGCGGCGTCGCCGCGGCGGGCGTCAGCGATCTCACCACCGTGAAGGGCATCAGCCGCGCCGTCGCCCAGCGCATCTATGATCACTTCCACGGCGGCGGCTGAGGAGTAGAATGGCCGTGTTCCATGCCACCGACGCCAGACGAGCGCCGATGCTGACGCTTCCCAACATCCTCACCCTGTCGCGGATCCTCGTGATACCGCCGATGGTGGCGGCCTTCTATCTCGACCGCGACTGGGCGAACATCATCGCCTGCATCCTGTTCGTCGGCGCCTCGATCACCGACTTCTTCGACGGCTACGTCGCGCGCTCGTGGAAGCAGCAGTCCGACATCGGCCGCTTCCTCGACCCGGTCGCCGACAAGCTGCTGGTCGCCGCGGCGATCCTGATGCTGGTCGCGTTCGACCGCCTGCACGGGTTCCAGGTCCTGGCCGCGCTCGTGATCCTGTGCCGCGAGATCCTGGTCTCGGGGCTGCGCGAGTTCCTCGCCGAGATCCGGGTCGGCATGCCGGTGACGCGGCTCGCCAAATGGAAGACCGGCATCCAGATGGTGGCGATCGCGCTGCTGCTGCTGGGCGATTCCGGCCCGTCGTGGCTGTACGCGAGCGAGCTCGGCGCGGCGTGCCTGTGGATCGCCGCCGGGTTGACCCTGATCACCGGCTACGACTATCTGCGCGACGGCCTCAAGCACATGGACACCGACCCCGCGGCGCGCGACCGCGCGCGCCACGCCGCCGACACCGCGGCCAAGCTGCGGGCCTCGGGGCCGAGCGCCTGAGCAAGCGGCCATGAAGATCCTGTATTTCGCCTGGGTCCGGACCAAGACCGGCATCGCCGAGGAATCGGTCGCCCTGCCGGGCGGCGTCGACACGGTCGCGCAGTTCCTCGACTGGCTGAAGACTCGCGGCCCCGGCTTCGCCGAAGCGCTGAAGCAGCCCGGGTTCGTGCGCGTCGCGGTGAACCAGGAGTTCGCCAAGCCGGACACCCGGCTCCGCGACGGCGACGAGGTCGCGCTGTTCCCGCCGGTCACCGGAGGCTGACGATGATCCGGGTCCAGTGCGAGGACTTCGACGTCGGCCGCGAGATCTACGATCTCACCGCCGGCAACCATGCGATCGGCGGCGTCGTGTCGTTCGTCGGGCTGGTGCGCGACTTCGTCGGCCGCGAGCGGGACAAGGGCGCCAGCGTCAAGGCGATGACCCTCGAGCACTATCCGGCGATGACCGAGCGCCAGCTTGCCGACATCGAGGCCGAGGCGCGTTCGCGCTGGCCGCTCGAGGCGTCGCTCATCATCCATCGCTACGGCCATCTCGAGCCCGGCGACCGCATCGTCCTCGTCGCCGCCGCGGCGGCGCACCGCGAGGACGCGTTCCAGGCCTGCCAGTTCCTGATCGACTGGCTCAAGACCAAGGCGCCGTTCTGGAAGCTCGAGGACACGCCCGAGGGCGCGAAGTGGGTCGCGGCCGACGCCCGCGACGATTCCCTCGCCGAGCGCTGGGAGAAGCGCTGAGAGCCCGCGCACCCTGTCCCACCGGCAATCCCGCGAAATCGCCCCGTGGGACACCTGAAATCCCGAATCTCGGTGGGATTCCAAGGGCATCAGCAAAACTGTCCCACTGTCCCACACTGGGGCTTTGGGACACGTGGGACAGTTGGGACACTTTTGCACAGCACGGGGCGCGCTCGAACGTGCTGTGCAATGTCGCACCTCGCTCGCGCCGCTCGCCACGAGATGGATTTCCGACCCGGAGGCGCCGGCGCACGCTACTGCACCTTTCGTGCGCGACTGACGTCGGGCTGGCGGTTACGCCGCGCTGACCTTCGACGTCGCGTGCGCGCGCACCTCGCGGTCGCCGTCCTCGAGCAGCGCGCACTCTGGACGCCCGCTTGCGCGGGAGTGACCAATAAACGTGGAGGCGCGGCGAGCGCGACGACAACAGGGATCGACTCTCTTCGACCATGGATGCGCTGACGAGGTTCCGATAGCATCTCCGCCATGGCGCCGAAGAAACCCACAGCATCCCACCGCACGCGATCGGAATCCTTCATCGAGATCGTCCTCGACCTCGAGACGCCTCGCGGGCGCGACCTGTCGAAGCGATCGGCGATGAAGATCGCGCGCTCGCGGAGCAAGCCTGTAGCGAAGAAGAAGAATTAGCGCGAGCGCTCGTCTGGGCGACGCCGGCAAACAAAAAAGGGCGCCCGCAGGCGCCCTTTTCGTTCGCGTATCTGATTTGCCCTTACGCCGCGCTGACCTTGGTGGTCGCGGGGCTGGTCGCGTGCGCGCGGACTTCGCGGTCGTAGTCCTCCAGGAGCGCGCGGGTGACCGGGCCGACGGTGAACTTGTAGTCGTCGATCGACTGCACCGGCGTGACCTCGGCGGCGGTGCCGGTGAGGAACACCTCGTCGGTCCTGGCGAGCTCGTCCGGCATGATCGCGCGCTCGACCACCTTGAGGCCGCGGCGGCGCGCGAGCTCCATCACCGTCTGGCGGGTGATGCCGTTGAGGAAGCAGTCGGCCTCGGGCGTGTGCAGCTCGCCCTTCTGGACCAGGAAGATGTTGGCGCCGGTCGACTCGGCGATGCGGCCGCGATAGTCGAGCATCAGCGCGTCGTCGTAGCCGCGCGCCTCGACGGCGTGCTTCGACAGCGTGCAGATCATGTAGAGGCCGGCGGCCTTGGCGTGCACCGGCGCGGTCGCGGGCGACGGACGCGCGTACGGCGCGGTGGCGAGGCGAAGGCCGCGCAGACGCGCCTCCGGCGTGAAGTAGCTCGGCCACTCCCACGCCGCGACGGCGAGGTGGATCTTCGTCTGCTGCGCCGACACCGCCATCATCTCGCTGCCGCGCCAGGCGAACGGACGGACGTAGCCGTTGACGATGTTGTGCGACTTGACGACGTCGTCGCACACCTTCTCGACCTCGGCCGGGGTGTAGGGAATCGTGAAGCCGAGGATCTCCGCCGACTTGAACAGCCGGGCGATGTGCTCCTTGTGCTTGAAGATGCGGCGCTCGTAAACGCGCTCGCCCTCGAACACGCAGCTCGCGTAGTGGAGGCCGTGGTTGAGGACGTGCACCTTGGCGTCCCGCCAGGGCACCATGCGACCGTCGTACCAGATCACGCCGTCGCGGTCGTCGAAGGGCTGAATCGCCATGATCGGCTCTCCCGAATGCTAAGGAACACGGCGGGGCGGCCGTCCGCCCCGAAATAATGTTTCAAGCGGTCGTGCGAAGCACAAAGACAGTTGCGCCGGGGTAGCATCTGTCGGCATATATGTCAACATGACTGACGTAAAGACCGGATCGGCCCCAACCGCCCCCGCCTCGGCCCTGTATCTGTCGGAACAGGACGCGCGCCGCGACATGGAGCTGCTGTTCTACGCCTACCGCGACTTCACGGCCGAGGCCGACGTCGTGCTGGCGCGGCACGGGCTCGGCCGCGCCCACCACCGGGCGCTCTACTTCATCGGCCGCAACCCGGCGATCACCGTGAGCGAGCTGCTCGCGATCCTGCGCATCACCAAGCAGTCGCTGGCGCGGGTCCTCAACGACCTCGTCCGCCTCGGCTTCGTCGTGCAGCGCACCGGAGTCGAGGACCGCCGCCGCCGTCACCTCGGTCTCACCGACAAGGGCGCCGAACTCGAACGACATCTGATGGAGCGGCAGCGCGCACGCATCCTGCGCGCCTACCGCGAGGGCGGCGGCGACGCCGTCGACGGCTTCCGCCGCGTGCTGACCGGGATCGTCAACGAGCACGACCGCGATCGTCTCGACGGCCCGGATCCGGCACGGGCCGCGGCGCGCTGACGCCATGGCGACCACGCTCGACGCCGCCGCGCTCGCGACCGGACAGCCGCACATCCTGGTGGTCGACGACGATCGCCGGCTGCGCGAGCTGCTGACGCGCTATCTGTCCGAGAACGGCTTCCGCGTCACCGCCGCCGAGGACGCGGCGGCGGCGCGGGCGCGCCTCAAGTCGTTCGAGGTCGATCTCATCGTCCTCGACGTGATGATGCCGGGGGAATCCGGACTGTCGCTGGCCCAGAGCCTGCGCGCGGACAGCCGCGTGCCGATCCTGATGCTCACCGCGCGCAACGAAGCGGCCGATCGCATCACCGGCCTCGAGAGCGGCGTCGACGACTACCTCGGCAAGCCGTTCGAGCCGCGCGAACTGGTGCTCCGCATCCGCACCATCCTCGCCCGCGTCAACGCCCCGCCGCCGGTCGCGATCGATCCGCCCGGCGACGTGCGCTTCGGGCCGTTCTCGTTCGATCTCGCGCGCTCGGAGCTGTCCCGCGATGGCGCGCCGGTGCGCCTCACCGGCGGCGAATCGAGCCTGCTCGCGGCGCTCGCCCGCCGCGCCGGCCAGCCGGTGACGCGCGAGGCGCTGCGCGCCGAGGCGTCCGACTGCGCCAACACCCGCGCCGTCGACGTTCAGGTGGCGCGGCTGCGCCGCAAGATCGAGAATGACCCGCGGGAGCCGCTCTACCTGCTGACGGTGCGGGGCAAGGGCTACGCGCTGCGGACCGATTGATGCTGAGACCCGGCGAAGCCATCAAGCGCCTGCTGCCCCGGACCCTGCTCGGGCGCGCGCTGCTGATCATCGTCACGCCGCTGATCCTGCTCCAGGTGATCTCGGCGTTCGTATTCTACGAGCGCCACTGGAGCTGGGTGTCGCGCCAGCTCACCGACAACGCCGTCGCGGAGATTGCCGCCGTCATCGAGCTGTGGCGCACCGCGCCCGACGACGAGACCCGCGAGCGCATCCTCACCATCAGCCGCCAGACGTTCGGCCTCGAAGTGTCGTTCGAGGCGGGCGCGATCCTGCCCAACGCCGCGCACCCGATCCCGATCGGCGACAAGAACTTCGGCCTCGCGCTCACCGACCGGCTGCGCCGTCCGCTGGTGCTCGGCGGCGACAGCAGCGGCACGGTGCCGATCGACATCCAGTTCCCCGACGGCGTGCTGCACGTCTCGATCTCGCCCAAGCGCCTGACCACCTCGACCACGTACATCTTCGTGCTGTGGATGGTCGGCTCGTCGCTGGTGCTCTTCGCGGTCGCGATGCTGTTCATGCGCAACCAGGTGCGGCCGATCCGCAGGCTCGCGCGCGCCGCCGACGCGCTCGGCAAGGGGCGCGACGTGCCGCCGTTCAAGCTCGCCGGCGCGCTCGAGGTGCGGCAGGCGGCTCACGCGTTCAACATCATGCGCGAGCGCATCCGCCGCCAGATGAGCCAGCGGACGGAGATGCTGGCGGGCGTGTCCCACGACCTGCGCACGCCGCTGACGCGGATGAAGCTCGAGCTCGCCATGCTCAAGGGACCGGGCGCAGACGAGCTCAAGGCCGACGTCACCGAGATGGAGCGGATGGTCGAAGGCTACCTCGCGTTCGCCCGCGGCGACGAATCCGAGCCGACCGCGCCCGCCGACATCGGCGAGCTGATCGACGAGATCGCCGGCCAGGCGCGTCGCGCCGGCGCCGACGTCGCCGTCAACGACGTGCCGCTCGGCGAGCTGGTGCTGACGATGCGACGCGCCGCGATGAAGCGCGCGCTGAGCAACCTCGTCACCAACGCCACGACCTACGGCAAGCGCGCCGAGATCGCCGCGCGCCGCGTCGGCGGCAACATCGAGATCACCGTCGACGACGACGGCCCCGGCATCCCCGCCGACCGCCGCGAGGACGTGTTCCGGCCGTTCTTCCGCCTCGAGGAATCCCGCAACCGCGAGACCGGCGGCGTCGGCCTCGGACTCTCGATCGCCCGCGACGTCATCCACGGCCACGGCGGCTCGATCGCGCTCGAGGACTCAGGGCTCGGCGGACTGAGAGTCAGAGTCAGGCTGCCGGTGTAGGGCACCGCGACCCGTGTCCGCAGCTCTTGGCCCTCTCCCCGTTGGGGAGAGGGTTGGGTGAGGGGATCGCAATGCCACGCGGCCAGGGGGGGGGGGGGGGGGGGGGGGGGGGGGGCGGGGGGGGGGGGGGGGGGGGGGGGGGGGGGGGGGGGGGGGGGGGGGGGGGGGGGGGGGGGGGGGGGGGGGGGGGGGGGGGGGGGGGGGTGGGGGGGGGGGGTCGCGGTCGGGGTCGGGGT
>JBLNCI010000014.1:0-44945 GCA_050260515.1 Gemmatimonas sp.
AGCAGAGCGCCACCACGAAGGAGATCGCCCAGAACGCCGGTCAGGCGGCCTCGGGCACCAGCGAGGTGTCACGCAACATCGAAGGCGTGTCGCAGGCCGCCTCGCAGACCGGCGCCGCGTCGAGCCAGGTACTGTCGTCGGCGACCGAGCTCGCCAAACAGGCCGAGACGCTGCGCACGGCTGTCACCGACTTCTTCGAGAAGCTCCGCGCCGCCTGATCGAGCGCGGCACGGAGTTTCTCCAGCCCCGCAGCCGCTACTTGCTGATGCGGCCGAGCGCCTCGGAGGTGCGCGCGACGACGTCCTTCGGCGTCTTGTAGACGTCGGCGATGATGTCGGCGATCTCCTGGCCGGTGATCGCGTCGACGCTGAGGTCCTGACGCTTGGCGTCGGCGAGGAAATCCGGGTCCTTCATCGTCTCGTCGAAGGCGTTGCGGAGCGCCGTCACGCGCTCCGCCGGCACGCCGGGCGGCGCGACGAACGGACGGCCGAGCGCGACCCGCGCAAAGAACAGTTTGAGCGCGGCGCGATCGGCTTCGGAACGGGCGAGATCGGTGCCGATCGGCACGTCCTTGAGCCGCGGGTCCGCCGTGAGCGCCGCCTGGAACAGGATATTCACCTTGCCGTCTCGGGCGAGCGGCTGGCGCATGAGCGAATCGTAGGCGAGGCAGATGCCCTGCACCTCCTTGCGCTCCATGGCGAGCGAGATCTCCTTGGAGCCGGGATAGCCCTTGATCGTCTTGAACTTCATCCCGAGCAGCTCCGCCAGGAATTCGGGGTAGATCGCCGTATCGGCGCCGGACCCGGTCGCTCCGACGATCAGCTCCTTCGAGAACAGATCCTCCATCTTCTGGACCGCCGCGTCCTTGCGCGCGGAGCACACGGTCACGTCCTTATCGGGGCTGCCGATCCAGTTCATCTTCATGGGATCGAACTGGGTTCCTTGGCCGCCGAGCAGCGGCTCGAGCGGGATGCCGCGGTTGACGAGGCCGATCGCGGTGCCGTCTTTCGGCGACACGTTGGCGAGCTGGTTCATCAGCTTGAGCCCGCCGGCGCCGGGGACATTCTGCGGCACGATGTTGGGGTTTCCGGGGAGGTGCTTCGGCATGTGCTTGGCGATGGCGCGGGCCCACACGTCGTTGGCGCCGCCCGGCCCGAACCCGATCATCAGGTTGATGGTCTTTCCCTTGAAAAGCTCCGCCGGCGCCTGCGCACCGGCGGGCCCGGACGCGGCGACGGTCGCCACGGCGGCGGCGAGGAAAAGCGTACGCATTCTCATGGTCGGTCTCCCCGTGGCGGGCGCGCCCGTCTCCCGGGCGCTGCCCCGAGCTGCGACGTCAATCGCGGATGTCCTGCAGGAACCACTCGGTCGGGATCTCGCGTCCCATCTTGCGCTTCTTGGCGAGTTCGTACACCCAGCCTCCGACCGCCGAGAACTGCAGGCCCTGGTTGCCGACGTTGCGATAGAACGTGACCTGGTCCCGCGACGTACGGCCCTTGCACTTGCCGGTGACGAGATCGGCGAACTCCGGCTTGTCGCCGCCCTTGCCGCGATCGTTGAACTCGGGGCTGTCGCCGCCGAACCCAGGTTCCGGGTTCTTCTCGGGAATGCGCTTCATCTCCTCTGGCGAGCCGCCGATGTAGGCGGCGGGCGAGAGCCCGCGCTCCGCCTGGAAGCGCTCCGTCTGGCGCATCTGCAGTCCGGCGGTGCCCTGACGCACCACCAGATCGAACTTCGCCGCCGAGGCATCCGGCATCTCGCGGCGGCCGAGATTGGTCACGTGCATGCCTTTCTCGATCCACTCGGCGTCGTAGACCGGCTTCATCGAGTCGGTAGCCGAGGTGAGGATGTCGACGCCACGCACCGCCTCGCGGGCGGAATCGACCGCGCGGACCTCGATGTTGAGCTTCTTCGACATCTCCTCCGCGTATTCCTCGCGGTGCTTCGGGTTCGGGCTGTAGACCTTGCACAGCCGGATGTCGCGCACGCACTTGAACGCTTCGAGGAACGTCCGCGCCATGCCGCCGGAGCCCAGCATCCCGACGGTGTGCGAGTCCTCGCGCGACAGCCATTTGACGCCGATGCCGGCGCCGCCACCGACCCGCATGTGCTGCAGCACGCCGTCGTTGATGAAGGCGAGGGGCTCGGCGGTGCGGGTGGAGAGCAGATAGATCACGCCGCAGTACGTGCCGGGCTCGCGGCAGTACTTCTCCTCGGTCCAGTTGCCGTCCGGAGTCTTCGGCCAGGTGATGATGTCGGACTTCATGCGGATTGCCATGTAGCCGTCGTTGGCACCCTCCATGGTGCCCCACCGGTAATAGCCATCGGGGCGGTCGCACGGCATGTAGACGTCGATGCGCGGCCGGTGAATCGAACCGCCGTAGGGGAGCTTCTTGAACGCTTCCTCCTGGACGCGGATGCAGTCGTCCATCGTGAGGAGCTTCGTGACGTCGTCGTTGTTGATGATGAGCATGGTCGCTTGCGTCCTGCGGATTGCATCGATCGTGGAAGGGGCCCGATTTTACACGGGAGGTCACGGGATGCCACACACCGTGCGGCGCGGTACTCGCCTCCTGAATCACCGAAGCCCGCTCCGGTGTGTGAGGCCGGAGCGGGCTGGTGAGGGGCCGGTGGGTTCGCGCTCTGGAGCTACCTCGGCGCGGACACACGTCGTCGTCGGCGGATCAGCGAAATCCACCTTTTCCTTCTCCACGAGGGTCGGCAGGGTGCCACGCTGCGTTGAAAGCGTAGCCGACGCCGCCGATTGCTTCCTCGGTCGCGGATCGCGACGCTGGGTTATGTCGGTACCGAAGGAGAAGATGCGTCGCGACCCGAAGGGGAAGCGCCGTTGCCTCTCAACTCATCCGCCGCGCCGGTGTCCCGGTTGTCGGGGGCCTCTCGCGGCTTCTTCGCTTTAAACGGGAGCGCTAAGCGCAATAGCTCCCCTCGCTTGTCGCGATGCGAGAACTGTGCGCGCACGCGAAAGGCAGCACAAGGGGGCTGTGGAAAGTCTGCCGGGCGTGCCCGAGGAGCTGTGGAGAGAGGTCAGCTATCCACCCGTTTGCATCCGTTGGCGATTCCATCCTTCGCTGCCTATCGAGTGAATTGGCGGCTTGCGGTATGCACACCGACCGCGAGCGCGCACTTTGCATGAACCACCTATTTGACTCAGCTCGGGCGTTGGACCTACGATTAAAAAAAGAAACGGGAGGCCAAAATACATGCAGGCGCAGGCACATAACTCTAGCGGGCGACAGTAGCGGACGGCGCGGACACCCGCGGTCTAATGACTGACGTTCGACTGCGGCGATAAGCCGCGGTGTTCTGTGCTTGCCTCGATCTGCCATCTCTCGCCGGTCGGCGAGGCCTCCCGAGCGAGCCCGTCGCGGTGCCGTTGCGACGAAGGATTGGTTGAGACATTCCGTTACCCAGTACGTTCCGTATCGAGTGCAATGCGTTCGTCGCGGCGAGGGATACGTGGGTGGTGCGCTCATTGAGTTCAGCAATGTAGTCAAGCGTTTCGGCGACCATGTGATCGTCGATGGCGTGAGCTTCAGCGTAGCTCCTGGCGAGTTCTTTACGCTGCTCGGGCCGTCGGGCTGCGGCAAGACCACCACATTGAGACTTCTCGCCGGATTGGAGACCCCGGATGAGGGCGAGATCGTCCTCGAAGGACGCTGTCTCGCCGCTCCGCGGAAGGGCATCGATGTCCCGCCGCACAAGCGGCGCATCGGGATGATGTTCCAATCGTACGCCATTTGGCCGCACCTGTCGGTGTTCGAGAATGTGGCCTTCCCGTTGCGCGCCCGCCGGCAGCCACAGGACACGATCAAGGCCCGCGTCTCCGAAGCACTCGAGCTCGTCGGCCTGTCAGGTCTGCAGGACCGTGGGGCCACGCAACTTTCGGGCGGGCAGCAGCAGCGCGTGGCGCTGGCGCGGGCGATCGTCCACACGCCGAGTCTCCTGTTGCTGGATGAGCCGTTGTCGAATCTCGATGTGAAGCTGCGCGATCAGATGCGGACCGAGCTTCACGGGTTGCAGAATCGTCTCAACCTCGCCGTGGTCTATGTCACCCATGACCAGTCCGAAGCAATGTCGCTCTCGGATCGGATTGCCATCGTGAACAAGGGGCGAATCGAGCAGATCGGTTCCCCGGCCGACGTCTACGAACGTCCGCTCACTCGATTTGTCGGTGACTTCCTCGGTCGTACGGTGATTCTGCGCGGCACGATGTATGTCGATTCCGGGCGTCGCTGGGTCGACGTATCGGGCGAGGGGCGCGTTGCCGTCGAGTCGGAATCCGATGGCCACTTTCGGGATGGCGACGCGGTACGCATTCTGTCCCGGCCTGAGGAGATTACGCTCCTCCCAGGCGGCGAAGTTGCGCCCAATCAGGTGCGCGGGACCGTCGCGAAAATCATCTACATGGGGGATCACCTCGAGTACACGATCAATGCCGCGGGGCGGTCCGTGACCCTCCCGGCGACCAAGCGGGAGACATACCCGGTGGGCGCCGATATCCGGCTGGCGTTCAATCCGGCGTGCATCACGGTGCTGCCGCCGTGAACACGATCGTTACGGATCTCATCGTTCCGAAGCCGCTGCGGCCGCGCGGCACGCGTGTCGCCGAGATCGCGGCATTGTTGTTCTTCGCCGTGATGACTGCGTTGCCCGTTCTGTTTTTGCTGGTCGGGAGTTTCAACGTCTCTGCTCCGGGAAATGGGGCGGTCTACGGCCTCGACAACTGGGTTCGGGCCTTCGCCGATCCGAAGACCCTGAGCGCCCTCTGGATGAGCTTTCTGCTGTCGATCGTGCGACTGGTGCCTTCGTTGACGCTCTCTGTGCTGGTGTCCTGGCTCGTCGCCCGCACCGACATGCCGTGGGGGCGCGCCGTCGAGGTGTTGTGCTGGTTTGCCTACTTCGTCCCGGATTTTCCACTGACGTTGGCCTGGATACTGCTGCTCGATCCCCATTTCGGCATGCTCAACGAGCTAGCCCAGAGGTTGCCCTTCGTCAGTGGTCCGCTATTCGATCCTTACAGCTTCTGGGGCATCGTATGGGTGCACCTCGGCACCGGCAGCATCTGGTTCAACGTCATGCTGCTGACGCCGCTGTTCCGCCGGCTTGGAGCCACCCTCGAGGAATCCGGCCGCACCTGCGGCGGAAACACCTTCTACACGCTGTGGCGCATCACGTTTCCGCTGCTATCACCGATGATCCTGGCGATCGCGGTTCTAAGTTTCATCAAAGGGCTCGAATCGTTCAATACCGAGCTCCTGCTCGGGCTCCCTGCCAATATCTACGTCTACGGCACGCGGATATACGACTACCTGCGGCAGGAGCCGCCGTCCTATGGCGAGGCCACGGCACTCGGCTCGATCTTCCTGCTCGTGCTGGCGGTGCTCGCGTACTTCTATCGCCGCTATCTGCAGGGCGACCGCAAATTCACCGTCGTGACGGGGCAGGGCTATTCGACGTACCGTATCAGGCTGGGCCGGTGGCGGTACGTCGCCATCAGCGGATTTGTTCTGTGGTTCCTCATCACAATGGTGTTGCCTTTGACGTTTCTCGTCATCGGCTCGTTCATGCGGCGCTACGGCTTCTTCAATATACAGTCGCCGTTCACGGTAGCCCATTGGGTGAACCTGCTGAGTGACCCGATCTTCCTTGGCTCGCTCAAGAACAGCCTTCTGATCGCCGGCGCCACGGCCCTGATGAGCATCCTTCTCTATTCAGGTGTTGGTTACCTGCTGGCCTCGCCAAGGAAATCCACGGCGAAGCCGGCGCTGGAGTTCTTCTGCTGGCTGCCGTGGGTCACACCCGGCATCCTGATGAGTCTGGGACTCCTCTGGATCTTCCTGGCGACGCCCCTGCGCGGCGTCCTCTACGGAACGGTATTCGGCATCGCCGTCGCGCTGACGATCCATGACAGTCCGGTCAGCACGCAGGCGTTCAAGTCGGTGTTCCTACAGCTGGGCTCCGACCTCGAGGAGTCGGCGCGGGTCTCCGGAGGGTCGTGGATATACACGTATGTCCGTATTCTGCTGCCTCTGATAGCGCCTGTCGCACTCACGGTCGGGATCCTCAATTTCGGTCATGCCCTGACGGCGATCAGCACGCCGGTGCTGCTCTACAGCGCACAGTCACGGCCGCTTTCGATTTTGCTGCTGGAGTACAGCTTCACCGGTGAGCTGGAACGTGCCGCCGCTCTCGGACTTCTGATCACCGTGATCACATGCGCGATGATCATCGTCGCTCGGTGCCTCGGATTGCTGCAATTGTCGAAAGGGGAGGAGCGTAACGGTGGCAAGTGAGTTCGCGGTCGCTCGCGCGGTCGTTATCGCTGCGACGCTCGCGCTCTGCGTCGGGACATCGGCCTATGCCGGCGACACGATGGGCTCTTGGAATGAGCTCGTCGCGGCAGCGCAGCGCGAGGGCAAGGTCGTCGTCATGGGGCCGGCCCACCCCGAGGTTCGGCGAGCGCTGCCGGCCGCCTTCAAGGCTCGGTTTGGCGTCGATATGGAATACCTGGGCGGGCCTGCGAGTGCCGCCGCCATCAAGCTCCGCGCCGAACGAAGCGCCGGGCTCTACACCGCCGATATCACGCTCGCGGGCGTTCAGAGCATGGCGACGATCTTTCACCGCGAGGGGCTACTGGAGCCCATCCGCCCGGTGCTGCTGCCGGAGGTGCTCGACGGTTCGAAGTGGAAGAAGGGCGAGCCGTGGTTCATGGACCCTGAGGGGCAGTACGTGCTTCGGCTGTTCAGCAGTCAGTCGGAGCAGTTCTCGGTGAACACCCGCGTCGTTAAGGACGCGGACATGAGGACGGCGCGAGATCTGCTCCTCAATCCGAAATTCAAGGGCAAGATCGCGACCCATGATCCGACCGTGCCCGGCACGGGCAGCAATCAGATGGCGCGCTTCTACGCCGCGTTCGGCGAGGATTTCGCGAAACAGCTTTACGTCGACCAGAAACCTATGATGAGTCGCGACGAGCGCCAGCTCACCGACTGGTTGTTGCGCGGCACGTACCCGATCGTTCTCGGCGTCGACGATGCTCAGATCGACGAGATGGGCAAGGAGGGGATGCCGGTGAAGGCGGTATTCACGCTGCCAGACCTGCCCGGCATCGTCGCGGTCGGCAACGGACTCGTCGGCATGTTCAAGAATGCGCCGCACCCGAACGCCGCCAAGCTGTTCGTGAACTGGATTGCGTCGAAGGATGGCCTCGAAACCTATGCACGCGCGGTGAAGTGGTCGCCCACGCGCAACGACATTGACGAGGCGTCATTCGTGCCGCCGCAGAGCATTCCGAAGGCCGGCGCCGAGTACTTCGATCTGTCGGACTGGAACTTCACCGTCACCGCCAAGGAAACCGCGCGTCTTCGCATGAAGGAAATGCTCGGACGCTAATTCGCCATCGGGAGAAAGCCATGGAAAGCGTGCTGTACATCGGAACCGACAAGGGCGTGATCACCGCCCGCAGCCGCGACGGCAGCTCGTGGCAGATCACCGACAGAGGCCTGAAGAACTGGGACATTCCAGAGGTCGCCGTCGCGCCCGGAGCGCCCAACAAGGTGTTTGCCGGCACGCGCGGCGACGGTGTGATCGTCAGCGAGGATTTCGGCAAGACCTGGAAGAAGCCTTGCTACGGCAAACGGGGGCCCGGCAAGGTCCGCTCTGTCACGATCGATCCCCATGACCCGCGGCGCATTTATGCCGGATGCGAGCCGATAGACGTCTTCGTCAGTGAAGACGAGGGCAAGAACTGGACGCGTCTCGAGTCGGTCTGGGACATTCCGTTCGTCGCCACCGTGCCGTATCCCGTCGCCAGCGTCGAGCCGCACGTCCGCGATGTCGTCGTCGATCCGAAGGATCCGAAGACGATCTATGCCGCGCTTCAGGTCGGCTACATCCTGAAGAGCACCAACGGCGGCAAATCGTGGACGCTTCTCGACAAGAACGTCGATTGCGACGTCCACACCATCGTGATCGATCCTGTCGATACCAAGCGCATCGTCATCGCAACCGGCGGGCACGATGCTCGGCTGAAGCGCGCGCCGGGACGGGCGCTCTACCTCAGTGAGGACGGCGGCCAGAGTTGGACGCCCACGGCGATGAATTTCACCCACGAGTACTCGGTTCCGCTCACGCCGGATCCCCGTGATCCGAAGCGTCTGTTCACCGCACTCGGAAATGGCCAGCCCGGTCAATGGCGCCGGCGTGACAGCGGTGCCGAGTCGACGATGATCCAGTCGATCGATGGCGGAAAAAGCTGGACCCAGCTCGGACAGGGCATCGACAGCCATAACTACCCCGAGGCAATCACCGTCGACGACGCGTTTCCCGGACGTATCTACGCCGCGTGTCGCAATGGGGAGTTCTTCGCCAGCGACGACGGCGGCGAATCCTGGCGCGCCATGGACCTCGGTCTCGGCGTGTCCGATCTCTCCAGCGTCACCATCGCCCACGCCTAGGACAGCCCATGAGCGCCAAACTCCTCGTTCCAGTGCTGCTCGGATCCGGCCGCGAGGGCCGGAAGTCCGAGGTGGTCGCCCGTTATGTCCACGGACAGATGCTCGCGGCGGGAATCGATTCTCCTTTTGTTGACGTCCGTGATTACGTCACCGGCGTCACGTTTCATTCCCGCCAGCTCCAGCCGACGATGCGGCCCTGGCGTGACCTCATGGCGCGTGCCGACGGCCTGATGATCGTCACCCCGGAGTACAACCACGGGTATCCCGGCGAATTGAAAATCCTGCTCGACTCGGTGCTTGCCGAGTACGAGCGCAAGCCGGCCGGAATCTGCGGCGTGTCGGCAGGGCGCGTGGGTGGCGCGCGCGCGGTCGAGCAGGTCCGCGATGTCGTGATGGCGTTGCAGATGATCCCGCTGCCGACGGCGCCGATCTTCCCCGGCGTCAGCAAGTTCGAGCCCGCGGAGTACGACGACAAGATCAAGCCGCTCATTGACGAAATGCTGTGGCTTGGAGGGATTCTCAAAGAGGCACGGGTGACGGCGGCGGAGTAGGGGAAGCACCGGCATGAGGCGCCCGAGGTCACCGATGGCGTTGGCGGTCGTTGCAGTCGCGCTTGCGATCTGTGGCGCCGCGGCCGCGCAGGACATGGCGCGCGACACTGCCCAGACCTGGGACGAGCTGGTAGCTGCCGCTCAGAAGGAAGGCACTGTCGTCGTCATTGGCCCGGCCCATCCGGGGATCCGCCGCGCCTTGCCCGAGGCGTTCAAGAGCCGGTTCGGAGTCAACGTCGAGTACATCGGTGGACCGGGCGGAATTGCCGCATCCAAAATCCGCGCCGAGCGCGCCGCCGGCATCTACTCGACCGATGTGGCGCTGGCGGCGGTTCAGACCCTGCAGACCGTCTTCTACGCGGAGAAAATGCTCGAGCCGCTGCGGCCGCTCCTCATCCTCCCTGAGGTGACCGACCGATCGAAATGGAAGCGGGGCGAGCTGTGGTTTCCCGATCCGGAGCAGGAGTACGTCCTCCGACTTTTCAATTCCGCCGCCGAGCTGTTCTCGATCAACACCCGCGAGGTCAAGCCCGCGGACATGCCGAGTGCGCGCGATCTGTTCCTGAACCCGAAGTTTCGGGGGCGCATCGCGAGCCATGATCCGACGGTGACCGGCACGGGAAGCGCCTTCGCCGCGGTGATGTACGTGCAACTCGGCGAGGACTTCGTCCGCAAGCTGTACGTGGACCAGAAGACCGCCATCAGTCGGGACGAGCGGCAGCTCACGGACTGGTTGCTGCGCGGTACCTATCCGATCGTGTTTGGCGCGGACGACGCTCAGATCGAGAGCATGCGCAAGGAGGGCATGCCGGTCGAGGCGGTGTACTCGATTCCAGGTTTCGCGCCTTTGGTCCTTGGTGGCAACGGCCTGATCGCGGTGTTCAACCATGCGCCCCATCCCAACGCCGCGAAGCTGTTCGTGAACTGGATCGCCTCCAGGGACGGACTCGAGCTCTACGCCCGCACGGTGAAGTGGGCGACGACGCGCAACGACATCGACGAGGCCAGCTTTCTTCCCCCCGAAGTCATTCCGAAGCCCGGCGTCGAGTATTTCGACGGTTACGACTGGGATTTCGCCCTGAACACCAAGCTGAAGGTTCGGATGTGGCTCAAGGAGCAGCTGGCGCGATGAGAACGGTGCGGCTGGCCTATCGCGATCATGACCGTACGCCGTTGATCTTCTGCATTCGGGAGATGGCGCGGCGATATTACGGCGTCGACGTCGAGGTGCTCCACATGAAGCCGTCGGCCGCGTTCGAATCGGCGCTGTTCGATGGCGCCGCCGACGTCATCATCGAACACCTCGAATACCTCTACGAGAAGGCGGCCGCGGGCGAGAAAATCTCGTTTCTGTGCGCACCGAGCAAAGGCGGCAACCTAGACCTCGTTGTCGCTCCACGGGTGAACGACATTGGCGATCTCAGGGGCGGCGCGCTCGCCGTCCGGCCATCGGGCCAGCCGCACGCCATCGCGCAGTGGCTGCGCATGATGGAACTCGACAAGGACGTCAGCACCGTCTTCTTCGAAGACGACGAGGTCGGACGCTGGGGGCAATGGAAGAAGGTGGCCTCTGGCGACTGCGTCGCCGCGTTCATGTCGCCACTGTATGTGCCGCAGGCGGTCGCAGCTGGGCTCAAAGTCATCAACGTTCCCGAATTGCCCATCGTGGGCCATTACGCCCAGGCGTGCGTGGCCGAGTTCGCGAGGGCCAATCCCGCGCTGATCGGCGACTACCTCAAGGCCGTCGTGCATGCGGTGTGCCTGCTGATTTACCGCCGTGACGAAGCTCTGGCGATCGCGCGTGGCGAACCGATGAAGCGGATGAAAATCGACGATCCGAAGGAACTCGCCCGTCAGGTCGATGCCATCGCGCGCGGTCTCAAGCCGAAGCCCTATCCGACGCCCCAGGCCGTTGCCAACACCTACGAGATTGCGACCGTCGAGTATCCCGAAGCCACCGGGCTCAATCCGCTCGCGCTCTGGGATCTGCACTGGGTCAAGGAGCTCGACGACTCCGGATTCATCGACCGCCTGGTGGATGAGCTCGGTGCCCGGTCGGCTCCACCCGTTCACCAGACTGTCTGATGCCGTCCAACGCGTACCGATAAAGGCGAACAACATGCGCAATGGCATAAAGATCTACGACGCCGACACTCATGTCCGTCCCACGGCCGAATCGATCCGGCCGTACTTGACGGCGTCGGCCATCGAACGCATCCCGGACCTCGACGATCATCGCGAGGAGGTGCTGGTCGGTATGGCGGGCGAGAAGCGGCAGCAGCCCTATCGCCATTATTACCGCTTCGCCAAGCGCGAGGGCTGGAGCAAGTCAAAGCCGCGGTTCCTTGGCGAGGCCGGTCCGCGCGAGAACGCCAAGCGCAAGTTCCAGACCTTCATGGGCGTCCATTTCCCGACCGAAGGCGGCGGCGATTACGATTCCGCAGCGCGGTTGCGCGACATGGACGAAGAAGGCACCGACGTCCACTTCATCGTCCACAGCGGTGGCGCCGGGCACCCCGAACCCGAGCTCGAGATGGAGTTCATCTACGCCGAGCATCGCTACCTCAACGACTTCTGCGGCCGTGATCCGCACCGTCTGAAATCCGCGGTCACGGTCACGCCGCTGTCGGTCGAAGGCTCGATCGCGGAAATCAAGCGCTGGGGCCCGACCCCGTGGTGCGTCGCCGTCCATCCCAAACTGCCGATCGACTATCCGCTCGACCATCCGGATCTCGAACCGATCTGGGCGGCGGCGCAGGAGTATGACCTCGCGGTCATCCACCACAGCCTGTCGACCGGCTATCCGGGCTACCGCGACATGTGGGCCAATCCGTTCCTCGGGCGTTGCGCGAGCCATCCTTGGGCGGCAATGCGGGCCATGGGCGCGTTCTTCGGCGCCGGCCTCATGGACCGCTATCCCAAGATCCGCTACGGCATCCTCGAATCCGGCTTCGGCTGGCTGCCGTTCTGGTCGAAGCGGATGGACGATCAGGTGATCTACCTCGGTTACGTCAACGAGGACCTCCAGCACAAAATGAGCGAGTACGTCACTGGGGGGCGCTTCTTCGCCGCGATCGAGCAGCACGAGGGGCCGGAGATGGCGAAGATGTTCAACAGCTTCCTCGGCGATCATCTGCTCATGTTCGGGTCGGATTACCCGCACGCGGAGTCGCGCTTCCCCGAATCCGCCGATCGCGTCCTCGGCTGGGAGAACGTCATCGGTCGCGAGTCGACCCGGAAGCTGATGTGGGACAACGCGGTCCGTTTCTTCGGCGAGCCGTGAGGCAAAGTCGACGCACAGGGGGAGAAGACATGAGCAGGCGCCAATCGATCGATCCGCCCGGGATGGAGCACAAGTCGCCGATCCCGATGGGTTGCCGGATCGACAACATCGTCTATTCGTCGGGAATTTCAGGGCACGATCCGGAGACCGATGAGGTTCCGTCGGAGCCCGGTGCCCAAGCCAGGGCCGTCATGGAGAACGTCCGGCGGTTCATGGCGGCGGCGGGCGGAACGACCGAAGACATCATCCGGCTGACGCTGTTCGTGAAGGATCGCAAGCTGCGCGATCACTTCAACAAGGAGTGGATCGCGATGTTCCCCGATGAGCGCAGCCGCCCGGCACGACATGCGGTGGTCGCCGACCTCGGCGGCAAAAATCTGTTCCAGGTCGAGATCGTGGCGGTGCTTCCTCATGCATGAAATTCGTGAACTGAAAGAGCGTGTCGCCCGTGCCTGCCGGGTGATCGGCCAGCTCGATCTGACCAAGGCGGCGACAGGTCACCTCAGCATGCGGGTGCCGGGCACCGACACCGTGGTGATCCGCGGGCGCGGCGACGACGAGAGCGGGGTCCGCTACACCGAGCCCGACGACGTGATCACGGTCGACCTTCAGGGCAACATTCTCGAAGGGCGGTCGGGTCTGGAACCGCCCCGCGAAGTTTTCATCCACACCTGGCTCTACCGCACGCGGCCGGACGTCCAGGCGGTCGTTCATGCCCACCCGCCGACCGTGGTCCTGTTCACCGTGTGCGATAAGGAGTTGATGCCGATTTACGGCGGATACGACCCGAGCAGCCTTCGCCTCCTGACGGATGGGATTCCTGTCTACCCACGCAGCGTTACCGTCACCAACGACAAGCTCGGAGAGGAATTTGCCGCCACCATGACGGGGCGCGCCTGTCTGATGCGCGGTCACGGTGTGACCACATGCGGCGGATCCATCGAAGAGGCGACGCTGACGGCCATAAAACTCAACAATCTTGCCGAGATGAACTACCGCGCGCACCTGCTCGGCAACCCACGGCCGATCTCGGACGAGGACCTTGCGTCGTTCAGGAAGTCGAAGCGCGTCAAGGATGACGCTCCGCTCTGGCGCTACTACTGCAAGTTGGTGGGAGAGGACGTGTCCTGAACCTGCGTACGGTCCCAAGTCAGCGTACGGGCACGACGGGAGGCGGTAATGGTCAGGCTGCTGGCGTTGGCGTTGGTCTTGCTGTGCGGCGCGGCTTCTGCCCAGGACCTAAGCGGCCGGGATAAGGCCTGGGAGGACCTGATCGCCGCCGCGCAGCGTGAGGGCAAGGTGGTGGTGATCGGTCCCGCCCATCAGGAGGTCCGCAAGGTACTCCCGGCGGCCTTCAAGGAGCGGTTCGGGGTCGAGGTCGAATACCTGGGCGGTCCCGGCGGAATCGCTGCGACACGATTACGCTCGGAGCGCAGTGCCGGCATCTATTCGGCCGACGTGGCGCTCGCCGCGATTCAGACGCTCGCGACCGTGTTCTACGAAGAGAAGATGCTGGACCCGATCAAGCCTCTTCTGATTCACCCGGATGTGCTCGACGGGTCCAAGTGGAAGCGCGGGGAACTCTGGTTTCCCGATCCGGAGCACAGGTATGTGCTGCGGCTGTTCAATTATGTGTCGGAGGTGTTTTCCGTCAACACGCGACAGGTCAAGCCCGCAGACATGACCAATGCGCGGGACTTGCTGCTCAATCCCAAGTTCAAGGGCAAGATCGCGCTGCATGATCCGACCGCATCGGGGACCGGGAGCAACGTCGCGGCTCAGTTCTATGTCCAGCTCGGAGAGGACTTCGTCCGAAGGCTGTACGTCGACCAGAACCCCGCGATCAGCCGCGACGAGCGGCAGATAACCGATTGGCTCCTCCGTGGCACCCATGCCATCGCTGTGGGCAGCGACTTCACCGAAGTCGAGAAGATGGCCAAGGAGGATCTTCCTGTCCGCTCGATCTTCAGCATGCCGGGGATCGTGGCGCCGCTGTCGGCGGGCAACGGCATGGTGGCTGTGTTCAACCGCGCCCCGCATCCGAACGCCGCCAAACTGTTCGTGAACTGGATCGCGTCGAAGGAGGGCCTGGAGGTCTACTCCAGGGCCAGCACGCGCGCGACTACCCGCAACGACATCGACGAGGCGAGCTACATACCCGCCGAGAATATCCCGGTTCAAGGCGTCGAATACTTCGACGCCTATGACTGGGAATTCTCGACGGTGGTGAAAGCGAAAGTTCGTCTCCTGATGAAGGACCTACTGGGACGCTGAGCCGGCATTCCCGTAAACTATCAGTCACATATTGACGCGGGCCTGGCGAGCAGGGTCGGCGACATCGCAACGCGGAGTGATGATTTGGCAGGGGATACCCGGGGCCCGCCGCTAGGGTTGGGGATCGTGGGGCTTGGCGGGGCGGCGGTGAACATGCTCCCCGCGTTTCGCCGCAGTCCATTTTTCACGATTAGGGCTGTTGCGGATGTGGACCCTGTCGTTCTCGCTCGCTTCGCCCACGACCACGAAGGTGTCCGCACCTACACCAGCGCCGACCAGCTTTGCGCCGACCCCGAGGTGACGCTGGTCTACATCGGCACGCCCACGCGCCTTCACAGCGAGCAGGCGCGCATCGCACTCGAGCACGGCAAGCATGTCCTGATCGAGAAGCCGATGGCTGTCACCCTGGACGAGGCCGAGGCAATGGTTTTGACCGCCGAGCGCCACGGCGTGCTGCTGGGCGTCAACGTGAAGCACAGCTTTGAGAGCAGGATTCAGGCGATTCGGAACATCGCCCGTGCCGGCGAGCTCGGCCGATTGCGCATGATTCAAAGCTGGCGTTATGTGAACTGGCTGTATCTGCCGCGCACGGCGGAAGAGCTGACGCCGGGCTGGGGCAACGGTCTGCTGTGGCGGCAGGGGCCACATCATTTCGACCTGATCAGGACCATCGGCGGCGGGATGATGCGCAGCGTGCGGGGCATGTCCGGGACCTGGGATTCCGCGCGACGGGTGCCGGGCGCCTACACCGTCTATTTTGAATTCGATGGCGACGTTTGCGGCACCGCCGTCAACAGCGCCTACGATCACTTCTCGTCGGGCGCCCTGGTGTACGGCTTCGACGGCGGCCAACCGCTAGCTGACCCCGAGCGCTACGGCCGTGCGCGACGCGAACTCAGGAGTCACAGCGAGGACGCGCCGGCCTGGGAGGCAAGTGCCGCCGCCGCCGAGCGCTACGGCGGTGGGCGCCGGAGCGTCGCCGCGACCAAGCCGAAGTCACAGTCCGGCGGCTGGATTCTCAACGGGCCGCTGATCGTCAGCTTCGACAAAGGCGACGTGCGGCTGTCGCCCAACGGACTGATCGTCGACGGCGACGAGAAGCAGTGGGAGATCGCGCTCCCGGCGAAGCCGGACGGACGCGACAACCGGCTCGCGAGCTTCTATCACGCGATCGCCGACGGCACGCCGCTGCCGGCCGACGGCCGTTGGGGCATGGCGACGCAGGAAGTTCTGGTGGCCGTGGAGCGCTCGGCGGCGACGCGCAGCGAAATCGCGCTCGAGCGCCAGGTGCCGTGGGTGTCGTCGGCGCGGGTTTAGAACGTCGCGCTATTCCTTCTCGTCGCCGTAAGCCCACTGATAATCGCGATCCCGGTAGACGGCGTCGGGCATCCGGCTCCCATGTCCGCGCGCGGCGCACTCCTCGGCGAACTTCTGGCGAATCCACGGATCTTCGTCGGTGTACTCGATCTGGCGGTCGGCACGATCCTGTGGGGTTTCGCCCTTGCCGCGAAATTGCGGGAGGGGCCCGAGCGCAAGGTAGCGGGCGGCTGTCTGCCCGGTGTTGAAGTGCTGGTGATACCAGTCCTGGGGTGGCACGAAGACGGTCGCCTCATGCCACGGGCAAACGATCTTCTCGCCGCCCTTCTTCCACAGCATCGAATAGCCTTCGCCGCCCGGGATGACGATCACCCGACCGGGACCATGCTGATGCGCCTTCTTGTAGAGCCCGGGATCGAACACCGACATGTGCGCGCCCATCTCGGCGTTCGGGAAGCGCATGAAAATGGCGCTGCCGCCGGCACCGCGATCCTTGAAGCTGTTGAGCCGGGTCCAATGACCGAGGTCAGGAAAGAAATTGCCGACCCAATAGACGCCGATCGACGGCGCGCCGGCCTTGTCGTTCTTGACCTCCGTCGGCTCGGCGAACGGCTCGTCGTCGTCGCTGAACCGCGTCGCCGCGCGGTACGGGTTGTTGAAGAAGAAGTCGGGATCGGGCACTGCCGCCATGGCGACTGGCAGGTAGTTGTAGTGGAGAAGCCTTACCGGCTCGTCGCCGCTGGCGTTGAAGATCTGATGGTGGAGGTGGCGCGGGAGATGAAAGAGGCTTCGCGCCCGCCATTCGAATGTTTTCCGGGGCCCGCCATCTTCGCTCCACACGGCCGTCAGCCCCTGTCCAGAGAGGACGTAGACCAGTTCACCGACCGCAAGCTTCAGGGGGAGAGACGCCTTACCGGGCGGGATCTCCATGACACGCCCCTCGGAGACTCCCTCCATGCCTTTCAGGCGCAGGAACGCGGCATTCGCCTGGCGCTCTTCCCACCAGGCAAGGTCAATGCTGCGCAAATCCTCGACGTGATGCCCGCCGTACACGGGCAGGCCGAGAGACTCGATCCACTGGTCGTAGACGCTTGTGCGCCGCGACGACGGCTTTGGATTTTTCACGGCCGCTTGAGACTGAATATCCATCGTCTAGCGCGCTTGCTCGTCCAGAAGGCGTTTGAGAATGGGACTGTATTTCGTGGTGTTGCCGCCACCGCCCCTCGCATTGATGTCCGCTAAGGCACCGCCGGCCGTGCCGAACTTGTTCGATTCGATCGCAAGGTCCAGCCGCTTGAGCGAGGGATCGCGAAAGACGTTCATCGGGTCGGCGCCGTTGGCGACGGCCTCGAGAGCCTGCTGAAGCAGCCGGCGATACATCACCACGCCCTTGTCCGACCGCCCGAGCGATTCCTTGGTGCGGTCGGTGATCGCGCCTTGCGTGATCCAGGCGACGATGTCCTGGCCGCTGTTGTTGTCGAGGATGTCCCACTGCGGCAGCCCGGACGCGTCGATCTGTGGTACCGGCGCGGTAAAGAACGGGATGTCGTCGGCGGCCTGGGGCACGATCGGCACGCCGGAGGCGGCGGTGTAGCAGCGGTACCACCAGTAGGCCGTGTTCCGATCGTCGATCGGCACGCGAATCTGGAAGACTGGACGCGACGTGCTGCCGCTCTTCAGGAAGTTCGGGAAGATGACCGGGTGGCCGACGGCCCAGTCCTCGTCTTGCTCGGTCCGGTCATCGATGATCCGGCGCTTGATGATTCCGTATTCGAACACGTCGAAGCCGATTTTCTTGTGTGACTGCGGCCGACGCTGTTTCTCCGGCTTGCCAAGCTTCCCGACCACATAGTTGCGCATGTGCTGGTGGAGCCACTCGACATGCACGGGGTCCAGCGAGTTCTCCATGATCTGCAGCCAGTTGCAGGGAACGACAGAAAATCCGACCTCCCGCACGACGTCGTCCATGACGAACAGATCCCACGGCGGCAGCACTGGCACCGGCTTCGGCCCGAGGTAGGCGAACAGCATCCCGCCGAGCTCGGCGACGGGGTAGGCGGGTGTGGTGATCTTGTCTTTGTAGCGCCCGTGGGGATTTTCCGTGTCCTCGTACGGCTGCTCCACACAGGCGCCCGACCCATTGAACGCCCACCCGTGATAGGGGCAGCGCAGGCCGAATTCGGTCGGAATGCCGTAAACCAGAGACATGCTGCGATGCGGACAGCGCGCCGCGATCAGCCCGTAATTGCCCGAGAGATCGCGGTAGAGGACGAGTTCCTCGCCAAGCACGCGGACCGGCAAGGTGTCGCGGCCCTTCATCTGCGAAACAGCGGCAACAGGCAGCCAGTAGCGCCTGAACAGTTCGCCCATCGGCGTACCGGGGCCAATCTCGGTCAGTCGCTTGTTTTCTTCCGGTGTGAGCACGCGCGTCTCCCAACGATTGGGTCGCGTTCCGGAGTGCGCAGTACGTCGCGACGCTCGCGAGAACACGACGTTTCTTGTTTGGCGGCGACGCACCAGCCGGCCCGTCGTCGGGAGCCGGGCGCCGTTTCCCTGCAGCGCTTATTAACGTCGAAAATACACCCGTTTTGGGAACATTCAAAACCGTCACCGACGCCGGCCGGGGCTGCGGAGCGACTGGGGCGTGAAGTACCGACTTTGATATGGCTCGAGGATCGCGGACAATACCCAAGCCGATGCAGGCGATGGCGCTCTGAGTTGCCGCCAAACAAGCCCGATAATGCACAGGCGAGGCGATGAGAAAGCTTGTTCTGGCGGTACTGATCTGCGCATCCGCGGTGTGTGGCGGGGCGTACGGTGCAACAGGCTGGGATGAAGTCGTCGCGACGGCCCAGCGCGAAGGAAAGGTCGTGGTGATCGGCCCGCCGGACTCCGAGGTACGCACCGCGCTTCCGGCAGCATTCAAGAAGCGCTTCGGCATTACCATCGATTATGTCGGTGGCCGGACCAATGACCAGATCCCGAAATTACGCGCCGAGCGCGCCGCCGGTCTCTACACGACAGACGTCGTCATCAGCGGGCTTCAGACCGCTGCGACCGTGTTTTATCCCGAGAAGATGTTGGCGCCCCTCAAGCCTGTGTTGATGTTGCCGGAGGTGGTGGATGGCACCAAGTGGAAGCGCGGCAGCCCGTGGTTCGTCGATCCGGAACAGCAATACATCCTGAGGATCTCCAACCTCGTCCAGCCGTCGTTCTACATCAACACCGACAAGGTCGACCTGAGCGCGTTCAAATCAGGCCGCGACCTGCTCGATCCGAAGTGGAGAGGGAAAATCGCAGTCGAGGACCCGACGGTGTTCGGCAGCGGCGCGACACTCGCCACCCGGCTTTTTCTGGCGTTCGGCGAGAGCGGCCTCAAGACGCTTTACGTCGACCAAAAACCGGCGATCTCCCGCGACAAGCGTCAATTGACCGACTGGTTGCTGCGCGGCACCTACCCGATCGTGTTGAACGCGGATGAGGATCAGGTTGAGAAGATGCGCTCGGAGGGAATGCCGATCCTTGTCGTCTACGGCCTCCCGGACCTCTCGGCGACGCTGTCCGCCCAATACGGCATGCTCAGCCTGTTCGATCAGGCGCCGCACCCCGCGGCGGCTACGGTGTTCGTCAACTGGCTGGCATCGAAGGAAGGCATGGAGATTTGGGACCGTGCTCGCCGCGAGGTGCCGACACGTAACGATATCGACGAGCGTGACTTCCTGCCCGACTCCAAAATTCCACAGCCCGGCGTCGAATACCTCGATACCTACGGCTGGGAGTTCACCGTGACGACGGTCGAGAAAGCTCGTCTTCTTGCCAAAGACATTCTTGGTCGTGGAGGCTCCAATTGATGCGCGTGGCGATCGACAGCGGGGCTTGGGCCATCACGAAGCGACTGGTGCTGATCATCGCGCTGATTTGCGCGTCTGTAGCGGGTGCCACCGCGGATACCTGGGATGATCTCGTCGCGGCGGCGAAGCTCGAAGGCCGCGTTGTGGTCATCGGGCCGCCCGATCCACAGGTGAGAGTCGAGCTACCCGCGGCGTTCAAAAAGCGCTTTGGCGTCACGGTCGATTATCTCGGCGGCCGAACCAACGAGCAAGTTGCCAAGCTGCGCGCGGAGCGGGGATCCGGGCTTTATACAACCGACGTTGTCGTCGCCGGTATCGGCACGATCGCGACGTCGCTCTATCCGGAAAAAATGCTGGCGCCGATCAAGCCCGTCCTGGTTCTGCCCGAGGTCCTGGATGGCTCGAAGTGGAAGAGGGGGGCTCTGTGGTTCGGCGATCCCGAAGAGCAGTACGTACTCAGGCTGTCGAATGCGGTTCAGCCGTCGTTCTACATCAACACCAACGGTGCCAAACCGAGCGATTTCAAATCGGGACGCGACTTGTTCGATGCCAAATGGAAAGGAAAGATCGGGGTGCAGGACCCGACGACCCTGGGTAGTGGCGCGACCTTCGCAGCGCGGATTTTCACCGCCTTCGGCGAGGATGGTTTGAAGGCGCTCTACATCGACCAGAAGCCTGCCATCACACGCGATGCGCGCCAGTTGACGGACTGGCTCTTGCGCGGAACCTACCCCATTGTCATGAGCGCCGACCAGGACGAGGTGGAGAGGATGCGCGCCGAAGGCATGCCGATCCAGTCGATCTATGGGTTGCCGGGACTGCCGGCGTCGGTCTCCGCCGAGTTCGGCATGCTTGCGCTGTTCGATAAGGCGCCCCATCCGAACGCCGCGAAGGTGTTCATCAACTGGATCGCATCGCGCGAGGGCATGGAAGTCTGGGCTCGCGCTCGTAACGAGGCGCCGACGCGCAACGACATCGACGAACTGAGCTTTCTCGGCGAATCAAAAATTCCGAAAGCGGGCGTCGATTATCTCGATACCTATGACTGGGACTTTACCGTTAACGTCCGGGAAAAGGTGCGTCTGCGCATGAAAGAGATGCTCGGGCGCTAGCTGCATGTGGCGGAGCCAGTCTCCGCCTGACTGCGGCAGATGGTACGATATTCGGCAGGTCAGCCGGGCAGGGTCGAGTTCGCTCCGCTCAGTGAGGTCGGCCAACAAGTGCTTCAGGGCCGCCTTGTCCGCCTGCTCCACGTGGCTGGGCCAGCCCCGCCAACTCCGCTGAAACGTCCTTTCAGGTCAGCGCCTTAGGCGTCGCGCAAACACGCGCAATTTCTCAGTAGTGTCCCGGGGCACACCCGTGCGCGGCGACGGCACTTCATTCCGCAACAACAGCGAATAATATGTTCTTCAAAGAGCCGCTATTCCGAGCGGCTGGCAAATGCCAGCTTCGGACGTGGACGATAAGAGACGATAAGAAATGTCAGGGAGTGCAATGAGACCGACGGGTCCGATCATGGCGCCGCCGTGGGCATCGGGAGTGCGGCTTCGCTGACCGGCGAGGCGTCCTCTGACCACATGGCTTGAGCCGCGTCCGCCGCGCGGCATGATCGGTTGCTCTGAACGGTCGACGTTCTGGGTGGTTGCATGAATGAAATGAGCAAGGCGCGCATCGGCATCGATCCCTATCTCGATTGGGTGAAGGCCGAGGGCGTTCCGATCGTCAATGACTACGCAATCTACCTCTTCGATGTCGAGACCGCGCCGTGGGCGCGCTTCGGCATGAAGGGCGCCGCGTGCCACTGCGAAGGGCGCGGCGACTTCGCCAGCATGTTCCTGTTCGAGCTGCCGCCGGGCAGCTCATCGACGCCGCAGCGCCACCTCTACGAAGAGGTGATCTACGTCCTCGAGGGCACCGGGTCCACCCAGGTCGAGTTCGCCGACGGCACCAAGCGCAGCTTCGAGTGGGGGCCGCGCAGCCTGTTCTCGGTGCCGATCAACGCCAAGCACCGCCACTTCAACGGCAGCGGCCAGAAGCGCGCGCTGTTCGTCGCGACCACCGACATGCCGCTGATCATGAACATCTTCCACAACGACAAGTTCATCTTCGACACGCCGTTCGAGTTCAAGGGCGCCGGCAAAAGCGAGTACTACTCGGGCGGCGGCGATATGATCATGATCCGCCCGGGCAACCACACCTGGGAGACCAATTTCGTCCCCGATCTCGAGAAGATGAAGCTGACGGAGTGGGACGAGCGCGGCGCCGGGTCGTCGATCATCCTGTTCGTGCTGGCCGACGGGAACATGCACGCGCACCTGTCCGAGATGCCGACCGGCACCTACAAGAAGGGGCATCGCCACGGCGCCGGCGCCCACGTGATGATCGTGTCGGGCACCGGCTATTCGCTGTTCTGGTGGGACGACGCCAAGGACTTCCAGCGCCTCGAGTGGCGGCACGGCATGGTGTTTCCGCCCGTCGAGCGCCAGTGGCACCAGCACTTCAACACCGGCACGGAGCCCGCGCGCTATCTCGCGACCAGCATGGGCAGCATTCGCTACCCGTTCACCGCGCGGAAGCGCCGCTCCACCGGCACGACCTCGGAGGGCGCGGAGATCGCCGTCGCCACCAGCGCCAAGAAGGGCGGCGACCAGATCGAGTACGAGGATCAGGATCCGCGCATCCACCCGATGTTCATCGAGGAGATGCGCCGCAACGGCGCGACTCCGAAGATGCAGAAGTATTTCGAGGACGATGGCACGCCGAAGGTGAGGGCGCGCTAGCACGACGGTATCGCCATGGCACGGACTCCGGTGTCGACCGGGCGCATCAACGTCCACCACCACTTCCTGCCCCCCGCCTACATGAAGGCGATCGAGGGCAAGCTCGCCATGGGCCGGGGCCGGCAACACGCGGGCGCATGGTCGCCGGCGGTCGACGTCGAGCAGATGGACGCCGCCGGAATCGCGCTGTCGATCGCATCCGTCTCGATCCCGGGAATCTGGTTCGGCGACGTCGACCTTGCCCGCCGGCTGGCACGCGACTGGAACGAGTACGCCGCGAACGTCGTGCGCGCCCAGCCGGAACGCTTCGGCTTCTTCGCCGCGGTAGCGCCACCGGACGTCGACGGAAGCCTGGTCGAGATTGCGTATGCCCTGGACGTGCTCGGCGCCGACGGCATCGCGCTGATGAGCAGCTACGACGGGCGCTGGCTCGGCGATACGTCCTTCCGCCCGGTGCTCGACGAGCTCAACCGTCGCAAGGCCGTCGTGTTCGTGCATCCGGCGGCGCTCCCGGAAACCGGCCCCGAGGGCATCAAGTCCCACGTTCTCGAGGGCCCGTTCGACACGACGCGGACCGTGTTCAGCCTGCTGCACAACGGCGTGCTGTCGGGCTGTCCGGACATCCGGTTCATTTTCGCCCACGGCGGCGGCGCGGTTCCGTATCTCGCCGGCCGTGTCGCCACGCTGTCGCACGGCGGCGGCGATATGGCACCCGAGCGCATCCGCGAGCTGCTCGGCGGGCTCTACTTCGACACTGCGCTGACGATCAATCAGCCGGCGCTGGCGGCGATGACCGCGTTCTGCCCACCGTCGCACATCCTGCTCGGGACCGATTCGCCGATCCTGCCGCCGCAGCGTGAGATCGAAGCGTGGGGCGCACTCGCGCTTGACCCGGAAACCCGCCAGCGAATCGAGCATGACAACGCGGCGGCGCTGCTCGGGCGCGCGACAAGCCGCGAGCGATTGAAGATGGGGACGTCATGAAAATCATTATCGCGTTCGGCGCGGTGCTCGCGGGCGTGGTGCTCGGGGCGCACCGTCCCGCGGTGGCCGACGACGTCAACTTCGCCGGCAAGACCGTCAACATGACGATCGGCTTCGCGGCGGGCGGCGGCGTCGATCTGTTCGGTCGCACGCTGGGCCGTCACCTGGCCCAGAAACTTCCCGGAACGCCCAACATCGTCGTCCTCAACAAGCCCGGCGCTGGCGGCGTCGTCGCTCTCAACGACTGGACGGTGCGCGCCGAGCCGAACGGACTCAATCTCACGGTCGGGGCCCAGTCGCAGAGCGATCCCGATGCGCTCGCGCGCACCCGCGCCAAGTTCGAGCCGACGTCGTTCAGGATCGTGGGCGGACTCGGCGCCTACAGCCAGGGCCTGTTCATCCGCAAGGACGCCGTCGCGCGTCTCACCGACCGATCGGCCCAGCCAGTCGTCATCGGAATGGTCGGCTCGACGCTGCGCGGCGGGACGTATCAGGTGCTGTGGGGCGCTTCGTTCCTCGGCTGGAACGTAAAATGGGTCGTGGGCTATCAGTCGACCGGCGAGGTCCGTCAGGCGCTCGAGCGGGGCGAGATCGACATGGCGACGTTCGGCGCCACCAAGGACTTCGAGTACATCATGAAGGGTGGCAAGGTCACGGTGATCAGCCAGACCGGCCAGGTCCAGGACGGCAAGCGCGTGAAGCGGCCGATCCTCGGCGACGCGCCGATCTTCTCGGACATGGTCCGCGACAAGATTACCGACCCCGAGGCGCGCAAGGCGTTCGAGTACTGGGAGGACGTCAGCCAGATCGGCATGTGGGTGGCGCTGCCGCCAGCAACCCCCGAGCCGATCGTCGCGACGTACGTGAAGGCGTTCGAGACGACCACGGCCGACGCGGCGTTCCGGGAGGAGTATTCGCGGGTCGATCCTGATTCGATCCTGGCCACCAAGGACGACATCGAGCGCCAGTTGCATCAGCTCGCCAAGGTCTCGCCCGAGACGCTCAAGTTCCTGGAGGACGAGCTCAAGCGGAACGGATTCACGGCGGGCCAGTAAGCGCGCGGAAGGACACACCATGAAGATTTTCCTGACCGGCGCGTCCGGCTATGCCGGCTTCTACGCCGCCCTGCGGCTCGTTGGCGCAGGGCACGCGGTGACCGGCGTCGTCCGCCATCCCGAGCAGCCGCGCCTCCAGGCGCTGCGCGCGCGCGAGGTGAAGCTGATCCATGGCGATGTCGCCGAGCCGGCGACCTACCGCTCCGAGCTGGAGGCGTGCGACGCCATCGTCCACACCATGCTGGACAAGAAGCGGCACTTCGACACCGACCGCACGTTCTTCGCCGAGATCGAGGCGCTGTCGCCGCGCGTGAAGCGCCGCCGGCTGGTCTACACCACCGGCGTCTCGATCATCGGCAAGGTCGACGTGCCGGAGCTCGACGAGACGATCGAGCCCAATCCGGCGCAGCCGATCTCGTTCCGGCGCAAGCTCGAGCACGAGGCGTTTGCGCTGAAGAACGTCAGCACGGCCGTGCTGCGGC
The DNA here is from genome assembly GCA_050260515.1 of Gemmatimonas sp. Classification (GTDB taxonomy): domain Bacteria; phylum Pseudomonadota; class Alphaproteobacteria; order SMXQ01; family SMXQ01; genus DATJIG01. Next base: position 25,055 of record JBLNCI010000014.1, read on the forward strand.
CGGGGTTTATCTTCGGCAACGACGGCTTCAACAGCATCAGCACCGACTGGTTCGCGATGGCTGAGCAGGGCGACGCGACGTTCCGCGGCGACCGCGACAAAGGCTGGTCGTGGATCCATGTCGACGACCTCGCCGATGCGTATCGCCTGGCGGTCGAGGCCGACGAGAGCGCCGTCAACGGCGAGATCTTCCACATCGTCGACGAGCATCGTGTGCGCTGCGTCGACGTCATGAAGACCTGCATGCGCGTGGCCGGCCACACCGGCGACATCCGGTTCGAGCCGCCCGTCAAGGGCGACAACATCAGCATGTGGTTCGACCAGAACGCCTACAGCTCGTCGCGCAAGGCGCGCGAGCGGCTCGGCTGGCGGTCGCGCCACGACAGCGTCATCGATTCGGCGGACCGGCTGTACACATCGTGGAAGGCGGCGCAGGCGGCGTTCGCGTGACCGTGGAGATGGGCGCGCGATCATTCGTCGCGCGTCGAGAAAACTGAGTTCTGCGAATCGCCGCTAATCGGCCAACCCGGGGCGTGACAGACTCCGGGAACAAAAACAAAGGCTGCACAGGGACGTACCATGGATCTCGAGCTGCCCGAGGAACTGCGGCTGCTGCAGTCGACCGTGCGGCGCTTCGTCGACACGGAGCTGATTCCGCTCGAAGGCAAGAGCCTCGAAGGCTCGGACCTCAAGCCCGAGATTGCCGCCCATCTGGTCGCGCGCTGCAAGGAGCTCGGCCTCTGGCAAATCGATGTGCCCGAGGAGTTCGGGGGCCAGGGGCTGGGCCTGCTCGGCCGCTCGCTGGTGTGGGCAGAGCTCGGTCGCACCGTGGCGCTGCCGCCGCGTGGCGTGCGCATCCTCGGCCCCGAAGTCCGGCCGGTGCTGTTCGCGACCGAGGGCGAGATGCGCGACCGCTATCTGATGCCGGTGATCCGCGGCGAGAAGCAGTGCTGCTTCGCCCAAACCGAGCCCGACGCGGGCTCCGACCCGGGCTCCATGCGCACGACCGCGGTGCGCGACGGCGACCACTACGTCATCAACGGCACGAAGCGCTTCATCACCGCCGCCGACAAGGCGGACTTCATGATCCTGATGGCGGCGACCGACCGCAGCAAGGGATCGCGCGGCGGCATCTCCTGCTTCCTCGTCGACATGAACACGCCGGGCGTCAAGCTGACCACGCAGTACGAAACGCTGACCAACGAGAAGCCGTGGGAGATCGTGCTGGACAACGTCCGCGTCCATGAGCGCCAACGCGTCGGCGAGGAGGGCAAGGGCTTCGGTCTCGGCCAGAAGTGGCTCGCCGCCGGCCGCCTCAAGCAGGCGGCGCGCGCGGTCGGCGCGACGCGCCGGGCCCTCGAGCTCGCCGCCAGCTACGCCAAGCAGCGCATCACCTTCGGCAAGCCGCTATCGGAGCGCCAGGCGATCCAGTGGCGGCTCGTGGACTCCCACGTCGCGCTGCAGGCGGCCGAGCTGCTCGTGTACAAGGCTGCTGCGAAGTTCGATAAAGGCGAGGACGCCCGCAACGAGGCCTATCTCGTAAAGCTGTTCTGCACCGAGATGTCGTGGCACGCCGCCGACATGTGCCTGCAGGTCCACGGCGGCATCGGTCTGACGAAGGAACTGCCGGTCGAGCGCCTTTGGCGCGACCAGCGCAGCCACATGATCACCGAGGGAACGCCGGAGATCATGCGCATGGCGCTCGCGCGTCATGTGTTCGATGTCTACGCGAAGTGACGCAAGGGTAGGGCGATGAGCGATCTCAAGTTCGGCATCTTCGACCATCTCGATCGCGCCAAGCGTGAGATCGCGGAGCTGTACGAGGAACGGCTGAAGCTGGTGGAGCAGTACGACCGCTCCGGCTTCTACGCCTACCATCTCGCCGAACACCACTCGACGCCGCTCGGCATGGCGCCGTCGCCGAGCGTCTTCCTGGCCTCTGTCGCACAACACACCAGGACACTGCGCTTCGGGCCACTGGTGTATCTCCTGCCGCTCTACCACCCGATCCGGCTGGCCGAGGAGATCTCGATGCTCGACCAGTTGAGCCGCGGCCGGCTCGACGTCGGCGTGGGGCGCGGCCGCTCGCCGATCGAGCTGATGCTCTACGCCAGCGATTTCGCCAAGGGCCAGGAGATCTTCGACGAGTGCCTCGCCGTGCTGCAGCAGGCAATGCGCGACGATCACATCAACTTCTCCGGCAAACACTTCAACTTCCGCGATGTGCCGGTCGAGCTCCGGCCGGTGCAGAAGCCGCATCCGCCGTTCTGGTACGGCGTGGGGTCGCCCGACAGCGCCGACGAGATCGCGGCCAAAGGCTTCAACGCCGTGACGCTGGCGAAACCCGAGGTCGCGGCGGAAATCGCGCGTCACTATTACGCCGGGCTCGCGCGCGCCGGCCTGTCCGGCCGCCGCATGGGCATCTGCCGGTTCGTCGTGGTCGGCGAGACCGACGCCGAGGCGAAGGCGCTCGCCAACCGCGCCTATCCGGTGTGGCACGAGAGCTTTTTCGAGCTGTTCAAGCGCTTCAACCAGAAGCCGCAGCAGGCGTGGCCGAACGATTTCGAGGTCATGCAGTCCTTGGGGCTGGCTGTCGCCGGCGCGCCCGCGACCGTCGCGGCGGTGCTCGGCGACCAACTGCGCCTCACCGGCGCCAACTATTTGGTCTCGCAGCTCGTGTTCGGCGACATGACGCCATCGGAGAGCGCTCGCTCGGTCGATCTGTTCGCGTCCAAGGTGATGCCGGCGCTGCTCAAGGCCGACGAATCGAACCGGCGCGCCGCGCGCACCGCGTAGGGAGGAAGCATGCGGATTTTCGTCACGGGAGCATCCGGCTACGCCGGCTATTACACGGCGATCCGCCTGGCCGAGGCCGGCCACACGGTCACTGGGCTCGTGCGCCATCCCGACCAGCCGCGTCTCGACATCCTGCGCACGCACGAGGTCAGGCTTCTGCAGGGCGACGTCGCCGAGCCCGCGTCGTATCGCGCCGAGCTCGAGACGAGCGACGTCGTCATCCACACCATGCTCGACAAGAAGCGCCCGTTCGACACCGACCGCGCGCTGTTCGGAGCGCTCGCGGCGCTCCCGGCGAAGCCACGGCGCTTCATCTACACCACCGGCTGCTCGATCTTCGGCAAGCTGCCGGTCGAGGTGATGGACGAGACGGTCGAGCCCAATCCCGAACATCCGCTCGCGTTCCGCCGTGGCATGGAGCGCGAGGCGTTGGCGGTGAAGGGCGTCAGCGCCGTTGTCGTCCGGCCGGGCTTCATGTTCGGCTACGACGGCTACAACAGCGTCAGCACCGACTGGTTCGAGATGGCCGAATCCGGCGACCCGGTGTTCCGCGGCGATCGCGAGCGCGGCTGGTCGTGGATCCACATCGCCGATCTCGCCGAGGCCTATCGGCTGATCGCCGAGGCCGACGATGCGAAGGTCGGCGGCGAAATCTTCCATCTGGCCGACGACCTGCGCCCGCGCTCCCTCGACGTCATGCGCGCCTGCGTCGCCGCGACCGGCGTCACGCGCGAGATCCGCTTCGAGGAGTCCAAGAAGGGCGACAACATCAGCACCTGGTTCAACCAGAACGAGTTCATCACCTCGAAGAAGGCGCGCGAACGCCTCGGCTGGACCGCGCGTCATCCCGGCGTCATCGACAGCGCCCCAACCATCTACCGCTCGTGGAAGGCGGCGAACCCTGAGCTCGCCCAACCCAATCTGGCCAACGCCTGACCCAAGGAGAGGCCCATGTCCGAGAACACCAGTGAAGATGTGAAGGTCATCGCCCAGCGCTACCAGAACCGGCCGAAGACCGATCCCAACGCGCGCTGCTTCGTCATCGCCGACCACATCATCGCCAATCCCGAGAAGCTGCAGTCGGGCCGCATGTACGTCGGCGATGCGTTCCGCGCCGTCGTCCTGACCCTCGTGCCGGGGCAGGCGCAGAAGACCCACATCCATCCGTCGACCGACCACGCCTGGTTCATCGTCTCGGGAACCGGCGAGGTGACGATGGAGGACGGCAAGAAGGAGATCGTCAAGGCCGGGCACTTCCTCGTCCACCCGCGCAACACCGTCCACGGCCTGCTCAACGTCGGCCAGGAGAATCTGGTGTACGTCGCGCTGTCGACGGGGGAATGACGATGCTGTCAGCGACGGACATCCGCGGCGTCTATGCCATCATCCCAACCCCGGCCAAGGACGGGGCCGACCGCTGGGACGCTGTCGATACGGTCGATCTCGCCGAGACCGAGCGCGTCATCAACGCGCTGGTGCGCGATGGCGCCAACGGCCTGATCGTCCTCGGCACCACCGGCGAGTGCGCGACGCTCACCAACGACGAGTATGACGGCTTCGTCGACTGCGTCCTCAGCACCATGAAGAAGCGCATCCCGACGTTCGTCGGCACCACGGCGCTCGGCACCCACGAGGTGATCCGCCGCTGCCGGTTCGCCAGCGAACGCGGCGCTGACGGCGTGCTGCTCGGCCTGCCGATGTGGCAGCCGCTGACCGTCGACATGGCGGTCGAATACTACCGGAGCGTATCCGAGGCGTTCCCCAAGCTCGCGATCATGGTCTATGGCAATGGCCGGGCGTTCCGGTTCTCGTTCCCGCCCGAATTCTGGACCCGCGTGGTCGAGGCGGCGCCGACGCTGATGTCCGCCAAGTACTCGCGCCCGCAGGCGCTGCTCGCCGCGCTCGAAGCTTCGAAGGGCCGCGTGCATTTCCTGCCGCACGACGGCGGGCTCGCAAAATTCGCGGAGCTGTCGCCGTCGACCACGACGGCGTGCTGGTCGACCGCCACTTCGATGGGCCCCGAGCCGGTGCTGGCGCAGATGCGCGCGCACCTCGCAAATAACGTCGAGGAGTCGAAGAAGATCGCGGCCGATTTGTCATGGGTACGCGAACCGATCAAGGACATCGTCACCGACGCCGAGCTGTTCGCCACCTACAACATCCAGCTCGAGAAGATTCGCATTCAAGCCGCGGGGTACTGCAAGGCTGGCCCCATCCGGCCGCCGTACAATTTCATGCCGCAACCGTACGTCGACAAAGTGCATGAGCATGCGCGCCGCTGGCGCCAGCTCTGCGACAAGTACGCGAAGGCGACGGCGCCGTGACCGAGCCGAGCGTCAACGCGCTCGTCGCGCTCGAACTCGGCGTGCCGGATGTGGCCGCGACGGCCGCGTTCTACGAGTCCGTGTGGGGTCTGACGCCGGTCTTCCGTGGCGATTCCGTGTATCTGCGGGCAACCGGGCCCGACCACTACGTGCTGGCGCTGCACCGCGGCGCCGTGCCGTCGCTCCGTAGTGTGCGGCTGGCCGCGCCCGACCGCGCGACCGTCGACGCGCTCACAGCGCGCGTCACCAAGGCTGGGGGCGTCGTGTTTCGTGAGGCCCGTGTTTTGGACACGCCCGGCGGCGGCTATGGCTTTGGGTTCCGCGATCCCGAAGGGCGAGTCTTCGAGGTTGTCTGCGATGTGCGCACACACGCCGCCGAGGCCGCCAACGATCGGCCCTCTCGTCTCAGCCACGTCGTCCTCAACTCGCTCGATCTCGACCGCGCGGCGGATTTCATGCGCGACGCACTCGGGTTCCGGCTGCGCGACCGCACGGCGAAGGCAAACTTCATGGGCTGCAACGCCGACCACCACTGCCTGGCGTTCACCAACCGGCGCAATTCGCTGCTGAGCCACGTCGCCTACGAGTTGCCGAGCCTCGATGCCGAGTTCCGCGGCGTCGGAAGGCTGAAGAAAGCGGGGCTGAAGATCGAATGGGGCGTCGGCCGTCACGGCACCGGCGACAACGTGTTCGCCTACTACGTCGACCCGAACGGCTTCGCGATCGAGTACACGACCGAAATGCAGCAGATCGACGATCGCACGTACGTGGCCGGCACGCCTGAGACGAACGCCCGCGCCGCCCACGCCGACGTGTGGGGCTATTCCGACCCGCCGACCGAGCGCTTCCTCAAGGCGCTCATGGGGCCGGGCGCGCAGGCGAGCTGAGAAACGAAAACGATGAATGACGGGGAGACGACGATGAGAAAGCAGACTTTGCGAAGCTGGTGTTTCGCCCTGCTGGCATCGATGTGCGTCGGCGGCGCGGCTGCCGCTCAGGACTTTGCCGGCAAGACCGTGACGGCGTCGGTCGGATTCGAGGCCGGCAACCGCGTCGATCTGTTCGCGCGGATGGTCGGGCAGACGATGATGCGCTATCTGCCCGGCCAGCCGACGCTGGTGGTGCTAAACAGGCCCGGTGCCGGCGGCGTCGTCGCGCTCAACGACTGGAACGCCAAGGCTGAGCCCAACGGCCTCAACATCACCGTCGGCGGGCAGACCCAGGTCGATGCCGACGCACTCGCCCGCATGCAGGCGCGCTACCAGCCGGCGAAGTTCAGGTACGTCGGCGGGCTGATGGCGCCGAGCCAGGGTCTCATCATGAACAAGGCGGCGCTGCCGCGACTGCGCGACAAGTCGGCCGCGCCGGTGACCATGGGGATCGTCGGCTCGACCTTGCGCACCGGCTACTACCAGGTGCTGTGGGGTGCCGCGTTCCTCGACTGGAACGTGCGCTGGGTGCGCGGCTACAAGTCGACCGCCGAGGTCCGCAACGCGCTCGAGCGCGGCGAAGTCGACATGTCGGCGTTCGGCTCGACGACCGACCTCGACTACCTGCTGCACACGGGCAAGTTCACCGTCGCCAGCCAGTCCGGCACGATCGTTGACGGCAAGATCGTCGGCCGCGCGAGCTTCGGCGACACTCCGATCATCTCCGATCTCGCCAAGGGCAAGATCAAGGATCCGCTCGCTCAGAAGGCATTCGCCTACGGTGAGCAGGTGATCCAGGTGGGCATGTTCATCGCCCTGCCGGCGGGCACGCCGGATAACATCGTCGCGGCGTACGTCCAGGCGTTCGAGAAGGCGGTGCACGATCCCGAGTTCACCGAGGCGTGGGCCAAGATCGATCCCGACTCGCCGGTCGCCAGCAAGGCGGACCTCGAGCGGCTCATCGCCGACCTCGGTACCACGCCTCCGGAGGCGCTCAAGTTCATCCGCGACGAGCTCCGGCGCCAGGGCGTCGACGTCAGCGAATAAGCGACCACCAGATCATTTGGAGAAAGTCATGGCCGACCGCGAGTACCAGAACGTGAAGATCGAGCGCGAAGGCGCGATCACCTTCGTGATGCTGAACCGCCCGGAGAAGCGCAACGCGATGAGCCCGGCGCTCCATTACGAGATGGAGGACGCGCTCACCTGGCTCGCGGAGGACGAGGAGACCAAGGTCCTCATCCTCGGCGGCGAGGGCGAGTCGTGGTGCGCCGGTCAGGACTTGAAGCTCTATTTCCGCGAGACGGCCAACAATCCGGCCGAGCGCCGCCGCTCCAATGCGTCGAGCCATCACTGGCGCTGGGAGATCCTCACCCGGTTCCCGAAGCCGACGATCGCCATGGTCAACGGCTTCTGCTTTGGCGCGGCGTTCACGCAGCTCGCGGCCGTCGACTTCGCGATCGCCGCCGAGGACGCCGTGTTCGGCCTCTCGGAGGTTAACTGGGGCATCATTCCGGGCGGCATCGTCAGCTGGAACCTGACCGACATGATGCTGCCGCGACACGCCATGTACTACGCCGCGACCGGCGAATCCTTCGACGGCAAGCGCGCCGTCGAGCTCGGCCTCGTCAACTTCGCTTACCCGAAGGAGCGCCTGCGCGAGGAGACCGTGAAGCTCGCCAACAAGCTGCTCAAGCTTAATCCGTCGGTGCTTCGCTTCACCAAGGAGGCAGTCCGCACCGTCCGCGGCATGTCGGCCGACCAGGCGCGCGACTACCTCGGCTCGAAGCAGGATTCGCTACACCGCAAGGACAAGGAGATCGCCGACAAGGTCGGCATGAAGCAGTTCCTCGACGACAAGAGCTATCGCCCGGGACTCGGGCCGTTCAAGTCGAAGGCAAGCACAACCCAGGAGTGATGATGTGGACGGGGCCGGTCGCCTGAACGCCAACATCGACGCGCTGTTCGCGCCGCGGAACGTCGTGCTGGTCGGCGCGTCCGACCGCAACTGGTCGGCCCGCGTCCACCTGACGCTCGGGCGGCTCGGCTTCGCCGGCGACGTGTACCTGGTCAACCCGAACCGGAAGGAGCTGTGGGGCAAGCCGTGCTACCCGTCGGTCGCCGAGCTGCCGGAGGCACCGGACCATCTCGCTGTCTTCGTTCCGGCCGACGACACGATCCGGACGATCGAGGCCGCGGCGCCGCTCGGCGCCCGCAGCGCGAGCCTGTTCGCCGCCGGGTTCGGCGAGGGCGGCGACCCCGAGGGGGCCGAGCGCGCGGCGCGCCTCAAGGCCGCCATCGAGCGCTCCGGCATCGCCGCGGTCGGGCCGAATTGCATGGGGCTGGCCGTCGGCCGCTCGCGGTTCGCGACGCTTCCGGACGAGCAGCTCGATGTCGACGCGCGCGGGCCCGTGGCCATCGTGACGCAGAGCGGCATGCTCATCCAGACCCTGAGCCGCGGCATCCAGAGTGGCGGTGCGGCCCTGCCGTACCTGATCTCGTGCGGCAACCAGGTCGGACTGACATTCGCCGACTACATCGACTATCTGAAGCAGGACGAGGACATTCGCGTCATCGCCTGCTACATCGAGTCAGTCCGGGACAGCGATCGGTTCTTCGCGGCGGCGGCGAAGGCCCGCGATGCGGGCAAGACCGTCGTGGTCACCAAGATCGGCGGCTCTGAGAAGGCGCGTCACGCGGCGCTCGCGCACACCGGCTCGCTCGCAGGAAGCCTGCACGCCTTCGACGTTTACGCCCGGGAGAACGGCGTCGTCCGCGCCGAGACAATCGAGGACCTGGTCGAATCCTGCATCTTCCTCGCCAAGGCGCGGCGCCCCAAAGGCCGGCGCATCGCGGTGATCACCAACTCGGGCGCCGTGAAGTCGCTGTCGAGCGAGGCCGGTGAGGCGCTCGAGGTCTCGTTCGCGGAGTTCGCGCCGGCGACCCGCGAGCGGATTGCGACGGCTCTTTCCGACGTTGAGGTGTCGAACCCGCTCGACACCAAGCGGACGCTGACGACCGAGCAGTACTTGGCAACGGTGACGGCCGTCCACGACGATCCGTCGGTCGACATGGTGCTGATCGCCGAGGAGCTGCCGCGGGCCGCCGGCATCGAGCGCAAACTCAAGAACTTCACCGCGCTCGACGACTACATCGCGACCACCGCGTCGAAGCCCATCGTCTGCTTCTCGCCCGTCACGTCGGAGCAGAACGAGTACATCCAGGGCGTGCGCCGCGACCTGCCGCACATCCCGTGGCTGCGCGACATGAGCAAGACGCTGCGCGTCGCCTCGCGGCTCGCGCCGATCGCACATGCACCGCTCAGGGCATCGCCGCGACGCTCCGCCACGCCGGCGCGCCGGCGCCTCCAGGACCTTGGCCGCGATGCTCCCCGCGCGCTCGACGAGCCGACGTCCAAGGACATCCTGCGGCAGTTCGGCATCCGCACGCCGAACGAGGCGTTCGTTCCCGGCTGGAGCTTCGAGCGCGTCGCCGAGGCCGCGGCTGCGCTGACGCTTCCCCTCGTCGTGAAGGTTGTTTCGGCCCTCGCCCACAAGAGCGACGCCGGCCTTGTCATCCTCAATGTCCGCACAGTCGAAGATCTGCGGCGCGCCTATGACACGCTGACCGAGCGCTGTGCGAAGCACGGCGTGAACGCCGACGGCCTGCTCGTCGCGGAGCAGTTGTCGGACGGCATCGAAGTCGTCGTCGGGCTCCATCGTGACCCCGAAGCGGGGCCTGTCGTGATGTTCGGAGCCGGCGGCGTACTGCTCGAGCTGGTGCGCGACGTCGCGTTCGGGCCGCCGGGGCTGGATGCGCCGCGCGCTCGCGAAATGATCCGTGCAACGCGTGTGGCGAAGATGCTGGAGGGCTACCGCGGCGCGCCTCCGGGCGACATAGACGGACTGGTCGATGTCCTGGTCGCGATGGGGGTAGTTGCCCAGGATCTCGGCGATCTGGTTGAATCGGTCGACGTCAATCCGCTGCTGGTGCGTCCGGACGGCGTGTTCGCGCTCGACGCGCTCATCGTGACGCGGGCCATCGCCCGCGAGTTGGCTGTGATCGGAGGTGGTCGATGAACATGTTCGAGAAGGCCCGCTACGGCATCGACTCCTATCAGGACTGGCTGACCGCCGAGGGCGTGCCCGTCATCGAGGGGCTCGCCATCGATTGCACCACGGCCGAGACTGCGCCGTGGGCGCGGACGGACGCGCGTGCCGCCGTGCTTCACCTCGATGGCCGCGGCGACTTCTGCAACATGATCCTGCATGAGCTCGCGCCCGGGAAGTCGACGAGCCCGCAGCGCCATCTGTTCGAGGAGACGATCTACGTCCTCGAAGGGTCCGGCAGCACGCGCGTCGAGCTGCCCAACGGCGACCAGCGGACGTTCGAGTGGGGTGCGGCGAGTCTGTTCGGGATTCCGCTCAACGCGACCTACCGCCATTTCAACGGCAGCGGGAACAAGCCGGCCCGGCTGGTCAGCACCACGAACCTGCCGATGATGCTGAACCTGTTCCACAACGAGAAGTTCGTGTTCGGAAATGCGTTCGACTTCGACGACCGCGTAGGCAAGAAGGAGTTCTTCGCCGGCGAAGGGATCATGAACATGGTCCGCCAGGGCAACGATACCTGGGAGACCAATTTCGTTCCCGATCTGCAGACCATCGAGCTGCCGAGCTTCTCGGACCGGGGCGCCGGCGGCGGCTGCCTGATCTTCCTGCTCGCCGACAGCTCGATGCACGTCCACGTCTCGGAGATGCCGGCCGGCACCTACAAGAAGGCGCACCGCCACGGCCCCGGCTACCACGTCATGTGCGTGTCGGGCGAGGGCTACTCGTTGATGTGGCGCGAGGGCGACAAGGACTTCGAGCGCATCGAGTGGAAGAACGGCGTGGTGTTCCCGCCAGCCGACCAGCAGTGGCACCAGCACTTCACCACGAGCCGCGAGCCCGCGCGCTATCTGGCGACCGGCTTCGGCAGCCTGCGCTATCCGTTCACGCTCGCGCGCCGCAAGGAGATCCTCGGCGAGAAGGTCGCGTTCTCGACCAGCGTCAAGGAAGGGGGCGACCAGATCGAGTACGCCGACCAGGATCCGCGCATCCATCCGCTGTGGCTCGAGGAGATCGGCCGCCGCGGCATCAAGTCGGAGATGGACCGGTTTTTCCCGCGGTGAGGCGGCTAATGCGCCGTCGTCCGCGACTCGACGCCGGCGATGCGGCGGGCCGCGCGCGCCGCGCCCGGCCGGGTGCGATCCGACGCCACGAACTCCTCGAGGAAGTCGAGGAACAGCGTGATGCGGGGCGGCGTGAACTTCGAGCGAGGGTACGCGGCGGTGATCGTGCGGATGTCGTACACGCAGTTGTCGAACAGCACCCGCAGCTCGCCCTGCTTGACGTTCGATTCGACATGGTAATCGGGCAGCCGTCCGATGCCGACGCCGCTGAGCACAGCGTCGTGCAGCGCGAGGCTGTCGTTCATGCGCATATTGCCGCGCACCTTGACAACCGTTTCCTTCGCGCCCTCCCGGAACCGCCATTCGTTGGGGCGGATTTGCTTGTCGTTGATCAGACAGTTGAAGTGGACGAGATCGGCCGGCCGCATTGGAACGCCCGCCGTCCTCAGGTAGGAATCCGACACGCAGACGAGGAAGCGCACGGGTCGGAGCGTGCGGCAGGCGACGCGCTTCTCGCGCGAACTCGGCCGATGGATCATGACGATGTCGTAGCCGCTGTCGATCACCCGCGACGGCGTTTCGGACATGTTGACGTTGAACGACACCTCGGGATAGCGGGCCGCGAACGCGCGGATTGCCGGCCCGAGCACCTTGATCGCGACGCTGAGCGTCGCCTGGATGTTGATCACGCCCTTCGAGGCGTCGCTCTGCTCGGCCGCCATTTCCTTGGCCGACTTGATGCTCGCCAGCGCCGCGGCGCAGCGCTCGTAGAAGTCGGTTCCGGCATCGGTCAGGGACAGGCGGCGGGTCGAGCGGCGCAGCAGCAGCACGCCCATGTCCTCCTCGAGCAGGCTGATGAGCTTGCTGACCACCGACGGAGACACGCGGAGGTCCTTCGCGGCCGCGAGGAAGCTCCGCTTCTCGACGACCCGGACAAACGCCATTACGCGATCGAGATCCTTCACGTCAGTGACCCATACCACTCATGCCTGTGATCGGCCCACGCCGGCGCACCGTCCGCGGGGCGGAGTCCCGGGTCGGCGGCGCGCCCGCAACGGTAAGCCGCGCGCCGGCCCTTGCCAAGAGGCGCGGAAATCCAGCCGCTTGAAGGCTGTTTATCATGCGTTCCGCCTCACATGCCAACCGGAGTCGAACCCAGATGCAAAACATGCCGTACATGACTCGCGATGATGCCGATCGCGTGCTTGACGCCGCGCGCAACGCGGCGACATCGAAAGGCGCTCGGGTGTCGATCGCCGTCGTCGATGCAGCCGGCGATCTGCTCGCGTTCACGCGCCTCGATGGTGCCATCGGCCCGAGCTGCAGGGTCGCCATGGAGAAGGCACGCACCGCGGCCCTGTGGAGGCGAGACACGCTGTATTGGGAGAAGCGCGTCGTGGAGAAGCCGACGTATGCTGCGCTACCCGACAACTTCGCCGTCGAGGGCGGCGTTCCGCTCGAGTTCGAGGGGCAGTGTGTCGGCGGAATCGGCGTTTCGGGCGCGCGGACCGACGACGACGCGGCCATCGCGACAGCGGGAGCCGCTCGGCTGAAGGAGTGACGCGGGGACTCGCGAGCACTGCGCGCTCAAGTCGCTCGCGTTGAACCGCACGCGCTTGCCGAGGCGGTAGCGGCCCCCACCGTCGCCGGGCCATGGGGTTCCATCCGGGGTCACGAGCAGCGATGTCAGGAGGTACTGACGGCGCGTGAAGTAGCGGTGGGTGCGTCGATGGTCGAGCGCGGCGAGAATCCTCTCCGCCCGCCTCGGTCGAGATCAGCCGCTCGTGGGTGTCGTAATGGATCACCGGATCTTTTCGAAAGAGGAAATTGACGCACCCTGGGGTCTCAGCCATCATATTTTGAAACAAGAACGTATCAGGGATGGCTTACTGTGGCGGACCTTCTGCCGTATCCACGGTTCTCGATCGCCGAGCGGGACCGCCGCTGGCGTGAGATCCGTAAACTGATGCGTGAGCGGGGAATCGACGCCATCGTCGTTCCCAACAACACCGGCCATTCCACCGACTTCCAGGCGAACGCCCGCTACATCAGCCACGTCGGCGGCGGCGGTGACTCCGATGTCGCCGTTGTCCTTCCGCTCGAAGGCGAAGTGACGGCCTTCGCGACATCGGCAGCGGCGCGCTGGCCCTGCGTGCAGGACTGGACGAGCGACGTGCGCGAGGCGAAGCGCTCTTACGGACGTGCCGTCGTCGAGCGACTGCGCGAGCTGAAGGTCGATCGCGGGCGGATCGGCATCACCGGGATGGGCGCAGATACGCGCACGCCCGAGGGGACGATGCTCGCCGGATTCTGGAGCGCGTTGTCGAAGGCTTTTCCGAACGCCGAGTTCGTCGACGCGACGGAGATCCTGCGCCAGGTCCGGCTCGTCAAGAGCGACGAGGAAGTCGAGGCGCTGCGCAAGTCGGCGCAGATCATTGAAAAGGGCATCGAGGCCAAGATCGCCGCGGCAAAACCTGGCGTGCCCGACTGGAACGTCTGGGCGGCCGCGATCTCCGCGATGATGCACCACGGCTCCGAGATTCCGGTCCACCAGAACTGGGTGTCGGGAAAGAATCCTATCCGTACCCTGACGCGACCGACGTTCCGCCCGCTCGAGCGCGGCGATCTCATCATCGATGAGCTTGAGGCGTCGTGGATCGGCTACCGGTCGCAGATCGTCCAGCCGGTGTTCGTCGGCGAGGCCGATCCGCGCCACGTCGAGCTGTTCAAGGTCCAGCGCGAGGTCTTCAATGCGCTCGTCGACGCGTTTCGCCCCGGCGTCAGGATCCGCGAACTCGCCGAGGTGACGCGGCGCTCGTCCGAAAAAGCCGCGCCTCGAAGCGGGCCCGCGGCCGGAGCCGAAGGACGCCTCACCCTGCACGGTCGCGGCGCCGGCGACGACGGCCCGATCATGGTCGGCAACATGACAGACTCACCCGATCTCGATCTTCCGCTGCAGGCGAACATGGTTTGCATCCTCAAGCCCTCGGTGGAAACCCTGGTCGCGGGCGAGAAGACGATTTGCCGGTGGGGCGACACGGTCGTCTGCACCCCCTCGGGCGGGCGGCGCCTCAGCACCCTCCCTCACGAGCTTGCGGTTTCGGAGGGGTAAACCTGGATTTCGTCCCAACTCAGAAGGAGACCTCAGATGGAAGGCGGCAGCGGTAGCCAGATCAACGAAATGGACTTCAATCCGGATGCGCCTCTGCACATCCGTGCTCTCAACCACACGACGCTCCCGGTGCGCGACCGCTACAAGGCGGCGCGTTTCTACGTCGCGGTGCTGGGCGGCGAGTTGCACCACGAATCGGCCCCCGATCGCGTCAAGCAGGGACTCGCCCGCGCGCTGCAGGTTGGCGTGCGCCTCTGCTCGGGGCTCGAGATCGATCTGTTCGAGCAGGATTATGGGCAGCCGATCTGGAGCCAGTCCCATCCGCACCATGCGTTCGAGGTGCCGCCCGAACTGCTCGACCAGTGGGCGAAACATCTGGAGAAGTGGAAGGTCCCGTTCGTCGGGCCGATGACGCGGGCCGGTACCGGCGGCGCCGAGATCTACTTCAACGATCCCGACGGCAATCACCTCGAGCTGCATTGCTCGAATTATCCGCGCGCCGCCGAGGTTCCGTCGGGGCCCTACGACAAGAAGCGCACGGTTCACGAGACGCCGTGGCCGCCCGCGGAGCTCGAGGCGGAGGCCAACCGCCTGTTCGAGGCATCCGCGGCCCGCATGCGCGCCCGGCGCAAGCGGACCTGACATGCGGGAGTGGGTCGAGCCGTCGATGTTCGAGACGGCGGAGCATGGGAACAAGCCGTTCGCGGTGCGGATCCCCGCGTTGCTTGTGACGCGGGGACGCGATGGACGGCTTAACTTTCTCACGGCGATGTGGTTCACGCCGGTGGGATTCGAGCCGTCGCGGCTGGTGGTTGGGGTTTCGAAGTCGACGTACACCTACAACACCCTGGTCGAGACGGGGGAGTTCGTCATGAGCGCCCCTTCGCGCGACATGATGAACGTCGTCGTCATGGCCGGCCGCGTCTCCGGTCGTGACGTCGACAAGTGGGCAGAGTCCGGATTTACGCCGGCAAAACCGGCGAAGATCTCCGTGCCGCTGATCGCGGAAGCCATTGGCAACGTCGAGTACCGCGTGGTCAATCGCTATCCGTTCGACGCCGAGATCGACCTCTTCGTCGGCGAGGCGTTGTGCACCTATGTGCGCAAGGGAGCGATGGAGGGAGAGCTGTACCGGTCCGACTCCGATCCGTTGCTCTACATGGGCACGAAGTACGACGAGAGCGGCAAGTCGCTCGGCAAGCACTACGGCGAGCTCGCCGGGGTCAAATGCGCCGACTACGACTCGCCGCTGCTGAAAAAACACATCACCCGCAGGTAGCGCAGCCCGGTGGACGTCATGCATCTCCAATCGACCCCGTTCGGACGCTCCAGCTCTCGCGTCCTGCTGCTTGCGGCAGTGGTGCTGGCGCTGTGCAGCGTTGGCGCCGCGCCCGCGCGGGCGCAGTCCAGCGCCGAATCGTTTTTCAAAGAACTCGAGGGGCTGTCCGCAGCCGATCGCGAGAAGACGCTGATCGAGGGAGCGAAGAAGGAGGGGAGCGTCGTCTGGTACACCACCGACGGGCCAACTCCGACCCAGATGGTGCTCAAGGCGTTCTCGCAGAAGTATCCGTTCGTGAAGCCGGGATTCATCCGCGGCAAGAGCCAGGACATCCTCGACCGGATCACGACCGAAGCGCGCGCCGGCCGCAACCTGTTCGACATAGCCAAGACCTCGATCGAGACCTTCGACATGTACCCCGTGACGGAGGTTTTCGCGGCCTATGTGTCGCCGGCGAAAACGGCCATCCCGGAATCGATGCGCGCCGAGCGGTGGTCGAGCGTGTTCACGTTCATTCGCTCGATGGGGTACAACTCGCGCCTCGTCAAGGAAGCCGATCTTCCGCGGACCTGGGAGGACCTGCTCGATCCGCGGTGGAAGAACAAGATTCTGTTCGATCCGTCGTCGCTGTCCGAAGTCATGACGCTGTACACCCGCTGGGGACGCGAGCGCGCGATCGACTATCTCGACAGGCTCGGGGCCAGCGGGAACCTGCAGATCCGCAATGGGCGCACCACCATCGCCCAGATGCTGGCGGCGGGCGAGGCGCCGATCGGGATGACGGTCTATCCCTACGACGTCGAAGCGCTGAAGGCCAAAGGCGCGCCCATCGACTGGGCGTTGATCGATCCATCGCCCGGGATGCTCCAGCCGCTCTCGATTGCCCGCAACGCGCCGCATCCGCATGCGGCCGCGCTGCTCTACGACTATCTGCTGTCCACCGACGGCCAGAAAGTCTACGCGCAGATGAACCGCACGCCGGCGAACCCAACGGTCGAGACCAGCAATCCCCGCGAGCGTGCCGCGGCGCAGGACCCCCGGATCGTGTTCGACACCAGCGCCGGGCGAGGGGCCGGGACCGAAGAGATGCTCAAGGTCCTCGACGAGAAGATCCTGAAGAAAAAGACCAAAGGCTGAAGGCGCCGCGCCTTTGTACAGCGAGAAGCAAACCGGAGGCCCTGCACGTCGCGTGGCATCGCTAGGCTCCCACGGTGACGCGTGCGGCGACGTGCCGGTGCTCCGTCGGATTCCCGCTCGAGTCGCCGCGCTGCTGCGACCGCGCCTCGCGCTGTGGGGGCTGGTTGCCGTCGTCCTCTATCTGACCCTTGTTCCGCTGGTGATGGTGATCTACGGCACCTTCACCGACGGACCGCCGGGCACCGACGCGTCGTTCACGTTCGCCAACTACGTCGAGGCATTCGGCGGCGAGGGGCTGTATCGCGCGGGGCTCAACTCGATTCTGTTCGCGCTCGCATCGGGCGCCCTGTCGTTCGGCGTCGGCGGCGCCCTTGCCTGGGTCACGGAACGGACGAACGCGCCGCTGAAACCGCTGATCTACTTCCTCGTGCTGGTGCCGTTCGTGCTGCCGGGGATCCTGTCGACGATCTCGTGGATTTTCCTCCTGTCGCCGACCATCGGCGTCCTCAACCAGATCGTCGTCGCGACCTTCGGGCTCACCGAGCCGCCATTCAATATCTATACCTTCCCGGGAATGGTGTGGGCGTTCGGCATCGACCACATCACGCTGCCGTTCTTCCTGATGGCGGCCGCCTTCCGCTCGATGGATCCGAGTCTCGAGGAGGCGGCGACGGTGTCCGGGATGGGGCCGCTGCGGACCTTCTTTTACGTCAACCTGCGGATCATGCTGCCCAGCATCTTCGCGGTTTGCCTGCTGATGTTCATCCGCGGCATCGAGACCTTCGAGGCGCCGGCGGTAATCGGCCTACCGGCGGGTATCCGCGTGTTCGCAACCGAGATATTCCTCGCGCTGCGCCGGGCGCCGACCAACTACAACCTCGCCGGCACCTACGCCGTCGCCTACCTGGCGATCACGCTGATCGGAGTCGCCTTGTACCTGCGGGTGACCCGCGGCGCGGAGCGTTTCGTCATGATCACCGGCAAGGCCTATCGCCCGCGCACCGTCGACCTCGGGCCGTGGCGGTTTGTCGCGACGCTCATCTCGCTCGCGGCGCTCGCGGTGGCTGTCGTCCTGCCGCTCGCGGTGGTTGTGTGGACGTCGTTCATGCCGTTCTATTCGTCGCCGTCGTGGGGCATGCTCGGGCTCGCGACCCTCGACAACTATGCGGCGATCTTCGAGCTCGAGGAGTTCACCCGCGCCTCGATCAACACGCTCATCACCGGAGCGAGCGCCGCCACGATCGCGGTCCTGCTGTCGCTCGGAATTGCCTGGATCGGCATTCGCACCGACGTGCCGGGCAAGCGCCTGCTCGACATGATCGCCTTCTCGCCGATTGCGATGCCCGGCGTGGTGCTGAGCCTGTCGCTGGTCTGGGTCTATCTCACGCTGCCGATCCATATCTATGGCACGCTGTGGATCCTGATCGTCGCGTTCGTTACGAAGTTCATCCCGATTTCTCTCAGGATCATGCACGTAAGCCTGCTGCAGGTTCACCGGGAGCTCGAAGAGGCGGCCGAGATCGCCAACCCATCGCCTATCCGCAACGCACTTTGTGTGCTGCTGCCGCTGATCCTGCCGGGCATGCTGGTCGGCTGGCTCTACGTGCTGACGCTTACCTTCAAGGACCTGTCCATTCCGATCCTGCTCTCCCACGTCGGCACCGACCTGCTCCCGGTACTGATCTTCGGTCTGTTCCAAAGCGGCGAGCTGCCGCGACTGTGCGCGATGGGCGTCCTGCTGACGCTGATGATCGCCGCCATCGCCGGGTCCACGCGCTATCTGGCGACGCGTCTCTCGGTCAAAACGGGCGGATAGATGGCGGCAATTGAGGTCGTTCAGCTTGAGAAGGCCTATGGCGGGGCCGCCAAGGCGGTCGCCGGGGTGGATTTCGAGGTCGAGCCGGGGACGGTGTTCACCCTGCTTGGCCCGTCGGGGTGCGGCAAGACGACAACGCTGCGCTGCGTTGCCGGCCTCGAGCACCCGGACCATGGCGACATCCGGCTGGGGGGCGAGGTCGTCTATTCCGCGTCGAGGGGAATCCGCGTGCCACCGAGCCGGCGCAGGATCGGCATGGTGTTTCAGTCGTACGCGATCTGGCCGCACATGACGGTGTTTCAGAACGTCGCCTATCCGCTGCGCGGACGGGGACTGGGCCGGAGTGAGATCCGGGAGCGGGCCATGGCGGCCCTCAGGATGGTCAATCTGGGTGACTTCGCCGAGCGCTCGGCACCGAAGCTGTCGGGCGGGCAGCAGCAGCGCGTTGCGCTGGCGCGGGCGATCGCAGGAGAGCCGCGGCTCTTCCTGCTCGACGAACCGCTGTCGAATCTCGACGCGAAGCTGCGCGAAGAGATGCGGGGGCAGATTCTCGACCTGCAGCGCAAGCTCGGCGTCACCACGCTTTACGTCACGCACGACCAGGTCGAGGCGCTGTCGATGTCGCACCGGATCGCGGTGATGGAGCAGGGGCGCATTGTCGAAGTGGCGGCTCCGCGCGACGTGTATCTGCATCCGCGAAGTCGCTTCGCCGCGCAGTTCGTCGGCCTGACCAACATCGTGCCGGCGCGGGTGACCGGTGCCAGCGCCGGCACGTGTGCGGTCGATGCGCCATTCGCGCGCATTTTCTGCCACGACGGGGGCAAGCGTTATGCCGAGGGGGAACGGGCGATGGTCCTGATCCGCCCCGAGAACATCTCGCTGAGCACCGCGCCCCCACCCGAGGCAGCCAACGTCTGGCGCGGCCGCATCGTCTCCACGGTCTTTCTCGGTGAATTCCTCGAGTGCGTCGTTGCCTGCGGCGACACCCAGATGCGCGCCCGCGTCAGTCCGTTCATCTCCGTCGATGCCGGTGACGAGGTTTTTCTCCAGGCGCCGCCCGAGCGGCTGGCGATCATCGCCGAATAGACCACCGCGTTGGCAGCAACCGTCCCATATACCGTAAAGCGCGGCACTCGCCTCCTGAATCACCGAAGCCCTCCCGCCTTGTGGGGCGGGAGCGCCGGTGAGGGGCCAATGCGTTCGCACTCTGGGGCTACCTCGGCGCGGACACACGTCGTCGTCAGCGGATCAGCGAAATCCGCTTTTTACCTTCCCCATAAGGGTCAGTAGGGTGCCACGCTGCGTTGAAAGCGTAGCCGACACTAC
>JBLNCI010000015.1:0-70241 GCA_050260515.1 Gemmatimonas sp.
GGTTCGCGCTCTGGAGCTACCTCGGCGCGGACACACGTCGTCGTCAGCGGATCAGCGGAATCCGCCTTTTACCTTCCCCATAAGGGTCAGTAGGGTGCCACGCTGCGTTGAAAGCGTAGCCAAGCCTACCGATGCTGCCTCAGTCGCCGGATCGCGACGCTGTTGTTATCGGTACCTGAGAAGAAGTGCGTCGCGACCCGAAGGGGAAGCGTCGTTGCCTCTCAACTTCATCCACCGCGGCCGTCCTCATTGTCGGAGGCCATCGCTCGCGGCTTCTTCGCTCGAACCAGGGTCGCTATGCGCAATAGCTCCCCTCGCTTGTCGCGATGCGAGGACTGTGCGCGCGGGCAAAACACGCCGCAAGGGGGCTGTGGAAAGTCCGGGCGGGTTGGGGCGGAGGCTGTGGAGAAACGCGGCAGCTAGTGCAGATCCAAGGGTCCTTCTTCATTCGTCATGGCCGGGCCTCGGGCGGGTTGCACCCGCCCGATTCTTGAATTACGAGCCGCCCTTTGGGCGGCGGGCCGGCCATCCACGTTCTTTCCGTTGTTCAGTAAAACCAAAACACGTGGATGCCCGGCACAAGGCCGGGCATAACGGGGAAGGAACAAGCTGGGGTGCGCGGTGTCTATGCCCTCCGCCCGTTGCAGAGATGGCGGAAACGCGTGCGGCCCTCGGCGCGTCAGGATCGAAGCAGTCGCTATCGCACGAAGGTGCTGACGACCTCGAGGTGCTGGGTCCACAGGAACTGGTCGACCGGCACGACGCGCGTCACCCGGAAGCCGCCGTCCTGCAGCGCGCGGGCGTCGCGGGCGAAGCTCGCGGGGTTGCACGACACGCCGACGACGCGCGCGACCTTCGACTTCGCCAGCGCCTCGGCCTGGGCCTTGGCACCGGCGCGCGGCGGATCGAACACCACGGCATCGAACTTCTTCAGCTCGTCGGCGAGCAGCGGCCTGCGGAACAGGTCGCGGACCTCGGTCGAGATGCGCGGGCCCAGACCCGCCTTCCCCGCTCCCGCCTTGAGCGCCAGCGCCAGCTCGCGCTCGCCCTCGACCGCGTGCACCGCGATCCTCTCGGCGGCCAGCGCGAACGCGAACGTGCCCGCGCCGGCGAACAGATCGGCGACCTTCTTCGCACCGTCGACTGCGGCCTTCACCTCCGCCACCAGCAGCGCCTCGGCCTCGGCGCTCGCCTGCAGGAACGCGCCCGGCGGCACCGGCACATGGGCTCCGCCGAAGGTCGCCAGCGCCGGACGTCGCTCGACCACGACATCGGCATGGGCGCCACGGGCGCGGCCACCGGCGACCGCCACGGAGACGCGCGCGAGATCGGCCTCCTTGGCGAAGCGCGCAAGACGCTGACGCACGCGCAGATCGGCGGCGTGCGGCAGGCGCACCAGCGCGTCGAGCCCGGTGTCCAGCAGGTTGACGACGATCTCGCCGCGTTCGCCGTCGGCCAGCAGATCGGCCATCAGCGGCTTCAGCCGCTCGACCAGCGTCACGAGCTGCGGCGCGAGCACGATGCAGCTCTCGATCGCGGCGATGCGGTGCGATCCGCGCTCGTGGAATCCGGCCGTCACGCGACCGCCGGCCTTGGCGGCGAAGAAGGTGCCGCGGCGGCGCGTCGCGTTGCTCACCATCGCGAGCGGCGCGATCTCGCCCGCGTCGACGGCGTTGCGCGCCAAGGCGTCGATCAGCAGGCCGCGCTTCCAGTCGCGGTAGGCGTCGAGCGAGAGATGCTGGAGCGCGCAGCCGCCGCAGGTGCCGAAGTGCGGGCACGGCGGCGTGCCGCGTCCCGGCCCCGGCGCGAGCAGCTCGACGAGACGACCGCGCAGCCCGTCGCCCTCTTTCGCCTCCAGCGCGAGGCGCACGCAGTCGCCCGGCGCGGTCGCTCCGACGTAGACCGTCCTGCCGTCCGGCAGCGTGGTAACCCCGTCGCCCTGCGCGCCGAGGCGTGTGATGGAGAGGTCGAAGGTGGTGGGCTCGGTCATGGGCGCATTGTAACGCGCTTCTTCGTTATTCCGGTGCGACGCGCACGCGCGCAGGCCCCTGACCCACCCTCTCCCGGTGGGGAGAGGGAGACATCTCAGCCTTCTTTCACCGCGGCGATCAGGAACTCGCGGTTGCCGTCGCGGCCCTCGATCGGGCTCGGCGTGATGCCGAGCACGCGCCAGCCGGGCTGACGGGCGACGAACGCCTCGATCCGCGCGCAGGTCTCGTCCCACAGCGCCGGGTCGCGGACAATCCCGCCCTTGCCCACCCGCTCCGGGCCGACCTCGAACTGCGGCTTGATGAGCGCGACCAGCACGCAGCCGGGCGCCGCCAGCCTGAGCGGCGCCGGCAGGATCACCTCGAGGCCGATGAAGCTCGCATCGGTGACGATGGCCTCGACCGGCTCGGGCACCTGCGCGGCCGTGAGCGTCCGGGCATTGGTGCTTTCCATCACCACGACGCGCGGATCGTTGCGGAGCTTCCAGTGCAACTGGCCCTTGCCGACGTCGACGGCGTAGACCTTCGCCGCGCCGTCGTGGAGCGCCACGTCGGTGAAGCCGCCGGTGGACGCGCCGACGTCGAGCACGGCGCGGCCTTTCAGCGACAGCCCGAACTGCGCCAGCGCGTGGGCGAGCTTCACGCCGCCGCGCGACACCCACGGGTGCGGCTCGCCTCGGACCTCGATCTGGATGTCGGGAGCGACCGACAGGCCGGCCTTATCGAGCTTCCGCTCGCCCGAGAACACCTTGCCGGCCATGATCAACGCCTGCGCCTTGGCCCGGCTTTCGGCGAGGCCGCGCTCCACGAGCAGCAGGTCGAGCCGCGTCTTCGCGCTCATGGCGCTCTCCGCGACAGGCGATGGAAGCGCCAGTTGAGCAGCACGGCGGCGAGCGCCAGGCCCACCGCGAGAGCGATCCAGATGCCGACCGGCCCCGCGCCCCAGCCGAAGCCGAGCGCGATGGCCAGCGGGAACGCGATCGCCCAGTAGCCGACAGTCGCGACTACCAGCGGCACGCGCGTGTCCTTGAGGCCGCGCAGCGCCCCGGCAGCGGTCGCCTGCGCGCCGTCGAAGAGCTGGAACAGCCCGGCGACGATGAGGAGCTGGGCGGCGAGCGCGGTCACGGGGCGGCTCGCCGGATCGGCGCGATCCATGAACAGAGCGACGATCGACGGACCGAACAGCAGGAAGAGGAGGCAGGTCGCCGCCATGAAGCCCGCCCCGAGCGCGACGCCGGTCCAGCCGGCGCGGCGGACGCCGGCGCGATCGTGGGCGCCGGCGTGGAGACCGACGCGCACGGTCGCCGCGTACGCGACGCCGAGCGGCACCATGAAGGTGATGGCGCAGCACTGGAGCGCGATCTGGTGCGCGGCCATTGCCGTCGCGCCGAAGAAGCCCATCAGCAGCAGCGCCGCCGTGAAGACGCCGAACTCGATCACCCACATCGCGCCCACCGGCGCGCCGATGCGGAGGATCTCGCGGAAGCAGCCCCAGTCGGGTCGCCACAAGCGGCCGAGGATGCGGTAGCGGCGATACTGGCGGTCGGTGAGCACGTGAGCGAGCAGCAGCAGCGCCATGCTGCCGTGGACCACCGACGAGGCAATGCCGGCGCCGAACAGGCCCAGCGCCGGAAAGCCGAACCGGCCGAACATCAGCGCGTAGACCGCGACGGCGTTGAACGCCACGCCCCACATCGTGATCGCGAACACCATCCGCGTGCGCGACAGCGCGGCGACGAAGCCGCGCAGCACGCAGAACCACAGGCCCGGCACCATCGCCCACACCAGGCCTCGCATGTAGTCGCGGGCGAGATCGGCGAGCTGCGGGTCCTGATGCAGCGCGAGCAGGATCGGCCGGACCTGCGCGCACACCGCCATGAACACGACGCCCAGCAGCGTCGAGACCCAGAGCCCCTGGCGGACGACGCGACGGATCTCGCGCACCTTCCCGCCCCGCTCCGCGCGCCCGACGATCTGCGCCACCATCGGTGACACCGCGGTGGCGACGCCCATGCCGAACACGAACTGGACGATGAAGACGTTGGTGGCGAGGCCGCCGGCGGCGAGCGCGTTCGGCCCGACCCAGCCCATCATCACGACGTCGGTGGTCTGGATCGCGATCTGGGCGAGCTGGCTCAGCGCCAGCGGGATCGCAAGCGCCAGCGTCGCCCGGGCCTCGACGGCCCACAGCGCGGAGCGACGTGCGGTGGCGTGACTGGCGGCGGTGCGGTCGTGCATGGCGGAGCGCGACGCGCGCGGCGATCGGGGCGGACCCTACCCGCGCGACGCTCCCGCCCGCGGCAGCGCATCGCCGCGGCCGAGTGCCGCGAGCACGGTCGCGACGATGTGCGGCCGATCGAGGCCGGCCTCGGCGTACTGCTTCGCCGGCGTGTCGTGGTCGATGAAGCGGTCGGGCAGGATCATCGGCCGCACCTTGAGGCCCGACTCGAGCAGGCCCTCGCGGGCGAGCAGGTCGAGCACGAACGACGAGAAGCCGCCGACCGAGCCTTCCTCGATCGTCACCAGCACCTCGTGCTCGCGGGCGAGGCGGCGGATCAGCTCCTCGTCGAGCGGCTTGGCGAAGCGGGCGTCGGCGACGGTGACGGAGAGCCCGAGGGCCGCGAGGTCGTCGGCGGCGCCGAGCGCGTCCTGGAGGCGCGTGCCGAGCGACAGGATCGCGGCCGATTTGCCTTCGCGCAGCACGCGTCCCTTGCCGATCTCGAGCGGCACGCCGGCCGCGGGCAGCGGCACGCCGAGGCCCTCGCCGCGCGGATAGCGCACGGCCGACGGACGGTCGTCGATCGTGGCGGCGGTGGCGATCATGTGCACGAGCTCGGCCTCGTCGGATGGCGCCATCAGCACGAACCCGGGCAGGCAGCCCAAGTACGCGAGATCGTAGGCGCCGGCGTGGGTCGCGCCGTCGGCGCCGACCAGCCCGGCACGGTCCATCATGAAGCGGACCGGCAGCGACTGGATCGCGACGTCGTGGACGACCTGGTCGTAGCCGCGCTGGAGGAAGGTCGAGTAGATCGCGGCGAACGGCTTGAAGCCCTCGCAGGCGAGGCCGGCGGCGAAGGTCACCGCGTGCTGCTCGGCGATGCCGACGTCGAACGCGCGCTCGGGGAAGCGCTTGGCGAAGGCGTCGACGCCGGTGCCCGACGGCATCGCCGCGGTGATGGCGACGATGCGGGGGTCCTTCTCCGCCTCGCGGATCAGCGCGTCGCCGAACACTTTCGTATACGACGGCGCGGTGGCCTTGGGCTTGGCCTGGATGCCGGTGACGACGTCGAACTTGGTGACGCCGTGGAACTTGTCGTCGGCGCCCTCGGCGGGCGGATAGCCGTGGCCCTTGTGGGTGACGACGTGGATCAGCACCGGCCCGCGTTCCTTGGAGTCGCGGACGTTCTTCAACACCGGCAGGAGATGGTCGAGGTTGTGGCCGTCGATCGGACCGACGTAGTAGAAGCCGAACTCCTCGAACAGCGTGCCGCCCGTCATCAGGCCGCGGGCGTACTCCTCGGCGCGCGCCGCCGCGTTCTTGATCGGCCGCGGGAACTTCTCGGCCATGATCTTGGCGAAGTGGCGGATCGAGCGGTACGACCGCGACGAGATCAGCCGCGACAGATACGCGCTCATTGCCCCCACCGGCGGCGCGATCGACATGTCGTTGTCGTTGAGGATGACGATGAGGCGCGCGTCCATCGAGCCCGCGTTGTTCATCGCTTCGTAGGCCATGCCGGCCGACATCGCGCCGTCGCCGATCACGGCGATGACGTTGAAGTCGTCGCCCTTGAGATCGCGCGCCACCGCCATGCCGAGCGCGGCCGAGATCGAGGTCGACGAATGCGCCGCGCCGAACGGGTCGTAGGGGCTCTCCGAGCGCTTGGTGAAGCCCGACAGCCCGCCGCCCTGGCGCAGGGTGCGGATGCGATCGCGACGACCGGTCAGGATCTTGTGCGGATAGGCCTGGTGGCCGACGTCCCAGATCAGCTTGTCGCGCGGCGTCTCGAACACGTAGTGCAGCGCGACGGTGAGCTCGACGACGCCGAGCCCCGCGCCGAGGTGGCCGCCGGTATGGGACACCGCCTCGATCGTTTCCTGGCGCAGTTCGTCGGCGACGGCGCGCAGCTCCGCTTCGGGGAGCTTGCGAAGGTCCGCCGGCTCCCGGATGCCGTCGAGAAGGGTCGTGTTGGGCCGCGACGTCACCGGTCAGGTCCCGCTGTTACGCCAGAAAAGGGATATGGCTCACGATTTTAGCAAATGTGTGGTCAGCCGCGGCGGCGCACCACGAAGTCCGCCACGGAGCGCAGAAGGTCGGCCTTTTCCCCGAATAAATCAAGGTGTTGGGCGGCTTGTTCCGCCAGCATCGACGCCTGCTTGCGGGCCTGCTCGACCCCCAGTTGCGCCACGAACGTGGCCTTGCCCTGCTCGGCGTCGCGGCCCACCCGTTTGCCGGTGTCGTCGGCCGAGCCCTCGGCGTCGAGCAGGTCGTCGGCGATCTGGTAGGCGAGCCCGAGGTCGTGGGCGTAGGCGCGCAGCGCGTGGCGCGCCGCCTCGGGCGCGCGCCCCAAGATCGCGCCCGCCTCGCATGAGAAGGCGATCAGCTCGCCGGTCTTCAGCCGCTCCATGCGGGCGATCTCGCCGATGTCGGGCGAGCCGCGCGCGAACGTGAGGTCGAGCATCTGCCCGCCGGCCATGCCGTTGACCCCGGCGGCCTGGGCGAGACGCGCCATCAGCTCGAGCCGGACGCTGGCCTCAGTGCCGCCCGCCTCCTCGGCGAGCACGCCGAACGCGAGCGTCAGCAGCGCGTCGCCGGCGAGGATCGCCGTGGCCTGATCGAACTTGACGTGGCACGACGGACGGCCGCGGCGGAGATCGGAGTCGTCCATCGCCGGCAGGTCATCGTGCACCAGCGAGTAGGCATGGATCATCTCGACAGCGACCGCGGCGGGCATCGCCGAGAAGTCGGCGACGTCGAACAACCGCGCGCCGGCGACGACCAGGAACGGACGGAAGCGCTTGCCGGGCCCGAGCGCCGCGTAGCGCATCGCCTCGACGAGCCGCGCCTCGGGCGTGCCGATCATGTCGGCGGGCGGCGCGGGCAGCCGCCGCTCGAGCTCGGCCTCGA
Source organism: Gemmatimonas sp. (assembly GCA_050260515.1). Lineage (GTDB taxonomy): Bacteria > Pseudomonadota > Alphaproteobacteria > SMXQ01 > SMXQ01 > DATJIG01. The sequence goes on from JBLNCI010000015.1 coordinate 7,117, forward strand.
CCGCGCGCGCAACATCGGCGATGGCTTGCTGGAGCACGGTCATGGCGACGCTTTCGACGGGTGAATGGCGGGGGTGAGCGCCGGCGGGAGTCGGCGGAGGCGACGAGACCGCCGGCGACTACTCGTCGTCGACGGGCTTGGCGGACACGCCGTTGGGACCGACGACGATCGACTCGATGCGCTCTTTCGCTTCCTTGAGCTTCTTCTCGCAGTGGTCCTTGAGCTGCGTGCCGCGGGTGTACTTGGCGATGGCGTCGTCGAGCTTGATCTGACCGCGCTCGAGGCCTTCGACGATCGATTCGAGCTCCTTCAGCGCGTCCTCGAACGAGAGCGCGGCGATGTCGGCGGGAACGGCTTTCGGCGCGTTTGACGGCGGAGTCGATGCGGGCATGGGACGGTTCGCTTCTGTGGGGGCCCGAGTTTAGGCTCGGGGGCGGCGAGCGGCAAGGGACGGGCTCTCCGGGATCGTGACGGCCACGGACGCGACGACGGCAAGGCACGGCAGGAAACGCGGGCCTGTCAGCTCGCGCCGCGCATCAGTTCCCGGACGTGCGCCGCAGCGGAGGCGGCGAGCGCGTCGAGGTCGTAGCCGCCTTCGAGGGTCGACACCACGCGGCCGCCGCAACAGTCCCGCGCGACCGCGAGGATCTCGCGCGTCGCCCAGGCGAAGTCGTCCTCGCTCAGCGCAAGGCTCGCCAGCGGATCGCGCGCGTGGGCGTCGAAGCCCGCCGAGATCAGCACCAGCTCGGGACGGAACGCGCGCGCAGCGGCGACGATGTCGGCGAACGCGTCGCGGAAATCGGCGCTGCCCGCCCCGGGCTCGAGCGGCGCGTTGACGACGTTGCCCTGTCCCGTTTCCGTGGCGAGCCCGGTGCCGGGATAGGCCGGATACTGGTGAGTGGACGCGAAGAACACGCGCGCGTCGCGCTCGGCCACCTCCTGCGTTCCGTTGCCGTGATGGACGTCGAAGTCGACCACGGCGACGCGCGCGAGCCCGTGCGCATCGAGCGCGTGCAGCGCGCCGATCGCGACGTTGTTGAACAGGCAGAAGCCCATCGCCTGGTCGCGCGTCGCGTGATGGCCGGGCGGACGCACGGCGCAGAACGCGTTGCTCGCCTCGCCCGCGATCACCGCGTCGACCGCCGCGACCAAGGCGCCCGCCGCCCGCAGCGCAGCCTCGCCCGAGGGCGGCGACAGGATGGTGTCGGGATCGAGCGCCGCGTAGCCGGACAGGGGCACGGCGTCGAGCGTCGCGCGGATGTAGTCCGGATCGTGGACCCGGGCGATCGCGGCGAGGTCGGCCTTCGGCGCCTCGCGCCGGATCAGCGCGGCGAACGGCGGCGCGTCGAGCGCCTTCAGCACCGCGGTCAGGCGCGCGCTGCGCTCAGGATGCCCGGGGCTGGTGTCGTGGGCGACGCACTCGGCATGGGTGATGAGGAGCGTCGCCATCCTCGGCTCGGTTTACGCCTCGGCCTTGCGCCGGATGAGGAAGCGGAACACCTGGCTGCCCGTCGCGCCCTCGGTCCGCGTCTCGACCAGCTCGTGGCCGGTCATGTCGCAGAACGCCGGGAAGTCCTTGAGCGCCGCCGGGTCGGTGGCCTCGACCTCCAGCACCTCGCCCGGCGCGACGCCGTTGAGCGCGCGCTTGGCGCGCAGCACCGGCAGCGGGCACTTGAGCCCTTTGACGTCGAGGAGGGTCACGACAGCCGCCCGGTGTGAGAAACGCTCGAATTCATCGTAAGTTTCCGGAATTCACGCCGCCTTTCCAAGCACTTCCGCAACCCGCGGCGGCTTGTCGGGGAGCGATCCCCGCCCTTATTATCACGGCAGGAGACAGCCTCAAGGCGCATCGCACCGGCGACCGCGCCGCGGCGCCACGGACACGATGCCCGACGACGTACACCGACGTTTCCCTCCCCCTCGCGCCGTGAGCGTTCACGGCCGTTCCTGCCGCAATCACACTCCGAGCGCGCCGCGCCCGGGCTGGCGCCCGGCCCAATCCCGTCACGGAGCGCCATCGTGCCGGTGAGCCGCGCCACGGGAGTCGCCATCCACTACGAGTGCGCGGGCGACGGCCCGCCGATGGTGCTGATCCACGCCAATCCGTTCGACCACGGCCTGTGGCTCTACCAGGTCGCGCACTTCTCGACCTGGTTCAGGGTCATCGCCGTCGACATCCGCGGCTACGGCCGCAGCGACAAGGTGACCGAGCCCTACACCCTCAACGACATGTGCGACGACGTCCTCGGCGTCATGGACAAGGAGGACGTGGACAAGGCGGTGCTGATGGGCTGCTCGGTCGGATCGAGCATCGCCATCCTGCTCGGCCTCGACCATCCGGAGCGGTTCGAGGGCCTCGTGCTCGTCGGCGGCAACTCGGGCCCGTCGGAGCGGTTCCGCAGCCGCATCGAGGGCTACACGACCGATCTTCCCGGCTACCACTTGAAGCACATGCGCCAGCTCGTGGCGCCCGGCTTCGGCGACACCGAGCGCGGGCGCTACCTGCTCAACATGTGGGTCGAGCGCGAGCCGCGCCTCGACGGCGAGGCGATCGCCTGCGTGTTCCGCGCCGGCAACGGCACCGACACCACGCCGCGGCTGATGGAGATGCGGGTGCCGACGCTGGTGATCAACGGCGAGCACGATCATTCCCTGCCGGCGGGCCAGCGCACCGCCGCGCTGATCCCGAACGCCCAGCACGAGGTGCTGGCCGGCACCGGGCACGCCTGCTGCCTCGAGGATCCGGCCGGCTTCGACACGCTCGTCACGGACTTCCTCGCCGGGCACGGCCTGATGCCCGCCGCGCCGCTGGGAGTGTAGCGATGATCGGCTCAAGCACGACGATCCCCCTCACCCTTCCCTCTCCCCGGAGGGGAGAGGGTTGCGCAGGGTTGGCGAGGCTTCAGCCGAGCCTTACCCGAAGCTGGGTGAGGGGCGTAGGTCGGCGCGTCGGGATGACAGGGCTGTAAACGATGCCGTACGTGCTGCGCGACGACGTCCGCATCCACTATCGCGTCGCCGGACCAGACAAGGGCGAGGCGCCGCCGATGGTGCTGATCCACGCCAACCCGTTCGATCACACGCTGTGGCTGTACCAGATCGCGCGGTTCTCGACCTGGTTCCGCGTCATCGCCGTCGACATCCGCGGCTACGGCCGCACCGACAAGGTCGAGGACGCCTACACGCTCGAGGACATGTGCGACGACGTGATGGCGGTGGTCGACCACGAGGAGGCCGACGGCGCCGTGCTGATGGGTGCCTCCGTCGGCTCGAAGATGGCGCTGATGCTGGCGCTCGACCACCCGGACGCGTTCTCGGCCGTCGTGCTGGTCGGGGGCTCGGCCGGCAAGCAGCCCTCGCACTTCGACCGCCGCATCAAGGGCTACCGCACCCGCGGCCCCGAGCTCTACCACCGTGAGCACCTGGAAAGCCTCGTGGCGCCAGAGTTTCCGAAGAGCCGGCTCGGCGACTACCTCCTACGCATCCAGACCGAGAAGGACGAGGCGCTGTCGGGCAGCGCCATCGCGCGGGTGTTCGAGGCGCTGGCCGCGGCCGGCGTCGACGACCGGCTCACGGCGATGAAGCCGCCGGTGCTGGTCGTCAACGGCGAGCACGACACCGCGCTGCCGCGCGGCCGTGAGACGGCGGCAGCGATTGCCGGCGCCCGCCACGTGGTGCTCGAGGGCGCGGGACACGCCTGCAACATCGAGGTCCCGCAGGCGTTCGACGACGCGGTGATCGCGTTCCTGCGCGACAAAGGGCTGATGCCGGACATCAGATAGCTGGCGCGCATCATGGCGCCCGACCAACCCGACGAGGCGTGGCGCGAAATTGCTTACTCGCACTCCACCGTCTTGCCGACGAGCGCCCGCTCGACGCAGTCGAGCGCCTTGTCGACCGCCGCATCGTGACCGTACTTCTCCCGCATGCTGACGAAATCGATGAAGCCGGCGCCGCCGAGCACCTCGCACGCGAGCTTGGTGACACGCAGCGCGGCCGGCGGCAACGGCGTTTCCACGCCCCGGAAGCAGACGAAGGTCTTCGGGATGTGCCGGACGGCGCTGAAGAACTCGACCATCCGGCTTTCGTCGAAGTGGACGCCGCAGATCACCAGATCGGTGTCGTCGCCGACCCGATTGCACGCGGCGTGGTAGTCGACGACCGCCTCGACGTCGTAGCGAGGGCACAGTATCTCCCGGTGCAGGGGGATGACTTCAGGAACATCGGCGACGAGAATCTTGGCACGGCGATCGGGCATGCAGCGGCTCCGCAATGACGGCAATGTGCGTGCGCACCGTTGCATGCGCCCGCGCCCGGCGCACGTGCGAAGCGACGCCGTGCGCGGCTTGTCATCAACAAGGCACAGGCTTGTCTTGAATAGGCCGCTCGACCCGGCCGACGGGCGATGCCACGCGTCGCGCTGTCAAGTTGAGGGCAAAAAGGGAAAGGGCCGCTCGTTGCGAGCGGCCCCGTCGCTTTTTCGTGCAGAGACGGTCAGGCGCCGAAGAACGCGCCCGGCTTGACCTTCATCGGCACCTGCTTGTTCTCGGCCGAATCGCCCGGCATCGGCTCGCCCTTGATGTTGAGGCGGCCGCCCGGATCCTGCGCGCCGATGCGGCAGCCGACCCGGAGCAGCACCAGCGGTTCGGGCGAGATCGCCTCGAACCAGTAGTAGGCGCCAGCCGGCAGCATGATGCCCTCGAGCGGACCGCGATCGCCGATCACGCCGTCCGGCCCGTAGTAGCGGGCGCGGCCCTGCATGACGATGAACGTGTGGTCCTCGTTGGGATGGGTGTGCAGGCCGTTCTCGCCGCCCGACGCGTAGACCTTCACCGTCGCCCACATGTTGTCGGTGTGGGCCATGGGGTGGTTGGCGCGGCCCTGGTCGAGCAGCGGCGCCTGGAGCTTGAACAGCGTCGGCTCCTTGCTGCCGGGCTTGCCCTTGCCGAGCTTGTTGCCGCCGGGCCGGGTCTCCTCCGGCACCACGGTCGAGCGGATCATGTCGTCCATCGCCTGTCTCCCAAGATTCTGAAACGCGCGCTTTTGATCAGTTTAGACCCGCGCGCCGCACCGGCAAAGTGGCCGGTCAAGCCGTCAGGTCAGCGGCGCCGGTCGCGGATGTAGCCGCGCACGAACAGGAACAGCCCCACCAGCACCACCGCGGCGATGACGATCTTCGCCAGCAGCGGGATCGGCCCGAAAACGATGATCGGCTGCATCGCTCAGGCGCCGGCGGCGAGCGCGGCGCGGAAGTCGACGCGGCGCTTCGCGCTGTACATGTCCGAGTAGTCGCGCGGGCCGAGCGGCCCCTGCTCGATCAGGAGCTCGACGAACACCGGCCCCGGCTCCTTGATGAGCGTGGGCACGCGCGCCTCGAAGTCGGCGAGTTCGGCGATGCGGTGCGCGCTCGCGATCCCGGCCGAGCGGGCGATGCCGGCGAAGTCGACCGCCTTGTTCGGGATCGGGTGGCCGCCGTTGGCCTCGTACGTGCCGTTATGGCCCACGAAGTGGACGAAGTTTCTGGGCGCGACGGCGCCGATCGTCACCAGCGTGCCGAGGTTCATCAGCAGACTGCCGTCGCCGTCGAGCACGATGACACGCTTCTCCGGACGCCCGAGCGCGAGGCCGAGGCCGTGCGACGAGGCGAGGCCCATCGCTCCGAACGAGAAGTAGTTGAGCTTGCGGTCCGGCGTCAGCGCCAGCCAGTCGGTGCCGGTCGAGTAGGTCGCGACGACGATCTCGTCGGTGACGTGGCGGGCGAGGATCTTCAGGCATTCGAGGCGGTTCATCATGACGCGCTCACGGATGAGCCGGACGGCGGGTGACGAGGAATGCCGTCGGATGCGAGGTTTCGTAGGCCTCGCGGATGGTCGGCGCGATGCGCGGCACGTCGTCCTCGGTATCGACGGTCTGGTGGGGAATGCCCCACAGGTCGAGGACCGGCTCGACGTTGCGCAGGCCGATGCGCTTCGATTCGCGCGGGCTCTTCCCCGGCTCGGCGTTCAGCAGCCCGATCATGAAGCAGATCGGCAACTTCTGCTCGACGGCGACGCCGCGGATCGCGTTCTGGGCGTAGAAGAAGCCGGTGTGCTGGATCAGGATCAGCGCCCGCTTGTTGCCGTACGACAAGCCGGCGGCAATGCCGAGGCACTCGTCCTCCTTGCAGACGCGGATCAGCTTCAGCGTGGGGTCGTTGGCGATCGGCATCAGCAGGCCCTTGCTGGTGTGAAGGTCGGGCACCGAGAGCACGTACTCGATGCCCGCCTCCTTGATCGCGGCGATGATGCTCGCGCCCTTGAGCTGCAGTTGAGTCGCGGCGGCTGCGTCCAACGGAATCCTCCCTGCTCTACTTGCCGGCCTTCTTGATGTAGTCCTGCATGAACGAGCGCATCTCCGGCGTGGTGTTGAGCGCCTCGCGGACGTGACGGTTGGTGTCAGGCCCGGCCACGTACTCCGGGACGTAGCCGATCTGCTTCACCGCCTCGTCGGCGTAGTCCTTGTCGTCGTTGAGCTTGAGCAGAGCCGCGCGCACGGTGTCGATCGCCGCCTGCGGCGCGCGGGGCGCCATCACCAGCAACCGCTGCAGGCTGGCATTGACGGTCAGGATCGCCCGGTAGGTGTCCCACAGCTTGCCCGACGGCATCGCCCCGTCATGAACCCGCTTGTAGAACTCATGAAAGGGCGGCAGCGTCATGTCCGCGACCTGCTTCGGGACAGTGAAGTTGCCCGCGTCGTCGACGGTGAGATCGTAATACAGGCCCATTGCCTCGCCCTTGTCGACGAGCTGCGGCTCGACGACGCTCCGATAGCCGGGCGGCGACTCCGAGAAGTAGTTGATCTCGCCGCGCTGAAACGCGAGCCGCGCGGTGTTGTTGCTTTGGTAGCCGGTCACGTACTTGTAGTTGGCGCCGAGAATGTCGAGGCCAAGGCGCAGCAGCAAATCCTTGGCGTTGTTGGCCGAGAGCCCACCCGATATCAGCCCCTGCGCCTTGACGATGTCGGTCGGCTGCTTCAATCCCGGAATGTCGGTTCGCGCGAAGTAGATGCTGGTGCCGGGCTGATACGCGACGAACTCGTAGGTCTTGAAGTCGACGTGGAACTTCTCGGGCTCGCTCGCCGCGTTCCACGCCGCGCCGGTGAAGTACCCCATCATCGTGCCGTCCTTCGGGCCGATCTCGGCGAGGTAGTTGTTGCCCACCATGCCGCCGGCGCCGTCGATGTTCTGGACGATGATGGTCGGCGTGCCTTCGAGGTACTTCTGCACGTGACGGGCGAGCAGCCGGCCTTCGATGTCCGACGGGCCGCCCGCGGCGTAGTTGACGAGGATGGTGAGCCGCTTGTTCTTGTAGAACGGCTCGTCGGCCTTCGCCGACGAAGCCCACATCAGGGCCGCCGCGAACGCGCTGAGCAGGACCGGACGCACGCGTGCAATCATGGCGACCCTCCGTTCAGATGACCAACCGCTTCAATCCAGCTTCACCCGCAGCACCGAGCCGTGCTGGCCGGTGACACGCACGGCCGTGCCGATCTCGGCATCGGTTCCTTCCGCGATCCACAGCGAGTCGTGCAGCCGCACCTTGCCGCGGCCGTGACGCAGCGGCTCGACGACGGTCGCGATCTGGCCGACATACACCGACCCCGGCTCCATCACCGGCCCGTGGTCATGGGCGGCGACGCGCCGATACCAGCGCCAGCCGAACACCCCGGACACCAGGCTCAACACGGAAAACAGCAGGAGCTGCCCTTCGAGCGACAGCGCGAGGACAAGCACGACGATCGCGACCGCACACGCCGCGAGACCAATCCACATCAGGAAGATGCCGGGGATCAGGAGCTCGAGGCACAGCAACACGCCGCCGGCGATGGCCCACCACGCGGCGGGGTGCCAGACTGGGAGCAAGGCCATCACGTTCTGAGCCACGGCCCGGCTCCCCTACCCTCGCCGCCGCCCTTCGGGCCTTTGTCTCCATCGCCGCCGAGGGCGTCCTTGATGAGGCTTGCGATACCGCCGACCGAGCCCGCGAGCGAGCTCGCCTCGACCGGGAACAGCACCAGCTTGGTGTTGTTGCCGGTACCGATCGAGCGCAATGCCTCGACGTACTTCTGGGCGACGAAGTAGTTGAGCGACTGCACGGTGCCGGCGGAGACCGCGTCGGAGACGACGCGGGTCGCGGCGGCTTCGGCCTGGGCCAGGCGCTCGCGGGCCTCGGCGTCCTGCTTCGCCGCCTGAAGGCGACCTTCCGCCGCCAATATCTGGGCCTGCTTCTCGCCTTCGGCGCGGAGAATCTCGGCCTGGCGCACGCCCTCGGCCTCGAGGATGCGGGCGCGCTTCTCGCGGTCGGCGTTGAGCTGCTTCGCCATCGAGGCGATCACGTCCTCGGGCGGACGCACGTCCTTGAGCTCGACGCGGGTGATCTTGGTGCCCCATGGCTGCGTCGCGGCATCGAGCACGCCGAGCAGCCGGGCGTTGATCTCGTCGCGCTTGGACAGCACCTCGTCGAGGTCCATGGCGCCGATCGCGGTGCGGATGTTGGTGAGAGCCAGCGCGATGACGGCCGAATTGAGATCGGCGACCTGATAGGCGGCAAGCGCCGGGTCCATGATGAGGTAGAAGACCACGCCGTCGACCGTCACCGTCGCGTTGTCCTTGGTGATGACGTTCTGCGACGGGATCGCGATGACCTGCTCCTGGACGCTGATCTTGTGCCCGATCAGGTCGATGAACGGGATGATCAGGTTGAGCCCGGGTTTCAGCGTCGTGCGGTACCGGCCGAAGCGCTCGACCGTCCAGTTCGACCCCTGCGGCACCATCTTGATCCCGAGCCACAGCACCAGCAGCACGAGGAAGACGACGACCAGCATCACGACGAGCGCGGGATTCATGAACATCTCCATGGGTCAGGTGCGGCGTCTCACTCGCCGCCGCCCGCCTTCTTAAATTCGGCGATGGCGCGGTCGACCAGCGGCTTCGGCGCGCTGTAGGTCTTCGAGATCAGCGCCGCGACCTCCTCGCCGGTGTTGACGGTGATGTCGGCATGGAGCCGCTCGGCGTCCGCGAGCAGGTCCTTGTCCTTGGCCATGGCCAGGAACGCCTTGCGGTAGCTCGCGATGACGTCGGCGGGGACGCCGGGCGGCGCGAGGAACACGCGGCCGTGCTCCTGGCGCGCCAGCAGCAGCGCGACGATGCGCTTGTCGTCGTCGTTCTTCACCAGCTCGATGACCGACGGCACGTCCGGCAGCTCGTCGGAGCGGCTGACTCCCACCTGGATGACGATGTTGGCCTTCTTGTCGCGGATCCAGTCGGGCTTGTTGGCGCGCAGGCTCGAGAGCTCCCAGCCGACGATGCCCTCGACCTCGCCGCGCTCCATCGCGAGCGCCGTGTCGCCGGTGCCCTTGTAGCCGGCGATCACCTTGAACTTTGTGCCGGCCAGATTGTTGAGGAGATTGGGATAGACCTCGGTCGACGCGTTGCCGCCGCCCGACGATCCGACGATGACCTCGCCGGTCAGCAGGTCCTCCATCTTCTTGACCCGCGACGTGTGCCAGAACACGCCGATGTTGACGAGGCGGTTGAGGCTCACGAGCCAGTTGAATTTCTGCGGGTCGAACTTCGCCTGGGCGTTGCCGAACAGCGGCTCGAACGGCGTGCCGGCCTGGAGGATCGCGATGGCCGAGCCGTCCTTGGGCGCGACGTTGTACATCGCGTTGGCGAGCACCACGCCGCCCGCCCCGGGCTGGTTCTTGGCGATGAGCGTCGGGTTGCCGGGCAGAAATCGCCCGAGGTGCCGGGCGGCAAGACGGCCGTAGGTGTCGTAGCCGCCGCCGGTGCCGGAGCCTATGGAGACCGTGACGGTCGAAACCTTGAAGTCGGCGGCGGCATCGCGCGCCGGCGCCAGCGCTCCCAGGACGAGGGCGGCAAGGCCGAGGCCTCCCGCCGCGACGCGGTGCACCATCCCAGACCTCCCTGCGCCGGATTGCCTTTCTCGGCCGCCCCATGGGCCGGGCGGTGTTTCCCGCCTCGTTCCGGTCTTCCGTAAGGCGGACGCTGCGTCGTTCGGGGGCGGACGGCGTCCGACGCCCGCCCCCGAAGCATAGCCTACTTTCGGCCCGACGCCTTGGCGTTCTCGGCCTGGGCCTGCTTGCGATCGTACTCGCCGAGGCCCGGACGGAAGGTCTTGTCGTCGAGGAACTGCTTCATTCCGTGCTCGCGACCGCGCTCCTTGTCGTTGTACTTGAGCGCGTCCGACTTGGCGTTGAGGTAATCGGCGGCCTCCGGCTCGTTCATGAAGCGGACGGCGCGCACGCATTCCTTGGTGTAGCGCATCGCCGCCGGGCTCTTCTTCATGAGCAGCTTGGCGAACTTCACGACCTCGGCCTTGAGCTTCGCCTTCGGCACCGACTTGTTGACGAATCCGATCTCGACCGCGCGCTTGCCGTTGAACGGCTCGCCGGTGACCGCGTAGTAGATCGCGTTGCGGTAGTTCATGAGCTGGGCCACGTTCCACGCGACGATGCCGCCCGGCAGGATGCCCCAGTTGACCTCCGACAGGCCGAAGATCGCGTCGTCCGCGGCGAAGGCGAAGTCGCAGGCGCTGACCTGGGTGAAGGCGCCGCCGAAGCAATAGCCGTTCACCATCGCAATCGTCGGCTTCGGGAACCGCGAGAGCTGCTGCCACCGCCAGTTGTTCGACGCGAGCCGGGCCTTGTGGCGCGCGGCGGGATCGTTGGTGGTGCCTCGGAAGTAGAGCTTGATGTCCTGACCGGCGGAGAACGCCTTGCCCGCGCCGGTGATGACCAGCACCTCAGTCTTCGGATCGATGGCGAGGTCCTCGAGCGCGTCCTGCATGTCCATGTGGAGCTGCGGGCTCATCGCGTTGCGCTGGTCGGGGCGATTGAAGATCACGAACGTGATCCCGCCCTCGCGCTCGATCTTGATGGTCTCGTATTTCTTGTCGGCCATGGTTTTTCTCCCCTGTGGAATCAGCCGTATGTCTTGAGGACGTGGCGGGCGATGACCATCTTCATCACTTCGCTCGCGCCCTCGGTGATGCGGTAGCTGCGCTGCTGACGCCAGAACTTCTCGATCGGCAGATCGGTGGTGAGCCCGATGCCGCCGTGGATCTGCATGCAGGTGTCGATGGCACGGAACGCCATCTCGTCGGCGAAGTACTTGCAGAGGTAGGCGTCGGTGCGCGCGTCCTCGCCGGCGTCAAGCTTGGAGGCCGCCTGGAACACCAGCAGCCGCGCCGCCTCGAGCTCGATGTACATGTCGGCGAGCTTCCACTGGATGCCCTGCCGCTCGGCGAGCGGCTTGCCGAACGTGGAGCGCTGCTTCGCATAGCTCGTCGCCATCTCGAGCGCCCGCTCGGCGACGCCAAGCGCCCGCGCGCCGTGTTTCACGCGGCCCGCGCCGAGCCACTTCTGCGCCAGCTTGAAGCCGCCGCCCTCGTCGCCGACCATGTTCTTCGCCGGGACGCGGACGTTGTCGAGGATGATTTCCCACGGCGCGTCGCCCATCATGGTCTTGTAGCGGGCACCGAGCTTCACGCCGGGCGTGTCCATGTCGACGAGGAAGCACGAGATGCCGCCGCGCGAGCCTTTTGTCCGGTCGGTCGCGGCCATGAGCTGCATGAAATCGGACTTCCCGGCGCCGGAGATGAAGCGCTTGGTCCCGTTGATGACGTAGACGTCGCCGTCGCGTACCGCCGTCGTCCGCATCCCGCCGGGGTCAGACCCGGCGTCGGGCTCAGTCTGGGCGAAGCAGGCGCGCTTCTCGCCGCGCAGCACCGGCAGGAGATACTTTTCCTTCAGCTCGCCTTTCAGCGTGAACAGGATGTGGCGCACCGTCGGCCCGGTGATGTTCTCGCCGCGCGACGGCAGCGCGATCGTGCGCGCGAGCTCCTGCCACACGACGGCCCGTCCGACGAGGTCGAGCCCGGGGCCGCCGAACTCCTCCGGCACCTCCATCATCCAGATGCCGAGTTCCTTCGCGCCCTTGATCAGGCGGTCGCGCCACTCGGGCTTCAGCTCGTCACCATCGTCCGCGAGCGTCTCGCGTTCGTTGGGGATGAGCTCGGTGTCGACGAAGTGCCGGAGCTGATCCTTCAGGAGCCGCAGCTCCTCGGGAAGCTGGAAGTCCATCGCGTTCCCCTATCTTGCCGGCTTGCGCCACACCGGGCGCACGTCGACCGCGACCGCGCCCTTGCCCTTGGCGCGCACGATCAGTGGATTGATCTCGATGTCGGCGAGCACGTCACGGTGATCGATGAAGAACCGGGCGAGCCCGACCGCGGCCTTCACCAGCGCAGATTGATCCGCCGGCGGACGGCCGCGGAAGCCCTTGAGCTGCGCCTTGAGCTTGAGGCCGTCGACCATCGCCTTCACGTCCGCCGACGCGACCGGCAGCAGCCGCAGAGCGACGTCGCGCGCGAGCTCGACCAGCACGCCGCCCGAGCCGACGACCAGCAGCGGGCCGTACAGCGCATCGTTGCGTGCCCCGAGCAGCACCTCGACACCGTCGACCATCTCCTGGACCAGGAAGCCGTCGATCCGCGCCTTGCGGGTGTGCTTGCGTGCGCGGGCCACCAGCGTCTTGGCGGCCCCGGCGACGTCGGCCGGTGTCTTGAGGCCGAGCATCACCCCGCCGGCCTCGGTCTTGTGGCTGATGTCGCCGGACACGATCTTCAGCGCCACCGGGAAGCCGATGCGCCTGGCGATGCGCGCGGCCTCCGCGCCGGTCTTCGCCACCGCCTGTTTCGGCGCGGCGATGCCGTAACGCGCGAGCTCCTTCGCGAGGGTGTCGGGGGTCAGCACCGTCTTCTTCGGCTTCGGCAGCGCCGGAACTTCGCGGCCCGCCCGCTCGGCGTAGAACGCGAGCGCGTTCAACGCGCGCAGCGTCGGCTCGAGACCCTGCAGGAACGGGAAGCCGACGGCGTCCTGGGCATCGAGGCCTTCCCTGGTGACCTGGTAGACCATGCGGCCGAAGCCGACCATCGGCTTGTCGTTGATGTCGAGGAGCCGCTTGAGCGGCGCGACATCGCTCCAGCTTCCCTTCTTGCCCGGGAGCTGACCGGCCCACGCCACCATGTCGATGTTCGGATCCCGGAGCACCGCCTCGCACATCTTGCCCGCGTGCTCGAGGCCGGCGGGGATGCCGGCGTCGAGCGGATTCTTGGGATGGATGCCTTCCTGCATGAGGGGCTCGAGCGCCTTCACGGTGTCCGACGCGAACGGCGGGAAGATCGCCTTCTCGGTCTCGGCGTAGTCCCACAAGAGATCGACGGTGCCGCCCGACGTCGTGACGAAGCCGATGCGGCGGCCCTTGGGCAGGCGCCCCGACTGGAACGCGAGCACGGTCTCGACCATGTCGTCGAGGCTGCGGCAATTGACGATGCCGTAGCGCTCGCACATCGCCTCGTACGCCGCGAAGTCGCCGGCAACCGCGCCGGTGTGCGACAGCGCCGCCTCGCGCGACTTGGCGCTGCGGCCCGACTTGATGGCGACGATCGGCTTCTTCGCCGCGAGCGCCTTGCCGGCCGCCGCCATGAACGCCTCGGGCCGCCGGATGCCCTCGATGAAGAGGACGATGATCCTGGTGTTGGGATCGTCGACGAGGAAGTTGAGGTAGTCGGCGAGATCGAGGTCGATCTCGTTGCCGGTCGACACTGCGTAGGAGAACTTCACGCCGCGGTCGCCCGCCGACTGCACCCAGAACTGCACCATGCCGCCCGACTGCGACGCGAAGCCGACCGAGCCGGCCTCGAGCTTGGCGATCCGCGCGTTCGGATACAGGAACAGCTTCTCGCGCCACGAATGGGCGCCCATGCAGTTCGGGCCCGAGACGATGAGCCCCGTATCGGCGCAGATCTCCCGCAGGCGGCGGCCGCGCTCGCGGGACTCGGGGTCGGCGCCGTCGCCGACGCCCGCCGAGTACACCGTCGCCGACTTGAGGCCGCTCTTCACGCCGTCCTCGATGGTCGGGATGACGTGCTGGGCGGGAACGATGATCGCGGCGTGCTCGACCGGCTCCGGGAGCGCGCTCAGCGCCGGGTAACAGGGTCCGTTCCAGATCGTCGAGTAGCGGGGATTGATCGGATAGATCGCGCCGGGGTAGCCACGGTCGCGAAGGCTCGAATAGATCTCGGTCGGCCACTTGCCCCGCTCCGAGGCGCCGACGATGGCGACCGAGCGGGCGCGCAGAACCGTCTCCGGTGACTTGAACACGTAAGGCCCTCCCAGGCCGGCCCTCTGGGAATGGGGCCAATTCTTGTCTTGGTGCGGGGGGCATGATGGGAACGCACGCCCCCAGTGTCAACGCACGAAAGACGCAACCGCGAAACCGCGTTTCAAAAACCGCGCGGGCTTTGCGCATGCGCGCGCCGTCGTGGTAAACGAAGGCATTCACAGCACGCTGAGGAGCACGAGATGCGCGGGCCCCACGACGTCGGCGGCACTCCGGCCGGTCCGGTCGACACCGATCCCCACAAGATGACGTTCTGGGAGAAGCAGATCGACGCGATCCACACGCTGCTCGGCGACGACAAGCGCCGCATCACGACGCGCGACGAGAACCGCTATATGATCGAGTCGCTCGGGCACGACGCCTACGCGCGGCTCACCTACTACGAGCGCTGGACGGCGGCGATGGCGGCGCAGCTCGTGCGCAAGGGCGTGCTGAGCCAGGACGAGATCGACGCCAAGGTCGCCGAGATCAAGCAGCGCCTCGAAGAGACGGGCGAGATCGAATGAGCACGACCATCGACGCGGCGTTCAAGCCCGGCCAGCGGGTCCGGGTGCGCGAGGACTACCCGCCCGGACACATCCGCACGCCGTTCTACATCCGCGGCAAGGTCGGCCACGTCGTCCGCGTGCTCGGGGACTTCAAGAATCCGGAGCGGCTCGGCATCGGCCTGGACGGCCTGCCGAAGAAGACGCTGTACGAGGTGCGATTCAAGCAGGCCGACGTATGGCCCAACTACAACGGACCGGTCCACGACACCGTCGACGTCGACATCTACCAGCACTGGCTCGAGAAGGCCTGAGAGGTTCCCATGGCGGAGCATCATTCCCACGACCACGGTCACGGCGGCGGTATCGCCGGCTTCTTCCGCCGCCTGTTCCACGGGCACGAGCATCATGATCATGACCATGGGCACGATCACGGGCACGGGCACGACCATGGACATGCGCACGCCGCGCACGATCACGGCCACAGCCATGCCGCCCACGCCGACGATCATGGCCATGGCCATGGCGATGGCGGTCATACCCACGGCGGGCACGGCCACGATCATCACGATCACGGACATGATCATGGACATGGCCACGATCACGGCCATGATCATCCGCACGTGCACACCGCGCGCGAGTTCCAGCCGGACGAGAAGATCCACAGCTACTACCAGATCCTCGGCCTCGCGCTGAAAGAGCTGCTGGTCGAGAAAAAGATCGTCACCGGCGACGAGATCCGGAAGGCCATCGCGGATCGCGACACGATCACGCCGGCGCTCGGCGCCCGCATCGTCGCCAAGGCGTGGACCGATCCCGCATTCAAGGCGCGGCTGCTGCGCGATTCGAAGTCGGCGTGCGCCGAGCTCGGCATCGACATCGGCCCCACCAACCTCGACGTCGTCGAGAACACGGACACGGTGCACAACGTGGTCGTCTGCACACTGTGCTCGTGCTATCCGCGGGCGATCCTCGGCCTGCCGCCGTCCTGGTACAAGAGCCGCGAGTACCGCTCGCGCATCGTCCGCGAGCCGCGCGCGGTGCTGAAGGAGTTCGGCACCCAGGTCCCCGAGTACATGGAGGTGCGCGTTCACGATTCGACCGCGGATCTGCGTTACCTCGTGCTGCCGGCGCGGCCGGCGGGCACCGAGGGAATGAGCGAGGACCAGCTCGCGGCGCTCGTGAACCGCGACTCGATGATCGGCGTCGCGCTGGCCGACGCGGCGAAGCACTGACAGCCGGTGAACGAGTCCTTCGCCGCGCGCCTGCGCGAACGGCTGGAGCAGGCCGGCTGCTACCGCGAATCCCGCGATCCGGCCGGCGAGACCTGGTTCACGCCGCACCGTAACCGCCGGTTCCGCATCCCGCCGGTCGTCCATACTGCCGCCGAGGCCAACGCGGTCCTGCGCGAGGCCGGCATGGAGGAAGCCTACTGATGACCACGTTCCGCACCGCCGTTGCGCTCGCCGCCGCGATCGCCGCGTTCTCGACGCTCGCCGCATGCACCAGCCCGACCGGGCTGATCGACGCGGCGACCATGCCCGCCGAGGACCGCTCGTTCGCCGACTCGACTGTCGACGCCGAGACCAAGCTCGCGATCAACCGCAAGATGCTGGAGACCGAAGGCCGGCTGTTCGTCGACGTGAATACCGTCGTCTACGAAGGCCGCGTGCTGCTCACCGGCAAGGTCGAGAGCCAGGAGGCGCACGACACCGCCGAGCGCCTCGCCTACCAGGTGCCGAACGTCAAGGAAGTGATCAACGAGCTGGTCGTCACGACCGACCGCAGCTTCGCCTCGGGCGTGAACGACGTCGCGAACGAGGTGAAGATCAAGGCGCAGCTCGTCGCCACCAAGGGCGTGCGGTCGATCAACTACCGCTGGCGATCGCTCGCCGGCACCGTGTACCTGATCGGCACGGCCCAGAGCGCCGACGAGCTCAACACCGTGATCGAGGTCATCCGCCGCATCGACGGCGTGCGCCGCGTCGTCAACTACGCGCGGGTGCGCGGCGCCGCCTGAGCGTCCGCCGCCGCGACGGCGCGGGCGACCAGTTGCGCGCGGTCGGGCGGGAGCCCGCCCACCAGCTCCAATGCCAGCGCGCGGCCCTTCGGGCCCATCTTGCGCCAGGTCTTGGCGACGATGTCGACGACCTTGTCGTCGGGGTGCCTGCGCGAGAAGTCGTCGAACCCCGCTTCGAGGAACACCAGACAGGCGGCGTCCTCGAGCGCCTGGGTCTCGGGATCGCGCCCGAGGCCCTCCTTGCGGATCAGCGCGCCGACGCGCGCGATCGTCGCGGGGTCGTAGCCTGACTCCTCCATCAGCCGCCCGGCGGTCTCGGCGTGGAAGCGAGCGAGCTCGCGCCGCCACCGGTTGTAGCCGGCCGTCCCCTCGGGATAGCGGTTGCGCGGGATCGTCCAGCGGCCGATGTGCTGGGCGCGGGCGGCCAGCCGCAAGGCCTCCGAGGCATCGGGGTCGAGCCGCGCGAGCCACGCCGTCATGCGCTCGGCGTAGTCGATCGCCTCGGCGACGTCGCGACCGCCGCGCCGCAGCCGCTTGGGATCGGTGGCGTTGAAGGCGTCGATCCGGGCAACGGCGTCGCGGAAGCGGTCGCTCATGCGTCAGCTCAGGGCGTTATTTGTAGCGGATCTTGCAGTAGAGAATGCTGCCCGCGAGCACTCCGGTCACGAAGTTGGCGAGCATCAGCGGCCAGTCGTGCGTCAGCACGCCGTAGACGAACCACATCACGATGCCGACGGTGAGCATCGCGAACATGCCGAGCGAGATGTCGCCGGTCGAGCGGGTCGTCCAGGCGCGGATCGCCTGCGGGACGAACGCGACAGTGGTGAGGAACGCCGCCGTGTAGCCGATCAGGGAAACGCCGCTCATCGCATCCTTTCCGCGGAGGCGGCGAGCATAGAAGGCACGTCATCCCCAGGCAACGCGGGTGCTTTCAGCCCTCGCGGACGACGATGCGAACGAGGCGGTCGGTGGTGCGTTCGGTCCGGGTCAGCGCCTCGCGGAAGACATCGGCGGTGTGACCGTCGGCGACCGTCACCGTGATCGGCTCGCCGTGAACGGCGGCGCGGCCGATCGCAGGTGCCAGCCGGGTCAGCGCGTCGGCGACGAGCTGGGCCTCGAAATCGAGGACCCGGAGCGGCGGGTCGGGCAGCACCACGGCAGTCGCCGCGGCGAAACGGGCCGGGAACCATCGGCCGGCGCGGTTGCGCCAGCGTGCGGGACTGAGAGCGGCCTTGAACCGGCTGCGGGCATCGAGGCGACGGGCCTGCTCGCGCCGTGCCTTGGCGGCCTTCGCCGCCGCCATCATCTTGGCCATCGCCGCCCGCATCTTCTCGCTCAGGACGGCGGTCTTGCCGGCATCGGCGCCGGGCGTCGTTCGGATCTCGGATTCGGCTCTCATGCGCTCCCCTTCGACTGCGCAAAGATCCTTATCAGCGAAGCGTGACATCCCGGCGACCGCCAGAGGGCGGCCGCCTCGTCGGTATTGTAGCGGGAACGGTGCGGTGCGTCACGCCGATATAGACCGACTGGTCTATACGATCAGGCGCGGGCCTCGGCGCGCGAGTAGCGCCATACCGCGGCGGGCGGCAGGTTGTTGGCGGCCCAGCCCATCAGCTTGCCGGTGATGCCGAGCTCCTTGCGGGGCAGCGGCGACAGCGGGGAGTAGGTGTACTGGAGGATTTGGCCGCCCGTGCTCATCACCGCGAAGCACGCATCGACGATCGCCTGATGGAACTCGCGCGGCATGCCGATCATCGGAATGCCCGAGACCACGGTGGCGATGCGGCCCTGGACCTCGGCGGGGAGAATCTCGGTCAGCTTGGTCGCGTCGCCGGTGATGATCCGGAGGCTCGGGAAGCGTTCGGCGAGAACCGCCGACATCTTCGGGTCGAGTTCCACCAGGATCAGCCGATCCGTCGGCAGGCCGGCATCGATCAGGGCGCGCGTGATGGCGCCGGTCCCTGCGCCGAGCTCGAGAACGTACTCGTCCGTGCCGCGCTTGATATGCGAGGCGACGAGCTGGGCGAGAGCATACGACGAGGGGATGATCGCGCCGACCTTGCGGGGATTGGCAAGCCAGCGGCGAAAGAAAAGGCCGGTTTTAGTGTCGGCGGGACGGCTTGTGTTGCGCACGGGACCCCTCGGGCGATGTGGTCAGGAAATGTCGGCTAAAGCCGCGCCGAATGCAACGGTCATGCCTCGCAATGGAATCAGCCATTTAAAAGGCCTCCGAGGGGCCCTTACATGTCATCGCGCTCGTATTTCTCCCGCTCCAGCCGCTCCTCGAGCTCCTTGCGACGCTTCTCGAGCTCCCGGCGTTCCCGCTCGGCCTTCTCCTCCGGCGTCTCCGGAGCCTTGTTCGATGCATCTGTGGAATCGCTCATGACTCGCTCCTCGGTGGCGGCGGTGTGGAAATCGTAACGCCGGATGCCGGCAGTGCCAATGTCTACCGGCGCACCACGTCCGCCAGCGGCGGCAAAGCCGCGTCCTTCTCGGAGATCACGACGGCGTCGGGCAGCGGCCAGCGGACGCCGACGGCCGCGTCATTCCAGCGAAACCCAACAGAGCTTTCGGGGTGGTAGAACTCCGACATGTTGTAGAGGACCTGCGTACGGTCGGCGAGCGTCTGGAAGCCGTGGGCGAAGCCCTCGCCGACATACAGCGCGACGCCGTTCTCGGCGGTGAGCTCGACCCCCACCCACTCGCCGAACGTGGGCGAGGCCGGCCGCACGTCGACGGCGACGTCGTAAAGCGCCCCGGCGACGACACGCACCAGCTTGGCCTCCGCGTGCGGGGGGCGCTGGAAGTGCATGCCGCGCACCGTGCCGCGCGCGTCGTTCACCGACACGTTGCACTGCACGACCGCCGGGTTGAGCCCCGCCGCCTTGAACTCGTCGACGCAGAACGTCCGCGCGAAATAGCCGCGACTGTCGCGCAGCGGCACGATCTCGACCGTAAAGACCCCATCCAGTCGTGTTGGCTGGATTCGCATCTCAGTCCTCCTCACGCACGCGTCACCGCGCGCCGCCGCCATCTGACGAAACTACACGACTTCGCGACCGCCGCCTCGGGGCGGGTGCGCGGAAACGTTGAAAAGCGTCGGGAACCCCTGTAAGCACCGGGGCGACCGTCCTGTCCCGCGCCTCGCCGACGATGCACAGCCTCAAGTACCTCCTCAGCGCCCTCGCCGCAGGCCGCCTGCTCAAGCGGGCCAAGGTCCTCTTCCTCTACAGCTACTATCTCGCGATCGAAAAAATCAATCCGCGATGGGGCCTCGAGCGTCCGCGCTTCCGCGTCGAATCCGATCCTCCGACGCCGGTCGAGCGCGATCGCACATCCGGCATCGAAATCCACCTCGTCAGCGACCACGACGCCCGCGCCGAGTTCGGCCAGCCCGACGCTCGGCGCCAGGCGCTGGTGACGCGGATCGCCGACAAGTTCCGCACCGCCCGGTGCTTCACCTGCGACGCGGCACTCACGCCGATGATCCAGGTGGTCAACGCCGCCGACGCCGCCGACTTCATCGAGGTGGCGTGGTGCCCCTCGTGCGACGGCCTCCAGTACTCGGTGATGCCGTCGAAGGCCTGGATCTCCGGCTGGTACGCGTCGTTCTGGGACAGCACCGGAACGACCGACGAGAAGCTCGAGGAGCGGCGCACGACGTACCGCTACTTCCATCGCCTCGCGCCGTACCTGCCGAAGCGCAAGCTCCGGGTGCTCGACATTGGCGCCGGATACGGCGAGAAGATCCGTCCATTCGCCGAAGCCGGCCACGAGGTCCACTGCACGGAGGCGACGACGCGGCGCGCCGAGTACCTGCGGCAACATGTCACGCCGCACGTCTATTTCGGCACGCTCGACACGCCCGACGTCCGCGAGAGTCTCCGTCGCAACGGGCCCTTCGATCTGATCTTCAGCTATCACGTCGTCGAGCATATCTACGACGCGCGCAAGGAGCTGCAGATTCTGCGCGACATCGCCGCGGACAACGCGATCTTCCACCTCGCCATCCCGGAATTCTACAAGGAGGGCATCCTCAACAACGTCTATGCGCTGGAGCATGTCGCCAGCTTCAGCCGCCGCGCGGCGAAGACGCTGCTGGCCCAAGTAGGCTTCGAGACCGTCGTCGCGAAGGACGATCTGTTCCAGTACTACAGCAACTACTGCCAGTTCCTGATCGGCCGCAAGGCACGCAACGGCAACGCGGTCACCGTTGAACGCAACCCCGATCCGGAACGCTGCGCGCGCTATCTTGCGGAGGCGCTGCGGCTCGACACGCTGGCAGGCATGAACGGTTCGACCTTCAGCTACCGGTACAATGGCCACCGCAAGCTCACCTATCGGATCAGCAACGAGTCCAAGGCGAAATGCCGCAACGTCGGCGGGCATCTTCCGATCCGCATCTACCACCACGATCTTCCGCTGTTCTGGATGCAATCGTAGTCGATCGATGGCCACAGCGACCGAAGCCCTCCGTCAGTTCGTCCTCGACCCGATCGCCAAGCGCAGTCCGGCCCTGTTTCTGTTCCGGCTGCTCCAACTCGTGCACGAACGGACCAGCGGCCGGCACGACGCACGTCTGCGCGGGATTGCCGCAGCGCTGAAACCGAAGATCGCCCTCCCACCCTCGGCCATGCTCGACGACACCGCCGTCGGGGCGGCCGTGGCCGAGCTCGAGGGTCGCGGCTGGTCCATCCTGCCGTATCGCCTGCCGCCATCCGACATCGCCGAGATCCGGGCGTTCGCCGCGGCGACGGAGGCTTATGTCGACGATCCGCAGGTCGGCGTCCGCGTCGATCCGGAGGCGCCGCCCGGCGACCATGCGCGTTACCAGTGGCGGATGCGCGATCTGCTCGCACTTCGAGCCGTACAACGGCTGATCGCCGACAGCGCGCTGCATCGCGTCGCGCAGGATTACATCGGCTGCCGTCCCCTCCTCGCTCATGTCACGATGTGGCTCGATGTCATCCACGAGGGCGTGTTCGACGCGCACGTCTACCACTGCGACAACGATGGGCCGGGGTTCCTGAAGTACTTCATCTATCTCAGCGACGTCGACGTGGATTCGGGCGCCCACACCTTCATTCAGGGCAGCCATCGCATGAAACCGGCGCAGTTCCGCACCTCGGCGCGTTGCGACCGCGACGCGCTGCTCGCTCATTACGGGCTGGAGAACGAAATCGTGTTCACGGCGCCGGCCGGAACCATCCTGGCCGAGGACACCGCCGGGTTCCATCGCGGCATGGATCCGAAGACCCGGCCGCGCCTTTTGCTGCAACTTCAGTTCTCGGCCGTCGACATTCCGCACGTCGAGGAGTTCGCGCTCGGCCGACCCACGATCGCGCTCCCGGGCATCGACCGCGGAATCCGGAAGATCGGGCGGAAGTTCCTCGCCTGAACACCTGCCGCGTTGCCGCGTTAGGCGCCGCGGCTTGCCGTCGCGGCCGCCACCCCGAGCCGCGCAAGATGCCGCCACAGATACGCCCGGGTCGCCCGTACGTTGTCCGGCGCCATCACGGTGGGCACGAACCAGGGATCTGAGATCACGAAGTCGTCGCCGACCGCCAGCAGCCTGGCGAGCTCACGTTCCTTGTCGGCCTCCGTCGGCGCCACGTGATCGGCGATGACGCGCTCCAGAAAGGGCCGCAGCTCTCCAGGCGCCGGCGCACGATAGCACAGGTGCGAGAAGAACGACCGGCCGAACAGGACCGCGGGCTTACCGAGCAGCCACGCTTCCAGACCGATGGTCCCCGTCACAGTCGCCACGATCGAGGCGCTCATCATCAGCTTGCGCGTGTCGATCCGCGGATGGGCGAGCACTAACCCCGGTTTGCGGCGCAATTCGCGATAGAACGCGATCGGGCGCATGCCCATCATCGCCGGATGTTCCTTGACGAGGAGTCGGTATCCGGGCGGAAGGCTCAGCAACAGAGCGTCGATCACTCGCGTTTGATCCACGTAATAGGGCTCGAGCCCGTTGATCGACGATTCGGGCGTGTATTGCAGGGCGTAAAGGACGAATTTCGGCGGCAGAGGCGCGGCGGCATCGCGCGCGTCGAAGTAACGCGCCGCGACCAGGTCGAAACGTCGCCGCCGCACCCGTGTCATGACGCCGAGAATGTGACGTGTTATCCGCATCGCGAATGTCTCTTCGGACGCGTGCAGCCGCTCGCGGGTGTGGCGGAGCCAGGAGCTGACGATGATCCGCCTGAACCAGGACGGCTTCGGGGGAATCGTGCGCGGATAGCGATGGCCCGGTTCATTGCCGATGCCCGCCAGGTAGTGGTCGATAACCTTCCGCGCCGCGATGCGATCGCCGTCGGTATAGTCGCCGAAATAGGCCGGCAGCGTCTCGACGGCATCGGGCGCGAAGTAGGCGCGGCCGAGGAAACGCAGGCCGGTGTAGTACAGCACACCGATACCGAGATCGCGGCACACGTTCATCAGAATGAAGCCGTCGACCGTCTCCAAATCCGGGAACAGCACGAAGTCCGGGTTCATCCGTCGAAGAAACGCGCGATACACCGCATCCATCGCCGCCGCCCGCCGCATCTGCTCGTCCTTGTCGAGCCAGCGGTAGCCGTCCTTGTCCTTGAACAACCCGGAGACGATACCGTCGCCGCTCGCCAGCGCGCGCTCGAGATCGGCCGAGCTGTTCGCGGCGTAGCGTTCGCCGAACCGGTCGTACAGGTAGCAGCGCCGATCGTCGGGAACGACCCCGTCCAACACGTAGCGGAAATGACCCTGCGGCTGGATGACGCTCCAGTCGATCGAGTCGCCGGCACGCGCGCACTCATCGATCAGCGCGCGGAAGAACAGCGCGGTTGACGAGAACGCATAGATGCAGATGCGCAGCGGGGACCCCGCGTCGCGCACGGCACCGTTCTCAGGCGCGCTCATCGGGACGCCAAGCCTCTCTTCGCGAGCTCGGCGACGAGGAGTCCGGCCCATTGCGTTGGATCGACGCCCGACAGGCGAATCGCCGGCGTCCGATCGGCAACGCGCGCAAGCCCGCCGAAATAGGCATTGGTGATCGCCGGGATGGTAAAGCCGCCGCGCTCGCCCCCGATCATCAGATGGCGGACGAACATGTCGTGGTTCCACTCGAATTCGTAGCGGTTCATGCCGAGAATGAAGTCGCGAAGCGACGCATCGCCGGCAGCGACCGTCGACAGCGACGACGGCGCGTCGGAGCGGTCGAGCATCACGATCGCGGCGAGCTTCGCGCCGCGGTATTTGGCGGCACGCAATTCGTCGTAATTCTGAATCTTGGTTTCGTCGAGCGTGTATGGGCCTGCCAGCACGTCGAGGGTATCGGCGCGCACGAAGCAGATGTCCTCGGCGAGGTAGTCGCCACCGAGCGCCTTGCGGGTCGCAACCGAGGTACTGGTCTTGCCGGTGTTGGGCAGCCCCATGAAGATCAGGCTGAACCGTCGGTCAGCCGGTCCAGCCTCGATGGCGGCGCCGTGAAACGGCAGATAACCGCGGAGCACCGCGGCGGCCAGCGCCACGTTGTTGACCGCCTCGTCGATGCTGGAGAAGCGCGTCAGGCGGCTGCGGCTCTCCCACACGAACGTCTTCGTCACCGTGAAAACGATGCGCAGCGGCTCGAAACATTCGATCCGCACCCGGCCGAACGAGTTCGGCAGGCGCCCCATGTAGAAAACGTCGGGCTCGTGCATCGCGTTCGCAAAGTTGCAGTTGCGGTAGTAGAAGCCGCCGCCGCGCTCGAAGTAGCCGGTTTCCGGCGAATCGAACACGGACCGCGCGAACGGCTGCTCCGCGACGAGCCGCACCGCGATGTCGATCTCGGGAATGACGCTCGCCGCGTCGGCGAGCGGATATGTCAGGCGCGGGTTTGCCACCTGCATCTCGCCGAGGCGGACCCCGTCCAGGCTCAAGCGGGTGAAGGCGTTGATGTAGATTTCGGTCGGCGCAGTCACGACAGCACGGCCTCGGGCCCGTCTTCGAGCAGGGCATCGATGAAGAACTTCACGCCCCAGTTGGGAATCGCGGCGCGCATGTAGCGGCCGGTGATCGGCGCGCTGCCCGGCACGCCGCCGTGCAGCCGCGAATCGTCGGATAATATCTGCCGCGTTTCGACGAAGTCGAGGCTCTTGCCCGCCTGCTCACGCCACGTGGCATCGCCGGTCCGTCGCGCGAGGCGGAAGCAGACCCCCGCCCACTGCGCCAGGCCGGTGAGACAGAGCTCGTGGTTCGCCACGCCGTAGTCGGACCGGTACTGCGAGCGCAGGGCGCCGTCCCGCTCGGCGATTCGCCGCAACGCGTCGGCGAACGCGAGCGCGGCGTCGGCGAAGGCCGTCTCTGCCGTCTCCTCCGCGCCGTCGAGCAGCCCCTCGATCACGTACACCATGGTGTGCAGGTACGGCGGGCTTTCCTCATCGAACGACAGATGCCGGAAGAAACCATTGGCCTCCTGCTGGGCGACGGTCCAGCGCAGATTGCGCACTCCGCTCTCCCGCACCGCGGCGTCGTCCAGGATCCGCCCGGCGATCGTGAGGGCCGCGCCGACCCGCGAGTAGTACGAGTGCGGGATGCCGTTGTAGGCGTGGCGAACGAAGCTGCCGTTGGCCTCCTGGACGGATACCAGCCAGCGCGCGGCGCGGGCGAGCGCCCCGCGATCGGCGAGATCCGCGGCGCGTTCGGCAAGGTCGTTGAGGCCGATCAGGATCTGCCCGGTGTCGAACACCTGGGGACGCCCATGGAGGTCGTGAAAGCTGCCGTCGGGCTGCTGGATGGAGACGAGCCAGCGCGAGGCCGCGGCGATCGAATGCCGATAGGCGGCATTGCCGGTCAGGGCCGCCACGCGACGCAGCGTCGGCAGAATGTACCCGGTCGTCTCCGGGTACGGCCGCTGCCAGCCTCGCAGCAGATTGAAGGAATGCGCGTAGCCGGTCCCGCCGGCCGCGCGCTGCGCTTCGAGCAGCCAGTCGGCGGCGGCGCGGAGACGGACGCCGGGGTCCGCCGGCCGCCGCTGGCCCATGGCGGCGCGCCACAACAAGGGGGCGGCCGCGATCGCCCGGATGGCGGTGTCGATCCTCATCCCGAGATGGTCCTCAGCCGGCTCCGGACGATGAAGAACAGCATGGCCACCACCGCTCCGTAGGCCGGCGTGCCGGCCGCGAGCCGCGCCCAGCTGCTTACGAAGGGCGCCGCCGCGAGCCGCGCGCAGAGGAATGCGACCGCGGCCGCGAAGCCGGCGTAAACGGCGTAGCGCAGCACCCGTCCCCACCGCGGACGGATGCCGAAGCGGCCGGTCAGGACCGCCATCGCGGCACAACCGCCGACCGCATTGACGAGCAGCATCCACGCGACGCCCTGGGTGCCGAGGTCGAGGACACGAACAAAGACGTAGCCGCCGGCCGCGAGAATCGCCGCCGAGGCGAGATAGTAGAGGTGCATCCACGACACCCGGTCGACAATCAGCAGCATGCGCGCAAGCGGCGTCGTCACGACCGAGGGGACGACCGACAAAATGTACACGCCGAGCACGTCGGCCGTAACTCGCGCGGCATCGGCGTCGAAGCGCCCGCGACGAAACAGGATGTCGGTCGCTTCGTAGGCGAAGCACAGGCCGAACACCGAGGCGGGAATCGCGAGAACGACCAGCCCGATCAGCAGACGCTCGAGCTTCTCGTCGCGCCGCTCGTGCTCCGACAGCGGCACGATGTAGATCTCGCGGAACGTGAGAAGCCCGGTCAGGCCGGTGATGATCTGGCCCGCGAAGCCGACCGCCGCGATGCCGCCCGGCGGCACCAGCGACTGGTAATGGCGATCGATCATCGCCGTCACGCTGCCGGTCTGATTGGCGACATAGAGCTCGCCGACGCTGCGGAGGACCGCGCCGACACCGTCGGCGCGGCCGCCCGACAGCGACAGCAGGCCGGTGCCCGCGACGAGGAGGACCAGGGCAGCACCGTAGCCGGCGGCGTAGGCGAGCGGCAGAATCTCGACGCGGTCGTGGACGGAGACGAGCACCGCGATTGAGACGACACCGATGAGCAGCTCGGCCGCGAACACGCGATTGAAGGCGCGACGGCTCTTGTGCCATGCCGCGGCGGCGTAATACGGCAGGCAGAGAACCACCCATGGCGCGAACGACCATACGAGCTCGGACACCGCGCCGCGCTCGCCGACGTCGAACCCGGTCGCCACCAGCGGAACCAGCAACGGTGTCACCGCGATCAGCGCCGCGGCGGCGGCGAGGCCAAGCCCGCAGCTCACCCGGAACAGCGCGGTGGCGAGCGACTGGAAGCCGGCATCGCCCCGGACGGCGCGGGTCTGGACCAGCCGCGGCACGACGGCGGAATCGAACGTCGCCGAAAAGGTAAAGGCGACGATCGTCGCCACCGCGTAGGCGACGAGGTAGACGTCGAGGTCGCGCGAGATGCCGAAGTACGCCGCGATCAGCACCTGGCGGACGAACGCGAGCGCCTGCACGCCGATCGAGACCCCGACGGCGGACGCAACGACGCCGACAAACCGGCGCGGCGCGGCGGCGAGATCAGCCATGGTCCGGAGCCGCGGAGAGCTCATAGGTCCAGTCGAGCGCGGCCAGGGTGGTATCGGTAAATCCCGCCTTGAACTGGCCGATCGAGAACTCCTTGTCCGTCACCGTCCCGGCGGGAGGGACATCGCCGAGCACGAACACGCGCTGGCCACGCTCGCGGGCATGCTGCATCGCCATGAACAGCGGCGCATGCGACAGCGGCTTGTCGAACAGCTCCCGCTCGTAGACGCCGACGCCGTAGGTGGTGATCGCGCCGGTGTCGAGGAGCAGCGAACCGCCGACCAGCCCGTGTCCGTCGAGATACGACAGCAACAACTCGGCGCGACGGGCCCGGATCATCTCGGCCTGGATCGACCAGCTCTCCGCGCTTCGCGTTTCGCGGCCGGAGATCTTGATGTGGAATTGCCGGAACGACTCGAACGCCTGCGCGTCGAACGTTTCGGCTGTGATGCGCTGCAGCTTGAGCGTACGGGTGCCCCAGTTCACCAGCGACCGGAAACTCTTGCGTAGCCCCGCACGCAAGGCGTCGTCGCCTCGGTCGAGATCGGCGACCGCGATGAAGCGGCTGCGGAGCGCCGCGCGCCGATAGAGGAGATGGCGCCCGAGGTCGCCGAGCCGTCCCTCATGGGCGGGATCGCTCACCTTCACTGTATGACAGCCGAGCGCGCGGGCGGCCTGGTCCAGCGCCGCGATCACGTCGTGCGCGGCCACTCCGGCGAGCCAAACGCTCGCTCCCTGGCCGTTGTCGAACACGGTCGTAGCGACCGCCTGGGCGCGCACCACGGCGCGCACGACCGCGCCTTCGTGCGCGACGAACGACAGGTCGCCGCGGTAGTCACCGGCGAAGTAGGCCCGATAGTAGCGTGCGCTCAACGGGAACGAGACGGCGTCGGCGAACGGGCACGCGGACCCGCCGAGCAGGTCGAGAAAGCGCCCGGGGTCGTCGGCGTAGCGGCAGATCTCGACCATCGCCCTAGACCGCCTGCGCGAGGACGACGACCGAGGGCCCGACGCGAAGATCGAGCAGCGGGTCGAACCCCGCCGCGGCGAGCATGCGAGCGAACCGGTTGCGGCGGATCGCGACCGTCCGCCCCGGCGCCAGCAGCGCCTTGGCAAGGCCGAGCGGCGAATCCGCGGGGACATACGAAACCGCGATGACTCCGCCCGCGCGCAACAGCGACCGCGCCTTGGTCAGGATCGGCTCCTGACCTGGCCACGGCCGATACCAGCCGAAGGTTCCGGTCATGCGAATCGCGTCATACCGAGGCTCGCTCGGGAGGTCCTCGAAAGTGCAGCACGAATAGCGTGCGCCGCGCACGCCGAAGTCCGCGGCAAAGCGGTTGGCGATCGCGATCATCTCCGGGATCGGATCGATGCCATGGACCTCGCCATGGCGCGCGAGAATGCGGTGATAGCCGGCGGTGCCGCAGCCAACATCGAGCAGGCGGTAGCCCTCCTGCATCAGCGCATCGAGCAGGACCACGTCGGCGTACTGGCGGCGGTACGCGGGCGATTCCGCCGGTAGCTCATGGGCTCGTGCCCAGGCGGCGGCGTACGCCGCGTCGCCGACCCGGCCGCTGGCTGGATCGGGTGCAACATATGCAGGCTTCACCGGCTCCGCGCTCATCGCGCGCCCACTGGTTGGGCGAGAGCGGCGACGATGCGCCCCGCCGCATGTCCGTCGCCGAACGGATTGCCGGCGCGCGCCACGGAGGCGTAGAGCGCGGGATCGTCGAGCAGCGCTTCCGTCCCGGCGACAATCTTCCCTTCGTCGGCGCCGACCAGCCGCACGATGCCGGTGGCCAGCGCCTCCGGGCGTTCGGTGACGTCGCGCATCACCAGCACCGGCCTCGCGAGCGACGGCGCCTCCTCCTGCACGCCACCGGAGTCGGTGAGGATCAGGTGGGAGCTCATCATGAGGTAGACGAACGTCAGGTAGTCGCAGGGTTCCATCAGATGGACCCGCGGCTCGTTGCCGAGGATGCGGCGGACGGGCTCCTGCACGTTGGGGTTGAGGTGCACCGGGTAGACAATCTCGACGTCGCCGCGCCGCGCCAGACGCGCGAGCGCACGGCAGATCGCCTCGAACCCGGCGCCGAAGCTCTCCCGGCGATGGCCGGTGACCAGGATCACCCGCTTGCTCCTGTCGAGGAACGCGAACCGGCGGTCGAGCGCTTCCCGCCCCGCGGTATCCTCGTCGAGCCGCCTTTCGGTCATCTTGAGCGCGTCGACCACCGTGTTTCCGGTGACGAGGATCGTCCGCCCGCCGAGGTTCTCCGCCACCAGATTGGCGCGCGCGCCGTCGGTCGGCGCGAACAGGTACTGCGCCATGCCGTCGATGGTGCGGCGGTTCATCTCCTCGGGCCACGGCCGGTCGAGATCGTTCGTCCGTAGCCCGGCTTCGACGTGGCCGATCGCGACGCGGGCGTAGAACGCGGCCATCGCGGATGCCATTGCCGTGGTCGTGTCGCCGTGGACCAGAACCACGTCGGGCTTCCACCGCTCGATGACGCGGCCCACTCCGGCCAGCGCGCCGGTGGTGATGTCCACCAGCGTCTGGCCGCTCTTCATGATCGCCAGGTCGAAATCGGGCTTGAGCTCGAACAGCGCGAGCACCTGATCGAGCATCGTCTGGTGCTGCCCGGTGACGCACAAGGCCGAGTCGATATCCTCGCGGGCCGCCAGCGCGCGGATCACCGGCGCCATCTTGATGGCTTCGGGGCGCGTCCCGATCACCGTCAGGATCCGCCGCCGTCCCGAGTGCGTGGCATCCATGGCGGCGCTCACGCGATCAGGTCCCAGCTCAGCGGCGTGCCGCGCGCGATCCGGCTGCGGGCGACGCGACCGATCACCCGGTCGATCTCCTTCGGGGGCAGGCCGTATCCGGGGCGGATGATGCGCACGTTGTCGATGGTGAGCGCCTCGCCGGCCTCGATGTCGCGCACGGCGAACAGCGACCTGCGGAAGCGAAGCGACTTCGTTTCCGCGGCGGTCGGGCCGTAGCTGACGTGACCCATGGCCAGCGCGGCGCGCCCGGTCTCGACCACCAGGGCCTCGAGTTCTTGGGGCTCCAGCGAGAACGCGGAGTCGACGCCTCCGTCGGCCCGCGCGAGCGTGAAATGCTTCTCGATCACCGTCGCGCCGAGCGCCACGGCCGCGACAGCGGCACCCACGCCCATCGTGTGGTCCGAGAGCCCGATTTCACAACCGTAGCGGGCACGCATGTCGGGGATCGTCGCCAGGTTGGTGTTCTCCGGTGTCGCCGGGTAGGTGCTGGTGCATTTGAGCAGCACGAGATCGCGACAGCCGGCGCCGCGCGCGGCGGCCACCGCGTCATCGAGCTCGGCCATCGTCGCCATCCCGGTCGAGATGATGAGCGGCTTGCCGGTGGCCGCCGCCTTTCGGATCAGCGGCAGGTGCACGTTCTCGAACGAGGCGATCTTGTACGCCGGTGCGCCGAGTCCTTCGAGAAAGTCGACGGCGGTCTCGTCGAACGGACTCGAGAAGCAGACGATGCCGCGCTGGCGCGCCCGCTCCATGATCGGCCCGTGCCACTCCCAGGGCGTGTAGGCCTCCTGGTACAGCTCGTAGAGACGGCGGCCCTTCCACAAGCTGCCCTCGTCGGCGATCGTGAACTCCTCGCGCGCCGCATCGATCGTCAGCGTGTCGGCGGTGTAGGTCTGCAGCTTGATGGCGTGCGCCCCGGCGCCCGCCGCTGCGTCGACGATCGCGAGCGCGCGGTCGAGAGAACGGTTGTGGTTCCCCGACATCTCGGCGATGACGAACGGCGGCTGGCCGGGGCCGATGAGACGGCCGGCGAGGCTAAGCATCGGCGGAGCTCGTGTGGGCGGCGCGCGAGGAAAGGGTTTTGACGTATAGCATCCGGTCGGCGGACCCGGAAGGCGCCGGCGAAAAGCCCGCGCGCGCGAACAGCCGCAACGACGTGTGATTGTCCGGCTTGATCTCCGCGTCGATGCGGCGCACCGGCGCGGCGATGGAGCCGACGTAAGCTTCGCCCGCACCGAGCAGGGCCGTGCCGATTCCGCGACCTTGCGCATCCGGGGCGACGACGATCGAGACGGTGGCGCGATCCCCGGCGATGTCGTAACGCACCGTCCCGACCGGCGCTTGGCTCAACGTGCCGAGAAGGACGATCCGGTTCGGATCTGCCAGGGTCTGCTCGAGCCACCGGCAATGATCGGCGTAGGCGATCGGCTGGGAGGAGAACGAGGCCGCGCGAACGGCTTCCGCGTTGCGCCAGCCGTGGAGGATGGCGGCGTCGGCCATGGTCGCGCGCCGCACGGCGACGCCCTCGGCGCGGCCCTGCATGGCGGCGACGACCCGCGACGTCCCCTGTCCGTCCACGACCGACCGGGCAGCCTCGGCCAGCGCCTGAACCTCTCCTCGCGAACCCCGCAGCCGACGCACCGCGTCAGCCAGCGAATTCGCGGTGACGGTTCCGAGATCTCCGAGGTGCGCGACCGCACCGACTTTCCGCAAAGCGCCGAGGCCGGGCTTCTGGTTGTCGGCAATCGCGATCGTGATGCTGGGTAGCCCGAGGCAACACCGCTCCAGCGCCGCGACCCCGCCGGATCCGACGGCAAGATCGGCCGCCGCGAACAGTGCCGCGATGTCCGGTGCATCGATATGAAGTGTCGCGCGGCCACGGCGCTCGACCGCCGCCGTGACGGCGTCGAGGTGCGGACTTCCCTGACCGATGACCACGTCCAAATCGAGATCCCGCAGGTCGGGCTCGGACAGAGCGGCGAGCGCCACGAGCGTGCTTCCGTTGGGATCGGTGCCACTCATGAACACGATCGTCCGCTCGACGGCGCCGTCGCGCCGTCGAGCGCGGTGGCCGGCGAACTCCGGCCTCAATAGCGCGAAGCGCGGACCGAGCAGCCGATCCGCAGCCCGCTCCACCAGATGGTCATAACGGTCTGCAAGCTGCGGATTGTGATCGACCAGCACATCGCAGGCGTGGCGCCGATCGGCGAGATCGTCGATGACGAGAACGCGGCGCGCGACCGGCCGCACCGCCGTCTCCCAGCGCGCGTCGAGGGCGTAATGGTCGACGATCAGCCACTCGACCGGGCCTCCCAGCGCCGCGATGGCAGCACCCGCGTCGGCCTGCTGCCCCCAGGGCAGCCAGTGCGCGTGGGCCAGACCGCCGTCGCCCGGTCCGTCGCCGCCGAGGTCGAGGGCGACGTGCCGGTGCCCGCGCCCCTGCACCAGCTTGCTCCAGTGGGAGGCCATCGGCGCGGACAGGAACGTCACTTCGGCTGTCTCCGCGCGCAGCGCGTCGGCCAGCGTCAGGCAGCGCATCAGGTGCCCCATTCCCATGGCCGGCGACGCGTCGGTGCGGATCGCGACTTTCATGCCTCAGCGCACCTTGAACAGCGGCTGCAGCGGCTCGCACTTGAGGTACTGCTTCAGGGCCTTGTTGCGGACGGCATCGGCGACGATCGGCAACACCTCGCGATACGCCGTGATGAGCCGGTCGACGTCGGCGTCGGAATGGGCATAGCTCATGTTGTGGGTCCCGAGCGTGAGCACGCCGCGGGCGAACACCTCCTGCAGGAACAGCGTCTTGATCTCGAACGCGGAGTAGCCGGCCGCGTCGCGGACGTTGACGAAGCTCCACGCCGGATGTCCGGAGACGGCCATGACGTCATCGAGGCCGTTGGCCCGGATGACCTCGGCGACGCGCGCTTGCACGGTGCGGCCGCGCCCGGCCATCGTCGCGACGACGGGCTCGCGCACCAGCTTGTCGAGCGTCGCCTTGGCGGCGGCCAGCGACAGCGTCTCGCCGCCCATGGTGAACGAGAAGAAGATCTCCTCCATGAGCTTCATCACCTCGGCGCGGCCGGCGACCGCCGACAGCGGGTACCCGTTGGCAATGCCCTTGCCGAACGTCGCGAGGTCGGGCGTGACGTCGAACAGCTCCTGGGCGCCGCCGTTCGCGAAGCGGAACCCGGTGATCGTCTCGTCGAACACCACCAGAGCGCCATGGCGGTGGGCGCGGTCGACGACGCCCTGCAGGAATCCCGCCGCCGGCTCTGCGACGTTCATCGGCTCGAGGATGACGGCGGCGAACTCGCCCGAATGCGCGTCGAGCAGCCGTTCGAGCGAGTTCAGATCGTTGTAGGTGAAGACATGGCTGAGGTCGCGTACCGCCTGCGGAACGCCGCGGTTGCGCGCGGTGGTGCCGATGTACCAGTCCTGCCATCCGTGGTACCCGCACACCGCGACGCGGTCGCGGCCGGTGTAGGCGCGGGCGACGCGGATCGCCCCGGCGGTGGCGTCGGACCCGTTCTTGCCGAATCGGACCATCTCGGCGCAGGGCACGATGTCGCAGATACGCTCGGCGACTTCGGTCTCGAGGGGATGCGGCAGCGAGAAGATCACGCCGTCGTCGAGCTGCGCCCGAACCGCACTCGTCACATCGGCGTCGTCATAGCCGAGGGTCACGGCGCATAGCGCATTGATGAAGTCGACGTACTCGTTGCCGTCCACGTCCCACACGTGTGCCGCCTTGCCCCGGGTCACGAAATACGGCGACACCCCGAACGGATACTGCGTCTTCGATTTCGAGAAGGTCTGGCTGCCGAGCGGAATGGTGCGCTGGGCACGGGCCAGAAAAGCCTCTGATTTCGCGTAACGCTCGGACATGGCTAGCTCTCTTTTGGCGGCGTCCCGCCGTTGCCCGCACTCTCTCCGGCGAGCGATCGTGCAAGGCCTTCGTTGCGCCGGATGGCGGTGTTGACGGTGGCGAGATCCGGCCGCTCCGCCAGCAACCGCAGGATGTCGTCGGTCGCGAACGCCGGGTTGTACGGGTAGAGCGCCTCATAGATCCGCTCGACCAGCGCGAAATCGGCCGGTTCGTCGACGGTCCAGCGCAGCGCCGACAGGTCGGTGCCGTTGCGGACATCGTGGAGGCGGAAGCGCTCCGGGTGGCGATGGATAGCGAGCGTCACGTGCTCGCGCTCGGCAGCCGTCCGCGCTTCGGCCGCGACCTGCCGCAGCACAGCGCCACGCATCACCTCGACATCGAGGCCATCGGGATACGTCGGCACCAGGGTATTCGATCCGTAGTCGGCGCCGGCGGCGACGGTTTCGCGCACGATGCGGTCGATCACCGCGGGGTCGGCGAGCGGGCAGTCGCCGGTCAGGCGGACGATCCACTCCGGGTCGTGCCGCGCGGCTGCCACAACGAAGCGCGCCAGCACGTCGTCGAGCGGGCCGCGGACGACCTCGACGCCCTGGCCGTGGAGAAGAGCGGCCAGCGGATCGTCGCTCGGGTCGACGCTGGTGGCGATCACGAGGCGGTCGAGCGTCGTCGCGCGGCGCAGCCGTTCGATCTGCCGCAGGATCATTGGTTGGCCGAGGATCGGCTTCATGACCTTGCCGGGAAGCCGACTCGACGACACGCGCGCCTGCAGGATGCCGAGGATCATGCCGCCCACCGCCGCGGATCCACGACGTCGGGATCGTTGCACGCCACCGCGTCCCACGACAGCTCCGCCGGAGTCTCGATCGCCGCGAGGCACTCGGCGAGATGATCGCGCGAATGGACGCCGAGGACCACGTGATCGATCTCGGGCTGCGCCAGCACGAATCCAAGCGCGGCGGCGACCGGCGTGGTGCCGGCCACTTCGCAGGCCGCGTGCCAGCGCTCGACGACCTCAGTGGCGCGCGGCAGTCGCGCCGCGACGTCGGACGCCGTCATCAGCATCAGCCCCTGAAGGAAGGCAGACCGCGCCTGGACCGACACGCCGCGGGCCCGAAGCCGCGCGAGAGAGCCGTCGAGCAGCAGCCGCTGGTCGAACGCGTTGATCGGAAGCTGCGCCACCTCGACGGGATACCGCGCGGTCACCGCGCCAATCTGCGCGCCGTCATAGACTGACACACCGATCCGACGCACCTTGCCCTCCGAGCGTAGGCGCTGCAGAGCCTCCCACAGGCGCTCCCCGCCGGCGGCGAGCAGGTCGCCGGCGTCGTGGACGAGCAATGCGTCGAGCGTCGAGCGTCGGAGCAACGCGAGCGACCGCGCGACTCCCGCCTCGACGCGACGGACGTCATCCGAGGTGATGCGATCCGCGCGGATCGGAACGGTCTTCGTCGTGATCGCGAAACGCTGCGATTCGGCGATCGCGCCGATCACCGTCTCGCTCTCG
Organism: Gemmatimonas sp.; assembly: GCA_050260515.1. Classification (GTDB taxonomy): domain Bacteria; phylum Pseudomonadota; class Alphaproteobacteria; order SMXQ01; family SMXQ01; genus DATJIG01. The sequence goes on from JBLNCI010000015.1 coordinate 42,572, forward strand.
CCATAGGCCGCCGCGGTGTCGAGCCCGGTAATGCCGGCCGCCGAGGCCAGCGACAAGATCGCCGCGACCTCCGGGGCGGGCACGCGACCACCGGGGTTCGAGATGCCGTACGGCAACCCGAACTGGGCGGTGCCGAGGATCAGGCGCTTGGCCGCCATGTCAGGCCGCAGCCTCCGTGACGGTCGCGCGGACGCGTTCGATTACCGTCGCCTGCTCGGCATCGCTCATGGCCGCGAACAGGGGAATCGTGATCGCGCCGTCGTAGAAGCGTTCTGCTTCGGGAAAATCGCCGGGCTTGAAGCCGAGCTTGCGGTAATACGGCTGCAGGTGAACCGGGATGTAATGCACCTGCACGCCGATGCCGGACGTCCGCAATGCGTCGTACACATCACGCCGCGAGCGCCGGAGCTGATCGAGCCGCAGCCGGATCGGATACAGGTGATAGGCCGACCGCCCGTCGGGGATTTGCCACGGCGTGACCAGCTGCAGGTTCGCGAGCGCCTCGTCGTAGCCGGCGGCCAGCGCGCGACGCCGCGCCACGAACGCGTCGATGCGCTTCATTTGGCTGGTTCCGAGGGCGGCCTGGATGTCGGTCAGTCGATAGTTCAGCCCGAGCGAGACCTGCTGGTAGTACCAGCCGCCTTCGCTCGGCCCGTCCATCCGCGCCGGTTCCCGGGTGATGCCGTGGGTGCGAAGCTCCGCGAGCGCCGTCGCGAGGTCCGCGTCGTTGGTGGTCAGGGCGCCGCCCTCCCCCGTCGTAACGATCTTGACCGGATGGAAGCTGAAGACCGCGATGTCCGAATACCGGCAGCATCCGACCTTTTCGCCGAGGTAGTCAGCGCCGATGGCATGGGCGGCATCCTCGACGATGCGAAAATGGTAGCGATCGGCCAGCGCACGGATCGCCCGCATGTCGCACGACTGGCCGGCGAAATGCACCGGAGCCACGATCTTGGGCAAGCGATCGTTGCGCTCGGCGGCGGCGAGCTTCGCTGCCAGCGCCTCGACCGAGAGCAGATAGCTGCGCGGATCGATGTCGACGAAGTCGACCTCGGCCCCGCAATAGAGCGCCGCATTGGCGGTCGCGACGAAGGTATTCGGAACCGTCCAGAGCCGGTCGCCGGGGCCGAGGCCGAGCGCCAGGTACGCGAGGTGCAACGCCGCGGTGCCGTTGGAAACGGCGACCGCGTGACGCGCGCCGACATAGGCCGCTAGCGCGGCCTCGAAGTTCGGCACCGCCGGGCCCTGGGTCAGCCAATCCGACCGCAGCACCCGGACGACGGCGTCGATGTCGTCGTCGCTGATGTCCTGGCGTCCGTACGGGATCATGCGGTCGCCGCCAGCAGTGCCCGGATCTCGGGCACGCTGAGAAAGTGTGGATTGGTCCCTGAGTTGTACTCGAAGTCCGCCTCGACCGGGGCGCCGGTCTCGTGAAGGGCGTTGGTCTTGTACTCGGGATGCTCGTGGAACGTGATCGACGGCTGGATGACGAAGTGATCCTTGAACGCGAGCGTGAGCCGGGCGTCATCCAGCGGGCACATAATCTCGTGCAACTTCTCGCCCGGACGGACGCCGACAATTTCGCGCTTCATGCCGGGCGCGATGGCCTCGGCGAGGTCGGTGATCCGCGACGAGGGAATCCTCGGCACGAAGATTTCGCCGCCGTGCATGCGCTCGAACGATTTGATGACGAAGTCGACGCCCTGCTGCAGCGTGATCCAGAAGCGGGTCATGCGCTCGTCGGTGATCGGCAGCGTCCGGGCGCCCTCGGCGATGATCTTCTGGAAAAACGGAACGACGGAACCGCGCGAGCCGACGACGTTGCCATAGCGCACCACCGCGAAGCGAGTGCGGTGCGCGCCGACGACGTTGTTCGCTGCGGTGAAAAGCTTGTCCGAGGCGAGCTTGGTCGCCCCGTAGAGGTTGATCGGGTTGGCCGCCTTGTCGGTCGAGAGCGCCACCACCTTGCCCACGCCGGTGGCGATCGCCGCCTGGATGACGTTTTCCGCGCCGTGGATGTTGGTCTTGATGCACTCGATCGGGTTGTACTCGGCGATCGGCACGTGCTTCAGGGCCGCGGCGTGAACCACGTAGTCCGCGCCCTCGAACGCCTGCATCAGGCGGTCGCGGTCACGCACGTCGCCGATGAAGTAGCGCATCTGCGGCGAATCGAACTCTTGCGCCATCTCGTACTGCTTCAGCTCATCGCGCGAGAACACCACGACCTTGCGCGGACGCGCGGTCGCGAGCAGCGTCTTCACGAATCGCTTGCCGAAGGAGCCGGTGCCGCCGGTTACGAGCACCACTTTGTCGTCGAATATCGTCATATCTGTTTCCATTATGGTCCCGAGACAATCACTCGGGTCTTGGTCGCTCGCCGGGGGACATCATCCCGCCGCTCTGCCCGCCTCCGCGCGCCGCATCGCCTTCTCCTCGCGCGACACGACCACTTCGAGCAGTGCGGGGCACATGATGCGTTCGGCGTCGAGGTCTCTGCGCAGCCCTTCATAGGTGGCCTGCGGCGTGCGACCGTCGGTGATCACGACGCAGTCGAACTGCGGGCACTCGTCAACGCCGCGGACCACTTCGATTCCGGCTGCGCGGCGTTGATTGGTCACGGGATCGATCACCGCGACGATGGCGATGTCAGCTTCGAGCGCAGCGATGGCGGCTATTTCGGCAAGCTCTCCGGCGCCGGCGAGCGCGATTCGCCGCGCTCCGGCATGAGCCGCCGTCGCAAACAGGGCCGCGTACTCGCCGCGTGCTTCGCGGAAGAACGAAAGGGAGTCATTGAGGTACTCGGCCACAAGCCGGCTCTTCTCGGCGAAACCCTTCGGCGTCAGATAATACTTGTAGCGCCGCGCCGGGGCCGACGTGACCTTGACCAGCCCCTTGCGGACGGCGCGCTTCAGAAGCGCGTTGACGAGGCCGACGGCGACGCCGACCCGCTTCGACAGCGAGATCTGCGTCTCCTCAGTTCCGGACTCGATCGCCGTGAACAGCCGGAGCTCGGTCCGGGTCTGCAGGGGCGTCGGCCCCTGCACCGGCTCACGCCCTTCTGGGACCCCACGGTCGGCCATATTAACCAATCGTAAGTGATTGCGAGACATGGAAAATAGACGTTCATAGCGTGAACGTCAAGACCCCCCGGAGTGCGGGTGGCCTGGCGGAAGCCGTGCTACCGTGCCGAGATGAAGACCGGACTCTTGATCGTCGGCATCCTCTGCATTGCCATGGGCCTGCTCTGGATCGGCCAGGGACTCGGTTGGGTCCTGTGGCCTCGATCGAGCTTCATGCTCAACCAGCCGAAGTGGTCGTGGTACGGGACAGCGCTGGCCATAGCCGGCGTGGTCCTCATGATGCTCGCCCGCCGCTGAACAGATCCCCCGCGACTGCGCGCGAAACTTCGCGCTTGTTCGATGCGACTTTGTCTCAAGCTGCCGCGTCCCTTAACAGACGCGCAGGAGTCGCGCGGTAGCCTCTCGATCATGCGCACCACCCTGAGCATGACCGGTCTCATCGCGATCGGAATCGGGCTGATCTGGATCGCACAGAATGGCGTCTGGATACCGTGGCCGAGGGCGATCCTCGCCTTCCCCAGCATGAACGTGCTGTGGCACGGCGCACTTCCGGTACTCGCCGGAGTTTCGCTGCTGATCCTCGCGCAACGGCTGTGACAGCCCTCGGTGTCAGAACCGCCGATCAGTCGCACGCAGCACCTTCGACGTGCCGGAGGTAGAGCGCATCGCCCCATCCGACATTCGTCCATTGGGTCATAACCCGCGAAAACCCCCGAGTCCCGAGAAATACATCGATTTCATCAACCAGCGGGATGTCGCGGTACAAGCTCTCCCGGTTCACCTCGAGATAGATCGCCTTGATCGAGGGCGCCGCGAGGTGACGGCCGAAACCCTGCAGGATCGCCAGCTCTGCACCCTGGGTATCAATGTTCACAAACTCGAAATCCGTGAACAGCAGGGTGTCGGTCTGGGATTCGATGATGGAGTCGAACCGGACTGCATCCACCTCGACGCGATCGACCACGAGGATGTGCGGATAGTGGTCCGCGTGCGTGCCGAGCTCGAACAACGACGAGCTCTCGTTGTTGTTGGTGACATTGAATGTGAGGCGCGTGTTCTCGTTCCACAACGCGAGGGGCACGATCTGCTGCATCAGAGGAAACCGACGGATGTGCCGCTCGAGATCCGTGAGAAGGGCCGGGTTCGCCTCCACCCAGATGACCTGCCGCACGCCGTTCGCGGCATAGGCCTCCGCCTCTTCGCCGGTATGCGCGCCGATGTGGAGCACCTTGGTGATGTCCACCTTGTGGAACGCCGCCACGACGTCACGGCACGTCTTGTAGTCGATGAGCATGGCACCCCGATCTCATCCGACGCAGCGCTCAGGACGGCGTGCGATGTGGCGACGTCAGTGGCCGTAGTACATGACGAAGTAAACGACGAGTGCGGCGACGAAGCCCGCCACCATGAAGATCTTCAGATTGAAGCCTTCGAACATCGTCCCCTCTCGCTGACTCACCGAGCCGGACGATCCTAGGCCGCCACCGTCTCCGCGAGCGCGCGCTCGATCGCGGTAAGCGCATCGCTCGCCTTTGCGGCATCGGGTCCGCCCGCCTGGGCCATGTCGGGGCGGCCGCCGCCGCCTTTGCCGCCGAGCGCTTCGGATCCGGTCTTCACCAGATCGACCGCGCTGATCCGGGACGTCAGGTCGGGTGTGACGCCGACGACCAGCGACGCCTTGCCGTCGGCCGTGCCGACCAGCGCGACGACGCCCGATCCGATCTTGGCCTTGAATTCGTCCGCCATGCCCTTGAGGTCGCGCGCCGCCACGCCATCGAGCGTGCGCGCGATCAGCTTCACGCCGGCGACCGTGCGCTCCTGCGGCTCCGTGGCGGGTCCGGCACCGCCGCCGGCCAGCGCGAGCTTCTTGCGGAGCTCGGCGACCTCGCGCTCGAGCTTGCGGCGCTCCTCGGCGAGCTGCGCGACACGAGACGGCAGATCGGCAGGCGCGACCTTGAGCGCGCTCGCGGCCTCCATGAGCAACTGCTCCTGGGCCGCGTCGTAGGCGATCGCGTCGGCGCCCGTCACCGCTTCGATGCGTCGGATACCGGCGGCGAGCGCCGATTCGGACAGGATCCGAAACGCGCCGATGTCGCCGGTGCGACTGACGTGCGTGCCGCCGCACAGCTCGACCGACAGCGCCGGCTCCTCGGGCGTTTCGCCGCCCATGGACACGACGCGGACCTCGTCGCCGTACTTCTCGCCGAACAGCGCCATCGCGCCCTGCTTCACCGCCTCTTCCGGCGACATCAGGCGGGTGATCGCCGGCTTGTTCGCGCGAATCGCCGCATTGACCTCGTCCTCGACGGCGCGGACGTCGTCCGGCGTCAGAGGCTTCGGCTGCGCGATGTCAAAGCGCAGGCGGTCGGGCGCAACCAGCGACCCCTTCTGGGTCACGTGCTTGCCGAGGCGATGCTGAAGCGCCGCATGCAGCAGGTGCGTCGCCGAATGATTGCCGCGGATCCGCGACCGGCGGACGTGGTCGACGCGCATCTCGACGACGTCACCGACCTTCAGCGTTCCTTGGGTCACGGTGCCGATGTGGGCGAACAGGTCACCGACCTTCTTCTGGGTGTCGCCGACGGCGAACTCGGCACCGCCCGCATTGCCGCCGTGAGGGCTGAACAGGTCGCCGGTGTCCCCGATCTGGCCGCCGGATTCGCCGTAGAACGGCGTCTGATTCGTGATCACCACGGCCTTGTCGCCGGCCTTGATCGAGTCGACCGACTTCCCGTCGACGACGAGCGCGGTGATCTTGCCCTCGGCGACTTCCGTCTCATAGCCCAGGAACTCGGTGGCGCCGACCTGCTCGCGGACCTCGAACCAGACCTTTTCAGTCGCGGTGTCGCCGGAGCCCGCCCACGCCGCGCGCGCCTCCTCGCGCTGCCGGGCCATCGCCTTCTCGAACCCCTCCAGCTCGACGGCGCGGCCTTCGACGCGCAACGCGTCCTGGGTCAGGTCGAGTGGGAAGCCGTAAGTATCGTAGAGCTTGAACGCGACCTCGCCCGGAAGCGCGGCGCCTTTCGCAAGCTTCTGCGTCTCCTCGTCGAGGAGCTTGAGGCCCCGCTCGAGGGTGCGCAGAAACCGCCCTTCCTCGAGCTTCAGGGTTTCGGTCACCAGTGGCTGCGCACGGACCAGCTCGGGGTACGCCGGGCCCATCTCGGCGACCAGCGTCGGGACGAGCCGGTTGAGGAGCGGCTCGCGGACTCCGAGCATGTGGGCGTGGCGCATCGCGCGGCGCAGGATGCGACGCAGCACGTAGCCGCGCCCCTCGTTCGACGGCATCACGCCGTCCGCGATCAGGAACGAAACGGCGCGGAGATGGTCGGCGATGACGCGGTGCGACACCGCATGCGCTCCGTCGGGCGTCGTCCTGGTCAGGTCCGCCGACGCCTCGATGAGTTTGCGGAACAGATCGATGTCGAAGTTGTCGTGCTTGCCCTGGAGCACCGCGGAAATGCGCTCGAGCCCCATGCCGGTGTCGATCGAGGGTCGCGGCAGCGGTTTGCGCTCGCCGCCCGCCAGCTGCTCGTACTGCATGAAGACCAGGTTCCAGATCTCGACGTAGCGATCGCCGTCGGCGTCCGGCGAGCCGGGCGGGCCACCCGCGAGCTTGTCGCCGTGGTCGTAGAAGATCTCCGAGCACGGTCCGCACGGGCCGGTGTCGCCCATGGCCCAGAAGTTGTCGTTGGTGGCGATGCGCACGATGCGCGAATCGGGCAGCCCGGCGATCTTCTTCCAGTGCCCGTGCGCCTCGTCGTCGGTGTGGTAGACGGTGACCCAGAGCCGGTCCTTGGACAGCCCGAACTCCTTGGTGACCAAGTTCCACGCGAGCTCGATCGCCCGTTCCTTAAAGTAGTCCCCGAAGGAGAAGTTGCCGAGCATCTCGAAGAACGTGTGGTGCCGGGCGGTGTAGCCGACGTTCTCGAGGTCGTTGTGCTTGCCGCCGGCGCGCACGCACTTCTGGGCGGTGGTGGCGCGGCTGTACTCGCGCTTCTCGGCGCCGGTGAAGACGTTCTTGAACTGGACCATCCCGGCATTGGTGAACAGCAGCGTCGGGTCGTTGACCGGGACGAGCGGGCTCGACGGCACGACGCGGTGTTCCGCGCGCGCGAAATAGTCGAGGAAGGCCTTGCGGATATCGCTGGTCGTCGGCATGCCGGGCTCGGAAATGTGCTGAAAGATCCGGCGAGGCCGGGTGGATGCTTTTACCGCCAAGGCCACGGTGTGTCAAAGAAACGGGCCTGTAAAGACACGCTGATTTTAATCGCAGGACGGCTTGAAACGGCGGCGGAGGATACTCTCTCGCCGCGCCCTGACGTGCTCAGGGGCCGAGCAGGCGGAAGGAGTCGCGGAAGCGGATTGCGTCGGGACCGGCTTCGTGACCCTTCGGCCCCGCCGAGCCGATCATGTACAGGCGGTTCCCCACCTGGACCACGTCCAGCAGGTGGTGAACGTTATCGTTCCAGTCGTCGAGAAGCGCCTCGAATCCGGGGAGCCCCGCAACCGTCGCGGGATAGTCCTCCCGCAGCATGGCGTGACTGCCGGCCGCGTAGCGCTCGATGACCCGACCGTAATAGTCGATGGTCGGGACCGGCGGCGTGGTGGTCGGCGGCATCTCGACGACGGAGACCACGAACATGCGGCCGCCGCGCTCGAGCGCCCAGTACTGCTGGCGGCCTTCGCTGTTCCACGGCACCGGGCGGGTCGCGAACGTCGGCTGGGCGGGGAACTCGACCACGAACCCGGGCTCCGGCACCCATAGCTCCGACCAGGCGTCCGCGGCGCGGGCGGCGCTTCCACCCACCGCGGCAAGAACGACGACAATGCTGACGAAAATCCCACGCATCGGAACCAGCCTAGCAGACGCGGATCGGCGCCGCAGCGCGAAGGCGCGGCGGGGCCGGGCGCGGGACTCCCCGGATTGTGATCGCCGGCGCGGCGAAGCGCGGCTATGCTTGCGGTGGGTGGAGGGAGCCATGAAGCAGCCGGCGGAGAACCGGAGCGCGGTGGCGAATATGCGACTCGCGCGCGAGATCGAGGATCTCGCGGAAGCCGTGCGCCGTCATCCCGAGTTGCACCACGACAGCGCCGACCGTCTGCTCGCGCTCGCGCGCCGGCTGCGAGACGGCGCGCGTGTCACTGCGCAGAAGGCGCCGACCCGGCGCGCTGCCAAACCCCACTGACCGTCCGGGTCACGTTCGCACGCGAACGCCTGACGGTTCTGGCGACGATCTGGCGCGATATCCGATCGTCCGCGACTGCAACAGCAAAGAAGGGGCCCAATGGCCCCTTCCCTGCAGACCTCCCGTCGGGGACTGCCGAACGCGACCCGCCCGCTGCCCCACGCTCGATGCGAGCCTCTCGGGGCGACGCGGGCGGGCCATCAACTACTCGGCTTCGGCGTCCTCACCGCCCTGGGTCATGAGAGCGTCGGACAGGATCCCGGCGTTCTCGCGGATGGCGCGCTCGAGATCGTCCGCCAGCTCCGGGTGCTCGCGGAGGAACGTCTTCGCGTTCTCGCGGCCCTGACCGATGCGCTGGCCTTTGTAGGAGAACCACGTGCCCGACTTCTCGACGATGTTGGCCTTCACGCCGAGATCGATGAGCTCGCCCATCTTGGACACGCCCTCGCCGTACATGATGTCGAACTCGACCTGCTTGAACGGCGGCGCGAGCTTGTTCTTCACCACCTTGACGCGGGTCTGGTTGCCGACGACCTCGTCCTTCTCCTTGATCGCGCCGATGCGGCGGATGTCGAGGCGAACGCTGGCGTAGAACTTCAGCGCGTTGCCGCCCGTGGTCGTCTCGGGGTTGCCGAACATGATGCCGATCTTCATCCGGATCTGGTTGATGAAGATGACGAGGCAGTTGGAGCGGCCGATCGAGCCGGTGAGCTTGCGCAGCGCCTGGCTCATCAGGCGCGCCTGGAGGCCGACGTGCGAGTCGCCCATCTCGCCCTCGAGCTCCGCACGCGGCACCAGCGCCGCGACCGAGTCGACGATCAGCACGTCGACCGCCCCGGAGCGCACCAGCGTGTCGGTGATCTCAAGCGCCTGCTCGCCCGTATCTGGCTGCGAGATCAGGAGTTCGTCGAGGTTGACACCGAGCTTCTTGGCATAGGTCGGGTCGAGCGCGTGCTCGGCGTCGACGAACGCGCAGGTCCCGCCGGCCTTCTGGGCCTCGGCGACGACGTGCAGCGCGAGCGTGGTCTTGCCCGAGCTTTCCGGGCCGTAGATCTCGACGACGCGGCCGCGCGGCAGACCACCGATGCCGAGCGCGATGTCGAGACCGAGGGAGCCCGTATGAATCGATTCGACCTCGACCGCCTGGTTCTGCCCGAGCTTCATGATCGAGCCCTTGCCGAAGTTGCGCTCGATCTGTCCGAGTGCCGCTTCGAGGGCTTTGTTCCTGTCCATGTCGGCCTTGTCCACGAGATGAAGAGACGCTGATGCCATGATGGCTCCTCCTTATTTCACGGGCCGAGACCGGGACGCAATTGCGCGTTAACGGTTGGCTCTGTCCCCTTCGCCGCTTCGTTCCCGAGACCCCCTCGGGACCTGCGAAGCGACGCTGCGGCGGCGCGAGGACGATCAATATTCATGTTTTGTTCTCATGCGCAAATGGATTCTTTAACGAGCTGATTTAAAAGGATAAAACAGCTTGTATTCGCGGTTCGTTCTCGTGCGTACCGGACATTCGGCGAGCGGATACCAACCGCCACCGGCATCGACAGCGTCTTCAAAAGTGAGCCGCGCGCCCGGTGGGGCGGGCGGGCGGCTCGGATCGTCCGGCGGCTCTGGGGAAGCCGCGTGGACAATGTTGCTGGCACGCGCCGTGGTCCGGGCGCTCACCCGCGCCCGAGGGCTCAACGATGTCTCCCTATGCGCTCGCTCGAAGACGGAGTGGCCGCGTGCGAGGACGTCAATCGCGCCGCGTAACACCGGCTCGACTACTCGCCGCCGGGACCCGCGTTCGCTGCCACCTCGCGATCGGGGGCGGTCAGCATCCTCACCATCCACGGCGCGACGATTTCCTTGCGGATGCGCTCGCTCGGCCAAACATTGCTGTTGCCCATGTGTCCCCCGTCGGGGTTCACCCACGTCTCCTTGGTGCCGCCGGGCACCGTCGAGGCGACCAGGAACAGGTCCGCGATCGGCACCTGCGAGTCCTTCGTGCCGTTCACGAGCAGCATGGGCGCCGACGGCCGGTCGATGATGCCTTGCGCCTTGAGCGACATCTTCGGGCCGTACGCGAGGAACTGCTCGAGCGTGTCCACCTGGTAGACCATGGCGCGCGCCGGGAACAGGTCCATCAGGTACTCGGGCGTGTTGACCGCGACTCGCTGCCACTCGGGCTGGAAGTAGTGGTGCGCCGGCGTGCCCTGCGACACGACCGCGCGCAGACGGTCCTTTTCGACCACCGCCATCTTCACCGCCCAGTAGCCGCTCCAACTCCCGCCGTAGAAGCCGATCCGCCTGGCGTCGACCTCGGGCCGGTTCGACAGATAATCGAGGGCCGCCGACAGCATGCGTTCGGCCTTCTCGTCGCCCTTGATGGGGGCCTGGCCGGTTCCCGGCATGTCGGTGACGAAGATGCCGATGCCGCGGCCGAGATAGTCGTCGTTGCGCTCCATCCATTCTTCCTTGCGCGAATCGAGCGCCGTCACCAGGAACACGAGCGGCACCTTCGCGTCGGCCCGCGCGGTCTTCGGCAGTCGCAGGTAACCGACGACTTCCTTGCCCTCGAAGGGAATCCGCACGACCTCGAGCTTGGGATCGAGGAAGTTGGCGTAGGCGAGGAACGCGTCGATGCCCTTGGCGTACGACTTGTTCTTCTCCGTCGAGTTGTTGGTCGGGTAGTGGCCGAACTTGTAGTAGCGATACGCGCGGATGTAGCTGTCGCGCGCCGCCTTGATGTCCCTCGCGGCCTCCGCCTTCTTCCCCTGCTCCATGTAGCGATCGCCGACCGCCATCCAGGCACGCGCCCACTCGTCTCGGTCGAGCGAATGAATGTTGTCGAGCGCGCCGCGCACGTCGTCGAGACGCATGCCCGCCACCATGGAGCGCGGCGGGACCTGCGACGCGCGCTTGATCACCTCGGCTTTCAGCTCGTCGAGGGTGCGCGTGGTCTGCATGTCGGCGGCCGAGGCGACAAGGGTCGCCGATGCCAGCATCGCGGCTGCCGCAGCCGCGCCGACCATCGCGCGCCGGATCGTGCCCTTGGTACCCATCAGTGATCCTCCCATGTGAGTGCCTTCCGCTTTAACGCGGACGTGCCCTTATTCGCCGAGAAATTCCTTCGCTTTCGGGATCAACCGCTCGGGGAACCTCATCAGGTTGGCCACGAAGGCCTGCAGCTCCTCGCCCTTGATCGGCGCGACGTCGACCTTGAGCTTCGCCGCATCCTCAAGGAACTCGCGATCCCCGGTCATTGCCTCGAACGCCGCGCGCAGCGCCGCGACCCGCGCAGGCGGCACGTTCGGCGGCGTCGCGAACGGCCGGCCGAGGTAAGCGCCGGAGACGATCAGCCGGATGACCTGCGCATCATCGTCGCTCTTCGCGAGGTCCGACAGCCGCGGCACGTCGAGATCGGGCGCCTTCGGCCCTTCCTGCACCAGCACCTTGATCGTCCCGTCCTTGAGCCAGTCCGGCTTCGTGGCCTTCCAGCTCGACCAGGTGTTGTTGCGCGCCTGCACCTCGCCCTTCTCCATCGCGAGATTGATGGAGTTCCCGCTGGTGTAGCCTGCGACGATCTTGAATCTGGTGCCGAGGAACGCGTTCATCAGGGTTGGATACAGATAGGTGATCGAGCTCCGCCCCGTCGCCCCGGCGATGACCTCCTTGGTCTTCACCTCTTCCCACGACGTCACGCCCGCGGTCCTGAACGCCGTCATCGTCTCGACCGCCGGGCTGATCGAGCCGATCCACTGCATGGCCGTGAGATCGATCGGCACGTTCGGATCGTGGGTGGCCTGAAGGCCCGGAAGGTTGTTGAGGATCACCCCCATTGTCGTGCCGTCCTTCGGCGGGACGTTGTAGAGGTAGATCGCCATCTTGATTCCGCCGCCGCCCGGCATGTTGTGGACGACGATGTTGGGGTTCCCCGGCACATGCTTGCCGAGATGCCGGGCACCCAGCCGGGTGAGCAGATCGTATTCGCCGCCGGGATCGGACCCGACATAGAGATCGATGCTCTTCCCCTTGTAGAACTCGGCGCTCCCTTGCGCGGAAGCGGGCACCGAAAGGGTCAGGACCAGCCCGGCCAGCACGGCGGACGCACCAAGGGCGTGAGCACGGATCATTGATGCCTCCCCGGGCATGGTGCCGGCGCGCCGCGATGGACGGCCGTGTTCTCTTTACAAGACAGCGTACGAGCGGCCGCGACCGGTGGCAAACTGGATGTAGGATACGGCCAGAGCGCGGAAAAGCGCCGGCAATGGAGGCAGGCATGGTTCGGGGATCGATCGCGGGGGCGTTCGTGGTCGCCGCGCTGGCGGCGACGGCACAGGGCACAGCGGCGCAGTCGGTCGCCGATTTCTACAAGGGCAGGCAGGTGTCGATCGTCATCGGCTCCGAGGCGGGGGCGGGCTTCGACGCGTACGGGCGCCTCGTCGCTCGCCACCTCGGTCGCTACATCCCTGGCAATCCGACACTGGTGGCGCTCAACAAACCTGGCGCGGGCAGCCTGACGATGGTCAACGCGCTGGTGAACGCCGGTCCTTTCGACGGGTCGACGATCGGCGCTCCGCAGTCGAGCGCCGCCGTCGAGGAACTCCTCCACATCGGCTCGAAGGGCGGATCGGCCGCCAAATTCAAGGCGACCGAGCTGAACTGGCTCGGCAGCGCGTCGCAGGACGTCTTCATCCTGTTCAACTGGAAGACGTCGAAGGTGAAGTCGTTCGACGACCTCATGACCACCGAGATGCTGCTCGCCGCATCGGGCCCAAATACCGACGGCGCGCTGATGGCGAACGCGCTCGATCGCGTGCTCGGTACCCGGATCAAGCTGATCACCGGATACCAGACCAGCTCGGCGGGAATGCTCGCGATGGAGCGCGGCGAGGTGGATGCGAACGCCATGGCGTACTCGAGCGTCGCGACGATACGGCCCGAGTGGATGACGGACGGCAGCATCCGCATTCTCGCGCAGATGGGGCTGAACCCGCAGCCGGGCCTCGACGACGTGCCATTCGTGCTCGATCGGGTCAAAACGCCCGAGGACCGCGCCGTCCTGGAGCTGATCTTCGCCAAGTTCCAGATGGGTCGTCCGTACTTCGTGCCACCCGGCGTGCCGAGCGAACGCGTTGCCGCGTTGCGGACCGCGTTCGATCGCACGATGAAAGATCCGGCGCTGCTCGCCGACGCCGACAAATTGCACCTCGAGGTACGGCCGGTCTCGGGCAACGACGTGCAGGCGATGGTCGAGCGTCTGTACAACGCGCCGCCGGCTCTCGTGGCCCGGGCACGCGACGCGCTCGGCACCGAGTGACGGCAGGGCGAAGGACTCACGGCATGCGGATCTGCATTGCGGGCGCCGGCGCGGTCGGAAGCGTCATCGCCGCGTATCTTCTCGACGGCGGGAAGCATGACATCAGCGTGCTGGCGCGCGGCGAGCAGCTTGACGCGATCCGCAGCGAAGGACTCCGCGTCGACAGCCGCGGGCGTACGCTCGTCGGCCACCCGAAGGCGAGCGACGATCCGAATGAGCTGGGCCCGCAGGATGCCGTCGTTGTCGCGGTGAAGGGCTACAGCGTGCCGGCATTGGCACCGGCGCTGAAGCCGATGACGGGCCCGCGCACCCTGATTGTCACCGCGCAGAACGGAATCCCGTGGTGGTACTTCTACGGTGTGGACGGTCCGGACGAGGACACGCCGTTCGAGACCGTCGATCCTGGCGGGGTCGCCTGGGGCACACTCGGACCCGATAATGCCGTCGGCTGCATCGTCACGATCCCGGCGGAGCGGATCGCGCCGGGCGTCGTCCACCATGGCGGTGCACTGAAGCTCATTCTCGGCGCGCCGAAGCCCGCGATGCACGGCAATGCCCTTGCGGCGCTCGCCATGGCACTGACGGAATCGGGCATCGAAACCGTCGTGACCGACGACATTCGTCTTGCCACCTGGTCGAAGCTGCAGACGCAGGTCGGGACCGCGCCGATCGCGGTCCTGACCGGTGGCACCAACGGCGAAGTGGCGAATGCTGCGGAACTCGATGGGCTGAAAGCGCGCGTCGCCGCGGAGTGCCTCGCCGTCGCGAATGCCTCGGGCGTGGCGCTCACGCCGACGATCACGCGCGCCAGCGCGGCCAACCCCGATCACAAGGCATCGATGCTTCAGGACTTCGAGGCCGGCCGGCCGCTGGAACTCGACGCCATCGTCGGCGCGGTGATCGAGCTTGCGCGACGGCGCGACGTGCCGGTGCCGACGATCGAGATGCTGTGGGGATTGGCGAAGCTACGGGTGCGGACGCGCGACCGGCACACGCGCTAGGACGCCTCAGCGCGCCCGATATTTCTCCAGAAGCCCCTCATCGACCTCGATCCCGAGCCCGGGACCGTCGGGCACCGCAAGATGGCCGTCGCGCGGAATCGCGGCGTCGCCGCACGGGCTCGCGGCGAGATCGGCGAAGAAGTACTCGCACCATGCCTCGTCGGGTGCGGCCGCAAGGCAATGCACGCTGGCGATCAGCCCGGGGCCGTAGTACGGCGAATGCGGCTCGGCGGCGACGCCGCGCGCGTGTGCGAGCGCCAGCGCCTTCATCAGCTCGGTGATTCCGCCCATCTTGCACACGTCGGGCTGAACCATGTCGACCGCCTTCGCGTCGAGCAGCCGCTCCACCTCGTTGAGGTCGCCGAGGTTCTCGCCGACCGCGATCGGCACGCCGACCGCGCGCAGGCGCGCCAGCGCCGCATAGTCGTCGGGCGGGAACATCGGCTCCTCGAACCACGTGAGATTGTACGGCCTGAGGCGTTCGGCGACGTTGGGCGCCTCCTCGGCAAGGAACGCGCAGTTGCAGTCGAGCATCAGCGGGACGTCGGGACCGACGACCTTGCGCGCGATCGCCACCGCTTCGACCGTCTTCTCGTGAAGCTTGATCTGACGATGCCCGCGCGACAGCGCAATGCCGAGCACCCGCTCGAGGTGTTCCGCCGTGCCGAGCTTCAGCATGCTGGCATACGCCGATACGCGGGCGGTCCCGCGCGAGGATCCGAGCAGCCGATGAACCGGCTTGCCCGCGATCTTCCCGGCGATGTCCCACAGCGCGATGTCGAGCCCGGAGAGCCCAAACGACACCGGCCCGTTGAGGCCAGCCGACTGCGTCTTGCGCCGCAGGTCCCACATCAACGCAGCGACTCCTGCGGGTGTGGGATCGAAGTCGCGGCCCTCCACCAAGGGAGCGATCATCCTGGCGAGCGCGACGACCGTGACGGCGCAGGCGCCGAAGCCGTAAGCCTCGCCCCAGCCGACGATGGATCCGTCGGTCTCGACCTTCACGTACACCGCATCCATGGTGGTGCGCTCGCGCCCCGAGGTCTGGATCGGCTTCGGCGCCCCGTGCTCGTAGGGAATTGCGACGTGGAACGGAGTGATGCGGCGGATTTTCATGTTCTTGAAAGAGCCTAGCGGTCCGCCCTCAACGTGACAACCCGACCAG
The DNA here is from genome assembly GCA_050260515.1 of Gemmatimonas sp. GTDB lineage: Bacteria > Pseudomonadota > Alphaproteobacteria > SMXQ01 > SMXQ01 > DATJIG01. The sequence goes on from JBLNCI010000015.1 coordinate 58,309, forward strand.
CAATGCCGCTTCTCCGCAACGGCGCTGGCGCTGGTCTGCCGATGGTGTACGGTCGCAGCGCCCCCGACGGCTCACCAGGGTTGCGACATGACAGACGACACCGACGCGCTCCGGCGCCAGGTCACCAACCTTCAGGCACAGACGCTCGCGCTGGAGGCGCTCATTGTCAGCATCGTCAGCGAGCTGATGACCAACGGCGCGGTGAGTCCTCAACTGGTGCGCAATGCGTTCGACAACGCCGCCGACATCATCACCGCAACGCAGATGAAGCTCGGGGACCGCGCCGAAGTCGCGCACACCGGCGGCGCGGCGCAGATCGTCGACAAGCTGCGCGGCGCTCTACTCAAGGACTGACGGAACGATCCGGCGCTGTGGCTCGTTCTCTGGCAAACCGCCGGAGGACGCGATGAAAAACGGCCACCTTCACCCCGAGCACGCCGAACTGCTACCGACCGAGCGGACCGCCGACAGGCTCGGGATCGCCAGCCTCGCCCTCGGCCTCGCCGAATCGATGGCACCGAAGGCGGTGGCGCGCGGTCTCGGCTCCGCCCGCCCGACGATCGTCCGCAGCTTCGGACTTCGCGAACTCGCGGCGGGCCTCGGGCTCCTGATGGGACGCAACCGTCCGTTCTGGCTCTGGATGCGGATTCTCGGCGACGCGCTCGACCTGGTCGCCCTTGCGCGCGTCATGGGCCGGAGCAACCCGCGGCGAAACACCGCCGCGACCGCCTTCGCGGCCGTCGCCCTCGTCACCGCCCTCGACCTCTATTGCGCCCAGGCGCTGAGCAAGACCTAGGAGTGACGGACGTCGCGAAACAAACCGACCCGTCGCGCGTTACTACGGCATGACAGCGGAACAGGACCAGGAGCACCGGACGGCGAAGCGCACGGCGCGCCGTGTGGCGCGGTCGTCGCTCGGCGCTCGCTCCCACCGGCGACCACCGACACGGCGGCGCAGTCCGGAGGGTGCAGTGCCCGCCGCCATCCCCGGTGCCGACGCAAGATCCCTCGGGATCGCCATGGTGTTCACGGCGACGCTCGGCTTGGTCGTCACGACGTTGCTCCTTTCCAAACGGCGACGTTCCGAGTCTTAAATCGCAACTCGTCAGCAGGGCGCCGCGGCGGCGCCGGAGGTCCCAATGCCCAACGTCGACCCATCGGCCATCGGACGCGTGGCGTACGACGGGCGCAGCCGTCTGTTCGTGACCTTCAACGATTCCGGCGACAGCTACACCTATTATGCGGTGCCGATCCCCGTGTACGAGGACCTGATCGCGTCGGATTCCATCGAATCCTTCTTCCGCCGCCGCATCCAGAACAAGTATTCGTCGCGGAAGCGCGACAACCTCGACCACTGAGGCCGCGGCCCGAAAATCCGCCTACCGCAGCGCTAGCGTTTCGGGCACCCCGATCCGGTGACGACCGTGTGCGCCGGGGGATCGCTGGCGGGGAAGGATTCCTCCGAGGCCTCGGTGACGAGCTCGCCCTCGTCGAGCAGCTCGCCCGCTATGCTGTGGCCGTCGGCGATCCCGCGCACCGGGCCGCGTTCCTGGCGCTCCTGCTCATGCTCAGCGCTGCGGTCGCGCCTGGCTCCGCCTCGTGTCTCGTCCGTCATCGCCGTGCTCCCCTGGAAATCGCCTTGCAGCGGGTTGAATGGCACCGAACGCACGCACGCCGCCGACGTTCCCTCATGCCAGCACATCGCGACTGGAGGCCACCATGCCGGCGCTCGCGTCCCGTGCCATCCGCCTGATCCGGTACGACGCCGACCGCCGCCGGCTGTTCGTCACCTTCCGGGATTCCGGCAAGACCTATGCCTACTTCGACGTCCCGCCGCAGGTGTACGGCGCCTTCCTGGCGGCCGAGTCCCACGGCAGCTTCTTCAGCGAGCACGTCCGCGATGCCTTCCGCTTCGAGGAGGTACCGGACCGACCGCGCTGACCTCGCATTGCCGCGCTCCGGTGGCCGCCCTACACTCTCGTCAAAGCCGGCGGCGCGACCGTCGGCGATGACAGGGGGAAACGATGATCCATTCATTGAGGGCGCTCGCCTGCGCCGCGATTCTCAACCTCGCGGCAACCTCGGCGTTCGCCATCACGGGCGACAAGGCCGAGTTCGTGAAGGTCGGCGACGGCGTGTACGCCTACGTCGGCAAGAAAAACGACGCCAACGCGATGGTGATCGTCACCTCGCAGGGCGTCGTTCTCGTGGACACTGGCAACAACCAGCCGGACACGCGCGACATCGCCGCGAAGATCAAGTCCGTCACCGATCAGCCGGTGCGCTACATCGTGATCTCGCAGAACCACGGCGACCACATCGGCGGCACACCGCTGTTCTCGCCGCCCGCGAACCTCGTGGTGCATGACCGCGTCGCGAAGCAGCTCGCGGACTTCAAGGCCTATCAGATCAAGACCTGGCAGAAGCGCTTTCCCGAGCGCGCCGAGGCGATGAAGGACGTGAAGCCGATCGACACCGTCGTGAGCTTTCCCGACCGGATGACGCTGCGGCTCGGCGGCAGGACCGTCGAGCTGATCTACGTCGACGACATCTACAATCCGGGCGACGTCGCGGTGTGGGTGCCCGATGCCGGCGTGCTCCACGCGTCCTTCGCGGGCTACAAGGACCGCCATCCCGACATCCGTCCCGACTACAGCCACGGCACGACGTGGGGGATGCTCAAGCAGCTCGAGGCCTACATCGCGCTGCAGCCGAAGGTGGTGATTCCGGCGCACGGCCCGCTCGGCGGCCCGGAGATCCTGACGACGATGGTCGACTACCTGCTGTCGGCGCGGGAAAAGGTCCGGTTGATGATGGCCAAGGGCACGCAGCTCCCGGACATCATCAAGCAGTTCAGCATGAGCGAGTACAAGGGGTGGGACCGCGAGAATCACTTCGACTGGATGGCGGAGACGCTGTGGCGCGAACTGCAGGGAATGGGTCCGCAGATCGCGAACATCGAGGAGCGCGCCGTCAAGGGTGCCACGATCGAGGCCATCGAGGAGGAAGGCCGGCGACTGACGGTCGACACCGGCGGCCAGAAGCTCCGGCTGCGGGTCGCCTCAGACACCAACATCGAGGGCATCCCCGACCGCACCCAGTTCCGCAACGGCATGAAGGTCTCGGCCGAGTACCAGGTGCCGGTCGGCGGCAACGCGGCGCTCGGCTACGACATCATGGAGATCAGGGTCGACCGGTAAGCCGACAAGCAACCGCGCAAATCAGAAGGGGCTGGACGGCGTCCAGCCCCTTCTTTCATTCGCAGACGACGATGCTCAACCGAGGACCTGCTTCACCTTGCCGGCGAGCTGTAGCAGGCTGAAGGGCTTCGGCAGGAAGTGGATGTCGGCTTCGTTCTCGACCTTCTCGCGGAACGAGTCCTCGGCGTAGCCCGAGATGAAGATGACCTTGAGGTCGGGAAACTTGAGGCGAGCCGCCTTGACCAGCGTCGGGCCGTCCATCGTCGGCATGACGACGTCGGTGATGAGTAGATCGAGGCGGCGCCCGGCCTTCTCGATCGCCTCCATCGCCTTCTCGCCGTTCTTGGCCTCGATCACCGCGTAGCCCTTGTTCTTGAGCGCGCGCGAGGCGAACAGTCGCACCGCGTCCTCGTCCTCGACCAGCAGCACGGTGCCGGCGCCGGTCAGATCGCGGACCTCGGCCTGCTCCTCGGCGACGCCGCTGCCGGGCCCCTTCGCCCGGGCGACGCCTTCCGGCTCCTGGCCGTGGCGCGGCAGGTAGATGGCGAACGTCGAGCCCTCGCCGACGCGGCTGTCGACGGCGATGAAGCCGCCGGTCTGCTTGACGATACCGTAGACCGTCGCGAGGCCGAGACCGGTGCCGGCGCCGACCTCCTTGGTCGAGAAGAACGGCTCGAAGATGCGCTCGAGGTTCTCCGGCGGGATGCCGATGCCGGTGTCGGTGACCTCGATCAGGACGTAGTTCCCGGGCGGGATCAGCTCGGTGCCGCGGCGGGTCGCGTCGCCGGTCGTGACGTTCGAGGTGCGCACCGTGAGCGTGCCGCCGTTGGGCATGGCGTCGCGCGCGTTGACGACGAGGTTGATCAGCACCTGCTCGAGTTGGACCTGATCGACCCGCACCAGACCGAGGTCGCGGCCATGCACCACCTTCAGGGCGATGTTCACGCCGATCAGCCGGCGCAACAGGTTCGACAGGTCGGCGAGGACGTCGGTGATGTCGAGGATCTTCGGCTGCAGCGTCTGCTGGCGGGAAAACGCGAGGAGCTGCCGGACGAGGTTGGCCGCGCGGTTGGCGTTCTGCTTGATCTGCATGATGTCGGCGAACGTCTGCTCGCCGGGCCGGTGGCGTAGCAGCAGCAGATCGCAGAACCCGATCATCACCGTCAGCAGGTTGTTGAAGTCGTGGGCGATGCCGCCCGCGAGCTGGCCGACCGCCTGCATCTTCTGCGACTGCGCGGCCTGGTTCTCGAAGTACTTCTGCTGCGTGAGGTCGATCAGGTGCGCCATCACCCGCGGCCCGCCGCCGTCGGTGGCCGGGTCGGCATCCATCGGCAGGAAGTAGATGGCGCCGGTGCGCGGCCGAGGACCCGCGAGCTCGACCTCGACCGGCGTTCCGACCCGGGCGCCGGCCGCGACCTCGCGGATGCGCCTGGTCAGCGGCTCGGCGTGCTGCGGCGCGACCAGGTCCTGCAGATTGCGCCCGATCGGTCCCGCGCCATCGCCGCCGCTGAAGCCCTTGAACGCCGGGTTGCACTCGCGGACGCGACCGTCGGGGTCGAGCACCGCGACGCCGATCGGCGATTCCTCGAACAGCTTGTGGAACAGGTCCTCGGACCGCCGCGCCACCTCGATCAGCCGTCGCTCGGCCGACAGATCCCGCACGATCGAGCGGGTGCGGACGCCTCCGCCGGCCTCGAGCTTCACCGTCTGGGCGATCGCCACTGGAACCTCGTGGCCGTCGCGCGCGCGGAGCAGCACCTCGGCGCGCTTGGGCTCGCTGCCGCTCGACGACAGCTCATGCGCCGCGGTATCCGCGGGCGGCGGCGAGGCGAGCAGGTCATGGAGCCGCACCGGCCCCTTTACCATCTCGTCGGGGCGATAGCCGAGCCAGCTCGCGAACGTGTAGTTGACGTAATGGAAGCGGCCGGTCTCGTCGACCGAGTAGAAGCCCGCCGCGGCGTTGTCGAGGAAGTCGACGAGCTTGCCCTGCTCCTCGCGGATCACCTCCTCCATCTCGCGGCGGGCGGTGACGTCCTCGAGGCGCCACAGGATGCGCCCGGCGCGGCGCGCGAGCGGGCGCGCGGTCACCGCGTACCACAGCTTGTTGCCGTTCGGCCCGTCGAGCGCGATCTCGACTCCGGCGCGGCCGCCCTGGAGCGCGATCGAGGTGAGGTAGGCGATCTGGCGCCCGCCGTCCTCCGACTGCGCGCCGACGAGACGCTCGAGGCGATCGACGGCGGAATCCGGAAACACGCTCCGCGCCGCCGGGTTCATGTACAGGATGGCGTCGCCGCGGGTGATGGCGTGCGGCATGTGATTGATCTCGAGGGTCGCCATGAAGTAGCGGTCTTCCGCCCGCTGCAGCGCCCAGCGACCGAGCACCACCGGCAGGAGCCCGGCGATGCCGCCGGCCGCCGCCGCCGCGGCGATCGGCGTGTGCGCCTCGGCGGCGAGGTAGCCCGCGGCGACTCCGGCGGCCACACCCGCGGCGCCGCACAGGAACGGGGCGACGGCGCCGGTCAGCGGACGGCCAAACAGACGCGCGGGCGCGACGACATCATGGTCGGCAACGATGGTGGGCCTCCCCCAAGCAGGCTCACGGCGCGGCGAACGGCGGCGCCGGATTCACTATAGCAGCGCGCGATTCCAGGCGACAACCCTGGGTGGGGATCGAGCCCGCGACCGGCTCAGCGCGGCGCAGACGGTGCGCCCGGCTTAAGCCGCAGGACGTAGCCGATGATCTCCGCGACCGCCTTGTAGTGCTCGGGCTTGATCGCCTGGTCGACGTCGCAGGTGGCGTAGAGCGCGCGGGCGAGCGGGGGATTCTCGACGATGGGAACGTCATGCTCGCCGGCGACCTCGCGGATCTTGAGGGCGATGAAATCGGCGCCCTTGGCGACCACGACCGGCGCCTCCATCTCCTCGCGGACGTACTTGAGGGCGACCGCGAAGTGGGTCGGGTTGGTGACCACCACCGTCGCCTCGGGCACGCTCGCCATCATGCGCTTGCGCGTCCGCTCCATCCGGAGCTGGCGCAACCGCGCCTTCACGTGCGGATCGCCGTCGGTCTGCTTCAGCTCGTCCTTCAGTTCCTGTCGCGACATGCGCAGACCGCGCATGTGACGGAAGCGCTGGTACAGCATGTCGAGCGCGGCGATCGCCGCCACGACCGACAGCGTCGACCACATCAGGCGCCCGGCGATGGTTCCGAGGTGCTGCAGCAGCGCCATCGGCGAGAACGCCGGCATCTGATCGAGCATCCGGAACTCGGGCAGCAGCACGTACACCGCGACCCCGCCGACGATGCAGAGCTTGATCAGGCCCTTGAGGAACTCGGCCAGCGCCTGGGTCGAGAACAGCCGCTTGAAGCCGGCGCCCGGGGAGATCTTGCTGAAGTCCGGCATCAGCGGCTCGACCGAGAACGAGACGCCGTGCTGGATCAGCCCGCTCAGCAGCGCCAGCGCCGCGAGCAGGGCGAGCGGCAGCGCCAGCGCGCCGCCGATCTCGCCGGCGAGGTAGCCGAACACGGCGCCCATCTGGCCGTCGGCGATGCGGTCGGGGTGATCGAGGAACGCGGTCAGCGCGAGCCCGATCCGTTTCAGCGCCGACGGCGCGAGCATCACGACGAGGATCGTGCCGCCGAGCAGCATGAACAGGTGGTTGACCTCGCGGGAGGTCGCGAATTGCCCCTTGTCGCGCGCCTCGTCGAGGCGTCGTTGGGAAGGGTCTTCGGTTTTGTCGTCGGTGTCCTCGCCGCCCTCGGCCATCTACGGGCTCCCTCCGAAGGCGCCCTCGACCAGCGGGCCGAGGCGGTCCATGAACCACAGCAGCAGCAGCGGCAGCGTCACCGCCAGCACCGCGAAACCGAGGAAGGTCTGGGCCGGCGCGGCGATGAAGAAAATCTGCACCTGCGGCATCAGGCGCGACAGCAGGCCCATGCCGAGGGCGACGATGGTGCCGACCACGATCAGCGGCGCGGCGAGCGCGAGGCCGAGCGCGAAGCTCTCGGCGACGACGCGCGCAAACGACTGGGCGAGGTCGCCGGTGGGCAGCGGCGCGCCGGGGGCCATCAGATCGTAGCTGCCGACCAGCGCCGTGATGAGCACATGATGGAACCCGGTGACGAACACCAGGACGACGCCGATGGTGGTCAGCACGGTCGCCGGCAGCGCCGCCTGCTGGGCGGTCGTCGGATCGTTGGTCAGCGCGTTGGCGAGCTGGGCCTGGAAGGCGATGATGGTGCCCGCGGTCGCGAGCGCCGACATCGCGGTGCGGGCGACGAGGCCGAGGAACGCGCCGGCGGCGACCTCGATGGCGACGTACGCCGCGAGCAGCGCCGCCGACTCCGGCATCGCCGGCAGCCGGTCGCGCAGCAGCGGCGCGAGCGTCACCGAGAGCCCGAGCGCGATCATCAGCCGCGCCCGCGGCGCGACCGACGCCTCGCCGAACCCCGGCAGGAACATCATCGCGGCGCCGACGCGGGCGAACACCAGCAGGATGCCGAACGTCTCGCCGACCGCGAGATCGGCGATCGTCATCCGACGTTTCCCGAGGCGATGCGCGCGGCGATGCCGCGGGTGAAGGTGGTGAGCTGGCCGAGCATGAACGGCAGCAGCAGCATGAGCGAGATGAAGATGACGATCAGCTTCGGCACGAAGGCGAGCGTCGATTCCTGGATTTGCGTCAGCGCCTGGAGCAGCGAGATGACGAGGCCCACGACGAGCGCGATGATCATCACCGGCGCGCCGACCTTGAGGGTGACGGTGAGCGCCTCGCGGGTGACGTCGATGACGTCGGCGGCGTTCATGGCGCCGCCTCAGATCGGCATCTTGAGGATGTCCTGGTAGGCGGCGATCATCTTGTCGCGGACCGTCACCACCGTCTGCAGCGCGACGTCCGCGTTGGCGACCGCCGTCACCACCTCGGCGTAGTCGGCCTTGCCGAGCAGCGCCGCGGCGCCGAGCTTCTCGGCCCTGACCCCCTCGTCCTTGGCGGCGCTCGCCATGTCGCCGAGCATATCGGCGAAGCTCTTGCCCGACGGACGGGCCTCGAGCCCGCCGCCGGTCGCGCTCTGGGCGACCGACTTGTAGGCGTGGAGCGCATTGGTGACGTTGACGGCCATGTCGAACCTCGACTGTTCAACTGCGCCGTCCTGGCATGGGGAACGGCGCGACCTTCATGGCCGCGCCGGAACGAAATCGCTAGCCGCGAAGCACGTCTATCGTGCGCAGCAGCATCGTGCGCGACGCGTCGACGACGCTGAGGTTTGCCTCGTAGCTGCGCTGCGCCTCGCGCAGGTCCATCATCTCGACCAGCGGCTTGACGTTCGACGTCAGCACGAAGCCGTCGGCGTCGGCCGCCGGGTTGCCGGGATCGTACTTGCGCGAGAAATCGGTCTTGTCGGCGACGATGCCGTTGGTCTTGACGAGACTGGTGCCGAGCACGCGATCGAGCGCGTTCTTGAACGTCACCAGCTTGCGGCGGTACGGCTCGCCGCCGGGCTTGTCGGACACCGTGTCGGCGTTGGCGATGTTCTCCGCCACGACCCGCATGCGCTCGCCCTCGGCCTTGAGGCCGGAGGCGGAGATGCGGAGGGTCTTGAACAGGTCCATGGGCCGTCTCCGTTACGCGCGATCAGCCGGCGCCGCCGCGCCCGAGCGCGGTTTTGATCATGCCGATCTGCTTGCGGTAGAGGTTGATCGCGAACTGGTAGTCGATGCCGGTCTTCGACACCTTGATCAGCTCGTTCTCCATGTCGACGGTGTTGCCGTTCATGGTCGGCGTGCCGGAGGTGTCGTCGACGGCGGTCCAGTGCGCGCCGCGCACCTGGGCGCCGAAGTGCCCGCGCTGGGTCGCGACCGGCACCCCGGGGTTCCCGGCGCCGCGCACCAGCTCGGCAAACGTGGGCTCCTTGAGGTCGCGCGCCTTGTAGCCGGGCGTATCGGCGTTGGCGACGTTCTGCGCCAGCAGGTCCTGACGCTGCGCGAGCCACGTCAGGCGCTTGTTGATCAGATCGAAAAACGGGATCTTCGACAGGTCCATCGGCGACCGGCTATGCCACTCGGCTCTGGCGCGTTCACGAAATCGTTGGGCGCCTCGAAGCGGCAGGCAGTATTTGCCTACTGTTGTTAACAAAGCGTAAAGCGGGCTATCCTCGCCTCCAGCGCGCAACCGTCGGGCCGAGCGCCCGGCACCACGGACAGCCCCGCCCCGGTCGAGGACAGCATGCTTTATCTCACCCGCAAGATCGGCGAGTCGGTCGTCATCAACGACAACATCGAGGTCACGGTGGTCGAGGTGCGCGGCAAGTCGATCAAGCTGGGCTTCACCTTCCCGGCCGACGTCAGCGTGCTGCGGCGCGAGATCTTCGAGCGGGTCCAGGCCGAAAACCGCGCCGCCGCCGAGGCGAGCGCCGAATCGCTGCCGCCCGAGGGCGCCGCCGACAAGGCCTGAGCGCGCCCGCCCGGCAGGGCCCGCGCGTCTTAAGCGTCCATTAACCAAACCGGCGCGAGGATCGAGTCTCCGCAGCAGCGAGATTCGATCCGTGGCCAACGACTCCGATCCGACTCGTCCGTCCGCCCGCGCCGACCGCGCGGTGGCGGTGGCGCTGCGCGACCAGGCCGACGCGGGTCGCCCCCGCATCGTCGCGTCGGGATACGGCGCGATCGCCGAGCGCATCCTCGAGATCGCGTTCGCCGCCGGCGTGAAGGTGCGCGAGGACGCCGACCTCGCCGAGGTGCTCGCCGCCCTCGAGCTCGACCGCGAGATTCCGCTCGAAGCGTTCACCGCCGTTGCCGAGATCCTCTCCTACGTCTACCGCGCCAACGCCGCGATGCGGTCCGGCGCCGCGCCCGAGGCCGCCCGATGACCCAAGCCGAGACGCTCAGCCGCGAGATCACCGGCATCGCCGCGATCATCACCGCCGCCCGCGGCATGGTGAGCGACGGCAAGGCCGTCAATCTGCAGCCGCTCGAGGCCGAGATGCGCCGGCTGTGCGCCGCCGTCGAGCGCGTGCCGCGCACCGACGCGCGCCTGCTGGAGCCGCGCCTGCTCGCGCTGATCGACGAGCTCGACAAGCTGTTCGCCGCGATCTCCAGCCAGCACGCCGAGCTCAAGCAGCAGCTCGGCGACGTGGCGCTGCGCGGCCGCGCCGTCAACGCCTACGCCTCCCGCTCGAAAAAGTCCGGTTAGCATTCAGTCCCGTCCGTGGCCCTCGAAACCTCGCTCAAGTTCGCCCTCGCCTTCGTCCTCGTGCTGGGCCTGATCGCCCTCGGCACCTGGACCCTCCGTCGCTTCGGCCTCGGCATCTCGGGAGTCGCCGCGCGCGGCCGCCGTCTCGCCGTGGTCGAGTCGCTCGCGCTCGACGCCCGCCATCGCCTGGTGCTGGTGCGGCGCGACGACCGCGAGCATCTGGTGTTGCTCGGCGCGACCGAGACCGTCGTGGAAGCGGGCATCGTCGCTCCGTCCGTTGCGTCCCAGGAGTCCCAGTCGTGAGTTTTTGGCGTATGGCCGCGGGGCGCGTCGTCGTCCGCCTGTTCCCCGTCGTCCTCGTCCTGCTTGCGACCGTTCTTTCGTCGGGCCACGCCCTGGCCCAGACCGTCAGCATCGATCTCGGCGGCGAAGGCTCGTCGACGGGCCGCATCGTCCAGCTCGTCGTCCTCATCACGGTACTGTCGCTGGCGCCGGCGATCCTCGTCATGGTGACGTCGTTCACCCGCATCGTCGTCGTGCTGTCGTTCCTGCGCAGCGCGCTTGGCACGCAGCAGGCGCCGCCCAACATGGTGCTGGTGTCGCTCGCCCTTTTCCTCACCGGCTTCGTCATGTCGCCGGTATTCGAGCGCGCCTGGCGCGACGGCATCCAGCCGCTGATGGAGGAGCGCATCGGCGAGGCCGAGGCGTTCACCCGCGCGGCCCAGCCGTTCCACGAGTTCATGATGACGCAGGTGCGCGAGGACGATCTCGCGCTGTTCACCGGCCTCGCCCGCGGCGAGCCCGCGGCGACCCCCGACGCGGTGCCGTACACGACGCTGGTCCCGGCGTTCATGATCAGCGAGCTCCGGCGCGCCTTCGAGATCGGCTTCCTGATCTTCCTTCCGTTCCTCATCATCGACATGGTGGTGTCGTCGATCCTGATGTCGATGGGCATGATGATGCTGCCGCCGGTCATGGTGTCGCTGCCGTTCAAGCTGATCTTCTTCGTGCTGGTCGACGGCTGGGCGCTGGTGGCGGGGTCGCTCGTCCAGAGCTTCGGCACCGTCGGCGGCTGATCGGCCGCCACCGTCCCACGGCCGCATGGTCCGCTGTCGGATCGTGGGACAAACATGTTCAGCGAAAACAATGTCCTGGCTCATTTGTCCCACTGTCCCACACTGGGCATTTGGGACACCTGGGACAGTTGGGACAGTTTTGAACAGGGGCGATGCGATCGCGTGCGTACGGCACGGTTCTCGGCACAAGGCCGGGGATGACGTGGAGCGATCGTGAGTTCGTTGCTCGGGCCTCGCGGCTGTATGTGTCCCTAACTCACCGAAGCCCGCTCCGGGTTGTGAGGCCGGAGCGGGCTGGTGAGGGACCGGTGGGTTCGTGGGTGTTTGCTAAGCACCACGCGGACACACGTCGTCGTCAGCGGATCAGCGAAATCCGCTTTTTACCTTCCCCATAAGGGTCAGTAGGGTGCCACGCTGCCTTGAAAGCGTAGCCAAGCCTACCGATGCTGCCTCAGTCGCCGGATCG
>JBLNCI010000016.1:0-175809 GCA_050260515.1 Gemmatimonas sp.
ACGGGGCCGCTCGGGCGCGCCTACGTTCGCGACCGAGCGCGGAGCAAACAGCCGGTCGAAGTGCCGCGTGCTCACCGCGACCGCCCGGTCACGCGGTGCGCTGCATCGCCGGCGCGGGAGATACCGGAAGAGCGCCGCGGCGCGACATCAGCCACGCCAGCATCAGGAGGCTCGGCACCGCGAACAGCGGCACGATGAGGAAGAAGCTCACCCAATCCACCTGGTCGGCGAGCCAGCCGCTCGCGGCGCCCAGTGTGCTGCGGGGCAGGGCGGCGAGCGATGAGAGGAGCGCGTACTGCGTGGCCGTGAAGCCGTGAGCGCACAGCGCCGAGAGGTAGGCGACCAGGGCCGCCGACGCCATGCCCTCGGCGAAGTTTTCGAGCCCGATGGCGACGATCAGGCCGCGAATGTCGTGGCCGATCACGGCGACGCCGGCGAACAGGAAGTTCGAGCACATCTGTAGAAGGCCGCACACCAGGAGACCGCGCGCGACGCCGAGCCGCGCAACGACGATGCCGCCCGCCGCCGCGCCGAACAGCGTCGCGACGATCGCGAACACCTTGGTTACGGCGGCGATCTCGGCCAGCGAGAAGCCGAGCTCGACGTAGAACGGATTGGTCATCCGGCCGATCATCGCGTCGCTCACCTTGTAGAGCACGATGAACAGCAGGATCGCCGGCCAGTACGGACGGCTCGCGAAGTTGGCGAACGGTCCGATGACGTAGTGCTCGGCCCAGGCGCGCGCGCGGGCGCCGACCGGACCGCGCGCCGGCGCGCGCGGTCGCGCCTTCGGCTCCGGTCCGGCGAGGATCGCTGCGGCGCCGACGCCGATCAGCGCCGCCATGGCGAGGAACGTCGTCGACCAGCCGACGACGCCGGCCAGCACCAGCGCGCCGGCTCCCGAGGCGATCATGCCGATGCGGTAGCCGAGCTGCACCACGGCCGCGCCGGCGCCCTGGGTGCGCTCGTCGAGGATTTCGACGCGATACGCGTCGACCACGATGTCCTGACTCGCCGACAGGAACGCGACGGCGAGCGCCGCGAGGGCCACGAGCAGCGGCCGGTCGGTGGGGTCGAGCAGCGAGAACGCCGCGATCGCGACCGCCAGCATGATCTGCACGGTCACCGCCCACGCGCGCCGCGGTCCGAGTCGATCGGCGAGCCACGGGATGCGGATGCCGTCGACCAGCGGCGCCCACGCGAACTTGAGGTTGTAGGGGAGCCCGACGAACGCGAACAGGCCGATCGCCGTCTTGCTGACCCCGGCCGTCGCGAGCCAGATCGACAGCGTGCCGATGGTGAGCGGCAACGGGAGACCGGACGAGAATCCGAGGAACAGGATGATGAGCATCCTGCGGTCGCGATAGACCTCAGCCGCAGTCCGCCAGGGAAACGCCATTGAGCCTCTCATGGTCCGCGATGTGCGCGCCATGATACCAGCGAACGCCGTGCCGGCGCACCTCGCGAGGTCGCGAGCGGGGCAGGCGCGGTCAGCAGATCTTGATGCCGAGCTTGGTCTGCATCAGCTGGGCGAGCGACGTTGCCGGCCGCGCGCCGAAATGGCTGATGATCTCGGCCGCGCACATCGCGCCGATCCGTCCGGCGATCGCGTATCCGAGGCCCTGGGTGTATCCGAAGAGGAACCCGGCGGCGAACAGATCGCCCGCGCCCGTCGTGTCCACGACCTTGGCGACCGGCTCGGCGTCGACGACATGCACTTCGTCGCCGGCGACGATGACCGCGCCCTTTTCGCTCCGCGTCAGCACCGCCACCTCGCACTGGCCGCGGATCGCCTGGAGCGCAGCATCGAAGCCGTCGGCCTTGTAGAGCGATTTGATCTCCGCCTCGTTGGCGAACAGCACGTCGACGTGGTCGGCGATGAAGCTCTGGAAGTCGTCGCGGTGGCGATCGACGCAGAACGGATCGGACAGCGTCAGTGCGACGCGCTTGCCCGCGCCGTGAGCGAGCGAGGCGGCGCGCTCGAACGCTTTCTTGGCGGGCGGCGGATCGAACAGGTAGCCTTCGAGGTACGTGATGCTCGCGCGCTGGATCATGTCGCCGTCGACGTCGTCGGGCCCGAGCTCGGCGGCGGCGCCGAGGAAGGTCTGCATCGTGCGCTGGGCATCCGGCGTCACGAAGATGAGGCAGCGCGCGGTCGGCGCGCCGGACCTCGCGGGCTTCGTCGCGTATTCGACACCGACCGTCTGGATGTCGTGGCGGAAGATCCCGCCGAGCTGATCGTCGCGCACCTTGCCGATGAAGCCGGCGCGCCCGCCGAGCTGGGCGATGCCGACCACGGTGTTGGCCGCCGAGCCTCCGGAGCACTCGGTGGCGGTGCCCATGCGCGTGTACAACCTTTCGGCGTCCGCGGCGCCGATCAACGTCATCGCGCCTTTGGCCAGTCCGAGGTCGCGCAAGGCTTCGTCGGTGGAACGGGCGAGGACGTCGACGATCGCGTTCCCCACGGCGACGACATCGAGCGAGTGTTTGCTGGTGCTGGGCGAAGCCACGACGATCCCCTGGGCCGATTCAGGACCTGTTTTTGAGCGGCGCAGTATACGGCGCGTTGGCGCACCGGCAAGACGTCCGCAGCCGCACTCGCGGCGGGGTTCCGGCCGTCAGCCGGAGTTGGTGTCGGGGTGTTCCCCTCGCGGTGCGGAGCCGGTATTCTCCCGGCGCGCCGCTTCGGCGCACCAGCATCCTGGAGGATCGATGTTCGGCCGCAAGAAGGGAGGCGACACCACGCCACCACCTTCGCGAGTGTCGCCGACCGAGACGCTCGCCAGCTTGCCGACACGGCAGCGCGCGGGACTGTCGTTGCGCAAGCCCGAGCCGGCGCGGCCCCACCCCGGCGCGAAGCCGCCTGTCGTGCCGCGCACGGCGGCGATACCCGCCGCGCCGCGGCCACCCTATGTCGCTGCCGAAACGACTCCCGGTACGGACGGTAAGGTCCTTGTCGTCGGGCGACTGATCGCGCTGTCGGGCGAGATCGCGGCCTGCGACCGCCTCGTCGTCGAGGGGCGCGTCAGCGCCGAGCTGCATCGCTGCCGCGAGATCGAGGTCGCGCGCACGGGGCGTTTCTCCGGCGTGGCCGAGGTCGAATCCGCGGACATCGTCGGGCGTTTCGACGGCGAACTGACGGCGCGGCGAATCGTCGTGCGGTCGACCGCGCGAATGTCCGGTCGGATCCGCTATCACGAGATCACCGTCGAACCGGGCGCGCAGATCCGCGGCGAGATGTTCCCGCTCGCGCCCGACATCCAGATCGAGGACGTCGAGTGACGCGCGGCGCTGTCCTCCTTATTGCGCTGTCGGGCTGCGCTCTCGCGGGATGCGCGGCTCCGCCGGCGGCGGTCCCCCGCGCGGCGCAGACCGGGAGCGCTCCGGCGACGGCGACGCCGGTCGTCGGCTACTCCGTTCGTCCGACTCCGCCGCCGTCCGGCAAGCTGACGCTGGAAAGCCTGACCGGCATGAACGCCGGCGGCGTCACCAACCTCCTCGGCCCGCCGCAGTTCCGTCGCCGCGACGGCCAGGTGGAGATCTGGCAGTACCGCGGGCCCACGTGCACGCTCGACCTCTTCCTTTATACCGAGAGCGGCGACATGCGCGTGCGCTACGTCGAGCCGCGCGGCCGGACGGTGCAGGCGAGCGCCGCCGAGCAGGCCGAGGTGCGCGCCTGCGCGACCGGTCTCCTGCAGGCGAAGGCCGGGAGCTGACGATGCCGGATACCCGCGTCGATCCATCCGCGGAGCCGAGCGACGACCGCGGCGTGCCGCTGTTCCTCCGCGGGCTGTGGTACTTCGCCTGCGCGTCCGCCGATCTCCGCAGCGGCCGGACGCTCGCCAAGTCGATCCTCGGCGAGCCCGTGCTGCTGGTGCGCGGATCCGACGGGGCGCCGTTCGCGCTGCTCGACATCTGCCCCCATCGCGGCATTCCGCTCCGCTACGGGACGATCGAAGGCAACGAAGTGCAGTGCTGCTATCACGGCTGGAGGTTCGGCGCGGACGGTCGCTGCACCGACATTCCGTCGCTCGTCGAAGGCCAGCCGCTCGATCCGTCGCGCATCCGCGTCCGCACCTATCCGCTCGCCGAGCGGCAGGGCGTGATCTGGATCTTCATGGGAACGGCCGCGGACGCCGCGGCGCCGCTGCCCGAACCGCCGACGCTGCCCGACGTCGATGCGGGATCGCTCCATATCCACGAACGCATGACGTTTCCCTGTGCGATCGATCACGCGGTGGTCGGCCTCATGGATCCCGCGCACGGCCCGTTCGTGCACCGGTCGTGGTGGTGGCGCCCCGCGCGCTCGGCTCACCTGAAGGAAAAGCGCTTCGTGCCGTCGGAGCTCGGCTTCACGATGGCGCGCCACCGTCCGTCGAGCAACTCGCGCGCCTACAAGCTGCTCGGCGGCGCGCCCGAGACCGAGATCGCGTTTCGCCTTCCCGGCATCCGCATCGAGCACATCCGCGCCGGCGGCAACGTGCTGGTCGGGCTGACCGCGACGACACCGGTGAGCGAGACCGAGACCGAGGTCAATCACCTCATCTACTGGACGATGCCGTGGCTGACCCCGCTCGTGCCGCTGTTGCGGCCGTTCGCGCGCACGTTCCTGCGGCAGGACCGCGACGTCGTGGTGATGCAGCAGGAAGGCCTCAAGCACCGCCCGCCGCTGATGCTGATCGACGACGCCGACCGGCCGGCGAAGTGGTACATGCGCTTGAAGCGCGCGTTCGCGACCGCCCATGCGGAAGGCCGGCCGTTCGAGAACCCGGTGCGCGAGCGCACGCTGAGGTGGAAGAGCTAGCGCGTCGACGAGGCGCTAGCTGCGGTCCAGCTCGGGCGCGAGCCTGAGCGCGAGGTCGCTCAGCACCGAGGGGTCCTCCCAACCGACGAGGACGTAGGAGTAGCCCTTGCTCCGCCAGAGCGCGAGGTACATGTCCTCGCGCTTGAAGATCTCGATGTCGTGGTTGCCGGGGATGCCCTGGGTGATGCACAGCGCGACCGGCTTGTGCGGCTGCCCCGGCACCGAATAGAGGAGCTGCGCGACCGGCTGCTGATCGACGACGAGCAGGCGCGCGCCTTCGAACGTGAGGCCGCGGCTCGACAGATCGGGGACGACCAGCGTCCGCTGCAGCCGGTTGCCGAGCCAGGTCTGGATGTGGGCGAGGCGGTCGGCCGGCACCTCGACGCGATGCTCGTTCTCGCGGGCATACACCGCGTGATAGGCGAAGATGTCGGCGAGTAGCTCCTCGTTGAACGAGGGCTCGGCGGTGCGCTGGCCGACGAACCAGCCGCCGGTGAACACCCCGGCGAGGACGACGGCGGCCGCCGCGGCCCACGCCATGCGCCGTGCCATCGTCGCGCGGCGGGCGCCCGGATGCGCGAAGCGGGCGGCGAGCTCGGGCGCGACGCGCTGGTACTCGGGGCGCTCGAACAGGCGGCGGGTCAGCGACGCCGACTCGCGCAGCAGCCGCACTTTCTCCTGGGCCGCGGGATCGCGCGCGAGCGCCGCGCGGACGCGCGCCGCGGCCTCGGGGCCGAGCTCGCCGTCGACGTACGCGACCAGGGTTGTGTCGTCTAGCGTTTCCATGTTCCAAGAAACCGAGCGATGTTGTCGCGCCCGACGTTGCCGTTGCCTTCGAACCGCTGCATGAGCGCGAGCCGCGCCCGGGCGAGGCGGCTCATCACGGTGCCGATCGGGATCGACAAGGTCTCCGCGGTCTCCGCGTAGGTCAGGCCCTCGACGCACACGAGTATGAGCACGGCGCGCTGCTCCTCCGGCAGGGCGAAAATGGCGTCCTCGACCCCGCGCAGCAGCACGTGATCCTCGACGATGGCCTCGCCGTCGGTGACCTCGGGCGCGAAGCGCTCCTGCTCGGCGTGGCGGGTCCGCACCTTGCGCGCCCTGAGCTCGTTGAACCACATCGACTGCATGATGCGGAACATCCAGCTGTCGAGGCGGGTGCCCAGCGTCCACTGCTCGGCCCGCGTCAGCGCCCGCTCGCACGCCGCCTGGACGAGGTCGTGGGCGTCGGCGCGCGAGCGCGTCAGGCCGAGGGCGAAACGGGTGAGCCGCGGCAGCAGGGCGACCATGCCCCGCCGGATCTCGTCCACCCTCTGCTGCTCGTCTCGCTGCATGGTCCCCGGAGCGACAACACCGTGGGTCGGCGATCTATTCCCGGCCGCGTCCGGCTCGCCGCGGAGGCTGTACTGGGCTGTTACGGCGCGGCTTTTCACCGGTCGAACAGCTGCAGGAAATGCGGGTAGGCGCCCATCGGATGGGCCGGCCCGACCGGCGCCGCCGGCCGCACGTGGCGCGGCGAGAGCTCGGCGAGCGAGGCACAGCCGAGCAGCGCCAGCGTCATCCTGATCTCGGTCTCGAGGAGTTCGAGCGCGCGCTCGAGCCCTTCCTGGCCGGCGGCGGCGAGCGCCCAGCCCTGGAGCTTGCCGATGCCGACCGCCCGCGCGCCGAGCGCCAGCGCCTTGACGACGTCGGTGCCGCGGCAGAAGCCGCCGTCGATCAGCACCTCGGCGCGTTTGCCGACCGCCGCGACCACCTCGGGCAGGATGTCCATCGCGCCCATGCCGTGGTCGAGCTGGCGCCCGCCGTGGTTCGAGACGTAGACCACGTCGACGCCGCGGTCGACCGCGAGCTGCGCGTCCTCGGCCGTGGCGATGCCCTTGACGATGATCGGGAGCTTGGTGCGGTCGCGGCAGCGGGCGATGAAGTCCCAGGTGATCTCCGCCTGGTGCTTGAACTCCTGCTCCTGGCGCACGTTGCCGATGTTGGCCCGCGCCACGAACTCGCGGCGGTTGAAGCGGTTGATGAGGTCGCGCTCGCGGCGGCCGTACCACGCCACGTCGACGGTGACGCACAGCGCCTTGTAGCCGGCCTTCACCACGCGATCGAGCACGTCGTCGACCCAAGCGCGGTCGCCGCGCACGTAGAGCTGGAACACCTTCGGCCCCGGCGCGATCTTGGCCGATTCGTCGAGCCCCGGCGACGACACCGTCGAGATGAACGGGATGCTGCCGAACGCGTCGGCGGCCTTCACCACCGGCACCGCGGCGCCGGGGTTCATCAGGTGCAGCGAGCCGATCGGCGCGAGGAACACGGGGATGCGCATCGGGATGCCGAGCAGCGTCGTCGTCGCGTCGACCTCGGCCACGTCGTTGAGCACGCGCGGGCGGAACGCGATGGTATCGAGCGCGAGGCGGTTGCGCCGGAGCGTGGTCTCCGATTCGGCGCCACCCGACAGGTAGTCCCACGCCTGCGGCGACAGCCGCCGCCGCGCCTCGACGGCGATCTCCTGAAGCGTCCTGATGTCGTCGAGCGCCACGATGAGTCCCCCCTGATGTTGGCCGCGCGCTTACGACGCGCGTTGCGTGGTGAGGATAGGGCAAAGGGACCGGCGCACAAAGGGCGGGAAGGCGCAGGGAAAGCGCCGATCCTGATCCATACGCGGGAGCATCTGGTGCATCGATTTCGTCTCCATCTTTCGAACCATGTGTCCCCGTTCCCGCCCCTCCGCCTCAGCAGGCGGAGGAGCGGGTTCGCGAGCGAGTTTCGCTGTCTCGTTGATCCGCCATAAGAGCAGTTCCGAACGCGCAGGGTGCGGTGCTTGCGGCGCCTCAAAGTTCGGGCTTTTCAACCGGATTCAGAGACATGCCTACGATACTGAAGTGCAATGAGACCACCTGCATATCGCTCCTCCTGAATCGAATCTTCACTGGGCCAGCCCCGGGTTCCTTCGATCCCCTGTTGAGGCTTCCTTCCACTTGCCAAAACTCACCATCAGCTTTAGCGGTCAGCGGTCTTTGTTCTTTGAGTGCTTGCTCACCGAACTTTGCTCTTATGAGCGCCTCTGCTACCGCCACAGCTGACGGTGCGTCCTTCAGCATATCGCCATACGCAATCTTCTGTAGGGACCGGAAACCGGAACATTGCTCAGTCATAGGTCTGCTCCATCCAGACGGTTAGATTGGCTTCTTTAATGCTGGGCCATCGGCTTGCGGTAGAAGGTCCGCTTCGCATTTGCGACCACCTGCCATCACGTCGATCTTGTAAACGTCACCCGGCCAACGCGCCCACAGCGAGTAGACGCACACGGGCGGCACGGGCCACCCTGGAACAAAGCCAAACTGGCGAATACGTGGGTCATCGGTAAATGCTTCCCCATCAGCAAGGGCGCGATACACCACCCGCTGGCGCATGTTGAGATGCGGTCTTATTTTCCCAGTCTTTACTTCTATTAGGTACAGAAGCCCGTCGGGCCCACGCACAAACAGGTCCGGAGTGGCGCTCCACATCCCGTACCGCAACGATGTAAACTTCATTTCTTTCGCGACATCTGCGCCCGCGGCTGCCAGCCCATTTGCAAGGTCGTCGACAATGGCGTCGTGGAACGCATTGTTGGACTGAGCGTTCTCGACGTCCTCTCGGAGGCCCGAGCTCGGCGGTGGCGATCCGCGCATCGCAACAAGTTGGGTGCGATCATAAGCCGATACCGGAACTTCCTTCCCATCGACCGTCCGCGTGTAGGCGCGGACGTGAACGGTACCCGGTGACGTATCGGTTTCGGGCGCCAATTCCGGATAGGCGCCCGCGAAAGCGCGCTGCGATTCCGCGAACACCTGGGGGTGCTCCGGATCCTTCTTGTTCCAATATCGCGGGTCGCGCATCAGCCTCGCGATTTTCGCTAGATGACCTTCTCTTGTCGTCGCCATGGTTCTCCTCCCAATGGAGACACCATGGTGCCGACGCGCCGCCCGCTTCGTAAGGTGGGTGTGGAGAAATCGGGCGGGGGCTGTGCAAAGTCCGGCGGCGGAATCGCGCGGCCTCACACCGCGCCGGTGAGTCGTTCGGCTCTCGTCAACGTCGGCATCCCTACGCCCTCGCCGCCGCCGGCGGCACCAGCGCGGCGACCCGCGCCGTGAAGTCCACCGGCAGCCCGAGGAACGCGAGTGCCGGCTCGAGGTCGGCGAAGATCTCGAAATCGAGCCGGGGCTCCGGGTCGGCTTCGCACAGCGCGTTCCACAGCGGCATGATGAACCTCGCCTCCAGCGCCGTGTCGACCACGGCGGCACTCCGGCCACGCGTGAGCCCGAGCCGCCGATAGGCATCCTTGATGCCGCGCCGGATGTTGTTGAGCGCCGTCGTGTCGAGCACCGACAGGTCGACGCCGCGGCGGAAGATGACCAGCTCGCGGTATTCGCCCTCGCCGGTGACCGCGTCGGCGAGCGCCGCGACCGCGGCGTGAATCTCGGATTCGGTCACGTCGCGGAAGTAGCAGGTGACGAACAGCTTGTGCTCGTTGTCGACCGCATAGTTCACCGCCATCGCAGCACCTTCGCGATTGCCTTGCCGTTCCGGCGCCCGGGCACGCGCACGCCCGCGGCGCCCCTCAGTCCCCCTCACCCTCTTCACCGTCGCGATGACGTCGGGCGACGAGCGGTAGAGACGATCGAGGATCGCCTGCACCGCCGGCCCGTCGATCGGGTCGACCTCGACGCCGGTGCGCTCGGCGTCGGCGAGGAACTCCTTGTCCTTCATCGTCGCGTCGAACGCCGCGCGCAGCGCCTTGAGGCGGTCGGCCGGCAGCTCGGGCGGGCCGCCCACGGGGCGCGCCATCTCCTGGTCGGCGAACACCAGCTCGAATGCCTGGCGCGTCGCGTCGTCCTTCGCGTAGCTCATGACCGACGGCACGTCGGCGAGCTCGGGCGTGCCGGTGAGCGAGAGCTGCACCATCACCGTCACGCGCCGGTTGTCGAGCCAGTCTTTCCGCGCCGACTTCAGGCTGCCCCAACTGAACGAGCAGTAGCCGTGCAGCTCGCCGCGCTCCATGGCGATGCCGACCGCGCCCGAGTCGGGATAACCCGGCACCACCTTGAAGCGGGTGCCGATCATCGCGTTCATGATCTGCGGAAAGAGATACGACGGCGACACCGTGCCGGTGGCGCCGACCAGCATCTCGCGCGCCTTGACGTCGTCGATGCGCGCGAATCCGGTGCCCTGCCACGACAGGCAGGTCGCGACCTCGCGGCTGATCGAGCCGATCCAGGTGAACCTGCGGCCGTCGTAGCGGGCGTTGGCGTTGCCGAACAAGGGCTCGATCAGGAGCCCGCGGGCCGGCGCGCCGATCGTCGAGCCGTCGCGGGGCGCCACGTTGTAGAGGTGATTGGTCATGGCGAGGCTCGCCGCACCCGGCATGTTCTGGATCACGACCGTCGGCTGCCCCGGCACGTAGCGGGCGATGTGCCGCCCGAGCACGCGGGCGTAGACGTCGTAGCCGGTGCCCGGCCCGTAGCCGACGAGGATGCGCAGGCTCTGGCCGCGATAGAACTGCTCGACGGCCGCATCGGCTTTCACCGATTGCGCCGGCGCGGAGCGCGCCCCGCCCAGTTCCACGCCCAGTGCCACGCACGCGACGCCAACCAGCGCCGCCGCGCGGCTCCAACGTCCCACCATCGCCTGCCTCCGAGCTTTTGCCCAAGCTCTTGCCTGTTGCGACGAGCGTAGCGCGGTCCGCCGCGGCGCGCCTGTTTCACTTTTCGCACGCCCCGCGACGGGTCCGGTCACGCGCTTAGCGGTTGCGGGTCCCGGCGGGCGAGCCGATACTTTTTGCGGCTTTACGTGCAGGGCTTCACGGGCGCGGACCACAACAACAACCGCCGCCCCGCCAGTTGTTCGAGACACACGCGCGCGACCGGGCACCGCGAACATCGGGGTCCGCGGACATCGGGCGCTTTCGACGGGAGA
The DNA here is from genome assembly GCA_050260515.1 of Gemmatimonas sp. Classification (GTDB taxonomy): domain Bacteria; phylum Pseudomonadota; class Alphaproteobacteria; order SMXQ01; family SMXQ01; genus DATJIG01. The sequence continues at coordinate 10,760 of JBLNCI010000016.1, forward strand.
CATCCATGGAACTGCCCTCCTCCAGCGACATCCATCGCCTGACGGTGCAGGAGTTCGACACCTCGAAGCTGCTCGCCCACGCGGCGCAGCAGGCGCGCCAGCGCAAGTACAACGAGTTCATGATCGTCGACTGCGACTCGCACCACTACGAGACAGATCATCTCAGCGAGATCTACGAGTACATCGACGAACCCGTGATCCGGCAGCTCGCCAAGACGTTCCACAAGACGATGGGCCTGCCGATGTTCCCGCAGCGCACCAACGACCAGGACATGGGCGGGCGCATCACCCGCGCGCCGGCGCGCCGGCTGGAGAAGTCGTCGTTCAAGGACGGCCGCCGCGACGTCGAGCTCACGATCCGCTGGATGGACGCGATGGGCGTCGACTACACCTGCCTGTTCCCGACGCCGATGCTGTCCTTGGGCCTGCACCCGCAGGTCGAGATGGAGATCGCGCTGTCGAAGGCCTACAACCGCTGGCTGTGCGACCGCATGCTCGCCAACGAGCCGCGCATCAAGTCGCTGCTCTACCTCCCGTTCAACGATCCCGACGAGTGCTACGCCGCGGTGAAGGAGTTCGGCGACCGCAAGGGCGTGGTCGGCTTCCTCGTCACCGGCGTCCGCTACAACGCGGTGCACGAGAACGACTACATGAAGACGTACGCGCTCTTGGAGGAGATGGGCAAGCCGCTCGCGTTCCACGCCGCCTACAACTGGCACAACAAGTACATGGAGCAGATGAACCGCTTCATCTCGGTCCATGCGCTGGGCTTCCCGTACTACAACATGCTCCACATGACGAACTGGATCGTCAACGGGATCCCGGAGCGCTTCCCGAAGCTCCGGACGATCTGGATCGAGGGCGGGCTCGCGTGGATTCCGTTCCTCATGCAGCGCCTCGACAACGAGTACATGATGCGGCCGTCGGAGTGCCCGCTCCTGAAGCGGCTGCCGAGCGAGTACATCGCCGAGCAGTACTTCTCGACCCAGCCGATGGAGCTGGTGCGCAACCGCAAGATGCTGGAGGCGACGTTCGAGTACATCCACGCCGACACCCAGCTCATGTTCGCGACCGACTACCCGCACTGGGACTTCGACCTGCCGAACACGGTCTACGACATCCCGTTCCTGTCGGAGGAGGCCAAGCGCAACATCCTCGGCGGCAACGCCGCGCGGCTGTTCGGCCTCACGCCGTGGAAGTACGAGAACGGCAAGCCGGTGTTCGCGGGCTAAGGGCGTGCGCGGGCCGAGCGTGTCGAAAATTGTCGTCATGCCTGCGAAAGCGGGCATCCAGGGCAGCCGCGCTCAGGTTGGTGGCTCTGGACCCCCGCTTCCGCGGGGGTGACGAACAAAGAAAAACAGGGGCTCCTGGTCAGGGAGAGCGTCATGGAATTTCCGTCGAGCGGCACGCGCGCGCTGACGATCGAGGAGTTCGACACCACGCGCCACCTCGCCCACGCGGCGAAGCAGGCGCGCGAGCGCGGCCTCGACAAGATCACGGTGGTCGACGCCGACATCCACCACGACGAGACCGGCAGCTTCCGCGACATCGTCGGCCACATCGACTCGACGGTCGAGCGCCAGCTCGCCCGCTCCGGCACCAACGAAGGCCGCCGGCCGCTGATCCCGCGCAACATCGGCTACGAGGACGCGGGCGGCCGCATGCAGCGCTTCGCCGCGCGCAAGCTCGAGAAGACTCCGGCCAACGTGCATCGCGACATCACGCTGACGCGGCGCACGATGGAGGCGATGGGCGCCAAGTTCGCCGTGCTCTACCCGACGACGTCGATGCGCCTCGCGGTGCAGCCGAAGCGCGACTGGGAGTACTGGCTGACGCTCGCCTACAACCGCTGGGTCGCGAACGAGCTCCTGGCGCAGGAGCCGAACATTCGCGGCATGCTGTATCTGCCGCTGCACCATCACGCGGAATGCCTCGAGATGATCGAGCAGTTGGGCTCGAAGCCGGGCGTCGCCGGCTGCGTGATCGCGGCGCCGCGCTACGAGCGCATCTTCTCCAAAGGGATGATCCGCATCTTCTCGGCGATGGAGGAGCGCGGGCTGGTGCTGGCGTTCCACGGCATGGCCAACTGGGGCGAGCCGTCGCTCGCGCCGATGAACTCGTGGGCCGCGGTGCAGGCGGTTGGCGCGCCGCACTCGAACATGGTCCATCTGACCAACTGGCTCGTGAACGGCATGCCCGAGCGGTTCCCCAAGCTCAAGGTGCTGTGGCTCGAGTCGGGCGTGGCGTGGGCGCATTACCTGATGCAGCGGCTCGACGCGATGTACATGGCGCGGGTCTCCGAAGCGCCGCTCCTGAAGGAGAAGCCGAGCCACTACATGAAGCGGATGTTCTACTGCTCGCAGCCGCTGGAATCGCCCGACGACCCGCAGGCGCTCGAGGTCGCGTTCCGCGCGATCGACGCCGACACCCAGCTCGTGTGGGGCTCGAACTTCCCCGCCCACAACTTCGACGTGCCGGCGACGATCTGGGACCTGCCGTTTCTCAGCGAGCAGGCCAAGGCGAACATCCTCGGCGGCACCGCGCTCAAGCTGTTCAACATAGACGCAAAGTGAGGGGAAGCCCGCTGATGACCAAAGGTGGGATGAGCGCCCCAAGTGGAACAAGCCCGCTCGACCGCGCCGGTCTCGAACATGCGGTCATGTCGCGCTGCCACGCCGCCGAGACGAAGGCCCGCATCGGTCTCATCATCCCGTCGTCGAACCGGATGACCGAGCCGCAGTTCCACCGCTTCGCGCCGGCGGGCGTCGCGATCCATGTCGCCCGCGCCCAGATGACCGGGCGCCACAAGAAGCCGATCGCCCAATTGCTCGACGAGGTCGGCCGCTCGGCGTCGGCGCTCGGCGACGCCAGGTGCAACCCGGTCGTGTTCCACTGCACCGGCACGGCGATGGCCGAGGGACCGGAGGGCGAGGCCGCGCTGGTCGCCCGCGTCGCCCAGGAGAGCGGGGCCCAGTGCTTCTCGACCGCCCAGGCGATCGTCGAGGCGCTGCGCGCCCTCGGGCTCAAGCGCGTCGTGCTGTTCAGCCCCTATCCGCAGGCGACCAACGACCACGAGCGCGACTTCCTCGCCGCCCACGGCATCACCGTCGTGCGGGACGTGGCGCTCGACGTGGGTGCGAGCGACGACTACATCCGCGTGCCGGTCACGAAGTGGATCGAGCTCGCCCGCGAGCACGCCCGAAAATCCGACTTCGACGGCTTCTTCCTGTCCTGCACCAACACCACGCAGATCGAGGCGATCGCCGCCATCGAGCGCGACACCGGCAAGCCCGCGGTCAACTCCAATCAGGCGGTGCTGTGGGCCTGTCTCCGTCGCCTCGCGCCGACGCTGGGCGAGGTCGCGGTCGATCCGGCGCTCGGGCGATTGTTGCGGGAGCCGGTGACGGCGGTGGCGTAACTTCGTCTCGCCGTGCCCGCCCACAGGCGAGAATTCAGTTTTATTCGTCATGCCCGGCGTACGGACCGGTTGCACCCGGTCCGATTTTTAAAGAGAGCCGCCCCGTGGGCGGCGGGGCAGGCATCCACGTGTTGTTTTGAAAGCGAAAAAGAACGTGGATCACCGGGACAAGCCCGGTGATGACGAAAAAAGCATAACGGGAGGCCACGGTGAACATGTGGGGAGCGCGTAATGCGTTGATTGCAGCGGCCGCCATGAGTGCGGTGACTGCGGCCGCAGCACACGCCCAATCCGTCGATGCCTTCTACAAATCGACCCAGGTGCAGTTGCTGGTCGGCCACGACGCGGGCGGCGGCTACGACGCCTACACCCGCGTGCTCGCCAAGCACATGCAGAAGCGCATCCCCGGCAACCCGTCGATCGTCGTGAAGAACGTGCTCGGCGCCGGCGGCCTCAAGATGATCGATTTCCTCTATCACGTGGCGCCGCGCGACGGCTCGATCTTCGGTATCTCCGACCGCGGCTACATCATCGAGCCGATGCTCGGCAACAAGGCGGCGCAGTTCGACCCCACCAAGATGAGCGCGCTCGGTTCGATCGGCCGCCAGACCCCGACCTGCGCGGTGTGGCACCAGGCCAAGGCGCAGACGCTCAAGGACGCGCTCGCCACCGAGATCCTGATCGGCGGCACCGGCCCGTCGGCGACGACGATCTATCCGGCGATCCTCAACTCGGTGGTGCACACGAACTTCAAGATCATCCCCGGCTACAAGGGGTCGGGCGAGATCATGCTGGCGATCGAGAAGGGCGAGGTCGAGGGCGTGTGCCTGTCGTGGGACACGCTCAAGACCATCAAGCCGGACTGGCTCGGCGACGGACGCCTGAAGCCGATCGTGCAGATGGCGATCGAGCGCAATCCCGAGATCAGGGACGTGCCGACGGCGTCGGAGTTCGCGCCTTCTGACGAGGATCGCCAGATGCTCGCGTTCTACTTCGGCCCCAACGACATCGGCCGGCCGTACATGGGCCCGCCCGACCTGCCGAACGACCGGCTGACGGCGATGCGCCGCGCCTTCGACGCGACGATGAAGGATCCCGACTACCTCGCCGAAGCCAAGGCGATGAAAATGGACGTCGATCCGATGACCGGCGAGGACATGGAGGCGCTGATCCGGAAGATCTACGCGACTCCGCCCAGGCTCGTCGATCGCGTCAAGCTGGCGCTGGAGCAGTTCCGCGACCGCAACGCACAATAGGATGTAAGTGCATCTAATCGTTGGGGGGACAATCTTGAGGAAGACGCCATTTTTTCAACTGGTGCTTTGTCTCGCGTTCCTGAGCCCCGCGGCTGCCCAGACGGTCGGAGAGCGTCTGCGCGGCCACGTCGATATTGCAACCGGCATCAGCGCCAAGGTTCAGGTGCCGTTGCCCGAAGGCGAGTGGCTGCTGATTCACCGCGAATACGAACGGACCAAAGAGAGCAACATCCGCCTCGTCAAACTGCGTCTGGTGCGCGTGGCCGATGGCGCGCTGTCGGGATACTTGTACGTTGCGACGAACGATGAATTGGTCAACGTCGGGTGGACGCTGCCGGGATATTGCTCGCGCAAGGACGTGTTCTACAGGGAACCGAGCGATACCCGGGGCATGGGCGGCGGACGCCCGTTCGCATGCCTCGCCATCAATCACATTCAGATGACCAGCAATCCCACTGCTTCCGATGGCACCAAAGCCTTCTACGATTGGGTTTGGAAGAATACGCGCGGTATGCCGACGACCTTGGTAGAGGCGATTTACGAGCTGTCAGACGGGAAGCGCTATCTTGAGGTGATCTACGGCCGCAATCCGGAAGCAGAAGGATTTGAACCGAGCAGGGCTTCATGGCGCGCATCCGAATGGCACAAGGACAGGTTGCTGGGCGATCCGAAACGGCTTGCCTATATGAACGCATTTCGCGATTGGGCGGTGGCCTGGCAGGCCGACGTCCGGGACGGCTTCAATGGCCGCTTGGCCGCCAAATAACTCCGCACCTGCCCGGCACAAAAGCACGAAAGGACCTCAGCGTATGCCGTCGATCGATCTCAAGAACCGCGTCTTCATCGTCACCGGAGGGTCGCGCGGCATGGGCCGCGCCATGACCGAGGCGCTGCTGGCCGCCAACGCGCGCGTCGCCGCGCTGTCGCCGGACACCGCCGAGCTCAACGCGACGGTGGACGCGCTGCGCAAGCAATCGGGCAAGGACCGCGTGCTCGGCATCGACGCCGACATCTCGAACCCGGAGCACTGCAAGCGCGCGGTGGACGAGTGCGCGTCGTACTTCGGCGGGATCGACGGTCTCGTCAACAACGCGGCCCTCGGCCAGCCCTACCTGCGCCCCGGCATCGACGACACCACGGTGTGGTTCTGGGAGGCCGATCCGGTCCGCTGGGGCAAGATGATCCAGGTCAACGTCATCGGCACGTTCATGATGGCCAACGCCGTCACGCCGCACCTGATCGCCCGCAAGTGGGGCCGCGTCGTCAACGTGACGACCAGTCTCGGCACCATCCAGCGCGCCGGCAACACGCCCTACGGCCCGTCCAAGGGCGCGATTGAGGCGATGACCATCGCCTGGGCCAAGGAGCTCGACGGCACCGGCGTCACAATGAACTCGCTGATCCCGGGCGGCGTCACCAACACCGCCTTCGTGCCCGACGCCTACCGGGCCAAGGCGCGCCACATGCTCGAGCCCGAGGTGATGAAGACGCCGATCGTGTGGATCCTGTCGGATCTGTCGAACGGCTTCACCGGCCGCCGTTTCGTCGCCAAGGAGTGGGATGCGAGGCTGCCGCCGGCTGAGGCCGCCGAGAAGGCGATCGAGGCCCCCGTCTATCTCAAGGCCAGCGTCGAGCGGAGCTAGCGGGCGTCGCCGGCCGGATGCAGTCCGCCTAGGCCGTGGCTGTCGGTCCGGGCATGCCGGCGGCCGCGGCGCGCACGCCGGCGGTCGCGGCCTCGGCGCCGGCACGCGCGAAGTCGACCGGTCGCGGGCGATACTCCACGGCGAACAGCGCGGCGAGCGAGCGCTCCAGCCACCCGCGCGGCAGGACCAGGAGCGCCAGAAATCCGGCGCTCGCGACCAGGCGCTTGGGCACCCGCATGTGCGGGAAGCGCCACACCGAGCGAACGCCAAGCGCGAGCAGCCGGGGCAACGTGTCGCCGGCGACGGGATGCGTCGCCCGGTCGAGCCTGAGCGACAGGATCCGCGCCTTGCAGTGGGCCGGGATGTTGACGGCGAGTGGCCCCGTCAACGTGATCCCGTGCGTCGCCGCGTGGGCGAGGAGCACGCGCTCGCGATCGATCTCGCGCAGGATGCCTTCGCGCAACTCGCCGACCGAGGACGGATGGCGCGCGCGCGCGCGCTCGTGCTCGCGGTACGAGCCCATCTCGGCGGCGATCTGGACGACGTCGCCGTGGAGGGGCGCAAGCGCGCTGAGATAGCCGTCGACGCAGTCGCGCCAGCCGTTCGCCTCGTCGCTCAGCACCTCGGCCAGGAAAGCGCGGGTGTAGGCGCTGCCGGTCGTCGGCGGGCTCGGATAGTAGCCGTACAGGAACAGGCACCGCCGCACGTCGCCATCGGCGACGAAATCGATGTTCGGCAGCCGCCGGCCGAGCGGCCGGCCGGTGCCGGATACGGAGCGAAGGTAGAACTGCGCCTTCACCGAGCCGGGGCGCCATTCCTCCATCAGCCGCTTCGCCGCGTGCGGGTCGAGCGTGTCGCGGGAGTCGAGGAACAGGACGATGTCGCCGCGGCACGCCGCGAGGCCGGCGCGGACCGTCTGCGCCTCGCCGCCCTCCGCGCAGCACACCGGAGTCACCGCGCTGCCGTAGCTTCGGATCGCGTCGCGCGACGATTCGCTCGTGCCGTCGTCGACCACGACCACCTGGAGGTGCGGATAGGTCTGGCGCCACGCGCTGTCGATCGCGCCGCGCAGGTGGCGTTCGCCGCCGCGGCCGAGCACCACGATGCTGACGAGCGGAGGATAGATGTAGATCGGGCACGCACCGGACGCGGTGGGACCGTCGCTGCTCATGATCGCTCCTCGTCGGGTCGTCGGGGCGGACCGGCGCCGCGCCAACGAGCGAAACGTAGCCGTAAACGCGGATGGCAGGCCCGCCGATCCACGGGTCAACTTCGGGGCCGACGTGTGCGGAGTGTCACGGCCGGTCACAGGCGTGACACGCAGGTCGTGACCGGCGCTCAGTGGGCGGTGCCTACTCGATCAGCCGGCTCGGATCGAGCGCGGCCAGGGACCACCCCAACGCCGCCCGTGCCCGGGCCGCGGCCGCGGCGGTGACCATCCGCGCGAGATCGCCGGCGCTCGGCCGCTGCTCGGCGACGAACAGCACGTGCATCCAGCGCTCGATCCACCGCCGCGGCAGCACGAGCAGCGCCGCCATCCCGGCGCTCGCGATCACGCGCTTGCGGAGCCGCATGTGCGGAAAGCGCCACGCCGAGGCGACGCCCATCGCGAACAGCCGGACGAGCGTGTCGCCCGCGACCGGGTGCGTGGCGCGGTCGAGACGGAGCGACAGGATGCGCGCCTTGCAGTGCGCCGGAATGTTGGCGACGAGCGAGCCGCGGATCGCGATCGCCCGCGCCGCGGCATGGGCGATAATCGCGCGCTCGCGCTCGATCTCCCGCAGCATGCCCTCGCGCAGGCGTTCGACCGACAGCTTGGTCCACGCCGACATGTTGCGGTCATGGACGCGGTAGGAGCCAAGCTCGGTCGCGATCTGCACGATGCTGCCATGCAGCGGCGCGAGCCCGTTGAGGTAGCCGTCGATGCCGTTGGTCCAGTCGCACACCGACTCCGGCAGTACAGCGAGCAGGAATGTGCGCGCATACGCGTTGCCGCTGGTCGGCGGACTCGGGTAGTAGCCGTAGCGGAACAGGCACTGCTGCAGCTCGCCCTCGGAGACGAAGTCGATGTTGGGCAGGCGGTAGCCGCGCGGCCGCCCCAGCCCGTCGATCGCGCGAAGATAGAAGTGCGCCTTCACCGTGCCCGGGCGCCACTCCTGGACCAGGCGCCTGACCGCCGCGGGGTCGAGCAGGTCGTCCGAATCGAGGAACAGCACGATCTCCCCGCGACTGGCGTCGAGGCCTGAGCGGCTTGCCGCCGCCTCGCCGCCGTTCTCCCGCAGGACCGCCGTGATCGAATCGCCGTAGCTGGCGATGATCTCGGGCGAGGAATCGGTCGAGCCGTCGTCGACGACGATCACCTCGGTGTTGCGGTAGGTCTGGTTCAGCGCGCTGTCGATGGTGGCGCGGAGGTAGCGCTCGTAGTTGTAGCTGGTGATGACGACGGACACGAGCGGGGCGGAATCCGGGCGGGGCGCGCCCACGGCGGGGGGAATCTGTCGCATAAAACGTCCTCGAACCATGTATGGGCGCCCGGCGCCGCGGACGTGCGACGGACGGCGAATGTAGGCAAAGCCTAGCGGCGGACCGCGATGCTCCGCCGTCCACTCGACGCGACAAGTTCGGGACAGGGCCACCTTTTGGATTCGCTGCGGCGCGGAGATGCCACGGGGCAACATCGCCACGCGACGGAGCGAGCGGTCGCCCGGTTGCGGGGGCGCAGCCGCTCGCACGATCCGCCGTCCGCTGGCCGCGTTTGGGGGTAAACGCCTGGAATACGCGGTGCGGGTCGGGTGTTGTCTGCCCAGAGGCCGGACAAGCACCAGGATTCGACAATGACGGGCCCGTTCAAAGCGTCGTTCGGTATCGCGGCAGCGATCGCCGCCAGTATCAGCGGCATCGCTCATGCGCAGTCGGTCCCGCGCAACACCGTCGACACGCCGCGCGTCGAGCGGGCGGAGCGGGTCGCCGGCGTCGACGTGCAGCGCCCGGAGCGGCCGGAGCGAGTCGAGCGGGTCGAGAAGGTGGAGCGCATCGAGCGTCCCGAGAAAGTGGAGCGGGTGGAACGAGTCGAGCGCGTCGATCGAGTCGATCGTCCGGAGCGCGGCGGGCGTCATTAGCAGGGGGCGGAGCGCGGTTGCCGACAAAAGTGCGCCGCGCCCATCGAAAACGACGGATGCCAACATCCGGGGGTGGGGAGATGAAGTCGTCGCGTTCGCTCGGTGTCGCGCTTGCGCTCTTGGTCGCGGCGACGCTCGTCCATCGGTCTGCGTCCGCCGGCGGCCTCAGCGTGACGTCCGGGGTCGACTACAGCAGCGGCAAGTACGGCGACGCCGCCTCGACGGAGATCTGGTACGTGCCACTGATCGGCAAATACGAGCTCGACGCCTGGACGTTCAAGCTCACCGTTCCATACATCCGCGTCACCGGCCCGGGAAACGTGGTGCGTGACGTCGGCGCAATCCGTCCGGGCGCGGCGGTCCGTCGCACCGATGAAGGCATGGGCGACATCGTCGCCGGCATCACCCGAACCGTGTACGAGCGTGACGGCACGCTCGCGGAAGTGACCGGTAAGGCGAAGTTCGGGACCGCGGACGAATCGAAGGGACTCGGCACCGGCGCCAACGACTACTACGGGCAGCTCGATCTCTATCACACGGTCGATCGCTTTACGCCGTTCGCCGGGATCGGCTATCGCCTCACCGGCGATGCGCCCGGCGTTCCGCTCCGCGACGTGTTCTACGGGACCGTCGGCACGAGCTACCGTCTCGAAGAGACGACCTCCGCCGGCCTGTCGCTCGACATGCGGGAGAAATCGACCGCGAGCGGGGCGCCCCAGGCCGAAGCGACCGCCTTCGTCACGCGACGGCTGAGCGATCCCTGGAAGCTCCAGGTCTATGCGGTTCGCGGCTTCACCAACGCGAGCGCCGATTGGGGCGCGGGCGCCACGGTGACGCGCATGTTCTGAGCGGCTTCACACTCCACCCCGAGCCGCTCCCGAGCCCCGCCGCACTCATCCCCCACGGCGGGGCTCGTCCTATCTGGGGATCCGCCGCGCGCTTGATGCGCCGTCGAAGCCGCCTATCTATGGTAGATTCCACCCTGCGGCTTCGCTCCGGAGCGGCGCCGCCGAAGGAATCCCATGTACGCCGTGTCGAGCCCCGCCACCGCGATCGACATCCCGCCGAAGCAGCCGTCCACCACGACCGGGGCGGCGGCGGCGCTGCAGACTCTCGATCCCGATCTGGCGCCGGACCGTCTCCGGCCCGAAGCGCTTCGGGTGCTCAAGGCGGCCGTCGATGAGGGTCGCTCCGCGATCCGCGCCCGCTTCGACGCCGGGGCGACCGGTTCCGAAACCGTCGCGGCCCAGTGCCGCTTTGTCGACGATCTGCTGACCGCGGTGCTCGACTTCACCATCGCCCGCGTGTTCCCGGTGTCGAATCCGACCAAGGGCGAGCGCATGGGCGTTGTCGCTGTCGGCGGCTACGGCCGCGGCGAGCTGGCTCCGCATTCCGACGTCGATCTCCTGTTCCTGCGCCCTTACAAAAAGACGCCGCATACGGAGCAGGTGATCGAGTTCGTGCTCTACCTGCTGTGGGATCTCGGCTTCAAGGTCGGCCAGGCGGTGCGCTCCGTGGACGAGTGCATCCGGCTGGCCAAGGGCGACATCACCATCCGGACGTCGATTCTCGAGTCGCGACCGGTGTGGGGCGACGCAAAGCTGCACGCCGAGCTGATGCGGCGCTTCTGGAAAGAAGTCGTCGCCGGCACCGAATCCGATTTCGTCGAGGCGAAGCTCGCCGAGCGCGATGCGCGTCATGCGCGTATGGGCGATTCGCGGTACGTTCTCGAGCCCAACGTCAAGGAGGGCAAGGGCGGTCTTCGCGACCTCCACACCCTGTTCTGGATCACGAAGTACATCTACCGCGTCTCGCAGGTGTCGGAGATCGTGAAGCTCGGCGTCCTGTCGGAGCGCGAGGCGCGGCGCTTCATCCAGGCGCAGAATTTCCTGTGGCACGTGCGGTGCCACCTCCACTACCTCACCGGCCGCGCCGAGGAGCGCCTGACGTTCGATCTGCAGGAGCAGGTCGGCCGGCTGATGGGCTATACCGACCGCGCCGGCGCGCGTGGCGTCGAGCGCTTCATGAAGCACTACTTCCTGTATGCGAAGGAAGTCGGCGATCTCACCCGGATTTTCTGCGCGGCGCTCGAGGAGAGCCACAAGCGCCCCTCCTCCGCGGCGTCGTTTCTCGGCCGCTTCCGGTGGCGCCGCAAAGGCGGCGAGACGCAGCAGGTCGACGGCTTCGCGGTGAAGGGCGACCGTCTCACGGTCGCGTCTCCAGACGCGTTCGAGAAGGACCCCGTGAACCTCATCGGGCTGTTTGCGGTCGCGCACAGGCACCGGCTCGACATCCATCCCGAGGCGCTGCGGCTGGTCACGCGGTCGCTGCGGCTGATCGACGAGGGGCTGCGCGCCGATCCCGAGGCGAACCGGCTGTTCTTGGACATGCTCGCCTCGAAGGACAATTCGGAGTTCTGGCTGCGGCGCATGAACGAGGCCGGCGTGTTCGGCCGCTTCATTCCCGACTTCGGCCGCGTCGTCGCGCAAATGCAGCACGACATGTATCACGTGTTCACCGTCGACGAGCACACGCTGATGGCGCTCGGCATCCTCCACAAGGTCGAGCTCGGGGAGCTCAAGGAAGAGATGCCGGTGATCTCGGACGCAATCCATAATGTCCAGTCGCGGCGCGCGCTGTATCTGTCCGTGCTGCTTCACGACATCGCCAAGGGGCGCGGCGGCGACCATTCCGAACTCGGCGCCGAGATCGCGCTCAAGCTGGGGCCGCGGCTCGGCCTGACCGACGAGGAGACCGAGACGGTCTCGTGGCTGGTGCGGCACCACCTCATCATGAGCAACACGGCCTTCAAGCGCGACGTCTCCGACCCGCGCACGGTCCGCGACTTCGTCGCGATCGTGCAGTCGGTGGAGCGGCTGCGGCTTCTGCTTGCGTTGACGGTGGCCGATATCCGCGCCGTCGGGCCCACGGTATGGAACGGGTGGAAAGGCGCGCTGCTGCGGGAACTCGCTCTCGCCGCCGAGGAGATGATCGAGGGCGGCCTCAAGGCCGAGGCCCGCGACGAGCGTGTGCGCGCCGCCCAGACCGCGCTGCGAGCCGAGCTTCCCGATTGGGACGACGAGGCATTCGGCTCCCATCTCGCCCGCGGCTACCCGGGATACTGGCTCGCCTTCGACCCGCCGACGCTCGCCCGTCAGGCGCGACTCGTGCGTGCCGCCGAGGAGGCGGGCCGCTCATTCGCGGTCGAGGAGTCGTCCGACGCCTACCGGGCCGTCACCGAGATCACCGTCTACGCGACCGATCACGCGGGCCTGTTCTCGCAGATCGCCGGCGCGATCGCGCTCGCCGGCGGCAACGTGGTCGACGCGCGCATCACGACCATGACGAACGGCATGGCGCTCGACGTGTTCTGGATTCAGGACGTCAACGAGGAGGCGTTCGACAAGCCCGACAAGCTCGCCCATCTGCGCGGGCTCATCGAACGGTCGGTGTCGGGACGCATCCGTCCCGGCCGTGAACTCGCGGGCAAGCGCTCGGGTCCCACCCGCACCCGCGTCTTCAAGGTCGCGCCGCGGGTCCTCGTCGACAATGCCGTGTCCGCGACCCATACCGTGATCGAGGTCAACGGCCGCGACCGGCCGGGCTTCCTGTTCGACGTGACCTCGGCGCTCACTGATCTCAACCTGCAGATATCGACCGCGAAGATCTCGACCTACGGCGCGAGGGCCGTCGACGTGTTCTATGTGAAGGATCTGTTCGGACTCAAAGTCGTGCACGACGGCAAGCTCGAGCAGATCCGCAAGCGTCTGCTCGACGTCCTCGTAGACCCCGACGACCGCGGGAAGGGCGAGACGACGCGCGTCGCCGCCGTCGGCTGACGCGCGCCTCGTATCAATGATCGTTCCGGCGCCGGTCGCCGGCCCGCACGGTGTCGACGTGACGCACCGATTCGACGTAAAGCTCGAGTCCCCTCGCGTGTTGCTCATACGTCCGCGCGAGCGTCTGCAGCATGGTTCCGCGGCTAGGTTCCGCCGCGTCCGCCTGGTCGCGCAGCTCGCGCGCGCGGTCCCTGAACTCCGCAGCTACCTCCGACGCTTCGTCGAGGCTCTTGAACTGCATCCTTTGCGCTCCTTTCCGCCGTCGTATCGCCGGCCGTATCTCCAGTCACATGGGCTGCTAACGCGGAGACTTGGGGCAAAGGCAGAAGGTCGGTGCGACAAAGCTGTAGCGCAGCGGCGCCACCAGCCGGAGAAACTCGGGATCGCCGCGCCCGCGTTCGCCGACGAACGAATGCGCCTGATCGCTCTCGCCTTTTCGCCGTAATCCACAGGCAAACGTACCGGCGCCCGCATTCCATGCGCAGCGCGGCGATTGATTCTCGACTCGGCGCGCCCCCTCTGGTTTGGTGCCCGGCACAGCTTCACATCATTAGCCGCTCCTCCCGCGCGCATCGGGAGTTACGCACTCAGGGGACCTGCTGCCGGAGGCTGCTCGCCGCCGGCAGCCATTTCAGGCGCCATTTCAGATGACGGATTTATCACCGATGCTTTCGCGTCCGTTGTCCCGGCCCGACGCGTATGATTTTCCAGTCGGCGGCGGCGAGATGCGGGCACTGATCCGCGCCTACGACTGGTCGCGTACGAGCCTCGGGCCCCGCGCCGAATGGCCGCAGAGCCTGCGCACGGCGATCAATCTCATCCTCGCGTCGCCGGTCCCCATGGTGATGCTGTGGGGCCCCGAAGGCATCATGCTCTACAACGATGCCTATTCGGCGTTCGCGGGCGGCCGGCACCCGCGCCTCCTCGGGTCTCCGGTGCTCGAGGGGTGGCCCGAGGTCGCGGACTTCAACCGTCGGGTGATGGACGTCTGCATGGGCGGGGAAACGCTCTCGTTCCAGGACGAGCGTCTGATCCTGCATCGACACGGGACCCCCGAGGTCGTGTGGCTCGATCTCTACTACAGCCCGATCCTCGACGAGCGCCAGAGCCCGGCCGGCGTGTTGGCGATCGTCGTCGAGACGACGACGCGCGTGCTCGCCAACGAACACCGCCGCACCGCCGAGGCCAACCTCCGCGAGCTCAACGCAACGCTCGAGCAGCGGGTCGAGGAGCGCACCAACGCGCTGCGGCGCGCGGAAGCGCACATCCTGCAGCAGCAGAAGATGGAGGCCGTCGGCAAGCTGACCGGCGGCATCTCTCACGATTTCAACAACCTGCTGCAGGCCATGTCGGCGTGCCTGCAGATGATCGGGCGTCGGGCAAAGGACCCCTCAATCACGAACCTGCTCGCCGCCGGCCATCAGGCGGTGGATCGCGGGACCAAGCTCGTGCAGCAGCTCATGACCTTTTCACGCCAGCAGAGCCTGCGCGCCGAGGCCTTCGACGTCCGCGAGCAGTTGCTCGGAATGTCGGGCATCCTCGAGCGCGCGCTGCGCGAGAACATCCACTGCCAAACCAGCATCGACGCCGATCTTTGGCCGGTCGAGGCCGACCCCACGCAGTTCGAACTGGCGGTCCTCAATCTCGTCGTCAATGCGCGCGATGCGATGCCCGACGGCGGCAGCATTGCGTTTGGAGCCTCGAACGTCACCTTCGGCGGCGAAGGGCCCGACGGACTGTCGGGCGACTTCATCCGCTTCACCGTCACGGACACGGGATCGGGCATGAATGCGGACGTCGCCGCGCGCGCCTGCGATCCGTTCTTCACCACCAAGGAGGTGGGCAAAGGGTCCGGGCTCGGGCTGTCGCAGGTCTACGGCTTTTGCCGCCAGTCCGGCGGGACCGTGCTGATCGAAAGCGCCCCCGGCACGGGCACCACCGTGCTCCTGCTGCTGCCGCGGGCCTCCCGTGCACCGCAGCGGAGCCATGTCCATGCGGCGTCCGACCAGACCGTCACCCCCGGCACCCGCATCCTCATGGTCGAGGACGAGCCGCTCGTCGCCGGCGCGGTGCGGGCGGCGCTCGCGGACGTCGGCTACGCCGTCATTCATGCGACCTCCGGCGACGAGGCGGTCGCGCGGCTCCGGGACGGCGTCGCCGTCGACGTGCTGTTCAGTGACGTGGTCATGCCGGGGAGCGTCAGCGGTGTGCAGCTTGCGCACGAGGCGCGGCGACTGCGGCCGGGGCTCCCGGTCGTGCTCGCCACCGGCTACAGCGAGGAGGCGGCGAAGACGGCGGAGGTCAGGGTCCTGGCAAAGCCGTACAAGCTGGAAACCGTCATCACCGCCATCGAATCGGCGATCGGCCACTGATCCCCGCGCCGGGCGCGGCACCGCGCTCCTTCCCCGCCCGGCGAAAATCCCCTAAACCTCCGCCATGGCTTTCGCCCGCGCCATCACCACGATCGGCGGCCTCACGCTGGTGAGCCGAATCTGCGGCTTCGCGCGCGACATGCTCATGGCGGCGGTGCTCGGCGCCGGCGGCGTCGGCGACGCGTTCCTCGTCGCGTTCAAGTTCCCCAACCTGTTCCGGCGGCTGTTCGCCGAGGGCGCGTTCAATGCGGCGTTCGTGCCGCTGTTCGCGGGCAAGCTCGCCGAAGGCGGACGGGACGCGGCGCGCGCGTTCGCCGAGGAGGCCCAGGCGGTGCTCGCGGTGGCACTCGTCGTCTTCGTCGCGGCGACGATGATCGCGATGCCCTGGGCGATGTACGTGTTCGCGCCGGGGTTCGCCTCCGATCCGGCGAAGTTCGACCTCGCCGTCGATCTCACCCGGATCACGATGCCGTTCCTCGCGTTCATCTCGATCGTCTCGCTGCAAGGCGCTGTGATGAACGCGATCGAGCGCTTCGCCGTCGCCGCCTCGACGCCGACGATCCTCAACCTGTTCATGATCGCCGCACTCCTGCTGTGGCCGACGATGGCCGATGCGCCTGTGCATGTGCTCGCCTGGTCCGTGACCCTTGCCGGCGTCGCCGAGATGCTATGGCTGATGCTCGCGCTCGAGCGCGCCGGCATGGGCCTGCGCTGGCGGCGGCCGCGGCTGTCGCCGCAGATCAAGCGCCTCCTCGTCCTGATGGCCCCGGTGACGTTCGGCGCCGGCGTCTATCAGGTCAACGTGCTGCTCGACGTCGTGTTCGCGTCGTTCCTGCCGACGGGCGCGATCAGCTTCCTCTATTACGCAGACCGCGTGGCGCAGCTTCCCCTCGGCGTGATCGGCATCGCGGTCGGCACCGCGCTTCTCCCCCGCATCTCGCGTCAGATCCGCACCGGTCAGGAGGCGCAGTCGATGGTCGATCAGAACCGGGCGATCGAGGGCGCGTTGTTGCTGACCCTGCCGGCCGCCGTGGCGCTCGCCGTTGCGGCGCTGCCGATCACAGCGGTCCTGTTCGGGCGCGGTGCCTTCGGCACGCACGAGACCAACGCCACCGCCGCCGCCCTCGCGGCTTTCGCCGCCGGACTTCCGGCGCAGGTGCTGGTCAAGGTGCTGGCGCCCGGCTTCTACGCCCGCGAGGACACGAAGACGCCGGTCAAGATCGCGCTCGCGGCGCTGTTCCTGAACGCGGCCGTGGCCATTGCGCTGATGCCGTTCATCGCCCACGTCGGCATCGCCATCGCGACCTCGGTGTCGGGCTGGTTCAACGCCGCGATGCTCGGGCGCATCCTGGTCAGGCGCGGCCACTTCGCCACCGACGCGCGGCTGCGGGAGCGTCTCGTCCGCATCGCCGGCGCGACGATCGCGATGGGGCTCGTCGTCGCCGCCGCCGATCAGCTCCTCTCCGCCGCGTGGGCCGGTTCGCTCGTGCTGCGCGTGGGCGCGCTGACCCTCGTCATCGCGCTCGGACTGGCGTCCTTCGGGCTCGCGGCGCTTGCGTTCGGCGCGGCGAAGCCCGCCGAGGTGAAGGCGCTGATGAAGCGGTAGCCCGGACAGGCGGGCTCCCGACCGTCCTTGACCCCGCCGGGCCCTTGGCCGATAACTCGCGCGCCGACGGGTTCCACGCCGTCCGGCCCAAGCCGCAAAGGCCAGTCTCGATGAACCGCATCTTCTCGGGCGTCCAGCCCACCGGCAATCTCCACCTCGGCAACTACTTGGGCGCGATCCGCAACTGGGTCGACCTGCAGAACGACTACGATTGCATCTTCTGCATCGTCGACCTGCACGCGATCACCGTGCCGCAGGACCCCGACGAGCTGCGGCGCTCGACGCGCGAGGTGACGGCCGCCTACATCGCCGCCGGCATCGACCCCGAGCGCGCCATCATCTTCAATCAGTCGACGGTGCCGGGGCACTCCGAGCTCGCGTGGCTGCTGGGCTGCATCACGCCGCTGGGCTGGCTAAACCGCATGACCCAGTTCAAGGAGAAGGCGGGCAAGCATCGCGAGAACGCGGGACTCGGATTGTACTCGTACCCGGTGCTGATGGCGGCCGACATTCTTCTTTATAAGGCGACCCACGTTCCGGTCGGCGAGGACCAGAAGCAGCATCTGGAGCTCGCGCGCGACATCGCCGGCGCGTTCAACCGCCGTTACAACGTGGACTATTTCCCGCTGCCGGAGCCGCAGATTCTGGGGCCCGCGACCCGGGTCATGAGCCTGCGCGACGGCTCGGCCAAGATGTCGAAGTCCGACCCGTCCGACTATTCGCGCATCAATCTGAGCGACGATGCCGATGCCATCCGGCTCAAGATTCAGAAGGCGCGCACCGATCCCGAGCCCCTGCCCGAGACGGTGGAGGGACTCGAAAGCCGCGCCGAGGCCGCGAACCTGGTCGGCATTTACGCGGCGCTGGCGCGCGAGACCCGCGCCGCGGTGCTGGCGAAGTTCGGCGGCAAGCTGTTCTCCGAGTTCAAGAAGGAGCTCGCCGATCTCGCCGTGGCGACGCTGTCGCCGATGACGGAGGAGATGCGGCGGCTCACCCGCGAGCCCGGCCACATCGACGGCATTCTCCATCGCGGTGCCGAGCGCGCGAACGAGATCGCCCGCCACCACCTGTCCGAGGTCCAGGGGCTGATCGGGCTCTTGCGCCCGTAGCGTCGACGCGACGGTTCCGGCGGCACACCCGGACAAAGCCTCGGCCGTTCCGCCCGATTTCGCTTGCCGCGTCGGTCGCCGCCCGGCACAACAGAAAAAATCGTCCGGGTGCGCGGTGCCCCGGACCCCGCCTGCCGTTCGGCCCGTCTGGAGGCGATGGGACGCGGCGCGGAGGACCGTATGCAGTTGTATCTGCCGATTGCCGAGATGTCGGTCGACATCTTCGTCCTGCTCCTGCTCGGCGGCGGGATCGGCTTTCTGTCGGGGCTGTTCGGGGTCGGCGGCGGCTTTCTGCTGACGCCGCTGCTCATCTTCGTCGGCGTGCCGCCGGCGGTCGCCGTGGCCACCCAGGCCAACCAGGTGATCGCGGCCTCGGTGACGGGCGCCATCAGCCACTGGCGCCGCGGCAACGTCGATGTGCGGATGGGCATCGTGCTGCTCGCCGGCGGCTTCGTCGGGTCATCCCTTGGCGTCGCGCTCTACACCGCCTTGCGCGCGGTCGGACAACTCGACCTCGTGATCGCGTTGTCGTACGTGTTCTTCCTCGGCACGGTCGGCGCGCTGATGCTTCAGGAATCGCTGCGGGCGATCCTCCGCAAGTGGCGGGCCGACACGTTGCTGCGCCGCAAGCTTCACGTCCACACCTGGGTGCACGGACTGCCGCTGAAGATGCGGTTCCGCACCTCGAAGCTCTACATTAGCGCGCTGCTGCCGTTCGTGATCGGCGCCGTGGTCGGCGTGCTGTCGGCGATTCTCGGCACCGGCGGCGGCTTCCTCATGCTCCCGGCGATGATCTACCTGCTCGGCATGCCGACGGTGCTCGCGGTCGGCACGTCGCTGTTCCAGATCGTGTTCGTCGCGGCGAACGTGACGCTGCTGCAGGCGATCCACAACCAGACGGTCGACGTCTTCCTCGCCTTCGTGCTGATCGTCGGCGGCGTCATCGGCGCGCCGCTCGGAAGCCGCCTGGCCGGACGGCTCCCGGGCGAGCAGCTCCGCGCCCTCCTGGCGCTGATCGTGTTCGCGGTCAGCGTGAAGCTGCTGATCGATCTCGTGCGGACTCCCGCCGACGTCTACATCCTCCTGCCGCCGGTGAGCTGATGATGCGCGCCCACCTCGCCAACCGGATCTGTGCCGTGGTGGTCGCGGCCGTTCTGCTGGCCCCCGCACACGCGCGCGCCCAGGCGCTGATCGCCGATCTCTCGAACCACCTCGTCGCCATCACCACCGGATTCACCGGGGCGCAGATCCTGCTGTTCGGCGCCGTCGAAGGCCCGGGCGACGTGGTCGTCACGGTGCGCGGGCCGGTGCGCGACGAGACGGTGCGTCGCAAGGTTCGTGTCGGCGGCATCTGGGTGAACGGCCCCGAGGTGAGGTTCCAGGCCGTGCCGGAGTACTACGCGGTGTTCGGCTCGAAGCCGCCGCAGGACATCGTGACGCCGGAGCTCGCGGAGATTCACCAGATCGGCTCCGACAATCTCGTGCTGCGCGCGGTCTCGACCCGTGAGCCGGAGGAGATCGACGAGTTCCGCGACGCGCTGATCCGCGCCAAGCAGCGCGAGGGCCTCTACATCCACGATGCCGGCCGGCTCACGTTTCTCGGCGCACGGCTGTTCCGGGCCAATCTCGTCTTTCCGGGGAACGTTCCCACCGGTCCCTACACCATCGAGGTGCTGCTGATCCGGAACGGCGCCGTCGTCAGCGCGCAGACGACGCCGCTCTACATCTCGCAAGCCGGCATCAGCGCCGACGTCTACGAGTTCGCCCATCGCCAGGCGCTGTTCTACGGGTTCATCTGCATCGTGCTCGCCGTCGCGACCGGTTGGGTGGCCGGCGCCGTGTTCCGCAGGGTGTGACGTGTACGAACCGAAACGAATGGGGACTTCGCCATGACCGACGACTCGTCGCAGCCGAACCGCGAGCGCGTGTTCCTGGTCGTGGTCGACCAGTCCGAGGAACTGCGTGTCGCCGTGCGCTACGCGTCGAACCGGGCGGCCCACACGGGTGGACGAGTCGCGCTCCTCTATGTCACCGAGCCTACCGAGTTCCAACACTTCCAGGCGGTCGAGGATCTCATGCGCGATGAGATCCGCCAGAGCGCGGAGGCGACGCTCCAGCACTGGTCGAAGCTCGTGCAGGAGTGGTCGGGCAGGACTCCGGTGCTGTTCGTGCGCGAGGGCAATCCGCGCGACGAGCTGCTCAAGGTGCTCGCCGAGGAGAAGAGCGTATCCGTGCTGGTGCTCGCGGCAGCCTCCGGCAAGAAGGGGCCCGGGCCCCTGATCACGGCTCTCACCGGCAAGCTGTGGAAGCAACTGCCGGTGCCGCTCACGATCGTTCCCGGAGCTCTCTCCGACGACGCGATCGATGCGCTGACCTGACGCGGGTCGCCGCGGTATCCACTTCAGACTCGAGCCTCGCGCGCTCACGCGGTTGTCGCGCGACGGTCACGGCGCCGGCGATGAAAAATTCATGCGCACGCGCTTCGCGGGCGCGCGACGGCGCAGCAACGCCTCGCTCATATTGTTTCGCCTCGCTTTCGGATCGCGAAACATCGTTCGCCGCGTTTTTAACCAAGCTTCGGAAGCCACTGAAAAAACGCTTTTAATTCGAGTTGATTTTAACGTCCCCTTAACTCACCTTCGATGCGCCACCGATTTGCGGCGCTTCGTTTGAAAAATTTTTTCGCATTGGGAGTGCAGCGATGTTCATCCAGACCGAGCAGACGCCGAACCCCGCAACGCTGAAATTTCTTCCCGGCCGCGTTGTGCTCGAACGCGGCACGCGTGATTTTCCGACCGCCGACACCGCGCACCTCTCGCCGCTCGCGGAAGAGTTGTTCCGCATCCAGGGAGTCGCCGGTGTGTTCCTCGGGTCGGACTTCATCACCGTCACCAAGGACGATCGCTTCGACTGGCCGGTGCTGAAGCCGATGATCCTCGCCGCGATCATGGATCACTTCACCGCGGCCCGGCCGACCGTGCTCGATGCCGGCGCCGAGGAGCCGGCCGCTGAGAGCGCCGACTCGGAGGTGGTGAGCCAGATCAAGGAGCTGCTTGAGACGCGTGTGCGTCCCGCGGTGGCCCAGGACGGCGGCGACATCGTCTTCAAGGGCTTCGAGGACGGCGTCGTACTGCTGTCGCTCAAAGGCTCGTGCTCCGGGTGCCCCTCGTCCACCGCCACCTTGAAGGCGGGGATCGAGAATCTCCTCAAGCACTACGTACCGGAGGTTCGGGAAGTCCGTCAGGTCGCCTGAGCGACCCGGACGAACCCGACCCGTTTCATGACTGCCCGCGTACAAGCTGCGCCAGGAACCAACCTGCGCGCGTGTTTCGGAAGGGGGTATCAGCCATGACGAAGCGTTCGATGTCGTCTTCGATCGTTCCGTTCATCCGCGCCGAGCATCGCTCCGACGCCGAGCAGCGCCGCATTGGCGCCCGGCTCGGCGGCTTCATGCTGGCCGCCGTCATCGCCGCCGCGCTGATGCTGTCGCCCGCCGCGCGGCGCAGCGCGGGCACGTTGAGCGACGGCCTCGGCCTGGCGCGCCTCACGCCCGAATCGCTCGCCGCCGCGTTCGCGCGCCCGATCGAGGTCCCGCGCGTCGACAGCGCGCACAACCTCTCGGAGCTTCTCACCGCCGCCGGCTACCATCTCGATCGCGTGCGCACCGGTGCCGCCGAAGTGCCGCGGCTGCTCGTGCTCGGACTCCCCGGAGACCTCAAGTCGCTGGAGTCGATCGACAGCCGCAAGGCCGTGTTCATCAAGGCGATGCTGCCGCTGATCCTGCAGGTCAACGAAGACCTCGCCGCCGACCGGGCGCGCGTCCTCGACCTCCGCGATCGCCAGGCGGCGGGTCAGCCGGTCGCCGCGCGCGATCAGGCGTGGCTCGCGGACATGTACGCCGCCTACGCCGTGCGCATAGGCAACAGCGACGAGTTGCTGCGTCGCCTCGACGCCGTGCCGGTGTCGCTCGCGCTGGCGCAGGCAGCGATCGAATCGGGATGGGGCACGTCGCGCTTCGCCCAGGAGGGCAACGCGCTGTTCGGCCAGATCGCGCAGCAGGGCGGGGCCGACGGCCTCAAGTCGACTGCCGACGGCACGATGTTCCGGAGCTTCGACACGCTGATGGGCGCGGTCCAGTCGTATGCCCGTAATCTCAACACCCATACGGCGTACCGCGACTTCCGCGCCGAGCGCGCGAAGGTGCGTCGCAAGGTCGGCGAAGGCGCTCCCCTGGAGGGCCTGAAGTTGGTCGGCGCGCTCATTCCGTACTCGGAGCGGGGCTTGCCGTACCTCGAGGACATCCGCGTCGTCATTCGCAACAACCGGCTCGAGCAGTTCGATCGCAGCCGGTTGGCCGGCGGTAGCGCGGTGGAATCCCGCGCCGATGCGTCGGCGCGCGCGCCGAACGCCTGACCCAGCGCCTCCGCGCAGCGGGGGCTTGCGCCCGCCGCGTGGCCCCGGCCTAATGCCGCGGGCCGCGCATCCCGCGCGGCTTGTCGAGTCCGCCGGGAGTCCGCCGTGACCGAGGTTTCACAGCCGCGCCTCGAAGACGAGGCGCTCGACGTGCTGTTCCGCAAGGCTCGTACGCACAACGGCTGGCTGCCGGGAGCTGTACCGGAGGCGACGCTCCGCGCGATCTACGACCTGATGAAATGGGGAGCGACGTCTGCGAACTGCTCACCGGGGCGGTTCGTGTTCGTGACGTCGCGCGAGGCGAAGGAGAAGCTGCGCCCGGCGCTGATCGCGGGTAACGTCGACAAGACGATGGCGGCACCGTGCACGGTGATCATCGGCTATGACCTCGATTTCTACGAGCACCTTCCGCGGCTGTTCCCGCACGACGATGCGCGCTCGTGGTTCGTCGGCAACGACGAACTGATCCGCACCACCGCGTTCCGCAACGGCACCCTCCAGGGCGCATACCTGATGCTTGCGGCGCGGGCTCTCGGCCTCGACTGCGGGCCGATGTCGGGTTTCGACAATGCGACGGTCGATGCCGCATTCTTCGCCGGCACCCGCGTCAGGTCGAACTTCCTCTGCAACCTGGGCCGCGGCGATCCGGCAAAGCTGTTCGACCGCTCGCCGCGGTTCTCGTTCGAGGATGTCTGCCGGATCGCGTGACGCGGTCTGCGCAGGCGCTACATCATCGGCACGGGCAGGTCGGCGTCGGACAGCAGCGGATAGCGCCGGGAGTTGAAGAGCTGATAATGCCACCACTCGTTGCGGTAGAAATCGAATCCCGCGGCCGTCATGATTCCGAGCAGGAGATGACGGTTGCGTTGTGCGTGCGCCGGGATGTCGACGTTGCCGTGATGAGACAGCGGCGTGAATGCGTCGAAGCCGGTGCCCATGTCGAGATTCCTGCCGTCCGGCCCGACCAAGGTCAGATCGACCGCCACTCCTCGCGAGTGGGGAGAGCCGCGCCGCGGATCGGCAAGAAATTCGGGATCGGGGCGGACGTTCCACAGCGCCCACTGCGCCTCGCTCGGGCGGAACGCGTCGAAGACACGAACGCGCATGCCGATCGCCGCCGCAAGCGCGATGGCTTTGGCGAGGGCGGCCGCAGCATCCGGGTGCAGGTAGCAGCCGGGCCGCGTGTAGACCGGTCGGCCGGTGAAATTGTCGTCGCTCGCGTAGGCGATCGTCGTCTCGACGTCATAGGTCGGGCGTGCGATCTCGACGAGCGCCGCCTTCGGCAGTTGTTCGACTGTATCCGTCATTCCGGTGGTCCTTACGCAACGCGCACGTCCGGTTTCGTAGCACGGCCGCAGCGGCGGTGCGACGGCGGAGCGCGCGCATGATCGTGCTCGGGATCGACGCCGCTTCGACCGCGTGCTCGGCGGCGGTGCTCGCCGACGGCAATATCGCCGCCGAGCGCTTCGCCGCGATGGAGCGCGGACAGGCCGAGGCGCTGGTCCCGATGATCGCCGAGACCTTGCGCGCCGCCGGTATCACGCCAGCGGCCCTCGGCGCGGTCGCCGTCACCGTGGGGCCTGGAGCCTTCACCGGGGTCCGGATCGGGCTCGCCGCCGCCCGCGGCCTCGCCATCGCCGCGAATCTGCCCTGCATCGGCGTCACCACTTTCGAGGCCGTGATCGAGCGTGTCGCTGCAGGTGCATCGCGCGGGGAGATCCTTGTCGCTGCGATCGAAAGCAAGCGGGAGGAGGTCTTCCTGCAGCCGTTCGATGCGACCCGGATGCCCCTCGGCGAGCCGTTCGCGGCGGCACCGGAGGATGCCGGGCGGGCGCTGCCCGAGGGCGATCTCGTTGTGGTCGGCGATGCTGCCGGCCGCCTCGTGGCCGGGCTGAGACGTCCCGCGCGGGTCTCTCCGGTCTCGGGGCCGCCGCGCGCCGCCTGTGTCGCCGCCGTCGCAGCGCGTCGCGTTCATGCCGGAAACACGGGCGTTCTGCCACGGCCATTCTATTTGCGCCCGCCGGATGCGCGTCCCATGATGGATGCGGTGAAGAAATGACCGATCAACCCGCCCGCTCCATGGCGCGTGCGCCGAAGCCCGCCGGACTGCGAATCTCCGGCGTGACGTTCGCCCATTGTGCGCTGCTCGCGCGGCTCCACGGGTTGTGCTTCGAGGAGGCTTGGAATTCGGCGACCGTCGCCCAGGTTCTGCGCCTCACCGGCGCCTTCGGACTGCTCGCCACATTGCCCGAACGATCCGATCCGCTGTTTCCCGGATCCGACGATCGGGCGCCGGCCGGCTTTGCGCTCGTGGCCGGTGCGCTCGACGAGCGCGAGCTCCTGTCGCTGGGTGTTCCGCTGCAACATCGGCGCCGCGGTATCGCGACGGCCCTCATCGAGGGTGTCATCGACCGGGTCCGTGCGGAAGGAGTCGTTCGGCTCTTTCTCGAGGTCGCCGAGGACAACGACGACGCGCGGCGCCTCTACGCCTCCTTCGGCTTCGAGCAGATCGGGCGGCGGCCTGGCTATTACACCCGTCGCGAAGGCCCTTCTGTTCCCGCGCTCACGCTCGCGCTCAAGCTCGCCTGACCGTTACGCCTTCCGCACGACGAGGCGGTACACCGAACTCCCTTCCGCCTCGGGCGCGCACGACAGCACCGTGTGGCCGTGCTCTTCCACGGACCGCGGCACGTTGCTCACCGGCTCGTCGCCGGCGAGGCGAATCTCCGCGGTCTCCCCCGGACGCATGCGTTCGAGGAGGAGTTTGGTCTTCACGAACGTCATTGGGCAGACGTCGGTGGTGATGTCGAGACGGTGGTCGGCCATGGATTGCAGCGGGGGTCCGGCGGATATCCGGGTTTCCACTGTACCATGAACGGACTAGCCCCGTAGGTTTACGGGCCCAAATTGGCTATAATCGCCGCCCATGGACGACGCGCTCTCAAAGGCCAAGCCGGTCGGGACGACATCGATCGAGCAACTGTGCCTCGAAAAAGGGCTGAAGATGACCGGCCCGCGCCGGGTCATCGCCAAGGTGCTGTCCTCGGCGTCCAACCATCCCGATGCCGAGGAGGTCCATCGCCGCGCCGCCAAGGTCGACGCCCGCATATCCTTGGCGACCGTGTACCGCACGCTTCGCTTGTTCGAGGAGCAGGGCATCCTCGCGCGGCGCGACTTCGGCGATGGCCGCTCGCGCTACGAGGCGGAAGCGTCGCGGCACCACCATGACCATCTCATCGATCTGCACACCGGCCGGGTGATCGAGTTCGAGAGCGAGGAGATCGAGGCTTTGCAGGCGAAGCTTGCGCGACGTCTCGGATACCGCCTCGTAAATCACCGGCTGGAGCTCTACGGCGTTCCGCTTCGCAAGGCGAAATGAGCGGCTGGTCCGATAGCGCTGCCGTCAGTGCTCTTGCACAGAAGGGCAAGGACGGCGTGCCGTTCGATCCCATTCGCGCCGGCAACCTCGTTGCCCGGGTTGCCTTCGGTGAAGCCGATATCGATGCCGCACAGGCGCTGCGGTATCGCGTCTTCTACGAGGAGATGAAAGCCCGGCCCAGTCCGGAGGTGGCGGCGCGGCGTCGCGATTTCGACGTGTTCGATCCGTTTTGCGACCACCTTCTCGTGATCGATGCCGCGAAAGCGGGCGCGAGCGCCGTCGTCGGAACCTACCGCGTGATGCGGCGCGCCGCCGCCGCCCGAAAGGGCGGCTTCTACAGCCAATCCGAATACGACATCAAGCCGCTGCTCGATCTTCCCGGCGAGGTTCTCGAGCTCGGTCGGTCGTGCGTCGACGCCGAATACCGGACGCGCTCGACCATGAATCTCCTCTGGCGGTCGATCGCTGCGTACGTGTTCCACTACGAGATCGAGGTGATGTTCGGGTGCGCGAGCCTCGCCGGCACCGACGTCGACGCGCACGCGGCGGCGCTCTCGTATCTTCACCACCACCACCTCGCGCCTCCGGCGCTGCGGCCTCGCGCGCTGCCCGACCGCTATGTCGACATGCGTCGCGTGGCGCTCGATCGCCTCGATCCCCGCACCGCGCTCGCGAGCCTGCCGCCGCTGGTCAAAGGATATCTCCGCCTGGGCGGCTTCGTGGGCGACGGGGCGGTCATCGACCCGGAGTTCAACACGACGGATGTCTCGATCGTCGTGAAGACCGACCTGATCACCGAGAAATACGTGCGCCACTACGAACGTCCGGTGCGCGAGTCCCCCGGCTGACCCGATGGGATCGCCCGTTCGCGCCACGGTGCGCCTCGTTCTGTATCTGAGCTGGACGTTTCTCCTCATCCCGCTTCAGACGATTGCCTTGGTCTTGCGGCTGCCGCTGCACCGCCGGCTGCCGCGCCTGTATCACCGTGTGTGCTGTCGGCTGCTGGGTCTGCATGTGTTGCGCCGCGGCGCGATGGTCGCGACGCGCCCGGCGCTTTTCATCTCGAACCACACCTCCTATCTCGACATCACGGTGCTTGGGTCGCTGCTCGACGTGTCGTTCGTGGCCAAAGCCGAAATTGCCGGGTGGCCGCTGTTCGGACTGCTTGCCAAGCTGCAGCGCTCGGTTTTCATCGAGCGGCGGGCGAGTCACAGCCGGCGCCACCGCGACGAGGTCGGCAAGCGCCTCGACCAAGGCGATGCGCTCGTCGTCTTCCCGGAGGGGACGACCGGCGATGGCAATCACGTGCTGCCGTTCAAGAGCGCTTTGTTCGCCGTTGCCGAACGCGAAGTGAACGGTGAGCCCTTGCTGGTGCAGCCCATCTCGATCGCGTATGTCCGTCTCGACGGCATTCCGCTCGGCCGCGAGTGGCGGCCGTATTTCGCGTGGTACGGCGCGATGGAGATGCCGGCCCATCTCTGGACCGTGCTCGGCCTCGGTCAGGTGACGGTCGAAGTGCACTTCCATCACCCGCTCGACATTCGCTCCGCGGCGATCGCAGCCGGTCTCGACTGGAGCGCTCCCCACGACCGCGCGGCGTCCGCCGCCGCCCGTAAGGCGCTCGCGGAATCGTGCCGCACGGTGATCGCCCACGGCGTGTCGGAGTCCATCGCCGGTGTCGCGAATATGTCGCCGGCGCTACCGTCCGGTCACGGGGCCGCAGCTTGACTCGCGGTCTTCCGATGTTAGTGTGCCGGTGAAGCGCCGCCGGCCGGCCGCAGTGCACGTTTGCGCGGCTTGCAACACTTGGCGAACACGCTCTTGGCGAAAAAGCTCTTCATCCAGACCTACGGCTGCCAGATGAACGTCTACGACTCCGCCCGCATGGCGGACGTCCTGGCGCCGCACGGCTATGCGACGACCGAGTCGGCGAACGATGCCGATGTCGTCGTTCTCAACACCTGTCACATCCGCGAGAAAGCCTCGGAGAAGGTCTACTCGGAGCTCGGTCGCCTGCGTCTCATGCGCGAGGAGCGGCGCGCCGCCGGCGAGGACGTGATGCTCGCGGTGGGCGGCTGCGTCGCCCAGGCCGAGGGCGAGGAGATGACTCGCCGCGCGCCCTTCGTCGACATCGTGTTCGGGCCGCAGACGTACCACCGGCTGCCGCAGATGGTCGCCGAGGCGACGCGGGCGCGGGAGGCAGGCGCCTTCGGCGCCGGCGTCGTGGCCACCGACTTCCCCGCGGAATCGAAGTTTGACGCGTTGCCGGCGCAGTCGACTCTGAGCGCGCCTTCCGCGTTCCTGTCGGTCCAGGAGGGCTGCGACAAGTTCTGCACATTCTGCGTCGTTCCGTACACGCGCGGCGCCGAATTCTCGCGGCCGGTTGCCGCGGTTCTCGATGAGGCGCGCGCGCTCGCGAAGCGCGGCACGGTCGAGATCACGCTCCTTGGCCAGAACGTCAACGCCTACCACGGCGAGGGCCCGGACGGCCGCGCGTGGTCCCTTGCCCATCTGATCCGCGCGGTGGCGGAGATCGAAGGCGTCGCCCGCATCCGTTACACGACGTCGCATCCGCGCGACATGGATGACGATTTGATCGCCGCGCACGGCGAGGTCCCCGCGCTGATGCCGTACCTGCATCTCCCGGTGCAGTCGGGCAGCGACCGCGTGCTTGCCGCGATGAACCGTCGCTATTCCGCGGACGATTATCTCCGCGTCGTCGACAAGCTGCGCCGCGCGCGGCCCGACATCGCGCTCGCCTCGGATTTCATCGTCGGGTTTCCGGGCGAGAGCGACCGCGAGTTCGAGGACACGCTCGCGCTGGTGCGCGCGGTAGGCTACGCGCAGTCATATGCGTTCAAGTACAGCGCGCGGCCGGGAACGCCCGCCGCCGAGCTCGAGAACGCCGTCCCCGAGGACGTAAAGTCGGAACGGCTCGCGGTTCTGCAGCGGCTCATCGCCGAGCTCAGCCTCGACTTCAATCGCCGCTCCGTCGGCGCGACGGTGCCGGTGCTGCTCGACCGTCGCGGACGCCACGTCGGCCAGCTCGGCGGTCGCACGCCTCATATGCAGGCCGTCCACGTCGCGATCGGCGACGTCGCTCCGCGTGGCGCCGAGGCCCGCGTCCGCATCACCGAGGCATTCGCCCACAGCGTCGAGGGCGTCCTCGCGGAGGGCGCGGCCTGATGGCGCGCAAGAGCCAGCCGCGCAGCCGCGAGCGCGCCGCACCGGTGCACATGCAATTCGAGGACAACCGCGTTCTCGCCCAGCTCTTCGGAGAGCGCGACCGCAACATCGCGGTGCTCGAGGACAGACTCGGCGTCAGCGTTGCCAGTCGCGGCAACCGCCTCGCGATCTCGGGCCCGCCCGAGTCCGCGGCGGTTGCGCGCACGGCGCTCGCCTCGCTGTACCGGGATCTCAGCCATGGCGCCGAGGTGGGGCCGGCCGAAGTCGAGGCGGCGATCACCCGCGCCGGCGGCGGCGGCGGAACGGTGCTCGCGACCCGCAAGCGATCGATCGCGCCGCGCACGGCGGCGCAGGACCGCTATCTCAAGGCGCTCAAGGAGCACGAGCTCGTGTTCGCCGTCGGCCCCGCCGGCACCGGCAAGACCTATCTCGCCGTGGCGACAGCGGTCTCGGCGCTGCTCGCGGGCGACGTCGAGCACATCATCCTGTCGCGTCCGGCGGTTGAGGCCGGCGAGCGGCTCGGGTTCCTGCCGGGCGATATCCGCGAGAAGGTCGACCCCTACCTGCGGCCGCTGTTCGATGCGCTGTACGACATGCTGCCGGGCGATCAGGTGATGAAGCGCATGACCAGCGGCGAGATCGAGATCGCGCCGCTCGCGTTCATGCGCGGCCGCACGCTCGCGCACGCGTTCATCATCCTCGACGAGGCGCAGAACACCACGCCGATGCAGATGAAGATGTTCCTGACCCGCCTCGGCGAGGGGTCGCGGATGGCGGTGACGGGCGACCTCACGCAGGTCGACCTCCCGACCGGCGCGCGCTCGGGCCTGCTCGACGCGGTCGAGACGCTCGAGGGCACCGACGGAGTCGCGTTCGTCCGGTTCACCGCCGACGACACCGTCCGGCATCCGCTGGTGAACCGCATCGTCAACGCCTACGACCGCGCCGAACGCGCGCGCCGCGGTGCCATCGACCCCGACCTCGTGCCGGGCGGAGGGCTCAGGGCGCGTCCGCGCGGCCCGGGACATGCCTGAGCCCGCGCCAACCATCGAAGTCTTGGTCGAGGACGTCGCCTGGCGACGCGTGCCGCGCGTGAAGAACCTCGTCGCCCGCGCGGTCGCAGCCGCCTTCGACGTTGCCGTGCCCGCGAACCGTCCGGTGTCGGCGTGCGTCGCGCTGGTTCGCGACCGCGCCATCGCCGAGCTCAACCACGACTTCCGCGGCGTCAAAGGCCCGACCGACGTTCTCGCCTTCCCGCAGATCGACGGCGGCGTCCGCCGCATCGCGAGTGCGCTCGCGCGCGCGGCCGGTCGCGATCCCGTTCCCTTGGGTGACGTCATCGTGGCGTATGGTGCCTGTGCCCGCGGCGCCCGCGAGGCGCGGGTGCCGATCCGGAGCCACGTCGCCCACCTCGTTGTCCACGGGGCCCTGCATCTTCTCGGACACGACCACGCCGCCAGTCACGATACGGTGCGGATGCGGGCTCTCGAACGGGAAGCGCTCACCCGCCTCGGCATCCCCGATCCGTACGCGGAACGTGCTATGACTTCCCGCAGCACCCGAGCTTCGCGCACGCGCAAAGATGGCTGATCCCACCGAGAGTCCCGCACCTGAACGGAAATCCGGCAGAGGCCTCCGCCGGCTGCTGTCGCGGTTGTCGCCGAAGCCGAAACCCGAGGATGAGCTCCGCGACGCCATCGCCGAGATCATCGAGGAGCGAGCCGAGGAGGAGGGCAGCGAGGCCGGCATCACTGCCGACGAGCGGCTCCTCATCACCAACGTCCTGAAGCTCCGCGACCTCACCGTTCAGGACATCATGGTGCCGCGCGCGGAGATCGTCGCCGTCGACGCGTCGATGAAGATGTCGGACCTTCTCGCGGTCATGACCCGCGAGGCGCATTCGCGGATGCCGGTGTACCGGGGCACGCTCGACGACGTCGTCGGTTTCGTCCACATCAAGGACGTGCTGGTGCACATGAACGCCGGGCCCGAGTTCGACATCAGCCGCATCGTGCGCCGCGTGCTGATCATCTCGCCTGCCTTGCGCGTCCTCGATCTGTTGCTGGAGATGCGCTTCACCCGCACCCATCTCGCGCTCGTCGTCGACGAGTACGGCGGCATCGACGGGCTGGTGTCCATCGAGGACGTGGTCGAGGAGATCGTCGGCGACATCCAGGACGAGCACGACGTCGACGAGCCGGTGCTGATCGCACGTCCGGACGGCACGCTGCTCGCCGACGCGCGGACGCGCCTCGACGAATTCGAATCCCAGGTCGGGCCGATCCTCACACCCGAGGAGCGCGAAGGCGATCAGACGACGCTCGGCGGACTGCTCGCGGCGATCGCCGGGCGCGTCCCCGCCCGCGGCGAGGTCATCAAGCATTCGAGCGGGGTCGAGTTCGAGGTGATCGACGCCGATCCGCGCCGTGTCCGACGCCTGCGCGCGCGCAATCTGCCGAAGAAGCCGGCCGATGGCGGCTGAAGGACGGACGCGCCTCAGCATCTCGCTCCGTCTGGCGGCGCTTCGCGGCTGGCGGCGCGCGCTGGTCGCGGCCGTGCTGGGCGCGCTCCTCACGCTCGCCATGCCGCCGCTGTTCATCGTTCCCGCGGCGTTCGTCTCGTTCGCCGGACTGCTGTGGCTGCTCGACGGCGCTGCCGCCGCGCGCCATCCGATCCGCGCGGCATTCCTCATCGCCTGGTGGTTCGGTCTCGGTCATTTCGTGACCGGCATCTACTGGATCGCCAACGCACTGCTGGTCGATGCGGCGCAGTTCGGCTGGCTCATCCCATTCGCGGTCGGCGGACTTTCGGCCTACTTCGCGATCTATCCGGCGCTCGCCGGCGCCGCCTATGTAGCGGCGCCCGGAGATCGCGCCGCGAAGATCCTGGTGTTCGCCGCAGCGTGGACGGTCGCGGAGTATCTGCGCGGGACCCTGCTGACGGGATTTTCGTGGAATCTCCTGGCGAGCGTCTGGACGTTCGCGCCGGCGGCAATGCAGAGCGCCGCCTGGCTCGGCGCGTATGGCCTCGGGCTCGCGAGCGCGCTCTTGTTCGCGGCTCCTGCGGCGGTGGCGCGGCGCATCGGCGGCACGATGCGTCCGGTCCGCGCGGCCGCGCTGCTCGCGATCATCGGGGCCTCGCCGGTGCTGATCGGCACGCTGAGGCTCATCGGCGCACCCGCCGCCGGAGCCGACGTCGTTCCCGACGTGAAGTTCGCGCTGGTGCAGGCCAACATCCCACAGCAGCTCAAGTGGCGCCCCGAACAGCGCGCCGAGATCGTCAACGCCTACCTCCAGCTCACGGCGACCGCCGCGAGCGCCGGTGCGACGCACGTGGTCTGGCCGGAGACCGCGGTTCCGGTCGCCATCGGCGAGTCCGAGGAGCTGCGCCAGGCGATCGCGACCGTGCTGCAGGCGACCGGTGCCAAGGCGCTGATCGCCGGCACGATCCGCTTCAGCCCGCGCGGCGAAACACCGGAGCGGATCTGGAACAGCGTCGAAGCCGTGGCTCCCGACGGGCGGGTCGTCAGCGTCTACGACAAGTTCCATCTCGTTCCGTTCGGCGAGTACGTGCCGCTTCGGAGCGTGCTGCCGATCGACAAGATCACGCCGGGGGCGATGGACTTCTCCGCGGGACCCGGGCCGCGGACGATTTCCGTGCCGGGGCTGCCGCCGGTCGGGCCGCTGGTCTGTTACGAAGCGATCTTCCCCGGCGACGTCGCGGCGCACGAGCCGCGACCGGGCCTGCTGCTCAACGTCACCAACGACGCGTGGTTCGGCGACTCGTCCGGTCCCCGCCAGCATCTCGCCGCGGCGCGCATGCGCGCCGTCGAGGAGGGGCTGCCGTTGGTGCGGGCGGCGGGCACGGGCATCTCGGCGATTGTCGATCCGTACGGCCGGTTCCTCGCGAGGCTCGATCTTGGCCGCCGCGGCGTCGTCGACGGTCCGCTCCCCGCCGCGCTCCCGCCGACCGTCTTCGCCCGCTACGGAAACGTGATTGCCCTCGTGCTCGCCGCTCTCGCCGCCGTTGCGGGAATGTGGCACGGACGCCGCCGTTGAGCGCGTTCCAAGCGCCGGAGCCCTGCGGCGAATCCCCTTGACGACGCTGGTAAACGTTGCAAAAACCGCCGGGCTGCATTCGCCGATAACGACGTTCGCATCGACACTTCCCCCATCCTCAGACCTCATCCTTTCGGGAGATCGCCGTGTCCAAAGGCACCTATCTGTTCACCAGTGAGTCCGTGTCCGAGGGACATCCGGACAAGGTGTGCGACCGCATCTCCGATACCGTCGTCGACGCGTTCCTCGGCGCCGACCCGTATGCGCGCGTCGCGTGCGAGACGCTCGCCACCACGAATCGGATCGTCATCGCCGGCGAGGTTCGCCTCGACATCAAGAAGTGCGGCGCCCGCGCGCCGATGCTGAAGCCGGTCGGCAAGGGCCAGGCGAAGATCAACAAGCCGCTGATCGAGAAGCTCACCCGCGCCGCGGTGAAGGACATCGGCTATGCCCAGAAGGGCTTCCACTGGAAGCACGCGAAGGTCGAGATCCTGTTGCACGGGCAGTCCGCCGATATCGCGCAGGGCGTCGACTCGAAGGGCAACAAGGACGAGGGCGCGGGCGACCAGGGCATCATGTTTGGTTACGCCTGCAACGAAACGCCGGAGCTGATGCCGGCGCCGATCCAGTATTCACACAACATCCTGCGGCTGATGGCGGAAGCGCGCCACTCCGGCAAGGAGAAGATGCTCGAGCCCGACGCGAAGAGTCAGGTGACGCTTCGCTACGAGGACGGCAAGCCGGTCGGCTGCACCGCGGTCGTCGTGTCCACCCAGCACAACGCGAAGGTCGACCAGGACGAGGTGCGCGAGATCGTGCGCCCGTACGTCGAGAAGGTGCTGCCCGAGGGGTGGATGCCGCCGAAGGACCAGTTCTACGTCAATCCGACCGGCAAGTTCGTGATCGGCGGCCCCGACGGGGATTGCGGCCTCACCGGACGCAAGATCATCGTCGACACTTATGGCGGCGCGGCGCCGCACGGCGGCGGCGCGTTCTCCGGCAAGGACCCGACGAAGGTCGATCGCTCGGCCGCGTACGCCGCGCGCTACCTCGCGAAGAACGTCGTCGCGGCGGGTCTCGCCGACAAGTGCCTCATCCAGGTCGCCTACGCGATCGGCGTGTCGCATCCCTTGTCGGTCTACGTGAACACGTTCGGCACCGGCCGCGTCGACGAGGAGCGTCTCGCCAAGGTGCTGCCGGACATCATGTCCTTGACGCCGCGCGGCATCCGCGAGCACCTCGGTCTCAACAAGCCGATCTACGCCCGGACCACGGCGTATGGACATTTCGGGCGCGAGCCCGACAAGACCGGCGGCTTCACGTGGGAGAAGCTCGATCTGGTGGACGAGCTGAAGCGCGCATTCAACTGACCGTTCGCGGGCGCTGACGGTCGGCGCTCGCCGCGGCCGAGCGCGGACGAAGGACCGTTCATGGGCGAACCGGTCGATCGCGACGATCTCGCGCGCGGCGATGGGCTGCGGCGGCTCTATGGCCGCCGCCAGGGCCGGCCGCTGCGCGTCGGAAAGCGCCACCTCATCGACGAGCTGTTGCCGCGGCTCGCGATCCCGCTCGACGGCGTGGCGTCGGGATCGCTCGACCCTGCCCGCCTGTTCGAGCGCCCGCGGGAGGTCTGGCTCGAGATCGGGTTCGGCGGGGGCGAGCATCTCGCCGCTCAGGCCCGGGCCAATCCCGATATCGGGCTCATCGGGGTGGAGCCGTTCGTGAACGGCGCGGCATCGCTTCTCAAGGCCATCGATTCCGAGCGCCTCGGCAACGTCCGCCTGTTGATGGACGACGCCCGGCCGCTGCTCGAGGCCCTCGCACCGGCGTCGATCGCCCGTGCGTTCGTGCTGTTCCCGGACCCGTGGCCGAAGCGGCGCCACTGGAAGCGGCGCATCGTCTGCCGGCCGGTGCTCGACCAGCTCGCGCGCATCCTGAAGCCCGGCGCGGAGCTCCGGCTCGCCACCGATGACCCGGATTACGGCGAATGGATGCTGCTTGCGCTCCTGTCGCACCCCGCGTTCGCCTGGGCCGCCCTGGGGCCCTCCGACTGGCGGCTCAGGCCCGCCGATCAGCCTCAAACGCGCTACGAATCCAAGGCGTTGGCGGCAGGGCGAAGCCCCCTGTTCCTGATCGCCCGGCGCCGCCAGTAGCCTGAAAACCTGTGGGTTTTCGCCGCTTCCTCCTTGAACGAGGGCGGCAAATCGCTATATTTCCGCCCATCCTTCCTCGTATGGCCTTGATCAATCGGAACGATTGTTTGGGGTGGGCCACTGGCCCACTTTTTTTGTTTCCCAAACAAGCGTCCGCCACAAGACCGTGCGGATGGATCCGTTTGGAGTTCGTATGACGGCGATGGCGGATACCGTGGCGACGCTGATCGAGCCGACGCTTCAGTCGATGGGCTACGCGCTGGTGCGCGTCGCGCTTGTCGGCGGCGCCGGCCGGCCGACGTTGCAGGTCATGGCGGAGCGTGTCGACGGCGCGGCGATGTCTGTCGACGACTGCGCCGACATTTCGGAGGCGGTCTCGGCGGTGCTCGACGTCGAGGACCCGATCGCCGGCGCCTACACCCTCGAGGTGTCGTCGCCGGGCATCGATCGGCCGCTGGTGAAGAAGGCCGACTACGAGCGCTTTGCCGGTTTCGAGGCGCGGGTCGAGACGTCGGAGCCGGTCGGCGGCCGCAAGCGCTTCCGCGGCCGGCTGCTCGGGACCGCGGAGGACAGCGTGCGGCTCAAGCTCGATACCGGCGAGGACGTGGAGCTGCCGTTGGCGCGGATCAGCAAGGCAAAGCTCGTTTTGACGGACGAATTGATCGCCGCGGGCAATCGCCCGCGCACCTGACAACGAAGAGGCGTCCGCCGCGAACGGCGGGCAGATTGGTGAGACATGGCACTCGAAGCAACCCTTGGGCTGGCACGGCCCGAACTCCTCCAGGTCGCCGACGCCGTCGCGCGCGAGAAGGCGATCGACCGCGAGGAAGTCCTCGTCGCCATGGAGCAGGCCATCCAGAAGGCCGGCCGCTCGAAGTACGGCCATGAGCACGACATCCGCGCCCGCATCGATCGCAAGACCGGCGAGATCACGCTCGCTCGCTACCACGAGGTGGTGGAGACGGTCGAGAACGAAGCGACCCAGATGACGCTCAAGGACGCGAAGCGGCGCCATCCCGAGGCGAAGGTCGGCGAGTTCGTATTCGACGCGTTGCCGCCGATCGACTTCGGACGTATCGCCGCCCAGACCGCCAAGCAGGTCATCGTCCAGAAGGTCCGCGAGGCCGAGCGTCAGCGGCAGTACCGCGAGTACAAGGACCGCGTCGGCGAGATCGTCAACGGCACGGTGAAGCGCGCCGAGTTCGGCAACGTGACGGTGGACCTCGGCCGCGCCGAGGCGATCCTTCGTCGCGACGAGACGCTGCCGCGCGAAACCTTCCGGCAGTCCGACCGCGTCCGCGCCTACATCTACGACGTGCGTGAGGAGACCCGCGGCCCGCAGATCTTCCTGTCGCGCACGCGCCCCGAGTTCATGGCCAAGTTGTTCGCCCAGGAAGTGCCGGAGATCTACGACGGCATCATCGAGATCAAGGCGGTCGCGCGCGATCCGGGGAGCCGCGCAAAGATCGCGGTCATCTCCAAGGATTCGTCGATCGATCCGGTCGGTGCTTGCGTCGGTATGCGCGGCTCGCGCGTGCAGGCGGTCGTCGGCGAGCTCCAGGGCGAGAAGATCGACATCATCCAGTGGTCGGCCGATCCGGCGACGTTCGTCGTCAACGCGCTCGCGCCCGCCGAGGTGAGCAAGGTCGTCCTCGATGAGGAGACCCACAAGATCGAAGTGGTCGTGCCCGACGAGCAGCTCTCGCTCGCGATCGGCCGTCGGGGCCAGAACGTCCGGCTCGCGTCTCAGCTCACCACCTGGGACATCGCCATCATGACCGAGAGCCAGGAATCGGAGCGTCGTCAGACGGAGATGCGCACCCGCTCCCAGGCGTTCATCGACGCGCTCGACGTCGACGACGTCATTGCGCACCTGCTGGTGACCGAAGGCTTCACATCCGTCGAGGACGTGGCGTACGTCCCCGAAGAGGAGCTGGAGAGCATCGAGGGTTTCGACCCCGACCTCGCCAAGGAGCTTCGTCGCCGTGCCCAGGCCTTCCTCGACAAAGAAGAGGCGGCATTCAGCGCGCGTCGTCAGGAACTCGGCATTGCCGACGATCTCGCCGAAGTGGACGGCCTGTCGCGCGCGCAGATCGTGGCGCTCGGCGAAAAAGGCGTGAAGACGCTCGACGATCTCGCGGATCTCGCCGCCGACGAACTGGTCGAGAT
This sequence comes from Gemmatimonas sp., assembly GCA_050260515.1. GTDB lineage: Bacteria > Pseudomonadota > Alphaproteobacteria > SMXQ01 > SMXQ01 > DATJIG01. Next base: position 48,480 of record JBLNCI010000016.1, read on the forward strand.
GCTGGGCGACCAGGCGCCGTCCCTCGACGTGGCGAACCGCGTGATCATGGCGGCCCGCGAACACTGGTTCCCCGCGACCGAGGGCGAGACCGGCGAGGCGCCGGCGGCCGAAGGGACGCAGGCCTGACCGGACGAAGAGGACACGCGCACCGCATGACCACTCCGCGCATGATCGACGCGCCCCGGCGGCGGCGCCCGCGACGCGACCTCGCGTCGGGGTCGCCGGAGCCGCGCGGCGTGCTCGTGCGGTTCGTGGTCGGCCCCGATCGCGCGGTTGTTCCTGACGTCGCCGGGCGGCTTCCCGGCCGGGGTTTGTGGTTGAGCCCCCGTCGCGATGTGTTAAAGATGGCCGCGGCCGGGCGCGGACGCGTGTTTTCGCGCGCCGCGGGCGGCTCGGTTGCGGTGCCGCAGGAGCTCGATCGCGTGGTCGAGCGGCTCCTCGTCGAGCGGATCGTCAATCTCATCGGACTCGCCCGCCGCGGCGGGTCCGCCGTGTGCGGCTTCGAGCGGGTGCGCGAGTCGCTCGCCGCCATGAAGCCCGCCGGTAATGGGCGCGCTGTACTGTTCATTGCCGCCGATGCATCGGCTCCCGATCGTGGGCGGCTCAAGACGTCAGCCGTCGAGATGGTGGCCTGCGAATCGCTGACGACGAGCGAACTCGGAGCGGCGTTTGGACGCGAGGACGTGGTTTTCGCGGTAGTGTCGCCGGGCAGGCTGGCGACGGAGATCGAGGTGCAGGCTGGTCGGCTTGCACTTCTTCGGGCGGAGGATGCAGCGCTCCGCCCCGTAGGCAATCGTGTAAAGGACAGCTCGGCTCGATGACGGACAAGACCGATACCCAGGACAAGAAGCCGCTGGCGATGGCGCGGCCCGGCCGGCTCGAGCTGAAGAAGACCGTCGAGACCGGTCAGATCCGGCAGAGCTTCTCGCACGGCCGATCGAAGGCCGTCACCGTCGAGGTTCGCAAGAAGCGGACCTTTGCGCCGGGCGCCGGCGGTCAGATGACGGAGATGAAGAAGGCTGCGGAGGTCGCGCCTCCGCCGCAGGCCGCCGCCCCCGCGGCGCCGGCTCCGGAGGAGCCCCGCGCGCCCGCCGCGACGGCCCGCACGCTGACCGAGAGCGAGAAGGCCGCCCGCGCCCGCGCCCTCCAGGGCGCGATGCGCGCCGAGGAAATCGCCCGCCGCGAGTACGAGGAAGAGCAGCGCCGCAAGGCCGAGGAAGAGGCGCTGCGCCCGCCGGCGCCGCCCGTCGCCGACGAGCCGGCATCGGCGCCCGAGGCGCCTTCCGTCGAGGCCGCGGTTCCCAGCACCCAGACGCAGGCCCCCGGCGCGCGCGAGGCTGCGCGCCCCGCCGGCGCCGCCAAGCCGGCGACACCGGGCCGCGCCCCCGAAGCCGAGGAAGAGGAGCCGCGTGGCCCCGTGCGCAAACCGGGCGTGCCGCCGAAGCGCCCCGGTCTCACGCTGCGCAAGGAAGACGACCGCCGCCGCGGCAAGCTCACGATCACGAAGGCACTCGACAGCGAGGGCAGCGAGCGCGTGCGTTCGCTCGCCGCGTTCCGCCGGCAGAAGGAGCGCGAGCGTCGCCTTGCCCACGGCGACGGTAAATCCGAGCAGGTAAAGGTCGTGCGTGAGGTCGTCATCCCCGAGAGCCTCACGGTCCAGGAGCTCGCCAACCGCATGGCCGAAAAGACCGGCGAGGTCATCAAGACGCTGATGAAGATGGGCGTCATGGCGACCATCAACCAATCGATCGACGCCGACACCGCCGAGCTGGTGGTGGCCGAGTTCGGCCATCACTCGAAGCGGGTGAGCGAGTCCGACGTCGAGATCGGTCTCACCGGCGACCTTGACGCGCCCGAGACGCTGCGCCCGCGTCCGCCGGTCGTCACCGTCATGGGTCACGTCGACCACGGCAAGACATCCTTGCTCGATGCGCTGCGCTCGACCGACGTCGCCGCGCGCGAAGCCGGGGGAATCACCCAGCATATCGGCGCCTACCAGGTCACGCTCGAGAGCGGTCAGCGCGTCACTTTCCTCGACACGCCGGGCCATGAGGCGTTCACGGCGATGCGTGCCCGCGGCGCGAAGCTCACCGACATCGTGGTGCTGGTGGTCGCGGCCGACGACGGTGTGATGCCGCAGACCATCGAGGCGATCCATCACGCCAAGGCCGCGAACGTGCCGATCATCGTCGCCATCAACAAGATCGACAAGCCGGACGCCAAGCCCGAGCGCGTGAAGAACGAGTTGCTGCAGCACGGCATCGTGCTCGAGAGCATGGGTGGCGACGTCCTGTCGGTCGAGGTCTCGGCCAAGCAGCGCACCAATCTCGACAAGCTGCTCGAGGCGATCCTGCTCCAGTCTGAAGTTCTCGAACTGAAGGCGAACCCTGACCGCATGGCACAGGGCGTCGTCGTCGAGGCGAAGATGGAGCGCGGCAAGGGTACGGTCGCCACGGTGCTGGTCCAGCGCGGGACGCTCGATGTCGGCGACATTCTGGTCGCCGGTGGCGAGTGGGGCCGCGTGCGCGCGCTGCACGACGACCACGGTCGCAAAGTCAAGGCGGCGGATCCCGGCATGCCGGTGGAGGTGCTCGGACTTCAGGGCACTCCCTCGGCTGGCGATGACTTCATCGAAGTCGAGAACGAAGCCCGGGCCCGCGAGATCACCGAATTCCGTCAGCGGAAATCGCGAGATGCGCGCGTCTCCGCGGGAGCTCGCGGCACCGTCGAACAGATGCTGTCGGCGATCGCCGCCGGCGTGGCGAAGGATCTGCCCTTGGTCATCAAGGCCGACGTGCAGGGCTCGGTCGAGGCAATCGTCGGGGCGCTCGAGAAGATGTCGACGAGCGAAGTGGCGGCCCGCATCCTCCACGCCGCCGTCGGCGGGATCAACGAATCCGACGTCACGCTCGCACGCGCGTCGAACGCGCTGGTGCTCGGCTTCAATGTTCGCGCCAACCCGCAGGCGCGCGAGCTCGCCCGTCGCGACAACATCGAGATCCGCTACTACTCGATCATCTACGACCTCACCAACGACGTGAAAGCTGCGCTCGGCGGCATGCTGACGCCGGGCACGAAGGAGAACTTCCTCGGCAACGCGACGATTCGCGAAGTCTTCAACATCACCAAGGCCGGCAAGGTGGCCGGCTGCATGGTGACCGAGGGCGTCGTGCGTCGCGGCGCGAAGGTCCGGCTGCTGCGCGACAACGTGGTGATCCACGAGGGCTCGCTGAAGTCGCTGAAGCGCTTCAAGGACGAGGTGCGCGAGGTGAAGGAAGGTTACGAGTGCGGCATGGCGTTCGAGAACTATCAGGACATCCAGGCCGGCGACGTAATCGAGTGCTTCGAAATCGAGCAGGTCGCCCGCACGCTGTAGCGTGCGCGCGGCGGACGGGTCCGCCGAAGCCATGAAACGACGCAAGCAAGCCGCGCGCGGCCCGCTGCGCGGGCCCGAGGCTCCCGAGGGTCGCAGCCAGCGCCAGCTTCGGGTCGGCGAGGCGCTGCGCCACGCCCTCGTGCGGATCATGGAGCGTGCGCATTTTCGCGATCCGGATCTCCTCGACGTGTCGGTGACGGTCACCGAGGTCCGGGTGAGTCCCGATCTCCACAACGCGACCGCGTTCGTGCTGCCGCTGGGCGGCACCAACCAGCAGACGGTGATCGCGGCACTCCGCCGCGCCGCGCCCTATCTGCGCGGCCAGCTCGCCCGCGAGGTCGATCTCCGCACAGTGCCGATACTGACGATCGAGCCCGACACGTCCTTCGACTACGCGACCCACATCGATACCCTGCTGCGGCAGCGCGAGGTCGCCCGCGATCTCGATGAGGACGACGACGCGCCGCCGCCGGAGCCGAAGGATCGCGGCCGCTAGGCCCACGCGAATGGGCATCAAGCGCAGGGGCGAGGACGTCCACGGCTGGCTGGTGCTGGACAAGCCAGCCGGAGTTTCGTCGGCGAAGGCCGTCGCCGAGGCGCGGCGCATCTACAACGCGAACAAGGTCGGTCACGGCGGCACGCTCGATCCGCTGGCAAGCGGTGTGCTGCCGCTGGCGTTCGGCGAAGCCACCAAGACCGTCGCCTACGCCATGGCCGGTCCGAAGACCTATCGCTTCACCGTCCGATTCGGCGCCGCCACCGCCACCGACGACGTCGAGGGCGAGGTGATCGCCCGCTCCGACGCGCGACCGTCGACCGAGGACATCCGCGCGGTCCTGCCGCGGTTCGTTGGCACCATCGAGCAGGTGCCGCCGGCGTACTCCGCCCTCAAGGTCGCCGGCGAGCGCGCCTATCGCCTCGCCCGCGGCGGGGCCGCGGTCGATCTCGCCGCGCGGCCCGTCGAGGTGACCGCCCTCACGCTCACCGCGCACTCCGACCCCGATCATGCCGAGTTCGCGGTTTCCTGCGGAAAAGGCTTTTATATCAGAGCGCTAGCCCGGGACCTCGCGCGCGCCCTGGGCACTGTCGGCCACGTCTCGGCGTTGCGCCGCACGCGCGTCGGGCCGTTCCGGGAAGAGCAAGCATTGGCGCTGGATAAACTGAGGGAACTCGGGCATAGTCCGGCCGCTTTCGAGCGCCTCCTTCCGATCGAGACCGTGCTGGACGACATCCCGGCTCTGGCCGTCACGGAGGGCGAGGCAAAACGCCTGAGACAAGGACAGGCCGTTGCGGCGCTCGACACCGGGGCAAGTCCCCGCTGGCATCCCGGAAAATCGCATCCCGACGAAGGAACGATCTTTTTGGCGACTGCCGACGGGAAGCCCGTGGCGCTGGCCCGCCTCGAGCGGGGCTGCGTCCGACCGGTGCGTGTCTTGAACCTCTAACGATGGAGAACCCGATGTCGATTACGCAGGCTCGCAAGAGCGAGCTCATCACCACGTACGCCACCGGCAAGAACGACACCGGCTCGCCCGAGGTCCAGGTTGCGATCCTCTCGGAGCGCATCAACAACCTGACAGAGCACCTCAAGGGCCACACGCACGATCATCACTCGCGCCGCGGCCTGATCATGATGGTCGGCAAGCGCCGTCGTCTGCTGGATTACCTCAAGTCGAAGAACGAAGGCCGCTACTCGGAACTGATCGAGCGGCTGGGCCTGCGCCGCTAACGGCGCGGCGGGAGCAAAGGTGCTCCCGGCGCATTTCCGTCCATAGGGGGCGGCTGCGCGGCCGATGAAGGAAGGAATGGGAATGTTCAACGTCATCCGCAAAGAGCTCATGTGGGGCGGGCGCAAGCTCGTCCTTGAGACAGGTCGCATCGCTCGCCAGGCCGACGGCGCCGTCTACGTCACCTACGGCGAGACCGCGGTGCTCTGCACCGCCGTCGCCGCGCGCAGCCCGAAGGCCGGCATCGACTTCTTCCCCCTCACCGTGAACTACCAGGAGAAGGCGTTCTCGGCGGGCAAGATCCCCGGCGGCTTTTTCAAGCGCGAAGGCCGGCCGAGCGAGAAGGAGGTGCTGACGTCGCGCCTCATCGATCGCCCGATCCGTCCGCTGTTCCACCCGCTGTTCCGCAACGAGACCCAGGTCGTCTGCACCACGGTCTCGCACGACCTCGAGAACGATCCCGACATCGTCGCGATGATCGGCGCGTCCGCCGCGCTGACGATTTCCGGCATCCCGTTCCTGGGCCCGATCGGCGCCGCCCGCGTCGGCTACATCAACGGAGAGTTCGTCCTCAACCCGCGCGTCTCCGACATGCCGAACACGTCGCTCGATCTCGTCGTCGCCGGCACCAACGAGGGCGTGCTGATGGTCGAGTCCGAGGCCAAGGAATTGTCCGAGGACGTGATGCTGAAGGCCGTCATGTTCGGCCACAAGGAGTTCCAGCCGGTGATCCAGGCGATCATCGAGCTCGCGGAGCGCGCCGCGCGCGAGCCGCGCGATCTCCCGGAGCCCTCCGCCGACAAGGAGCGCGCTGATGCGCGCCTCCGCGAGGTGGTCGAGGCCGACCTGCGCGCTGCCTACACCGAGATGGACAAGAGCACGCGAGTCGAGAAGATCGCGGCCGCCAAGGAGAAGGCGATCGCGACGCTGACGCCCGAGTTCGAGAACCCGGAGATCCTCGGCAAGCTCCTCAAGGAGATTGAGAAGGACATCGTCCGCAACGGCCTGCTCGATTCGGGCCGCCGCATTGACGGTCGCGACACCAAGACGGTCCGTCCGATCGTGTGCGAGATCGGCGTGCTGCCGCGCGCCCACGGCTCGGCGCTGTTCACCCGCGGCGAGACCCAGGCGCTGGTCGTCACCACGCTCGGCACCGGCGAGGACGAGCAGATCATCGACGCGCTCGAGGGCGATTACCGCGAGCACTTCCTGCTGCACTACAACTTCCCGCCGTACTCGGTGGGCGAGGTGGGCCGCATGGGCAGCCCGGGCCGGCGCGAAGTCGGCCACGGCAAGCTCGCCTGGCGCGCGCTGCACGCGGTGCTGCCGGAGAAGGAGAAGTTCCCCTACACAATCCGTGTGGTCTCGGAAGTGACGGAGTCGAACGGCTCGTCGTCGATGGCGACGGTCTGCGGCTCGTCGCTGTCGATGATGGACGCCGGCGTTCCGCTGCCGAAGCCGGTCGCGGGCATCGCCATGGGCCTGATCAAGGAAGGCGAGCGCTTCACCGTGCTGTCGGACATCCTCGGCGACGAGGATCATCTCGGCGACATGGACTTCAAGGTCGCCGGCACCGACGTCGGCATCACCTCGCTGCAGATGGACATCAAGATCACCTCGATCACCGAGGAGATCATGAAGATCGCGCTCGGCCAGGCGAAGGACGGACGTCTGCACATCCTGGGCGAGATGGGGAAGGCCATCACCGGGGCGCGCGAGACGGTCTCCGACAAGGCGCCGCGCATCACCCAGTTCTCGATCCCCAAGGACAAGATCCGCGAGGTCATCGGGACGGGCGGCAAGGTCATCCGCGAGATCTGCGAGGTCACCGGAGCCAAGGTCGACATCGAGGACGATGGCACGATCAAGGTCGCGGCGGTCGACGCCGAGGCCGCGAAGAAGGCCATCGACTGGATCAAGGGCATCGTCGCCGAGCCGGAAATGGGCGTGATCTACACCGGCAAGGTCGTGAAGGTCGTCGACTTCGGCGCCTTCGTGAACTTCCTCGGCGCCCGCGACGGTCTCGTCCACATCTCGGAACTCGCGCCGCGTCGCGTGGGCAAGGTCACCGACGTGGTCAACGAGGGCGATCAGGTGAAGGTGAAGGTCCTCGGCGTCGACGAGCGCGGCAAGGTCCGGCTGTCGATGAAGGCGGTCGACCAGGCCACCGGCGAGGACATCTCCAAGAAGGCCGAGGAGCCCGAAAGCACGGCGGCGCGGTGAGATCGGGGCTCTTGCTCTCGCTCTCCCGGCCCGCTGGTGTTTCGGATCGTATGCCCTATATACCGCGGTTGGGGGCCGCGGCCGTCGCGGCGCGACGGCCAGCGGAGCCCCGGTTGAGGGTCAGGCGCGGAACGCAGTCGTGAAGGCTCTGAATTCGGTCACCATCTCCGGCCGCGAGGTCCTGCCGCTGGTGGAAGGCGGCAAGGGCATCTCGGTCTCCAACGGCGAGTCGTCCGGCGCCTGGGCGGCGTGCGGCGGCGTCGGCACGTTCTCCGGCGTCAACGCCGACTCCTACGACGAGGACGGCAACCTCATCCCCGTCGTCTATCGCGGCCGCACCCGCCGCGAGCGCCACGAGGAACTCGTCGCCTACGCGATCCAGGGCGGCATCACCCAGGCTCGCATCGCCTACGACATCGCCTCGGGCAACGGCCCGATCCACATGAACATCCTGTGGGAGATGGGCGCGAGCGAGCGCGTGCTCAAAGGCGTGCTCGAGGGAGCCAAGGGCCTCATCGCCGGCGTCACCTGCGGCGCGGGCATGCCCTACCGCATGGCCGAGATCTGCTCCGAGTTCGACGTCTACTACTACCCGATCGTCTCGTCGGCGCGCGCGTTCCGCGCGCTGTGGAAGCGCGCCTATCACAAGTTCGCCGATCACCTCGGCGGCGTGGTCTATGAGGACCCGTGGCTGGCGGGGGGCCACAACGGCCTCTCCAACAGCGAGGATCCCCACCGGCCCGAGGATCCGTACCCGCGCGTGCGCGAGCTGCGCACGCTGATGAACGAGTTCGGCCTCGACCGCGTGCCCGTCGTCATGGCGGGCGGCGTGTGGTGCCTGCGCGAATGGGCGCACTGGCTCGACAATCCCGAGATCGGCCCCGTCGCATTCCAGTTCGGCACGCGTCCGCTGCTCACGCAGGAAAGCCCGATCTCCGACGAGTGGAAGCAGAAGCTGCTGACCCTCAAGGAAGGCGACGTCTTCCTCAACCGCTACTCGCCGACCGGCTTCTACTCGTCGGCCGTCAGCAACGCCTTCATCCGCGAGCTGCGCGAGCGCTCCGAGCGCCAGGTCGCCTACTCGGTCGAGCCGGTGGGCGAGCATACCTCGGAGTTCCCGGTCGGCGCGCGCGGCCGCCTCGTCTATCTCACCGAGCACGACAAGGCCCACGCCGAGGCATGGGTGAAGCAGGGCTTCACCGAAGCGCTGCGCACGCCGGACTCGACGCTGATCTTCGTCGACCCGCCGCGGGCGCGGCAGATCCGCCGCGACCAGATCGACTGCATGGGGTGCCTCTCGGCGTGTGCCTTCTCGAACTGGGCGCAGAACGAGGACGGCACCACGGGCAAGACCCCCGACCCGCGCTCCTACTGCATCCAGAAGACGCTGCAGGCGATCAGCCACGGCAACGAAGTCGACAACCAGCTCATGTTTGCCGGCCACAACGCCTTCCGCTTCAAGGACGACCCGTTCTACGCGAACGGCTTCATCCCGACGGTCCGCCAGCTCGTCGAGCGGCTGCGGACCGGCGACTAGGCGCCCGCCCGCTCACGTCGTTGCCGCGCTGTTGAAAAGTGTCCCACTGTCCCACACGGGGTGTTTGGGACACCTGGGACAGTTGGGACACCTGCCGAAAACCCCGGGTTTCCGCCGAATTCGCCGCAGCGCGCTGTCCCACGGCGATGGGCCGCCCGTCGCCGGCGTGGGACAGCATCTTTCCACAAGCGAAGCGCCGCTGGCCACGCGCCGCGCCGCGAAATTGTCCCTCTCCGGGCCTCTAACAAAGTCTTTATCAATTCCAATATTCAATGGAGTTGACCGGATTCACCCGGGTATTTAAGACGGTTATAAGTTTTCCCCAGGACGCGCCATGCACCGACCGTTCAGCGACGTGATCGACCGCCTACGCGGCAAGGGCCTTCGCCCGACGCGGCAGCGACTCGCCCTGGCCAAGCTGCTGCTCGACCGTGGCGACGTCCACGTCACCGCCGAGGAGCTCCACGGCATGGCGGCCAAGGAAGGGATCCGGGTCTCCCTCGCCACCGTCTACAACACGCTCCACCAGTTCACCGAGGCCGGTCTTTTGCGCGAGATCGTGGTCGAGCCCGGCCGCTCGTACTTCGACACCAACGTTTCCGACCACCACCACTTCTTCCACGAAGACACCGCCGCGCTCTCCGACATCGAGGGCGCGGACGTGTCGATCGCCCGCCTGCCCGAGCCGCCGCCGGGCATGAAGGTGCAGCGCGTCGACGTCGTGATCCGGCTCGCTCCCAGCCGGAAATCCTGACTTACTCCCAGCCGCTTAGGTCAATAGATTAGATCAATTCTAATCCATTGACAGGGTTTGCCGCGCGGGTCCATAACAGACCCGCAGGAGGCAGGGCTCATGCTCCGCCCCGGAATCCTCCGGGCGGGCGCGTCCGGCGTCCGCTCGTCGATCATTCCGCCATCCAGGCACAATCAGCAAAAGGGAGAATGACAATGGCATCCCTCAAGGGTTCCAAGACCGAGGAGAATCTCAAGGCCGCGTTCGCCGGCGAATCGCAGGCCAACCGCCGTTATCTCTACTTCGCTCAAAAGGCCGACGTCGAAGGCTACAACGACGTCGCCGCGGTGTTCCGCTCGACCGCCGAGGGCGAGACCGGTCACGCGCACGGCCATCTCGAGTTCCTCGAGGCCGTCGGCGATCCGGCCACCGGCCAGCCGATCGGCGGCACCAATCTGAACCTCAAGGCCGCGATCGCCGGCGAGACCCACGAGTACACCGACATGTACCCGGGCATGGCGAAGACCGCGCGCCAGGAAGGCTTCGGCGAGATCGCCGACTGGTTCGAGACTCTTGCCAAGGCCGAGAAGTCCCACGCCGGCCGCTTCCAGAAGGCCCTCGATCAGCTCTGATCGAGTCCGGTTCGTCCGCGGAGGGTGCCAAGCCCTCCGCGGGAACCAACCGCCGTACCGAACGCTTTCGACCCGTCCACCCCGCGAGTTCGACCATGAGCGAAGGCGGCCTCAACGCCCCCGTACGTCATCACATCGACTGGGAAAATCCCGACTTCACCGATGAGGCGAAGCTCGATGCCGAGATGCGCCGCATCTTCGACATCTGTCACGGCTGCCGCCGCTGCTTCAATCTGTGCGACAGCTTCCCGCGGCTGTTCGATCTGATCGACGAATCGAAGACCGGCGAGCTCGACTCCGTCGACTCGAAGGATTTCGCGCCCGTCGTCGAGGCCTGCACGCTGTGCGACATGTGCTTCATGACGAAGTGCCCGTACGTGCCGCCGCACGAGTTCAATCTCGATTTCCCGCATCTCATGCTGCGCTATCGCGCGATGGAGATGAAGAAGGGCAAGATCGGCTTCGCCGCGCGCCAGCTCACCGAGACCGACCGCAACGGCAAGCTCGCGGGAGCGGTCGCGCCGCTCGCCAACTGGGCGTCGGCCCGCGGCAACGCATTGACGCGTCCGGTGATGCAGGCCGTCGCCGACATCCATCGCGACGTCGAGCTGCCGAAGTTCCACGGCCGCACGTTCTCGATGCGCGCCAGGAGCGAGGTACCGCCGGTGAACGCATCGGCGCCCGCCTACGGCCGCAAGGCCGTGATCTTCGCGACCTGCTTCGCGAACTACAACAATCCCGAGATCGGCGTCGACGCGCGCAAGGTGCTCGCGCACAACGGCGTCGAGACCGAGGTCGCCTATCCCGGCTGCTGCGGTATGCCGCAGCTCGAGCACGGCGATCTTGCGCGGGTCTCCGACAGCGCCGTGCGGATCGCCCGCGATCTCAAAGCGTGGACCGACCGCGGCTACGACGTGATCGCGCTGGTGCCGTCGTGCGCGCTCATGCTCAAGTTCGAGTGGCCGCTGATCGTGCCGCACGACCGCGACGGCTACGCCGACGTCGAGGCGCTGTCGAAGAAGACGTTCGACCTCAGCCAATACATCGTCGACATCGCCCAGAAGGAAGGCATCGCGCCGGGCCTCAAGCCGGTCCCCGGAGGGGTCGCGCTTCACCTCGCGTGTCACGCCCGCGCCCAGAACGTCGGCGCCAAGGCCGCCGAGATGCTGCGGCTCATTCCCGAGGCGAAGGAAAATCTCACGGTGGTCGAGCGATGCTCGGGCCACGGCGGGAGCTGGGGTGTGCTCACCGAGAACTTCCCGGTCGCACTCAAGGTCGGCAAGCCGGTGGCGAGCCAGATGGTCGCCGCCAAGCGGGCCCATATCGCGTCCGAATGCCCGCTGGCGGGCAAGCACATCCGTCAGGGCATGACGATGGTGGAGGGCGCGGCGGAGACGCCGGAGGCGCTGCACCCGATCCAGATCATGGCCCGCTCGTACGGGCTCTAGGCGCGGAGACACCGTCATGGCCCGCAGCATCTCGCGCACCGACATCCTGGCGCTCGACGACTACGCCAAGCGTCGCGCGGAGTCGCGCCGGCGCATCACCGCGCTCAAGGAGCACCGCCGCATCTCGGTCGGCCCGTACGTCACGTTCTACTTCGAGAACCGCGACACGATGCTCCACCAGATCCACGAGATGCTCTACATCGAGCGCGGCGGCGAGGAGCAGATCGCCGATGAGCTCGCCGCCTACGGGCCGCTGGTGCCCAACGGCCGCGAGCTGGTGGCGACGATGATGATCGAGATCGAGGACGAAGGCATGCGCCGCCGCGAGCTCGCGCGCCTCGGCTACATCGAGGACAAGATCGGCATCGTGATCAACAGCGGGACCGAGCGGCTCACGGTGAAGGCCGTGCCCGAGGACGACGAGGAACGGACCACGCCCGAGGGCAAGACCTCGTCGGTGCACTTCCTGCACTTCCCGTTCGACGACGCGGCGATCCGCGCGTTCCGCGACCCCAACGCGCGCGTCACCCTCGAGGTCGAGCACCCCAACTACGGCCACATCGCGGTGATGCCGGCGGACGTCAAGGCGGCGCTCGCCGCCGACTTCGACTAGGCGATCCGACTCAGCGGATGGTCTCGTGGGGATAGACGCCCCACAGCGACGCCTGGGGCAGCCAGCCGCGGAATCCCTGGGATTCGACCTCGCACCAGTCGTCGCGGCAGGTCCGAACGCTGACGACGACGCCCTGTTCGGCGCGGGCGACCGCGGCCGAATCCGTCGTCGCTCGGCGGTGAAGCGTCTCGACCGGCACCGTCACGACGGCGCTGCGGCGTCCCGACAGCATCGAGCGGTGGACCCAGCCTTCGCCGCCCTGGCCGTCCCGGACCCGCCGCCAGGTCCCGAACTCGGCGGTGATCTCCACCGGCAGCCCGCGGCGCTGGAACACCCATTCGACCGGGTAGCGCACGCCCGGCCCGGTGCGGACGTTGGCCTCGCCGGAGCGCAGGGACGCGAAGCGCGGCACTTTGAGCCCGGATTGTCCGGGCGGCGTCTTGCCGGGACCGGTCGGTTCCGGGGTGTCGGCCTCGAGCGGCGGGCCGTCGCCGGCTTCGTCGTCGACCTGGGAGCCGATCTCGTGCTCGGTGGGCAGACCCTGGGCGGCGGCGAAGCCGAAGCCGTGCAGGGCAAAGGCGACAAGGGCGATGGCGAGCGCGCGGGTGGCGCGCGTCGACTTGAGAACGCGTCGAATCATCGGCGCCATATAGGGAAGGTCAGGGGTGCGGCGTCAAGACGAATGACGTCGTCGTCACACGAACGTCGGCATGCCGCCGCGCGACAGCACGTCGGTGAGGCCCGTCTCGCGGAGGCGCAGATCGGGCCGAAGATCCGCCTTCTCGATGCCGGCCACCCGCATGCCCATGGAGCACACGAGGAACTCGACTCCCAGCTCGCCACCGGCGGCGAGCAGTTCCTCGATGCCGGCCGCCCCACGATCGCGAAACGCGCGATCCGCTGCCGCCGCATCGCTTCCGCCGATGCGCGAATCGTCCACTCCCAGACTGTGCCAGCCCGGGCGCTCCGCCGTCCCGGCAACGGCGCGCACCGCACCCTGGGTGAAGAACAGCAGCGCCGGGATGTCGATGGCGGCGGCGGCCGCCGCCGTCGCGAGCGCGTAATGCACCCGCTCGAACTGGCTCGACAGCACGATCAACGCGAGCGGTCTCCGGACCTGGGCCATCGCTTGTCCGCTCAGCTCTGGGCGGCCGCGTGCCGCGACAGGTCCCGGATCGTCGCCTGGCCGCCGCACAGATCGCACGCGGGGTCGGGCTTCACCCGGACCTTGCGGAAGGTCGCGTCGCGCGCGTCCATGATGAGCAGCGAGCCCGCGAGCGATTCGCCGACGCCGACGATCTCCTTGAGGACCTCGGTCGCCTGCATCGTGCCGATGGTGCCGGCAACCGACCCGAGCACCCCCCCTTCGGAACATGACGGGATGAGTCCGCGCGGCGGCGGCTCCGGGAAGATGCAGCGGTAGCACGGGTACCGAGCGTCGCCGTCGTGCACGTGTGCCTTGAACGTCGCGAGCTGGCCTTCGAATCGCAGCAGCGCGCCGGAGATCAGCGTTTTGCGCCCGAGGAAACACGCATCGTTCACGAGGAACCGCGTCGCGAAATTGTCGGAGCCGTCGGCGACGAGATCGTAGTCCGCGATGATCCGCATCACGTTCTCCGCGGTGAGCCGCTCGCGGTACGGGATCACGGTGACGTCGGGGTTGATCGCCCGGATCGCCTCGGCCGCGCTCTCGACCTTGGGCTTCCCGACCCGCTCCGTCGTGTGCAGAACCTGACGCTGCAGGTTCGAGAGGTCCACGGCGTCATCGTCGATCACGCCGAGCGTGCCGACGCCGGCCGCGGCGAGATAGAGGAGCAGCGGCGAGCCGAGGCCGCCCGCACCGACCACCAGCACGCGGGCGTCGAGCAGCTTGCGCTGGCCCTCGCCGCCGATCTCCCGGAGGACGATGTGGCGCGCGTAGCGATGAAGCTGCGCGTCCGTGAACTCGGTCATCGGATCCTTACAGTCCCTCGAACAGCGGGGTCGACAGATAACGCTCGGCGAACGACGGAATGATCACGACGATGCGCTTGTCCTTCATTTCCGGCCGCGCGCCGACCTCGAGCGCCGCCGCGAGCGCCGCGCCCGACGAGATGCCCACCGGCACGCCCTCGAGGCGCGCGACGAGACGCGCGGTCTGGAATGCCGATTCGTTGCCGATGCGGACGACCTCGTCGATCAGCGCAGTGTCGAGATTGCCGGGGACGAAGCCTGCGCCGATGCCCTGGATGCGGTGCGGCCCCGGCAGGCCGCCCGACAGCACGGGGCTGTCCTCGGGCTCGACCGCGATCATGCGCAGCGACGGCTTGCGCGGCTTGAGGGCGCGACCGACGCCGGTCAGCGTGCCGCCGGTGCCGACGCCGCTCACCACGACGTCGACGGTGCCGGAGGTGTCGCGCCAGATCTCCTCGGCGGTGGTGTGGAAGTGGATGTCGGGGTTCGCGGGATTGTCGAACTGCTGCAGGATCACCGAGTTGGGATGCTGCTTCTTCAGCTCCTCGGCGCGATCGAGCGCGCCGCGCATGCCCTTGGCGGGGGGCGTGAGCTCGATCTCCGCGCCGAGCAGCATCAGCATCTTGCGACGCTCGAGCGACATGCTTTCCGGCATGCAGAGGATCAGCCGATAGCCCTTCGCCGCGCAGACGAACGCGAGCGCGATGCCGGTATTGCCCGACGTGGGCTCGATCAGGACCGTGTCCTTGGTGATCTTGCCGGCCTTCTCCGCGGCCTCGATCATGGCGAGGCCGATGCGGTCCTTCACCGACGACAGCGGGTTGAAGAACTCGAGCTTGGCGAGGATGTCGGCCTTGCAGCCGCGCTCGCGCGACAGGCGCGGCAGGCGGACGAGCGGCGTGTTGCCGATGGTGTCGAGGATGGAATCGTAGATGACGCCGCGGGTGCCCGGCGGAAGAGGCCTGCTGCTGTCGTCCATGGGTCGCTCCGGCGGTGAAAGGAAATCAGATCGAGAAGTCGAGGTGCTTGCGCGCCTCGGATTCGACGCCCGCCTGGTCGGCCTTGAGACACAGGTCCTCGATGGTCACGGCGTCGAGGGTCTTGAGCAGGCTGTCCTGGACCGAGAACCACATCGGCCGCACGACGCGGGTGCCGAGATCGGACTCCGGCAGCTTCTCCTCCGCCGTCTCGCCGTTCTCGATCTGGGCGACGACGCGCGTGATGTCGCCGACGGTGATGCGCCGCCGCTCGCGCGCGAGGCGGTAGCCGCCGCGGGGTCCGCGCACGCCGGCGAGAATGCCGGCGCGCACGAGGCTCTGCAGAACCTGCTCGAGATAGCGGCGCGGAATCCCCTGTCGCGCGGTGATGTCGCGGCTCTGCACCGGCTGCGGCCCTGCGTTGTAGGCGATGTCGAGCACGGCCTCGATGGCGAACAGCAGTTTCTTGGGAAGACGCAGCACGCTCTTACTCCTTCGTGCCAAGGTCGCTGGATATGCCGGTCGAGCCGAATCCGCCGGCGCCCCGCGCAGTCTCGGGAAGCTCGGGGGTCGCGCGCCACGCCACCTGAGTGACGGGCGCGACGACAAGCTGGGCGATGCGCTCGCCACGGGCGACGGTGAACGGAGCGTCGCCCAGGTTCGCGAGGATCACCTGGATCTCGCCGCGGTAGTCGGCGTCGACCGTGCCGGGCGCGTTCAGCACGGTGATGCCGGCGCGGGCGGCGAGGCCCGAGCGCGGGCGCACCTGGGCCTCGAAGCCGTCCGGCAGCGCGATCGCGATCCCGGTCGGCACGACCGCGCGGCCGCCCGGCGGAATGACGACCGGCGTGCCGACCGCAGCGGCGAGATCGACGCCCGCGGCGCCCGCGGTCGCGTAGGACGGAAGCGGCAAACCTTTGCCGGACTCGAGTTGCAGCACCGGAACCTCGATCGACCGCGACATCACGCGAACGCCCCGGCGATGCGCCGCGCGAGCCGTGTCGCGACCTCGGCTTTGCTCAGGCGCGGCCACGATTCGACGCCCTTCGCGTCGATGATGTGGACGATGTTCTCGCTGCCGCCCAGCACGCCCGGCTCCGACACGTCATTGGCGACGATCCAGTCGCAGCCTTTGCTGGCGAGCTTGGTCCGGCCCTGCTCGATCGCGTTGCCGGTCTCGGCGGCGAAGCCGACGACGAGGTGCGGGCGGCCATTGCCGCGGCCCGCAATCGTACGGAGGATGTCGGGATTCTCGACCAGGCGCACGGTCGGCGGTGCCGTGCCCTTGTCCTTCTTGATCTTGCGCTCGGACGCGGCCTCGGGGCGCCAGTCGGCGACCGCGGCGGTCATCACGGCGATGTCGGTCGGCAGCGCCTTCTCGCAGGCGTCCAGCATCTCGCGGGCGGTGGTGACGCGGACGACGTCGACGCCGATGGGGTCGGCGATGCTCACGGGGCCCGACACCAGCGTCGTCTTCGCGCCGAGCTCGGCGAGCGCCTGGGCGATCGCGTGCCCCTGGCGTCCCGACGAGTGATTGCCGATGAACCGCACGGGATCCAGGGGCTCGAAGGTGGGCCCCGACGTCACCAGCGCCGAGCGGCCGGCCAGCAGCTTGGGCGCGAACTGGGCCTCGATGGCCGCGACGATGTCGTCGACGTCGGACAGGCGGCCCTCGCCGACCTCGCCGCAGGCGAGATCGCCGGCGGCGGGCCCGATGAACCGCACCCCGCGCGCCTTGAGGGTCGCGACATTCGCGCGCGTCGCGGGGTTCTCCCACATCATCACGTTCATGGAGGGCGCGACGAGGATAGGCTTGTCGGTCGCGAGCAGCGCGGTCGTGGCGAGATCGGACGCGAGACCCGCTGCCATCTTCGCGAGGATGTCGGCGGTCGCCGGCGCGACCACGACGAGGTCCGCGTCGCGGGCGAGCCGGATGTGGCCCATCTCGCTCTCGTCGGTCAGCGAGAAGAGGTCGGAGTAGACCTTGTCGCCGGCGATGGCCGCCAACGCGAGCGGCGTCACGAACTGCGCGCCGGCCGCGGTGAGCAGCGGACGCACCTCTGCGCCCCGTTCCCGCAGGCGACGGGTGAGGTCGAGCGTCTTGTAGGCGGCGATGCCACCCGCCACGACGAGGAGGATGCGTTTTCCTGCGAGCACAGGGAGTTCCCGACTGTATTTACGGAAGGGAAGTGTAAATAGCCCTTTTCCGGACCTCCCGCAAGGTGCCGCTAAGTGCCTGGAACCAGCCGGTGATTCGGCTACAGCGGGAGGATGCCGAGCGCAGCGAGCCAGATCGCGGCCACCGCCGACGACAGCACCGTGATGGGGATTCCCGCCCGCGCATGATCGGCAAAGCCGAGGCGGACGCCAGCCGCCGCGGCGCGCTCGGCGACGATGATGTTGGCGAGGCTGCCGGTGAGCAGGAGGTTGCCGGCGAGCGTCGACAGCAGCGCCAGCGCCGTCATGGCCCCTTCGGGCGGCGTGGGCCAGGCCTGCAGGATCAGGATGACCGCGGGCACGTTGCCGATGGTGTTGCTCACCGCGAGCGCCATCGGGAGCAGCGCGCGCAGTCGGTCGGGAAGCCAGCCCGCCGCCGCAAGCCGGGCCGAGAGCTCATCGCCGCCGAGTGCCGCGACGGCGGCGCCGGTGACGACGAACAGGCCCGCGAACAGGATCAGCAGATTCCAGTCGACCGCCGCGACCAGCGTCCGGCTGGCGATGCGGCGGCTCGCGAGCAACAAGCCCGCGATGACGAGCGTCGAGACCTCGCGCGGCACCGGCGTCATGAACAGGACGAGGAGCGCCGCAGTCGCCGCGAGCGCCTTGATGAACTGGCGTCGGTCGGAATAGATCCGCGCGTCCGCCGTGCGGGCATCGTGCGGCAGGTTGGGCACGGTCAGACGTCCGCGCCACAGCCAGGCGATCACGGCGTAGGTGATGACGAGCGCCGCGACCGCGACCGGCAGCGCGGTCGCGAGATAGCGCCAGAACCCGAGCCCCGTCATCTGCCCGATCAGGATGTTCTGCGGGTTGCCGATCAGGGTTGCCGCCGACCCCGCGTTGGCCGAGGCCGCGAGCGCGATCAGATACGGGACGGGATTGAGCCCGCGTGCCTTGAGCCCGGTGCACAGGAGCGGCGTCATCGCGAACACGACGATGTCGTTGGCGAGGCCGGCCGACAGCATCCCCGAGACGCCGATGACGGCGGCGAGAAGGCGGTGCGGCCGGTCGGCGCTCGCGGCGATGCGTCGGGCCACGCCGTCGAACACGCCGGCGACGCCGAACTGCGCGGCGACGATCATCAGTCCGAACAGCAGCATCATCGTCGGTCGATCGACGAACGACGACGCTTCGGCCGGCGTGATCGCCTCGATCCCGATCAGCGCGACGGCGGCGATCAGCGCGATGCCGCTGCGGTCGACCTTGAGCCCGGGAATCCGTCCGGTCGCCATCCCGACGTAGGTCGCGGCGAAGATGGCGAGAACGACGTTCGTCATTGGAAAATGCGGCGCCGCGTCAGAGTGCGAGCAGGATCAGGAACAGGAGGACGGCGATGACCCAGAGCGCCGGCGCCACCGACGTGCGGCGGCGATCCTCGGCGAGCGCGCGCAGCGTGTGCGGGTGCAGCCTGAGGCCGCCTTCGGTGAAGTCGCCGAGCGTCGCCTCGACGCGCGCGAGCGTTCCCGGCAACGCGCGCAGCCGAGCGAGCGCCGTCGTCAGCGCCGCGCGCAGCTCCGCCTGCGGACCCATATTCTCGCGCATCCAGTCCTCGATCAGCGGCCGCGCGAGCTCCCACATGTTGACGTTCGGGTTGAGCGTCCGGCCGACGCCTTCCGCCACCATCATCGTCTTCTGCAGCAGCAGAAGCTGCGGCTGGATCGAGATGTTGAAGCGCTTCGCGGTCGCGAACAGTTGCCCGAGCAGCCGCGCGAGCGAGATGTCGGCGAGCGGCAGCCCGCGGATCGGCTCGCCGATCGCCCGCACCGCCAGCACGAAGTCGTCGCGCGGCTGGTCGCGCGGGATGAAGCCGATGTCGAAGTGAGCCTCGGCGACGTCCTGGTAGTCGCCGGTCAGAAGCCCCAGCAACATGCGGCCCAGGAAGCGGCGCGTCTCGACGTCGATGCGGCCCATGATGCCGAAATCGACGGGAATGATCTCGCCGCGCGCACCGACGAACAGGTTTCCCGGATGCAGATCGGCGTGGAAATAGCCGTCGCGGAAGATCTGCCGGAAGAAGTGTTCGGCCGCGTAGCGCAGGATCTCGTCGATGTCGTGGCCGGCGGCGGCGAGCGCCGCGCGGTCGTCGATGCGAATGCCGCCGACGCGCTCGAGCGTGAGCACGCGCTGGCCGGTGCGCGCCCAGTCGACGGCGGGCACCTTCACCGTCGGATCGTCGAGGAAATTCTCGCGGAACTCCGAGGCCGCGGCGGCTTCGAGGCGGAAATCCATCTCGGCCTCGGCGACGCGCTCGAACGTGCGCACGACCTCGAGCGGACGGAACCGCTGGAGCGCCGGCACGTAGCGGTCGGCCTTCTCGGCCAGCCAGTAGAACAGGTTGAGGTCGCGCCGGAACGCGGCCTCGATGCCCGGACGCAGAACCTTCACCGCGACCTGCCGCTCGGTGCCGTCGGCCTCCATCGTCGTCGCGAAATGCACCTGGGCGATCGATGCCGCCGCGATCGGCTGCGGATCGAAGGTGACGAACAGGGCGTCGAGCGGCTGTCCGAGATCGGCCTCGATCTCCGCCTCCGCCCGATCGGACGGGAACGGCGGCAGCCGGTCCTGCAGCGTGGTCAGCGCCTCGGCGACTGCCTCGCCGACGAGATCGGGTCGCGTCGCCAGTGCCTGGCCGAACTTGATGAACGGCGGCCCGCATTCCTCGAGCGCGGCGGCCAGCCTGACGCCGGGGTCGGGCTGGGGGCCCGGCCGCCGCAGGAAGCCCCCGAGCCAGCGCACGGGCACCATGACCACGTTCGGCAGCCCCAGGCTGTCGAGCGGCCACAGCGCGTCGTGACGCGCGAAGGTCGCGGCGATAGCGCCGAGGCGCACGATGTTTTCGATGGCGCGGAGCATGCCTTAGAGGCGCCAGCCGCCGTGGAGCGCCACGATCCCGCCGGCGAGATTGCGCACCGTCACACGCGTGAGGCCCGCGTCCTCCATCATGCGCGCGAACCGCGCCTGGTCGGGGAACTTGCGGATGCTCTCGACCAGATACTGGTACGCGGCACGGTCGCCGGCGACGCGCTCGCCGAGCCACGGGATGACCGAGAACGAGTAGCGGTCGTAGATCGGGGCGAGCAGCGGCAGCATCGGCCGCGAGAACTCGAGGCACAGAAAGCGGCCGCCGGGGCGCAGCACGCGGCGCGCCTCGCTCAGCACGGCATCGATGTGGGTGACGTTGCGGATGCCGAACGCGATGGTGTAGGCGTCGGCGCTGTTGTCCTCGAACGGCAGCCGCTCGGCGTCGGCGGTGACGAAGGTCATCGCTTCGGCGAGTCCGCGTTCGGCGGCGCGGCTCTGGCCGACGGCGAGCATCGCCGGGTTGATGTCGGCGACGGTGAGGTGGCCCCCGGCGGCCGCGCAGCGCGCCGGCCCGCCCATCGCCGTCATGATCCGAAACGCGACATCGCCGGTGCCGCCGGCGACGTCGAGGATCCGCATGTTCGGCCGCGGCCGCAGCGTGTTGACGAGCGCCGATTTCCACAGCCGGTGCAGGCCGCCGCTCATGAGGTCGTTCATGAGGTCGTAGCGGGGTGCGACGGATTCGAAGATGGCGCGGACGAGCGGCGCCTTCTCGCGTTCCGGCACGCGGCGGAAACCGAAATCGGCCTCCCCGTCCGGCTGAACCCCGATGGTGTCGGGCTTCGCCGTGTCTCTGCGATGTGGGTCGATCACGCGAGCAAGATAGCGCACCGCCCGCGGCGTGCGCTACGTTGGGCCATGCCCGAACTCCCCGAAGTGGAGACGGTGCGCCTCGGCCTGATGGGCGCGCTGTCCGGCAAACGCATCGCCCGCGCGATCGTTAACCGGCCCGACCTCCGCATCCCGTTTCCCAAAGGCTTCGCGTCCCGGCTGCAAGGCCGCCGCGTCACCGCGCTCAAGCGCCGCGCGAAGTATCTGCTCATCCGCCTCGACGACGGCTGGGTGTGGGTGGTGCATCTCGGCATGTCCGGACGCATGACCGCGGCACCCAAGAGCTCGCAGCCGCCCGCCGACCTCCACGACCACGTCGCGATCGAGACCGAGGACGGGATCGAGGTGCGGTTCCGGGATCCGAGACGCTTCGGCCTGATGACGCTTGTCCACGGCGACGAGCTCGACATGCACCCCTTGTTCAAGGGCCTCGGGCCGGAGCCGCTCTCGAAGGCGTTCGACGGCCTGCGCCTGGCCGCGTCGGTCAAAGGCCGACGCACGTCGATCAAGGCCGCGCTCCTCGACCAGCGGATCGTCGCCGGGCTGGGCAACATCTATGTCTGCGAGGCGCTGTTCCAGTCCGGAATCTCGCCGAAGCGGCTCGCCGGACGCGTCCATGGCGACCGTGCCGTGAACCTCGCCGCGGCGATCAAGGCCGTGCTGAAGAAAGCCATCGCCGCGGGCGGGTCATCGTTGCGCGACCACCGCCAGCCGAGCGGCGAGCTCGGGTATTTCCAGCACAGCTTCTCCGTCTATGATCGCGAGGGACACCCGTGTCCGGGCTGCACCTGCGATGTCGCGACCACCGGCGGGATCCGCCGCATCGTCCAGGGCGGCCGGTCGACCTTCTATTGTCCGCGTCATCAACGTTGAGGCACGACGTGAGGGCTTTTCGGCAGAGCGCTATCCGGGCAATCGCGACGCTGGTCGTGATAGTCGCCCTGCTGGGCGGTTTCGGTCTTGCACAACGCCTCGGCGCCGAGGAGTTCCTGTCGGTGCTCGACGACATGCCCCTGATGCCCGGGCTCACCGAGCAGCGCGATCAGGCCTCGGACTTCCAGACACCGGCGGGCCGTATCGTCGAAGGCACCGCCACGGGGACGGTGGACGCCCGCGCCGTGACATCCTTCTATGACCAGACCCTGCCCGCGCTGGGGTGGACCCGGGAGGGCCCGGGGCGGTTCGTCCGCGAGCGTGAGCGGCTTGTCATCGCGGTCGCGCCGCGGAGCGGCAGCGTGACCGTCAGGTTCTCGCTCCACCCGCAGGCCACCGCGGCGGTCCGCTGACGGCGGGCGGCCGAGAGCCTCGGGCCCCTTGGTTAACCGGTCGTTCCCAAGCGGGCCTTGGCCCTTCGGGCGGCGGCCATTGACGCCGTAGGCAGTGCCGTCTATAACCCGGCGCTCGCGCGGAAATCCCTGCGCTTCCATACCTCTCGGAACATTCCCATGGCCAACATCGACTCCGCCAAGAAACGCGCCCGTCAGACCCCGAAGCGGACCGCGATCAACCGCGCCCGGATGACGCGCATCCGTACGCACGTGAAGGCGGTCGAGGAAGCGATCGCGGCTGGCAAGAAGTCCGAGGCTGCGGCCGCGCTCCGCGCCGCTCAGCCGGAGATGATGCGCGGCGCGACGAAGGGCATCGTTCACAAGCGCAATGTCTCGCGCAAGCTGTCGCGCCTCTCGGCGCGGATCAAGGCGCTGTCCTGATTTCGAGGCGCGCGGTCGCAAACCGCGCCACGGGAACCGAACGCCGACGCATTGCGTCGGCGTTTTCGTTTTTGCGACCACAATACGTTGATGACCGCGAAAGGATCGCTGACGACGTAAATCTACGCGTATCTTTCGTGATGTCGTCGCCAGTGTCGCACGAATATTTTTTCAACGGAAAAACGCGACGCCATTCGATAAAAATTTGCGAGTCGCGAGATTGAGTCATGTTGCGGACTCCCGGACGCGCAGGTAACGTCTTCACTGCGCGGCCAACATCGACCGCTCTGCGGTATCCGAGTTGGTCGTCTCTTCGACAATCGGAGTTTGCGTGACGATTTCCTCTTCGGAGTTGCCGAATCGTCCCGCATGACGTGTCGAAGTTCGCCGGTGGGCTGACCGACGAGCGGGAGAGTGGTGGAGATCGCGAGATCGCCGCCGGTGGGTTTGACGACGACGCGACGCACGCGTCGCGAGGTATGGGGGGGGAAGGGGCATGGCAGGCGGATCGGAGCGCACTCCGACCGAAAAGGCCGTTAACCCCGGCGAAGGCTACGCGGGGGACGTCGCGCCGAAGCAGGCGTGGCAGATTCTCGCCGAAGAGCCCGACGCGATTCTGGTCGACGTCCGTACGCAACCCGAGTGGGTGTTCGTCGGCATTCCCGACTTGAGCACCGTCGGCAAGCGGCCGGCGTTCATTCCTTGGCAGGTCTACCCGACGATGGCGCAGAACCCGGAGTTTCTTCGCCAGATCGCCGCGGCGGGAGCGAAGCAGGATCGACCGGTCCTGTTCTTGTGTCGGTCGGGCGGTCGTTCGCGCGCCGCCGCCATCGCGGCTACGGGCCAGGGCTTCACCCGCGCCTACAACATCATCGGTGGGTTTGAGGGGCCGTTGGACGCGACCCGTCACCGCGGCGCCGCTGGCGGCTGGAAGGCCGACGGGCTGCCGTGGCTGCAGGATTGAGGGACGTGGCGTTGATGCAGGGGGGGAACGGTTCCGTGCGGACCGGCCAGTGGGAGAAGGTGCTGAGCACCTTGAAGGCGGAACTCGGGGAAGCCGTGTTCAAGAGCTGGCTGAAGCCGCTGGCTCTGGCTCGCACGGAAGGACCCGAGGTCGTCATCGCTGCACCCACGCGCTTCATGCGCGACTGGGTCGAGCGGCACTACCTGGAGCGCATGCGGGCGCTGTGGACAAGCATCGACCCGTCGGTGCGCGCGCTCGAGGTGCGGGTCGTGCGGACGCCGGCGCCGCGTGTCAGCGCGCCACGACCGCAAGCGGTGCCGCTCGATGCTTCCGCGGGCGCCAAGGCCGCCGCGGCCCCCGGCGTCGCCGACACGGAGGAGCGCATCGACATCGGAGCGGCCCTCGATCCGCGCTTCACGTTCGACAATTTCGTCATCGGCAAGTCGAACGAGTTCGCCTATGCGGCGGCGCGCCGCGTCGCCGAGGCGACGGTCGTGCCGTTCAATCCGCTGTTCCTGTATGGCGGCGTCGGCCTGGGCAAGACCCACCTGATGCACGCGATCGCGTGGCATATCCGCGAGAAGCACCCGAACCGCAAGGTGCTGTACCTCTCGGCCGAGAAGTTCATGTACCAGTTCATCCGCGCGTTGCGCTTCCGCGACACGATGGCGTTCAAGGAGCAGTTCCGGACGGTCGACGTGCTGATGATCGACGACGTCCAGTTCATCTCCGGCCGCGACTCGACGCAGGAAGAATTCTTCCACACCTTCAACGCGCTGGTTGACCAGAACCGCCAGATCGTGATCTCGGCCGACAAGTCGCCGTCCGACCTTGAGGGCATGGAGGAGCGCATGCGCTCCCGCCTCGGCTGGGGGCTCGTCGCCGATATCCACCAGACCGACTATGAGCTGCGGCTGTCGATCCTCCAGGCAAAGGCCGAGCGCCTGAACGCCACCGTCATGCCGAAGGTGCTGGAGTTCCTCGCCCACAAGATCACCTCGAATGTCCGCGAGCTCGAGGGGGCGCTTAACCGCGTCGTCGCCCACGCACAGCTCGTCGGCCGCGAGATCTCGCTCGAGACCACGCAGGAGGTTCTCCATGACCTGCTGCGCGCCAACGACCGCCGGGTCACCATCGAGGAAATCCAGAAGCGGGTCGCCGAGCACTTCAACATCCGGATCGCCGACATGCACTCGGCCCGGCGCGCCCGCGCCGTCGCCCGGCCGCGGCAGGTCGCGATGTACCTCGCCAAGCAACTGACCTCGCGGTCTCTGCCGGAGATCGGCCGCAAGTTCGGCGGCCGCGACCACACCACGGTCATGCACGCGGTGCGCAAGATCGAGGAGCTCCGCGCGAAGGATGCGTCCTTCGCCGAGGACGTCGATCTGCTGCGCCGGATGCTCGAAACCTGAGCTTCCCGGGGCGCTGCACCGGCGCCCCCGAGCGCCCGAGGCACCCGCCCTGTCGGCCAGTCTCCGGCATCTTCAAAGACGCTGATTTCCGCCGCTTTTTCGGGCGTTTTTTCGCGTCCGGAGAAAGCGAAAAAACTACTGCATTTCTCGGGGCTTGCTATACTCCAAAGACACCGGAGAACCGGTCCGCAAGCGCCGCTCGCGAGCGGCTGCGGAACGGCTTCCGCGGGTGGAGAACGTCCCGAACGGGGACCCGTCTGAGCGCCTTCCCAGCGCACAAGAGGCCCGAAGCCCACGCACTGCCAGAGCTGACATCATGAAAGTCACCATCGAGCGCGCCCAGCTCCTCAAGTCCCTCGGTCATGTCCAGAGCGTCGTCGAGCGACGCAACACCATTCCGATCCTCGCCAACGTCCTGATCGACGCGAAGGACGGTCGGCTCCAGCTCACGGCGACCGACATGGATCTCGCCCTCGCCGAAGCGGTCGAGTGCGCGGTGGCGCAAGGGGGCGCGACGACGGCCCCGGCGCACACGCTGTACGACATCGCCCGCAAGCTGCCGGAGGGCGCGCAGGTCGAGCTGGCGACGAAGCCCGGGGCGACGGCGGTCACGGTGCGTTCGGGGCGGTCGACGTTCACGCTGCAGGCGCTGCCCGAGTCTGATTTCCCGGCGACGTCGAAGGACAAGTTGCCGCACACGTTCACGTTGGCGGCGGACTCCCTCAAGGCGCTCATCGACCACACGCGGTTCGCGATCTCCACCGAGGAAACGCGCTATTACCTGAACGGCATCTATCTTCACGCCGCGACCGAGGACGGCGGGCTGCTGCGGGCTGTCGCCACTGACGGTCATCGTCTCGCGCGGTTCCAGGTTCCGCTGCCTAAGGGCGCGGGCAACATCCCTGGCGTGATTGTGCCGCGCAAGGCGGTGAACGAGCTCCGTAAGCTTCTCGACGAGACGACCGGCACGGTCGAGGTGGGGCTGTCGGAGACGAAGATCCGTTTTGCCTTCGACGACGTGACGCTGACATCGAAGCTGATCGACGGCACGTTCCCCGACTACGAGCGGGTCATCCCGACCGGCAACGACAAGGTCATGGAAGTGGCGTGCAAGGCGTTCTCGGACGCCGTGGATCGCGTGTCGACGATCTCGACCGAGAAGTCGCGCGCGGTGAAGATGGCGCTGGCCAAGGGCATGATCACGCTTTCCGCGACCAGTCTCGAACAGGGCAGCGCAACCGAGGAGCTCGAGGTCAGCTTCGGCGCATCGCCCATGGAGATCGGCTTCAATGCCCGGTATCTCCTCGACATCACCTCGCAGATCGAGGGCGACAACGTGCAGTTCGCCTTCGCCGACGCCGCATCGCCGACCCTGGTGCGCGACGGCGAGGATGCGAACGCGCTGTACGTCCTGATGCCGATGCGCGTGTGAGGTCAATGACGGCGCGCGTCCGTACCCGGTGGCGTGAGGATGCGGCTGTCGCGTCGCAGTCCCGCTACGCGGTGCGGCGACTCGCGCTGACCGATTACCGCTGCTATCCGCGGCTCCGGCTCGAGGTCGACGAGCGTCCGGTGGTGCTCTACGGCGCCAACGGGGCGGGCAAGACCAATCTGCTGGAGGCGCTGTCATTCCTCGCCCCGGGGCGCGGCCTCCGCGGCGCCAACCTGGGCGAGGTCGACCGCTTCGGCGGCGGACCCTGGGCGGTGGCGGCGAGCATTTCGGCCCCGGGCGGCGACATCGACATCGGCACCGGCCGCACTTCCGGCGACGAGAAGACCGACAAGCGCGCGGTCCGCGTCAACGGCGCCGCGGCCCCCACGGCAGCGGAGCTTGCGGAGCGGCTCGCCGTGGTGTGGCTCACCCCCGCGATGGATCGCCTGTTCCTCGATTCGCCGTCCGCGCGGCGCAAGTTTCTCGACCGGCTCGTGTTCGCGTTCGATCCCGCGCACGCGACGCGGGTCAATTCCTACGAGCGGGCGCTGCGCGAGCGCGCGCGCCTCCTGCGCGATCGTGTCGCGGACGACGCGTGGCTCTCCGCCCTCGAAACGCAGATGGCCGAACGCGGCGTCGCGGTCGCCGCCGCGCGAATCGCCATGGCGGAAGCGCTCAACGCCACTGCTGCCGCCCGCGAGGGCGCGTTCCCTGTCGCGACGATGGCGCTGGTCGGCTCGGTCGAGGAGTGGCTCGGCGAGGGGCCGGCGCTCGCCGCGGAAGACCGATTCCGCGAGGCGCTCCGCGCCTCGCGCGGCGAGGACACGATCGCCGGCGGCGCCGCCATAGGCCCGCACCGATCCGACATCGTCGTTCGCCACCGCGCCCGCGGCACGCCGGCCGATCTGATGTCGACCGGCGAGCAGAAGACACTGCTCCTCGGGCTCGTCCTCGCCCACGCCCGGCTGATCGCCGACGAGCGCGGCGCCGCGCCGCTGTTGCTGCTCGACGAGGTGGCCGCTCACCTGGACGACCGCCACCGGCAGGCCCTCTATGGCGAGATCCGTGCGCTGGGCGCACAGGTGTGGCTCACCGGCACCGATGCTGCCCTTTTCACCGGCCTCCAGGAGGAGGCCCAGTTCTTCGCCGTCGCCGATGCGACGCTGACGGCGGCCAACTGAACGCAAGCCTGGACACGACGATGACCGATCAAGCGATGACCCCGCCGAACGAAGCGGATACCTACGGCGCCGAGTCGATCAAGGTCCTCAAGGGCCTCGATGCGGTGCGCAAGCGTCCCGGCATGTACATCGGCGACACCGACGACGGCTCGGGTCTCCACCACATGGTGTACGAGGTCGTCGACAACGCCATCGACGAATCGCTCGCCGGCTGGTGCGACCGCATCGACGTCACGCTCAATCCCGACGGGTCGGCGACCGTCCGCGACAACGGCCGCGGCATCCCGGTGGAGATCCACAAGGAGGAGGGCGTGTCGGCGGCGGAGGTCATCATGACCCAGCTCCACGCCGGCGGTAAGTTCGACCAGAACACCTACAAGGTCTCGGGCGGCCTGCACGGCGTCGGCGTTTCGGTCGTCAATGCGCTCTCCGAGTGGCTCGACCTCCGGGTCTGGCGCGACGGCAAGGAGCACTACATGCGCTTCCGCATGGGCGTTCCCGACGCGCCGCTCGCGGTCGTCGGCCCGGCGCCCGTCGAGAACGGCAAGCCTCGGCGCGGCACCGAGGTCACCTTCCTGCCCTCGGACACGATCTTCACCAAGACGACGTTCGACTACGAGACCCTCGAGCACCGGCTGCGCGAACTCGCGTTTCTCAACTCCGGCGTGCGGATCGTCTTCACCGACAACCGCGAGCGCGAGGCGAAGTCCACCGAGCTGCACTATCAGGGCGGCCTCGAGGAGTTCGTGCGCTGGCTCGACCGTTCGAAGACGGCGCTCCATCAGCCGATCATCGCCATCAAGGGCGAGCGCGACGGCATCGTCGTCGAGGCGGCGCTGGAGTGGAACGACAGCTATCACGAGACGATGTTGTGCTTCACCAACAACATCCCGCAGCGCGACGGCGGCACGCACCTCGCAGGCTTCCGCGGGGCGCTGACTCGCACCGTCAACTCCTACGCCGCCGAATCCGGCATCGCCAAGAAGGAGAAGCTGTCGCTCACCGGTGACGACGCCCGCGAGGGCCTCACCTGCGTGCTGTCGTGCAAAGTGCCGGACCCCAAGTTCTCCTCGCAGACCAAGGAGAAGCTGGTCTCCTCGGAGGTGCGCCCCGTCGTCGAGGCGATCATGGGCGATCGGCTCGCCCAGTGGCTTGAGGAGCATCCGGCGGAGGCGAAGAAGGTCGTCGCCAAGATCGTCGAGGCAGCCGCCGCCCGCGAGGCGGCGCGTAAGGCGCGCGAGCTCACCCGTCGCAAGGGCGTGCTCGACGTCTCGTCGCTGCCCGGCAAGCTCGCCGACTGCCAGGAGCGCGATCCGTCGAAGTCCGAGCTGTTCATCGTCGAGGGCGACTCGGCCGGGGGCTCCGCGAAGCAAGGCCGCAATCGCGCGTTTCAGGCGATCCTGCCCTTGCGCGGCAAGATCCTAAACGTCGAGCGCGCGCGCTTCGACAAGATGCTGGGCTCGGCGGAGATCGGCACGCTGATCACCGCTCTCGGCACCGGCATCGGGCGCGAGGACTTCGACATCGAGAAGCTGCGCTACCACAAGATCATCATCATGACGGACGCGGACGTCGACGGCAGTCACATCCGCACGTTGCTGCTGACGTTCTTCTTCCGTCAGATGCCGGAGCTGGTCGAGCGCGGCCACCTCTACATCGCCCAGCCGCCGCTCTACCGCGCCAAGAAGGGCGAGCGCGTCCAATATCTCAAGAACGAGCGCGAGCTCGAGGACCATCTGATCGAGGAGGGCATCCGTGACGCCATCCTCCGGCTGCGCGACGGCACCCAGATTGCCGGGCCCCACCTCCGCTCCGTGGTCGACGAGGCGCGGGCCGCGCGTTCGCTCATCAACGCGCTGGCCCGTCGGGCCGGGCGCCGCGAGCTGATCGAGCAGGCGGCGGTCGCGGGCGCGCTCAACCAGAGCGCGTTCCTCGACCGGGCCAACGCACCGGCGACCGCGACGTACATCGCCAAGCGCCTCAACGCGATCATGCCGACGCTCGAGGAGGGCTTCGCCGCGACCGTCGATGCCAAGGGCGACATGGTGTTCACCCGCACGGTTCGCGGCATCCCGGAAGAGCTGCGCATCGACGGCAAGATCGTCCAGAGCCCGGAGGCACAGAAGCTCAACGCGCTGCGCGACTCGCTCCAGCAGCATTTCCTCGCGCGCCCGTCGCTGGTGCGCAAGGACGTCGAGGAGAAGCTCGACGGTCCGGTCATGCTGGTGGAGAAGGTGATGGAGATGGGCCGCAAGGGCGTCGCCATCCAGCGTTACAAGGGCCTCGGCGAGATGAATCCCGACCAGCTCTGGGAGACGACGCTCGATCCCGAGGCGCGCACGCTGCTGCAGGTGAAGGTGAGCCAGGCGGACTCGGCGGAGTCGATCTTCTCGACGCTGATGGGCGACCTCGTTGAGCCGCGCCGCGACTTCATCCAGTCGCACGCGCTCGAGGTCGCGAACCTCGACGTCTAGAGGAGTGCCTGGCACCAAAGCCTGTGGTCTGCCGCGCGGCGCCGGTCGCCTTACCGCCGCCACAATGGCCCAGTAACGCCGCGTCATGACTCGCGAGAAAGAGCGCCGGCGCGGAGCCGATCGGGATCACCGCGACCGACCCCGTCTGTCCGGCAACGTCCGTTCGAAGAAGCAGAAGGGCCCCGCCCCCGCCCGGCGACGTGGTCTGTCGATCCTGAAATGGCTCACGGTGGCGCTGATCTGGATCGGCGTCGCGGTGTTCGCGTTCGTCGGCTGGTGCGCCTACGACCTGCCCGAGGCCGACAACATCCCGGCGCTGGCGCGCCGCCCGCAGGTGACGATCCTCGCCCAGGACGGCACCGTGGTGCTGCGGCTCGGCGAGCGCGCGGGGCCGGTGGTCTCCGCGCGCGAGTTGCCGCCGCACCTGATCCAGGCGGTCGTCGCCATCGAGGACCGCCGCTTCTTCCACCACTTCGGCATCGATCCGATCGGCATGGCGCGGGCCGCCTTCGTGAACCTGCGCGAAGGGCACGTCGTGGCCGGCGGCTCGACCATCACCCAGCAGCTCGCGAAGAACCTGTTCCTGACCCCGGACCGCACGATCAAGCGCAAGGTGCAGGAGGCGCTGCTCGCGCTGCAGATCGAGAGCCGGTACAGCAAGGACGAGATCCTCACGCTGTATCTCAACCGCGTGTATCTCGGCGCCGGCACCTTCGGCATCTCGGCGGCGGCGCGGACCTATTTCGACAAGGACCCGCGCGAGCTCAACCTGATCGAGTCGGCGGTCATCGCCGGGCTCCTCAAGGCTCCGTCGCGTTTCTCGCCGGCGCGCGACGTCGATCTCGCCCGTCGCCGCGCGACGGTGGTGATCGCCCGTATGCACTACGACGGCTACCTCACCGACGCCGAGGCCCGCGCCGCACGAGAGGCGCCAATTCAGCTCGCGCGCCAGCCCGACAACGTCGGCCGCTACTTCGCCGACTGGGCGGTGGACGCGGTGAAGAGCTACATCGGCGGTCCGGGCCGCGACATCGTCGTCAAGACGACGCTCGATGTCGCCATGCAGAAAGCTGCCGAGGCCCGCATCAAGGGCATGCTCTCGGGCCCCGCCGCCAAGCTCGACGCGAGCCAGGCCGCGCTTGTCGCGATCGACCGCGACGGCGCCGTGCGCGCGATGGTCGGCGGCGCCGACTGGGGCGCGAGTCCCTTCAACCGCGCGACCCAGGCGCTGCGCCAGCCGGGGTCGGCGTTCAAGCTGTTCGTCTATCTCGCCGGACTCGAGGCGGGCTTGAGGCCCGACACCAACCTGCTCGACGAGCCGATCAAGATCGGCAACTTCAGTCCGCGGAACTTCGAGCGGCGCTTCCGCGGCGTAGTGACCGTCGAGGAGGCGTTCGCCGATTCCATCAACACCGTGGCAGTCCAGGTGCAACAGCGCGCCGGCATCGACAAGGTGATCCGGTGGGCGCAGCGTCTCGGCATTACCACGCCGATGAAGCGCGAGGCGGGGCTCGCCCTCGGCGCGAGCGAGGTGACGCTGCTCGAGCTCACCTCGGCGTACGTGCCGTTCGCCAATGGAGGCACCCCGGTGTGGCCCTACGGCGTCTCCGAGGTCACCGACGAGGAGGGTCAGGTGCTCTATCGCCGCCTCGGCTCAGGCCCCGGCCTCAGCCTCGATCCGCGCTTGGTGTCGCAGATGAACCAATTGCTCGGGGCCGTGGTGGAATACGGGACCGGCAAGGCCGCCCAGCTCGACCGACGGGCCTACGGCAAAACCGGCACCAACGAGGGCTACCGCGATGCGTGGTTCGTCGGTTACAGCGACGGCATCACCGCCGGCGTGTGGTTCGGCAACGACGACGGCTCGTCGATGAAGAGCGTCACCGGCGGCAATCTGCCGGCGCGGACCTGGCAGCAGTTCATGACCGACGTCGAGAGGGCGCGTCCGAAGGTCGCGCCGCAGGCGCAGCGCTCACGCAGCTTCTGGGATTTCCTGTTCGGCCGCTGAGCCGCGCGCTCAGCCGTGCCGCAGCAGGCGCACGCCGTGTTCCGAGAGCCACGCCTTGGCGCTGCCGTGGTCCGGCAGCAGCGCCTCGACCGTGCGCCAGAACTTCGGTCCGTGGTTCATCGCCACGAGATGAGCGACTTCGTGGGCGACCACGTAGGTGGCGACGTCCTCGGGCGCGAGCGCGAGCCTCCACGAGAACGACAGGCTTCCATCGGCGGCACAGCTTCCCCACCGCGTGCGCGAGTCGCGGACGCTGACCCGCCGCACGGCCTTGCCGAGCCGGCCCGCCATCGCCTGCGCGCGCTCGGCGAGCCGGGCCTTGGCCTCTGCCTTGAGCCAGGTGACCACGCGCAGCGCGACGCGCTCCTTGGAGCCGCCGACGAACAGCGACGGGCCGTCGCGGACCACGGCGGCGCCGAGATCCGAGCGGTAGCGGATCACGAGCGGGGCCCCGAACAGCGTGAACCGGGCGCCGTCCTCGAAGCGCTCGCGCGGCGGCAGCGAGTCGAGCTTTTCCTTCATCCAGCGCGCCTTGGCGCGGACGAAGCGCAGACCTTCCGACATCGGCACCCACGTCGGCAGCACCAACACCGCGCGGTCGTTGGCGGCGTCGATGCGCAGGGTCATGCGGCGCGCGCGACGGTCGCGGCGGGTCAGGATCGGCACGTCGCGCCCATCGGCAGGGACGACCATCAAGGCTCGTTGATTGCTGCGGCGCGACGGTTTCTTCACGGCAGCACCAGCCCCGCGCCGTCGATCTTCCCGAACAGCGCCGCCTCGTGTGCCGACGGCAACCGCACGAACGGCGGCCGCACGTTGCGCCACTGCGGCGCATCGAAGCGGCGGGCCAGCAGCGCTTTCATCGCCGGTATCATCGGGTAACCATCCAACAGAAGGCGCTGACGCGTCACCTCGTCCTGCAGGCGTTTCGCCGCGGCGGACGCGCCCGAACGCCGCCACTCGGCGTACAGCGCGCCGGTAATCGGAGCGATGACGTTCGCGCCGGCGGTGATGCACCCGGCCCCGCCGGCCTCGAGAACGGGGAGCAACAGGCGCTCGGTTCCGGAGAACACCCGGAACTGTGGAATGCGCGCCATCGCGATCATGTTCCCGATCTCGCCCGCGGAATCCTTCGCACCGGCGACGACCTGTGGATAACGCGCGAGCAGCCGCTCGATCAGACTCAGCCCGATCGGCACCGCCGACGTCTGCGGGAAGTGATAGAGGTATATCCGCAGCCGCGAATCGCCGATCCGCTGGATCAGCTCGCTGTAGAACGCGAACAGTCCGTCCTCGCTCGGGCTCTTGAAGTAGAACGGCGGAATCACCAGTGCGCCGGCAGCGCCCATCGCGACCGCGCGCCGGGTCAGCTCGACCGCCTCGGTGATCGCACAACTCCCGGTGCCAATGATGAACCGCTCGCCGGGGATGCCCGATTCGGCGAGCGCATCCATGATCGCCATGCGCTCGGTGAGCGAGAACGAACTCGCCTCGCCGGTGGTGCCGAGCGGCGCGACGCCGTCACAGCCGTTCGCGAGCAGCCAGCGGCAATGCTCGACAAGCCGCGCCGTGTCGGGCGCGAGATCGTCCGTGACCGGCGTGAGCGCCGCCGCGAACACGCCCTTCGGCCCGTTCGGGACCGTCACGGCGACCCGGGCTTTCTCGTCAGCGACGGCGAGCGGCATGCGTGGGCTTCGGCATCGGACGCGGCAGGCGGCGCGGCCAGGTGACGATACGGTCCTCGGGGTCTCCCGCTTCGGCTTCCGGGACGCACTTCCCGCGCACGGAAATCCCCGCGGCATGCACCGATTCGGGATCTCCGGACACCAGCGGATGCCACCAGTACAGATCACGTCCCGCCGCGATCAGGCGATACGCGCAGGTCTGCGGCATCCACTCGAATGCCTCGACCTTGGCCGGAGTCAACTTGATGCAGTCGGAGACGTGCTTCTTGCGGTTCGGATAGTCGCTGCACTTGCAGCTTTCGAGATCGAGCAGCTTGCACGCGGCGTCGGTGTAATCGATCTCGCCGGTGTCCGCGTCCTCGAGCTTGAGGAGGCAGCAACGGCCGCAGCCGTCGCACAGCGACTCCCATTCCGCGTCACTCATCTCCGCGAGCGTCTTCGTGCGCCAGAACGGAATCACCTCGGCGACAGGACGGAGAAGAGAGGAAGCGGTGCGCGAGCGGCGGCTCATGCGGTTTGTTGTAGCGCGCAGCGATGCGGCTGACAACGCGCGACCAACCGCGCGGCGAAATCTTTTTATCGCTGTGTCATCGCTGCGCGATGATGTGGATAAAAGAGCCCGCGACGCGGCCGTGCGCACGGCCCGCGGCGTCGAGGCGGTTGCCTGCCGTGTCTGTGACGGCGAACAGCGCGTCACCACGTCCCTCGTCGATGACGCGTGCGTAGTGGAATTCATGGCCCGCGAACAGTGTCCCCGCGGCGCCCAGCGGGCTCGTGACAAGAATGCGCGCGTCGCGATAGCCAAGATGTAGCTTGCGTTCGGCGAAATCGCATGACAGCGGCAGCAGGCCTGCCATGCGGTGCGTGCGACCCTCGGCGTCGCGCAATGCGCTGCCGAGCGTCATGTAGCCGCCGCATTCGCCGAACACAAACGCGCCGCGCTGTGCGGCGGTGGCGAGTCCGGTACGAAAGGTCTCAGCGGACGCGAGTCGTCCGGCGTGCAATTCGGGATATCCGCCGGGAAGATACACGGCATCGCTGCGTGCGTCGGGCGCTTCATCGCGAAGCGGCGAGAACGGCAGGATCTCCGCGCCGGCGGCGCGCCACCCGTCGAGCACGGCGGGATAGGCGAACGCGAAGGCGTCATCGCGCGCGACCGCGATGCGCTGCCCGAGCGGCGGCACGAGCGATGGTCCGACATCGTCCTGATCCGCGGGCGTGCGGGCAATCGCTTCGAGATGCCCGAGATCGATCCGCGCGGAGATCGCGTCGGCGGCGATATCGAAGCGCCGGTCGAGATCGTCGATTTCCGCCGCCTGGAAGAGCCCGAGGTGCCGCGACGGCACATCGAGAGCGGCGAGCCGAGGAACGACGCCGAGCACGGGAACCCCGGCCACCGTGGTGGAGATCGCGTCGGCAAGCAAACGACCATGGGCGTCCGAGGCGACGCGGTTGATGACGACGCCGGCGACGGTGATGCGGGGGTCGTGAGTCGCGAATCCGCGGACCACCGCCGCGACGCTTTGGCCCATCCCCGATGCATCGACGACGAGGACGACCGGCAGGCCGAGTCGCTGCGCGAGCTCGGCCGTGGAGCCGGGCGCCGAACCATCGCGTGGCTCGCCCCGGGCGCCGTCGAACAGCCCCATGACGCCTTCGCCGATGACGACATCGGTATCGCGGCCAAGGCATCCGAAGAGAGAATGCAGGATTCCGGGGGCCATCGCCCAGGAATCGAGATTGATTGCCGGCACGCCTGCGGCGCGCGCGAGGTGGGCGGGATCGATATAGTCGGGCCCGGTCTTGAAGGCGGCGACACGACGGCCGGCGCGGCGCAAGGCGCGGAGCAGCGCGGCGGTGAGCATTGTCTTCCCGGACCCGGTGCCGGTGCCGGCAAGGATCAGCCCGCGCGCGGGCATAGTCACTTCTCGCGCAGAGGGTCGGGATCGAGCACGCGGCCCGCCAGCGCCCCGATCCAGTCGAGCCCACTCCTCAGGCGCACCGCCTGGCCGACGACGACGATCGCCGGCGGCTTCACGGCCTGCGCTTCGGCGTCCTGGGCCGCGCGCGCGAGCGTCGTCTCGACGATCACCTGCGACGGCGTGGTCGCGCGACTGACCACGGCGACGGGCTCGTTCCCGGGGCGGCCTGCGTCCATCAGCCGCTGGGCGATGGTGCCCAAGTGCTTGAGCGCCATGTAGATGACGAGGACCGGCGCGCCGCGGCCGAGGGCTTCCCAGTCGACGTCGCCGGGCACGTCGCCCCCGGCCGCGTGGCCGGTGATGAACGCGACGGCCGAGTTCACGTCGCGGTGGGTCGCGGGAATGCCGGCGTACGCCAGCCCGCCGATGCCGGCGGTGATGCCGGGCACGAGCCGGAAAGGGATGTCGGCGGCGGCGAGCGCGAGAGCCTCCTCTCCGCCGCGGCCGAACACGAACGGATCGCCGCCCTTGAGGCGGAGCACGCGAACGTTCTTCCGCGCCTCGTCCACGAGCGTCCGTGAGATGTCGGCTTGGGACGGGGACGGCCGTCCGCCGCGCTTCCCGGCGTGGATCCGTCGCGCCGTCGGGTTCGCGAGCGCCATGATCCGCGCGTCGACGAGCGCGTCGTAGACGATCACGTCGGCGGTGCGCAGCGCATACAGCGCCAGCAAGGTGAGCAGCCCGGGGTCGCCGGGCCCGGCGCCGGTCAACCAAACCGTTCCGGGCTCGAACTCGGGAAGGTCGGGGAACGCGTCGGGAACCTGGGAGGTCATCGCGGAATCATACGGGCGGAATCATGCGGACAGGATCATACGGAAGCCGCGGCGGCAACGCATCGGGCGTGCCTCGCCGCGTCGCCCGAGGGGCGGTAAAGTGACCCTATGCGATCGGCCGAAGCACGTCCATTGCGGCGCGGATACACGACGGGGGCTTGCGCTACCGCCGCGAGCGCCGCCGCGTTCGAGGCACTGCTCACCGGGCGGTTCCCCGATCCGGTGACGATCCGCCTGCCCAACGGGCAGCCGGTGTCGTTCGCCCTGGCACATCACGCTATCAACGGCGCGTGCGCCGAGGCCGGCGTGATCAAGGATGCCGGCGACGACCCCGACGTCACCCACGGTGCAACCGTGCTGGCCCGGGTGGAGCGCGGGGCGAGCGGAGCGGGCGTCGTCTTCCGCGCCGGCCCCGGTGTCGGCACTGTGACGCGCGCCGGTCTGCCGCTCGCCGTCGGCGAGCCGGCGATCAATCCGGTGCCGCGCCGCATGATCGGCGCGGCATTGGGAGAGATCGCGGGCCGGCATCGCACCGCGGCCGATGCGATCGTCACCCTCTCGATCCCCGGCGGCGACGATATCGCCAAACGCACCGCGAACCCCAGACTCGGGATCGTCGGCGGGCTTTCGATCCTCGGCACCACCGGAATCGTGATCCCGTACTCGTGCGCGTCGTGGATCCATTCGATCCACCGCGGCATCGACGTGGCGCGCGCCAACGGCATCGATCGCATCATTGCTGCGACCGGGCGCACGTCCGAAGCCGCCGCGCAGAAGATCTACGATGCCCCGGAGATCGCGCTCATCGACATGGGCGACTTCGCGGGCGGCATGCTGAAGTACCTGCGCGCGCATCCGGTGCGCGAACTCGTGATTGCCGGCGGTTTCGGCAAGCTCGCGAAGCTCGCCCAAGGCGAGCTCGACCTTCACTCGTCGCGGTCGCGGCTCGATGTGCGGGCGTTGGCGTGCACCGCGCGCGACGTCGGAGCGCCCGAGGCGATTGTCGCCGCGATCGAAAGCAGTTCCAGCGCAGGCGAGGCGCTGGTGATCGCCACGAACGCCGGACTCGCTCGCGGGCTGATCGATGCGGTGGCGGACCGGGCACGGGGCACCGCGCTGGCAACGCTCGCCGGTGGCACGAGTGTGGATGTGCTGGTGTTCGATCGCGCGGGCACTCTCATCGGCAGGTCCGGGCCGTGAGGCGGCGCGTTCTGGTGCTTGGCGGAACGTCGGAGGCCGCGGCGTTCGCGGAGGCGCTGGGGTCGCGAGGCGACGCAGACGTGACCACCTCGCTCGCGGGCCGTACCCGTCGGCCGCGGGCGCTGCCGGGAACAGTCCGCATTGGCGGATTCGGCGGCGTCGACGGTCTTGCCGCGTACCTCCGCGACGAGCATGTGTCCGCATTGATCGATGCCACCCATCCGTTCGCGGCGGAAATCTCCGCCCATGCGGTCGTCGCCGCGGAGCGTGCCGGCATTCCGCGGCTCGTTCTCTCGCGACCGGAATGGACGCTCACCGCGGGCGATCGCTGGACCGAGGTCGGCAATCTGTCTGCCGCAGCCGACGTACTGAGGACGGAGTTCGCGGATTGCCGCGTCTTTCTCGCGTTGGGCTCGGGTGGGCTCGCACCCTTCGTCGACATCGCCGAGCGCTGCGTCGTCCGGCTAGCCGAGCCGCCGGCGGGGAATCCGCTCCCGGGTAGTGTCGTCATCGTCGACCGCGGTCCGTTCCGCGAAGGCGACGATGCCGCGCTGCTGATGGAGCACCGGATCGGCGTCGTCGTCAGCAAGAACGCCGGGGGCGCTGCCGCCTACGCCAAGATTGCCGCGGCCCGCAGTCTCGCTCTTCCGGTCGTCATGGTGGCGCGGCCACCCGCGCCTCCGGGCCCGACGGTGACGTCGGTTGACGATGCGGTCCGATGGCTCGATGGCGTTCTCGCCGGCGCGTCGGCGTCGGCGCGCTAGTCCTTCTTCGCCGGCCGCAGCACGTGACTGTGGTCGGGGGCGTAGAGGCGACTGTCGCTGCCGCGATCGCGCGCCAGCGCCCGGCCGACCAGGATCAGCGCCGTGCGCGTGAACCCCTCGGCCTTCACTCGGTCGCGGATCGTGCCGAGCGTCGCTTCGATCGCCGTCTCATCGGGCCAACTCGCCCGCCACACGACCGCGCACGGGCAATCCACACCGAGCACGGGCGTCAACGTGCGCACGACGTTGGCGAGATTGTTGATCGACAGATGGATCGCCAGCGTGGCGCCGGTCGCGGCGAAGGCAGCCAGATCCTCGCCCTCAGGCATTGCCGACGCGCGCACGGCGGTCCGCGTCAGCACCACCGATTGGGCGACGTCGGGCACCGTCAGCTCACGCTTCAACGTTGCCGCCGCGGCGGCGAAGGCCGGGACGCCCGGTGTGATGTCGTAGGGGATGCTGAGCGCGTCGAGCCGCTTCATCTGCTCGGCGATGGCACCATAGAGCGACGGATCACCCGAATGAACGCGCGCCACGTCGACCCCGTTCTCGTGCGCGACGCGGATGCGCTCGATGATCCCGTCGAGCGTCATCGGCGCGGTGTCGATCACCTCGACGCCCGGTCTCGCCTCGGCGACGACCTCGCGCGGGACCAGCGATCCGGCGTAGAGCACGAGACCCGCGGCGCGGATGAATTTCAGGCCACGGACGGTGATGAGGTCGGGAGCCCCAGGCCCCGCGCCGATGAAGTGGACGGTCATCGCCGCGGTCCCTTGCCTGCCGACTTGGCCGCATAACCGCGCGGCGTGTACATCCATCGCCGCCCGGCGGCATCGAGCGTCCGCGTCGCCCGAGCGCCGACGATCACGAGCGTCGTCATGTCGGCGTCGCCAGCGTCGAGCTGGCGCAGTGTCGTCAGTCGCAGGCGTTCCGCGTCGCGGCCGACGTCGTGAATGAGCGCCACGGGCGTGTCGGGCGCCCTGCTGCGCAGCAGGATGTCGCGCGCGCGGGGCAGTTGCCACTGCCGCCGCTTCGAGGCCGGGTTGAACAGCGCGACGGCGAAGTCGCCATCGGCGGCGGCTTCGAGGCGCCGCTCGATCGTCGGCCAAGGCGTCAGCAGATCGGAGAGCGAGATCACGGCGAAGTCATGACCGAGCGGCGCGCCAGCCAGCGCGGCGCCGGCGAGCATACTGCTCACACCGGGGATCACCTCGATGGCGACGCGGCGGACCGCGTCGTGTCGCGCAGCCGCCGCGCGCTCGAAAACCAGGGTCGCCAGCGCGTAGATGCCGGGATCGCCTGACGCGACGAGCGCCACGTCACGACCCTGCGCCGCCAATTTCAGCGCGTGATCCGCGCGCTGCGCCTCGGCACCGAGGGGAAAATCGTGCAGGCGTTTCCCGTCGTGCCCGCCCAGGAAGTCGAGATAGAGCCCGTAGCCGACGATGTCGGTGGCGCGCGTGATCGCGGCGCGGGCGCGCGGCGTCAGGAGCTCTGGTGTTCCCGGCCCGAGACCGACGACAGCGAGCGCGCCTCTGGCCCGCCCGACCTTGTTCGCGTCGATATCGCGTTTCGCGCGTGCGATCGCGACGGTGACGCGGCCGTTCGCCGCCTTTGGCACGACCAGCCTCGCGTCGCGGCCGGCGGCGGCGAGCGCTGTGCCTTCCGCCACGCCGTGGCAGCCGACCGTCCGGAACACTGCGGCCGATGGATTTTTCAGGCGTGGCCGCTCGCGCTCGAGCCGCGCGGCGGTGAAGAATCGGGCGCGCACGCCGAGCGCATGTGCCGTCTCGTGAACGGCGGCTTCGTCGGCCTTGAGGTCGAGCGACGCGATGCAGGCGACCGAGGCGGGCGAGAGCTTTGCTCTCTTCAATGCGGCGCGCACCGCGCGAATCATCTCGGCGCCGCTCACGCCGCGCTCGCAGCCGACGCCGACCGCCAGGGTCGGCGGGTGAAGGACGACTGTCGATCCGCTGCCGCTGACAGCGCGGTCGGTGACGAGCACGGTACGTTTGGCGTCTCGCGCGGCATGCTTTCGCAGCGGCGCGAGCCAGCGCGCCACTCCAGCCTCGATGTCGAGGTGCACGCCGCGTCCGCTGAGAACATCGGCAACGATGCTCTTGGCAACGCCAGGATTGGCAACGGTCCAGCCTGGCGGCGGCTCGTCCAGCGCGATGCCGAGGGCGGATTCGCTCGCGGTGGTGATCGCCGCGGTTCCTTTGGTGATGGCCGCGACGCGGTCGGCAAGGCGATTCGCGCCGTGGTGGCCACCGAGCAGCGGCACCACGTGCCGCCCATCCTCCGATACGGCGATGACCGGCGGCTCGCGTCGCTTGTCGGCCAAGTGCGGCGCGAGCAGCCGCACGAGAATTCCACTCGCCATCACGCCGACGATCGCTGAGCCGCCCTCGAAAAGGCTGGCGAGGTGCGGTGCGAGCGCCGTGAAGCCCTCGTCCTCCTTCCCGACGAGAGGTTTCGGGGCATGCACCACGGCACCCGGGGTGCGGCGGGTGATGGCTCGCGCGATGCGGAGTCCGCGTGGATGCAGCGCCACGACAGCGATCGTCATCGCTCGCTCCGGCGGGCGAGTATGACCGAGAAATACGGCACCCGGTCGTCGTCGGCGAGCGATGCCGCCGGTGCGATCCGCTGATCCGGAAAGCCGACACGCGAGGCCACGGTCGCGCCTTCGAGCAGCCCGGCGGACGCCAGCGCGCGTTTCGCCTTGGCGAAGTGGCGTCCCACCTTTATCAACGCGACAGCCGACGCGCCCAGGAGCTGCGCACGCAGGATGTCCTCGGGGAGGCTGGCGGGGATCACCATCAGCGGATCGGTGCCGGTCGCGAGCGCATGATGCGTCACAGCCGCGGCCGCGGTCACCGAGGTGACGCCCGGAACGATCACGGTCGGGAACCGGCTGCTGAGCCGCGCGGCGAGGTAGACGAACGAGCCGTACAGCAGCGGGTCCCCCTCGCATAGTGCGGCGACGTCGCGCCCGGCGGCGAGCTGTTCTGCGATGCGCTCTGCAGCGGTGTCGTAGCGTCCCTCGTTGTCCGCGTGCGGGCGTGTGATGTCGATCTCCATCGCGATCTCGATGCGTCCCGGCGCGATGTGCGGCTGGGCGACGCGGCGCGCGAGACTCTCGCCGTCCTGGGTCGCGGGATAGGCAATGACCGGAACAGCCGCGAGCAGGCGCATGGCCTTGAGCGTGATCAGCTCGGGGTCGCCCGGCCCGACGCCGATTCCGTACAGCGTTCCTGTCATCGGCGACGCTCGGCGACGAGTTGGGTCACGGCTCGCGCGGGGCGAAATCCGGTGCGGTTCCCGAGCGGCTCCGCGCGCTCGACACCGACGCGGGTCAGCGTGCCACGGAACTGCGTTGCCGCCTCGATCAGCCGGGCCTCTCCGTCGACAGTCACGGCGTGCGCGACGATGCGTCCGCGCTCACGTAATGCCGACCACGCAGCTTCGAGAACGCCGGGCACCGTCACGCCCCCGCCGACGAACACCGCGTCGGGCGATGGCAAACCGGCGAGCGCCGCCGGGGCCTCTGCGGTGATGACCCGCAGCCCCGGCACTCCGAGATTGGCGGCGTTGTGAGTGCAGAAGGCCGCGCGCTCCGGGTTGCGCTCTATCGCGATCGCTTGCGTGCGCGGGGCGGCGCGAAGCCACTCCACCGACACCGACCCGCAGCCCGCGCCGATGTCCCACAGCATCTCGCCCGCGCGGGGCGCGAGCGCGGCGAGAGCGAGCGCGCGCAGCTCGCGCTTGGTGATCTGGCCGTCATGGGCGAACGCGTCGTCGGGCAGTCCCGGAACCCGCGACAGGACGAGGGCGTCGGGAGTCGCCCGGCATTCGACGGTGATTGTGTTCAGGTCGTCGAGGCGTGCGTATTGCCAGCTTGCGGCGTCGCCGGACACCGCGCGTTCGTCGTCGGCGCCGAGTCGCTCGAAGACGGTCATAGCCGACGGGCCGTAGCCGCGTGCGGTGAGGAACGCCGCGACGGCATTCGGCGTCGCACCGTCGGCCGACAGCACGACCAGCCGTGCGCCGGGTTCGAGATGGAGCGCGACGGTTTCCACCGGTCGCCCGCAGAGCGAGACGTGAGTGACCGACTCCTCCGGCCACAGCCGACGCGCGCAGGCGAGTGCGATCGCGCCCGGCGCGGAAATGATGCGCACGGCGTCGCCGAACCGTCGTGCCAACGTCGCGCCGATGCCGAAGCTCATCGGATCGCCGCTGGCGAGCACCACCACCCGCCGTCCTGCCAGGGTCCCGAGGCGGTCGATGGTCGTCGCGATCGGCGAGTCCCACGCCATACGCTCGCGGCCATCGGGTGGAATGAGCGCGAGATG
Organism: Gemmatimonas sp.; assembly: GCA_050260515.1. Lineage (GTDB taxonomy): Bacteria > Pseudomonadota > Alphaproteobacteria > SMXQ01 > SMXQ01 > DATJIG01. The sequence goes on from JBLNCI010000016.1 coordinate 91,552, forward strand.
GCGGGCGCCGCCGACCAGAATTTCGGCGCGGTCGATGGCGTCGCGGCCGGCGGGGGCGATGGATCGGAGCCCGTCCGCGCCGATGCCGACGACGGACAGCCAAGGCTCGCTCATCGGCTACCGCTCCTCGCGAGCAATGCCAGGGCGTTCACCGCGGCGGCCGCAAGCGCGCTGCCGCCGAACGCGCCCCTGAGGGTGATGAACGGTAGCCCGCTTGCGATCAGCGCGTCCTTGGATTCGGCGGCGCCGACGAATCCGACCGGGAAGCCGAGAACCAGGGCAGGGGCCCGGGAAGGGTCGTCAGCAACGATTTCGAGCAGCCGGAACAGCGCCGTGGGGGCGTTTCCGACGGCGACGACCCCGCCGCAAAGACGAGCTGCCGCCTGGTCGATGGCAGCCGCCGAGCGTGTTGTCCGATCGACGCGGGCGCGCGCCTCGACCGCCGGATCGTCGAGGATGCAGAAAACCTCAACTTTTTCAGGCAGGAACGCGCGGGTGATCCCCGCCGCGGTCATCCGCGAGTCGACGATGACCGGTGCCGCTCTGCGCAGCGCCCCCACGCCGTTCTCCACGGCCCCGGCGCTCGCTGCGATGTCGCGGACGATCTCCGGCCGCCCGCACGCATGCACCAGCCGCAACGCGATGTCATGCAGGTCCGGCGCGATGGCGGACAAGTCGGTGGCGGCGCGCGCTCGCTCGAACGACAGGCGGTAAATCGTTTCCGCGTCGCGGATCCACGCCTCGGTCACGACGCTTTATCCTTCTCGTCCAGGACGCCGCGAACGTGGTGGTGATGACCGACCTGTGGCGCGCCGGTCGAGTCTTCGAAACCGATGATTTTCTCGCGGTACTTGCAGAGGCCGCAATTGTCGGCCGCGGCGGAGGTGCCCGCCGCGGCGATGCGATCGAGCACGGTTTCGACGACCAGCGGATGATCGGCGAGATAGGGCGCGGCGAGGAACTCGACGCCCGGATGCTTCCGTGCCGCCTCTTCGGTAAGACGATAGATCCGCTTCACGAGCACGCCTGTGAACAGGAAGTAGGGGAACACGACGACGCGGGCGTATCCCTGCCGCGCGGCGTGTTCAAGGCCTTCGGCGATCGTCGGCTTGGCGATGCCGGAGAACGCAATCTCCGCGCGCGCCATCCCGAGCCCCTCCCACAGCATCCGCGCAAGTTTTGCGATGTTGCCGTTGGCGTCCGGGTCCGATGTCCCGCGGCCGATGACGAGGAGCAGCGTATCGGAGCGCCGGACCGATCTGGTGGCCAGCGCCTCCCCCTCCTGCACGCGATCGGCCGCTGCCGCCAGCAGCTTGGCGTCCAGCGACAGCTCGCGCCCGCAGTCGAGGCGCAGGCCGGGGCGCGAGGCGGCGAAGGTATTGACCTCCCACGGAATATCGTTCTTCACGTGGCCGGCTGCGAAGAGCATCAGCGGCTGGGCGACGATCCGGGCTGCGCCGGTGTCCGCAAGCGCCGCGAGCGCTTCCGCAAGAGTCGGGTGCGCGAATTCGAGATATCCACCGAAGACGCGCGCCCCCGGGTCCCTCAGTTGCAACGCCCGATCCGCCGCCGACACGAATCGCTCGAACTCGGCGCGCGCGTCGTCTTCGCGGCTGCCGTGCCCGCACAGGAGCACGCCGGTGGACGGGGTGGTCACCATGACACGGCGCGCCACACAGGTGTCACCGGCGAATCGTTGACGCGCTCGCGCGCCACGGCCATGCTTCGATCATGCAAGCCATCGACCTCAGCCACATCATGCGCGCGGACAGCGCGCTGGTCATGCTGATGGCGCTCGCGCTCGAGGCGGCACTGCCGCAGTCGTGGGTCTGGGAGCGCGTTCCTCATCCCGTCGCAATCCTCGGCAGCATCATCGATCGCGTCGACCGGCGGCTCAACCGCGAGACGCGGAGCTTCCGCGCGCGGATGGTGCGCGGGGCGGTGGTCGCGGTATTCCTGACGGGTCTCGCCTTCGGCGCCGGGCTCCTGCTCGATTCGCTGTTCCGCAGCATCCCTCACGGCTGGCTCGGGGAGGCCGCCGTCATCATCGTCATGCTGGCGCAGCGCAGCCTGTTCGAGCATGTGCAGCGCGTCGAGCGTCGGCTCGCGGTCGGCAAACTGGACAGCGCCCGCGCTGCGGTCGCCAAGATCGTGGGGCGCGACGTCAACGTGCTGGACGAGCACGGCGTCGCACGCGCTTCGATCGAATCCCTCGCCGAGAATTTCTCCGATGCCGTCGTGTCGCCGATGTTCTGGTATCTCGTCCTTGGGTTGCCGGGCCTGCTCGCGTTCAAGGCGATCAGCACGATGGACAGCATGATCGGCCACCTCACGCCGCGGTACGCGGCATTCGGCCGGGTCGCGGCGCGCCTCGACGACGCCGCGAATTTCATCCCGGCGCGGCTCAGCGCGCTCCTGCTCTCGATCGCGGCAATGTGCGTCCCCGCCGGCCGGCCGGCCGGCGCGCTGCTCACGGCGTTGCGCGACGGTCATCGACACCGGTCGGTGAACGCCGGATATCCCGAGGCGGCCGCGGCCGGCGCGCTCGGTCTGGCGCTCGGCGGACCACGCAGCTACGGAGGCGAGACCATCGATGAGCCGTGGCTCGGCGCCGGAGGCGCGTCCGCGACCGTGACCGACATTCGCCGCGCCCTCATCCTGTACGTCGTCGCGTGCATGGCGAATGCGGCGCTCGTCGCGGGGATGCTCTATCTGACGTTGTAGTCGCGCACGCTCAGCCACCACGTGCGATCTCCAGCAGACGGTCGACGGCGATGTGCCGCTCGCAGGCCCGGGCCAGCTCGTCGAGTACCGCGTCGACTCCGGCTTCGTACTCGGTGACATGGGATCGGCCGCCCAGGCTCTTCAACAGTTCCGCGCGGAATGCGTCGGATCCGAACAGCCCATGAAGATAGCATCCCATCACGCGGCCGTCGGCGGACACCGCCCCGTCCGGCCCCGCTTCGAGAGCCAGCATGGGCCGTGCGAGACCGGAGCCGGTGGTTCGGCCGAGGTGGATCTCATAGCCGGTGACCGGCGGTGCGCCGGCGAAACCGACCGCCTTGCCGCGGGTCTCGCCGAGGACCTTGTTCGGCGTCATGACCGTATCGATGTCGAGGAGCCCAAGGCCGTCGCTGACGCCTGAAGTGCCCTCGATGCCCTCGGGATCGGCGACGGACCGGCCGAGCATCTGGTATCCCCCGCACACGCCGATCACGCGACCGCCGCGGCGCACGTGGGCGCGGATATCGATATCCCATCCCTCCGCCTTCAGCGCCTCGAGATCGGCGCGGGTCGCCTTTGAGCCCGCGAGGACGATCAGATCGGCATCCGCAGGGATCGGGCGACCCGCAGGGATCATCTCCAGCGCAACGTCGCTCTCCGCAAGCAACGGGTCGAGATCGTCGAAATTGGCGAGTCGCGGAAGCCGTGGCACCGCGACGACGATGCGGCCCTGTCGCGCCCGCGCAGGCCGCGACAGCGCGAGCGAGTCCTCAGCCGGCAACCGCTCCGCCGCGGCCACATAGGGCAACACGCCGAGGCAGGGCCAGCCGGTCCGCTCCTGGATCACCGTCACCGCCGGGGCGAACAGCGATGCATCGCCTCTGAACTTGTTGACGATGAATCCCTTGATCCGGGCGCGGTCGGCGGATTCGAGCAGCGCATGCGTCCCCACCAGTGCCGCGATCGCGCCTCCGCGCTCGACGTCGGCAACGAGGATGATCGGCAGGTCGGCTGCTTCGGCAAAGCCGAAGTTCGCGACATCGGACTCGCGCAGGTTGACCTCGGCAACCGACCCGGCGCCTTCGGCGAGCATGAGATCGGCGTCGGCAGCAAGGCGCGAAAAGGCCGACGTCGCGGCGCCCAGCAACTCGCCACGGATCGCGCGCCACTCGCGCGGTCGCACGCGTCCCTTCACCATACCGCCCACGACGAGCTGCGCATGACCGTCACCTTCGGGCTTGAGCAGGACAGGGTTCATGTCCGCGCTCGGCCGCACGCCTGCGGCGCGGGCCTGCAGGGCCTGGGCGCGCGCGATCTCGGCACCGCTCGCGGAGACGGCGGCGTTGTTGGACATGTTCTGGGCCTTGAAGGGGCGCACCTGGAGACCTCGGCGGGCGAACGCCCGCGCCAGCGCGGCGACGAGGAGGGTCTTGCCGGCGTCCGAGCTGGTGCCTGCGATCATGACGGCCGCGGGTTTCATCGATCGCTGTTCGGTTGGGGCATTGCGGTTGCGTCGACGCGCCGGGCAATGCGTCGCGTTGCGCTGCATGGCGCCGGTGGCATGGCGCACTCAGGCGTTGGTGGTGTCGGGGACAGGGAAAGTACGGCGGGCCGACCGCCGCGACAAGCGCGCCGCGGAGCGCGGGCTAGTTGATCGACATCACGAGGGTCAGATGCTCCTCGTACTGGCCGGCCGCCATTGTCGAGCCCGGCCGGGTCGATATCTTGAGGTCCTCGGACTTCCCGGATTTGTTGGTTTGGCTGCCGGTCTCGAGAACGGCCTTGCCGTCCTGGAACCGGACCTCCTGGCTTCCGAGGGCGAGGGTGTACGGGATCGCGCTCCCGGTCTGCTGATCGACGAGCGCCGCGGACCCGTTTTCCCTGGCGCTCTCCGACAGCACCGTCAGCGTGTAGCGGAGATTGTTGTTGGTCTGCAGCACCAGGCTGAACAGGACGAAGTCGTGGAGCGGCTGGCGCAGGTCCGCAGGCAGGACGCTCTGCCGCTGCACAAGCCGCACGCCGCTCTTGGCCGGCACGACTCCGGAGAGGTTGATCGTCTCGGCCCGCGCTTCGGTCGCGAAGCAGGCCACGACGGCTGCCGCGCAGGCGAGCAACGAGCGTCGCAAACCGCAGCTATGCAGGGTTTTTTTGCCGGGCCTCGTCATCGGTGTCCCCCCGGACACGCTCCGTTCCTGCGGAGCGTAACGGCGCCGTACAATAATGCGAAAATAATATTACGCCAGAGGCGGCGGAATCACCGATTCGTGTAATCGTTAACGTGCCGACAGCACGAGCGTGAGACGGTCGGCGTATTCCCCGGCGGGCAGGGTCGCCGACGGGTCGGTCGAGATCGCGATCGACTGCGGGTGCACGGTTTTTCCGGCTGGACGCGTCAGGACCGCGCGATCGCCCTCGAACCGGACTTCCTGATTGCCGTAGGTGAGGCGGTACGGAATTGCGGTCCCGCTGTCCTGGTTCACCAATGCCGGACGCCCGCCGCTCTGGGCCGCATCCGAGACGATGGTGATCGTGTAGGCGCCCCGGCTGTTGCTGCGTTCGGTGACGCTGGTGATGACCGCGTTCTCCAACGGACGCCGTAGATCGGCGGGCAGGATCACGTTGGCCTGGGACAGCTGCACCGAGCTCACCGCAGGAATTTCCCCCCGGATGTTGAGCACCGCGCTGCCGGCGATCGAGGCAGCGGGTTGGAACGCGAGCATCGCGAGGCCGAGCACGCCGCGGGCTGCCCAGCGGCGTTGCTCGGCGAGCGCCGATTCCAACTGACGGCTGGTGATGACGCCCGCTTCGACCAGGATTTCGCCGAGGCGCGTGCGCGACGTCGCTTGCCGGGCCAGCGCATGCTGCACCTGGTCGCGCGTCGCGAGCCCGAGCTTGACGAGGATCTCGCCGAGTCTAGGGATTTGTTCGGCCATCGCGCGCTCCGTCACGTCGTCGATGCGACGGTACCGAGCGGCGGATTAACAGGTTGCTAAAGGGCGTGGTTAACGCCGTGCGCGACGATCAATACGTGGACAGCGTGATCGTCACGACGTCGCGGTACTCGCCTGCGGATTGCGTATCGACGGTGCCGAGCGTGAAGTTGAAGCTGTGTTGCCAGCCGCTCGCGGTCGTGGGGTTGGTGCGGACGCCGACCGGGAACGGGACGCCGCGAAACAGCGGAATCGTGTATCCGTCGACCTGCATGGTGTATCGGATGACGTCGGTCTCCGCGGCATCGAGGTTCTCGAGCTGTCCGCCGTTCTGGGATTCCGCGAACAGGATGTAGCGGGTATTCGATCGTGCCCACAGGGAGACCGCGCCGGTCGCGCCGGTCCGGGCGGGATCGAATCGCAACGTCGTCGAGCGCGACGCGAGATCGAAGCTTCCGCCGGTGAAGGAGAGCTCGCTCACCGTCGGCACCTTGGCCTTGAAGCTGATCGTCTTCGTGTCGTTGAGGATCGGCTGAGCCACGGTCCCTTCGTAGAGCCGGATCTCGATCGTGTCCTCGTACTCACCCGGCGTCGCGATCTGCAGCGGCGGAATGCTGAGGTAGAACTGCATCGCGACCGTCTGCTTGTTGCTGATGACGCCGCTCAGCACCTCGCTGGAGGCCGCCTCGGGCGTGTCGCGCAGAATCGTGCCCAGCGTGTTATCGCGATAGATCTGGTACGAGAGCGTGTCGTAGTCATCGCTCAGCACGCGGCGCCCGGGGTCCCGGCTCGATCGCGAGACGACGCCGACGAAGAACGAGCACGAGCTTCCCTCGCTCTCGACCTTGAAGTTGACGGCCTGCGCCAGTGTGGACCCGTCGAAGGCTCCGTAGCCGGCGCCGGTCGCGCCACGCCACTGCACGCTCGACAGGTCCTGCAACTCGAGGTTGCATTTCGCCTCGGCGACATGCGCGCCGGCGAGGAGCGTACCCGCGAACAGGATCCAGAACATCAAGCGACGGGGAGACATCGGGCGTCCGTCAGTGGGTCGGGAAGTGGACCGTGCCGGCATTATACATGCCCTCCGCATCCTTTGGGACGACCAGCGTCTGACCGCGGTTCGGGAATGTGTCGAGTCGCACCTCAAACCGTCCGGGGAACATGCCAAGCACGCGGAATCGGCCGGCGCGATTGGTAAAGAAGGCAATCGGACGCTGGTCGGGTTCGTCGAGTGAGATGATGTGTCCCGAGTAGAGGCCCAGCGGTTGACCGTCGGGATCAAGCAGAGTGCCGTCGACCATGACCGTGCCGCCGGTGCCGACTTCGATCAGCGTACCGCTCTTGTAGGTCGGCGATGCATTGAAGACCTGTTCGCCGAGATCGTATCCCACCGGCAGATCCGGTGCCTCGATGCTCAACTGGTACGGCCGGTAGGCGGGGACGCCGGGGATCACCGCCGCGCCGAGCCAGTCGGTCTTCGCGTCCGCGGAGTTGTCGACCGGGTTCACGAGGATGCTCTGTCCCGACAGGCGCGGGTGGGGCGCGATCAGGACGAAACTGTCGTTGATCGGACGCGAGACGCCGACGTGCGCTCCGGCGAACACGATCGCGGTACCGAACGTCGCCGACGTCCGCGTGGTGCCGTGGTCGCCCTCGGCCCGCGCGTAGGTCTGGTCGCGGGTGAGCGCCGCCTCGTAGCGGTAATCGACGTATCGCGCGCTTCCGTTGAGATGGTACTCGGTCGACGTCTTCTCGACCGACGCGTCGCCCTGAATGCCGCCGACCGTCTGCAGCGGCGTGTACGACCACGTCGCGCGGTTCGTCAGCGTGCGGGTGTCGCGCGACACCGAATAACGATGCCGCGATTGGACCGGCATCCACGACAGCCCCACGAACAGCGCATTCTCGATCTGATCGTTGGAGGGTACGCGGCGCGTCCCGAACACCGAGAGGGTGATCTCGTCGGTGATCCGCGTGCTGACGCTCGTCGTGTAGGTGTCGGTGTTCGCGGCACCGTCGCGCCCAAGCTGCTTGGAGTAGCCGGCGTTGCCGAACCAGTCGCCGAACACGCGTTGTCCGTAGTTGAAGCCGTAGTCGAGGCGAATCGGATTGGTGGGCGCCCGGTCGACGCTGATGTCGGAGAACTCGGCGCCACGGTAGGTGAAGTTCGCCGACAGCGAGCGTCCGGTCGGCAACTGCTGCAGATTGTACGGGGTGGTGCTGCTGCCGATCGGACTCGCAGTGCCGCTCGGCGGCGGCTGGCGCACCGAGCCTTCCGAGTAGCGGTACTGAAGGCGGGCCGCGTAGTCCGGATAGCCGAAGTCGGTCCGGCTGCCGGCAACATCGGTGCGGAAGGTGCCGAGGATCGTCGCCAGCCGGGCATTGGCGCCGACCTGCTCGCCGAACCTCGCGGTCTGGAAGTTGCCGCCAACCGTGAACTGGTCGGTGACGCCGTAATTGTGAAAGCCGGAGAACACGTATCCGCCGCCGGGGTCGTACTGCCGCCCACCTGGGCTGGTGTTCGCAGGCACGCCGATGGCGTAGCTGTACTCGTGGATGCCTTCGCCCAGCACCGTGGTCTCGAACACGAACGGGAATCGTATCGTTTCGACGCGGCCCACTTCGTCGGTGATCCGGACCTCGACGTCGTTCGATCCCGACGCGAAGGGGAAATCGCGCAGGTTGTAGCGCCCCGGCCCGAGTTGGAGCGCTTGTACCCGCTGTCCGTTCAGGAACACTTCGACCCGCGACGCGCGCTGCAGATCGAACGCCGCCGAGCCCGCCGGGATGATCGACTGGTTCGGCTGGAGGGTGTAGTTGCTGGCCAGCGTGATGCCGCCGATGCGTCGGCTGGACTGGAATCCCTCGAGTCCGTAGCGGACGTCGCCGGCGGTGACCCGAAGCAGATCCTCGGGGAAATCCTGCACCAGCCGGACGTCGTCCCGCTGCCACTCGGGCGTCCGCTGTTCCTTCCAGTTCGCACCCCATTCGAGGACGGTGCCGTAGCCGTTGAGCGCTCCGTCGACACTGACCGCCGCGGGCTGGCGCTCGGTCCCGGTCGTGCCGGAATCGACGTAGTCGACGCCGGAACGCAGGTTGACGAAGCCGGAGATCGGCGCCGGATTCACCAAGGTGAATCCCGAGGTGCGCCGCCCGCGCGACATCAGGCTGATGTCGTTCGGCTGGCGGAAGTCGTTGTCGACCTCGACCTCGATGCGCAGCAGGTTAATGTCGAATCGCAGGGCGATTCCGGGAACGGCAGCATCCTCGGCGCGGATCGCCCCGTCGTCGCCGATCTTCCGTCGCAACTCGGCGAGCTTGGACGCGCGGACAGCGGGCCGCAGCAGCTCGATGAGGGGCTGTCCCGCGATCGAGACCAACTGTCCCGAGCGCGTGACCGTCGCTTCGACGTCGCCGAGCTCCGTGGTGTCGATGGCGACGGTGAGCGTCACGCCGAGCGTCGCCGCCCGCGCCGGGGCCGCGCGTTGCGGAGTCTGGGCCCAAGCGGCCGGACCGGCGAATCCGCACGCCGCGGACAGCGCGATCGCGAATGCGACCGCAGCGGCGAAGCGGCTGGCGGAGCGGCGCGGGAGGAGAGTGGGCGGGCGACAGCCGTCCATTACACCTCGACTGTCATTCGTCGCCCCCTCGTCGCGAAAGTTCGCGTCGCAAACCCCGCAGCTTCGCTTTGCTGGGGTGGTCCACTAACCCCTTCCGGTTGCGGCAGCCAGTGGTGCCCCCATCAAATCTTCTTGATATGGTTAACGATTCTTGAGTTCGGCCGCCACGTCTAAGGGCCAGGGGGTTCTGTTGGGCGGCGGTCACGGTGTCAGCGGCGGACCGGAGGCGACGAGGCCGGTCGTGGAGCGCCTCGCGCTTTCGCCGGCGTCGCCCGATGTCAGATATCTCGGCGCCGGAGGCCGCCGGAGCTACAGGAATGAGGGACATCACGGACGATCACGGACATTTTATTTCGTACAGAGCAGTCCAGCTTCGCTGCGTCCCCGTGCTGCTAGTTATTCGTTGGAAAGCTTAGAAATTCCTGATGAGGCGGTTTTCGGCTCACAATGCCGTTACCCTTAATGTGCGGCATTTTAGTAAAATCTCACTTAAAATTGAGTGACTTAACCATTTCATTTTCCACATAGTCCGGCCCCGCTTGGCTGAGCGATCGCTCGGCCGGGCCCCGTCGCCACAAGGCGAACGGGCGACAAAAACTGAAATTTGGGGTGTCCGGTTATGAATATTCTTCCGCGTTCCCGCCGCCTTGCGGCGATTGGTGCGCTTGCTGCGGCGGCGCTTGTCGCGGTGTGCGGCGCCGCGTTCTCGGCCACAACGGCCACCATCAACCTGTCTGCGTCGATCGCGACCAACTGCAGCATTTCGGCAAACACCGATGCGGGGCTCGCGACGAACCTCGCCACCGCGCTGACCTCGACCGGCGCGCAGACGGTGACGGTCGGCACCGTGAGCCAGGACTGCAACAAGAAGGCCGGCTATACGGTCTCGATCACGTCGACGAACTGCTCGACGACCAGCATCGGTGCGGTGACCGCTCCGACCGGCGCCAAGCTCGTCAACGCGGCGAGCGGCTCCGAGGAGTATCAGCTCTACACCGTCTCGTTCAGCAATCCGTCGGGCTCCAATCCCACGGGCCTTCTGGCCTCGAGCTGCACGGCCGCGACCGGCCGCGACGTGACCGGCGCGAAGGTGTCGGGCCAGAGCTCGACCGTTTCGCTGTCGTTCACGACCGCCGTCAACGGCACGACCGGCAACGTCGCCGGCGCAGGCACCTTCGCGGACACGCTCACCCTCAACATGTCGGTGAAGTAAGCCGCGCAACCGAGCTACAGCGGTCTCGGTGATCCGGGACCGCTGAGATCTCGCGAGCGTCTGCCATGACGGTCATCCCTCAATCGCTCAAGCGAGCAGCCGCGGTCGGCATTCTTGCCGCCGCGGCACTCGCCGTTTTGCTCGGGGGAGCCAGGGCTGCGACGACAGCAGCCTTCAACGTCGCGGCGTCGATCAACGAGACCTGCAGCCTCACCGCGGCGCCCGATTCCAGCCTGGCGACCAATCTCGTCGCCGCCCTGACCTCCACCGGGGCGAAGACGGTGACCCTCGGCACCGTGACGCAGACCTGCAACAACGGAAAGGGCTTCACGCTGACGGTTTCATCGACGAACTGCTCGACGACCACGATCGGCTCGCTAACAGCGCCAAGCGGCGCAAAGCTCGTCAACGCCGGGCAGGAATATCAGCTCTATTCCGTCGCATTCACGAATCCCTCGGGAATCAATCCGACGGGACTGCTGGCCTCCAGCTGTACACCCGCCACCGGTGCCGATTTCTCGAAGAAGGCGACCGGCCAGGTCTCCACGATCAGGATCAATTTCACGACCGCCGCGAACGGCAACACCGGCGAAATCGCCGGGGCCGGCACGTTCTTCGATACCCTGACGATCAACCTGCAACTGAAGTGAGCGGCGCCGTCGCTCCGGTATCGCCGGCGATGCACGCAGGTGGCGCTGCCCATCTTCGCAGCCGGTCGTGACCGTTAACGGAGTTCACATCCTTGTGACCGCCGTTAACAAGAAAGACCTGTCCGCCTGCTAAGGCGCCCAACGCCTCGACGGTATCCTGGCCGGCCACACAACGAGTGGGTGATCGGGCGCGGATCAGGCCCAAATTGGTTAACGATTGCGGGCATTTTCGTCAAATTTCACTTAAATTTGAGACTGTTTTGATTGAAGTTTTCGCCAAAGCCGTCATATTGCCGTCGAGCTTGGCTGAGCGGAGAACCCTGCTCCGCCGACCCGGCGCCACCCGGCGCCTGGCAACAAGAGAATGAATAGGAGTGGGTTATGACGGTGCGTACTTCCTCGCTTAAGGCTCGCGTCGCAGCGATTGCGCTGCTCGCTGCCGCGGCAGTAGTTGGTGCGTACAGCGTCGCCTTCTCGGCGACGACCGCGACCATCAACCTCTCGGCCTCGGTCGCCCAGAACTGCAACATCTCGAGCACGGCGGACTCCGGTCTCGCGACGTCGCTGACGACGGCGCTGACGTCGACCGGTGCGCAGACCGTCACGGTCGGCACGGTCTCCCAGAACTGCAACAAGAAGGCCGGTTACACGCTGACGGTGACCTCGTCGAACTGCTCGACGACGACCATCGGCGCGCTCACCGCGCCGACCGGCGCCAAGCTCGTCAACTCGGCGTCCGGATCCGAGGAATACCAGACCTACTCGGTCTCGTTCACGAACCCCTCGGGCTCCAATCCGACCGGCCTGCTGGCCTCGACCTGCACCGCGGCGACCGGCCGTGATGTGACGGGCGTGAAGGTCTCCGGCCAGAGCTCGACCCTCAGCATCGCGTTCACCACGGGCGTCAACGGCAACAGCGGCGAAGTCGCCGGTGCCGGCACGTTCTCCGATACGCTCACCATCGACATGAGCGTGAAGTAAGCCTCCGCACCAGCGGAAGCGCAGAAAGAGCCGCGGGGCGACCCGCGGCTCTTTTTCTTTGTCCAGATCCCACGCGCGCAGCAGACCGTCCGCTGCTCACACAATGTTGATGTCTTCGTCGCGCGTTGTGTGGCGCGACGTTGATGCACGTCAACATTTCGGTGCAACGCTTTGGTCATCATCGTCGCATCAATTCTGCGGCGCGGCCCTCTTCAGCGGGCCGCGTAGACGCGACGAAAGGAAGTGGCTGTCGTGACGCTTAACGTCGAAACGTTGAAGACCCATCATGTCTTCGCCCTGGGCGTGCTTGCCGTCGGAGCGGTGATCGTGCTCGCGAAGCTCGTCTTGTCGGCGGTCACCGGAACCATCGTGATTTCCGCCTCGGTATCCGAGAACTGCGCGATCACCACCGCCGCCGACTCCGGACTGGCGGCATCGTTGAACACCGCGCTCACCACGACCGGCAGCCATTCCGTGACCGTCGGCAGCGTGACCCAGAGCTGCAACAAGAAGGCTGGCTACACCCTCGAGGTGACTTCGGAGAACTGCCCGACGACGGTTCTCGGCAGCCTGGCGCCGGCGGTCGGCGCGAAGCTGATGAACACGGCTGCCGGCAACGAGGAATACCAGAGGTATTCGGTGACGTTCACCAATCCGTCGGGCACGAGCCCGACGGGCTTGCTTGCATCGACCTGCACGGCCGCGTTGGCGCGCGACGTGACGGGAACCAAGGTGGCGAGCCAGCTTTCGAGCGTGTCGATCGTATTTACCACCGCTGTCAACGAGATCAGCGACGAGATCGCCGGTGCGGGCACCTTCTCCGACACCCTCACCATCCATATGACCGTTAAGTAAACGCCGCAGCCACGATGCAGAAGAACAGGAAATCCGCCGACAAACTCGTCCGCGCTGGCGATCGAGCGATCTACGTTCGCTACTTTTGCCAGTGCGCCACGGGTGTTTTGAGCTACTCTTTTCCTGGCACCCGAGGCGGCGTTCAGGGCCGGCTCACTCACTGAGGGGATCATGACCTTTTCGCGACTTCGCTCCTATCTGTTCTCGGACCGCGCCGCGGCGGTCGCCGCAGTGTTCGCTGCGGCCGTGACCCTGCTGCTGCCGGCGACGGCCGCTGCGTTCCAGCTTGTGCCGATCACGCAGGAATTCGAACCGGCCGGCCGCAACGCCAACAAGACGTTCCGGCTCGAGAACCCGGATGCCCGTGAGGCGACGGTCTCGATCAAGGTGATGACCCGTGAGATGGACATCGACGGCCGCGAGAAGTCGGAGGAATCGGATGACTTCATCGTCTTCCCGACGGAGGCGATCGTCCCGCCCGGCGGGGTTCAGATCGTGCGGGTCCAGTACGTCGGGCCGACCAGCGTGAAGGAAGAGGTCCCGTACCGCATCATCGCGGAAGGAACGCCGGTCAACTCGGTGCCCGGGCAGGCGTCGCAGATCCTCATCGCCGTGCGTTATGCCGGGACGCTTTACGTCGCACCCCCAGGCACCAAGCCCGACATCACGCTCGAATCGGCCGGCCCTGCCCAGAGCGGCGGCCCCAATCAGCTCGAGGTGGTGCTTCGCAACTCCGGCACCGGGCACGGCATCGTCGTCGATCCGGTCCTGACGCTGGTGAAGGCGGGGGGCCGGCACGAGATCTCGGGCGACGCGCTGAAGGCGATCGCCGGCGAGAACGTGCTCGCCGGAGCACGCCGGCGCTTCCTGTTGCCGTGGCCGGCGGGTGTTCCCTATGGGCCGCTCGATTCGTCGAACTTCAAGGCCGAGATCGAGCGCTAGTCGCGTCCCTCCGCCGAATCAGAATTCGATTCCGCGCTGGGCTTTCACGCCGGCGCGGAACGGATGCTTCACCTCCGTCATCTCGGTGACGAGGTCGGCCGTCTCGATCAGTTCCGCCGGCGCGTTCCGCCCCGTGAGCACCACATGCTTCATCGGCGGCCGCTGCGCCAGCGTGGCGATCACATCCATGACCGGCAGATAGTCGTAACGCAGTGCGATGTTGATCTCGTCGAGAATGACGAGATCGGGGCTCGGGCCGAGGATCATCTCTTTCGCGACCGCCCACGCGGCCTCCGCGGCCTTGATGTCGCGCGCGCGATCCTGGGTCTCCCACGTGAAGCCCTCGCCCATGACGGCGATGGTGATCGCGTCTCCGAACTTCGCAAGCGCATCGCGTTCGCCGGATTCCCAGCGGCCCTTTACGAATTGCACGACGCCGACCTTCAAGCCTTGGCCGATCGCGCGTAGCGCCAGCCCGAACGCCGCGGTCGACTTGCCCTTGCCTTTCCCGGTGTGAACGATCACGAGGCCCTTCTCGACCGTCTTGGTCGCGAGCATCTTGTCGCGTGCCTGCTTGCGGATGCGCGACTTCTCGTTGGCGCGGGCGTTGGTCTCGTCGTCGCTGTCGGTCATGAGCTGGTCTCCGCTACCCCGCGGCCGGTGAGCCGCGCGAGGTCGTCATGCACGGCGTTCGCGCGCGGGCGCCAAAGCCCGCGATCGATCGCCTCCACCAACCGCGCCGCCATGTCGGTGAGCGCGGCGGGATTGTTCTCGGCGATGAAATCGCGCACGCGCTCGTCCGCGAGATAGGCATCGTAGAGGAGCCCGAAATGATGGTCGGCGACCGCGCCGGTCGTGGCGGCGAAGGCGAACAGGTAGTCGACCGTCGCCGCCATCTCGAAGGCGCCCTTGTAGCCGTGCTTCATGACTCCGGCGATCCATTTCGGATTCGCGGCCCGGGCACGGACGACCCGGCCGATCTCCTCGGCGAGCGTCCGGATCCTCGGCGTCTCCGGGCGCGAGTGATCGTTGAGGTACACGGCCGGGCGCTCGCCGCGGGCGGCGGCGACCGCTGCCGTCAGGCCACCGGCGAATTGGTAGTAGTCGTCTGAATCGAGGATGTCGTGCTCGCGGTTGTCCTGGTTGTGGAGAACGGCGTCGACGCGGGCGACACGGGCGTCGAACGCCTCGGCGTCGGCGACGCCCTCGATCCCCGCTCCATACGCGTACGCCGACCAGGCCCGGAAGGCGCGAGCGAGGTCGCCCTCGCTGTTCCAGCCACCCTCGTCAATGAGCGTCTGCAGGCCGGCGCCGTAGGCGCCGGGCTTCGAGCCGAAGACGCGGTAGAGGGCCCGCTGTCGCGCGGTTTGGGGCGTCGCGCCTTGGGCGACGAGCGCGGCCTCGTCGCGCCGCGCCGCGGCGGCGATCGGATTGGTGCTTTCGGGTTCGTCGAGTTCCGCAACCGCGCGGACGGCGGAGTCGAACAGCGCGATCAGGCCCGGAAACGCATCGCGGAAAAATCCCGACACCCGCAGCGTGACGTCGACGCGCGGGCGGCCGAGCACGGACGCGGGCAGGATGTCGAATCCCGTGACCCGCCCCGTCGATGTGTCCCAGGTCGGTTGCGCGCCGATCAGCGCGAGCGCCTGGGCGATGTCGTCGCCGCCCGTCCGCATGTTCGACGTGCCCCACGCCGAGAGCGCGACGGCGCGGGGATAATCGCCGTGCTCCTGGGCGTGACGCTCGACGAGCGCCTGCGCCGAGGCAAAGCCCAAGCGCCACGCCGCCGGCGTCGGGAGGGCGCGCGAATCGACCGAGTAGAAATTCCGCCCCGTCGGCAGCGCCTCGATCCGGCCGCGGGTCGGCGCCCCGGAGGGCCCCGACGGTACGAACCGCCCGTCGAGTCCGGCCAGCAGCGCGGCAAGCTCCCGATCGCCGCAGGCGGTGACCCGCGGGCGGATATCGCGGGCGATGGCGTCGAGCACCGCCCGTGTTGCGGACCATGTCTCGTCAGGCGCGCGTCGTCCCGACACCAGCTCGCGGGCAAGAGACTCGAGTCGCTCGACGGTGTCGCCCTCGCTGCGCCAAGGGCCCGCGACGTCGGCGAGTGCCGGGGGCCTCGGCCTCTTCCAATCCCGTGCGGGCTCCGGCATCAGCGGATCGAAATCCAGGCCGAGGTCACGGGCAAGGGCCCGCAACAGGGACTCGTCCTCGGCGCGGGCGCGGCCTGCGCGCACCCGCGGCAGCCGTGCGAGCGCGACGAGCAGGTCTGTGAGCGCGTCGCCATCGGGGGATTCGCCGAACACATGCAGCCCGCCGCGGATCTGCATCTCCTTGAGCTCGCACAGGTAGCCGTCGAGCTTCGCCAGTGCCGCGTCGGGATCGCTCAGGCCGGCGTCGCGCACCAGGCCGAGTGAATCGGCGCGGTCGAGGATCGCGCGCTTGAGCTCACGCGTCCGGCGCGGGTCCATGCGTGCGGCCTCGTAGTATTCGTCGACGAGGCGTTCGAGCTCGGCGAGCGCGCCGTAGCTTTCGGCGCGGGTGAATGGCGGCGTGAGGTGATCGACGATCACCGCCTGGGCGCGGCGCTTGGCCTGCGTGCCCTCGCCGGGATCGTTGACGATGAACGGGTACAGATGCGGAAGGGGTCCGAGCGCCGCTTCGGGAAAGCAGTCTTCCGACAAGGCGATGCCTTTGCCCGGCAGCCATTCGAGATTGCCGTGCTTGCCGACATGCACGACGGCGTGGGCGTCGAGGCTCGTGCGCAG
This sequence comes from Gemmatimonas sp., assembly GCA_050260515.1. Classification (GTDB taxonomy): domain Bacteria; phylum Pseudomonadota; class Alphaproteobacteria; order SMXQ01; family SMXQ01; genus DATJIG01. The sequence goes on from JBLNCI010000016.1 coordinate 108,235, forward strand.
CCAGGCGTAGAACGCGAGATAGGAATGAGGCGGCGGCAGCGCCGGATCGTGATAGCTCGAGGCCGGATCGATATTGTAGCCGCGTGCCGGCTGCACGCCGATGGCGAGGTTGCCGAACCGCTGCATCGGCAGATGGAATGCGCCATCCGCCACCATCGGATCGCTTTCGGGCTCGCCCCAGCGCGCTGCGATCGTCTCGCGCACCGTCGGCGGCAACGTCGCGAAGAACGCGCGGTAGTCGGCGAGCGAAAGCGCGACGCCGCCCTGGCGTCGCGCCTGATTGGTCGGAGCGGCCAGGATCGTCGCCATCAGCGTGCGCGAATCGGTCGGTGCGTCGGCGACCGCGTAGCCGGCGCCATCCAGTGCGCGCACGATGTTGCCGACCGACGCCGGGGTGTCGAGGCCGACGCCGTTGGCGATCCGCGAATCGCGGTTGGGATAGTTGGCCAGGATCAGCGCGACGCGGCGCTCGTTTCTAGGCGTCGTGCGCAGTCGCGCCCAGTTCCGCGCAACATCGGCGACAAAGTCGATGCGGTCGCCCACCGGCCGCTGCACGACCATCGGCGCCTCGGTCGCGGCGTCGCGGGCCTCGGTCGACTTGAACGAGATCGCGCGCGACACGATGCGCCCGTCGACTTCCGGCAGCGCGACCGCCATGGCGATGTCGCGCGCCGGCAGGCCGCGCGTTCCCGCGCGCCACGACTCCTCGTCGCAGGACGCGAGCACCGCCTGGATCACCGGGCAGTCGAGCGAGCCGAGGGGATGCGCGTCGCTGCCTTCCCCGTTCGGCGACCCACGCGCGAACGACGTCGTGGCGATGACGACGTCCGGCCGCGCCGCCTCGAGCCCCGCGCGCACCAGCGCGAACGCGGATTCGTCTCGGAGGCTGGTGAGGAACACCGGCAGGGCGCCGACCCCGCGGGCGTTCAGCGCCTCCACCAGGGCCGCGACCGGCGCGAGGTCGTCCGCCTGCAGCAGCGCGCGGTAGAACAGGATCGCGGCCAACGGCCGTGCAGGGCCGACTCGCGCCTCGGCGATCGCGCACGCGCCGTTCTTGGGATGCCAGCCGCCGGCGCGGGCGAGCGGCTGCGGCGCGGGTGCGTCCACCGCGCGTCCGACGATGCGCGCGCAGGTCTTGAGGAATGACTCCGCGTTGGCGCGGCCGCCGTGGAGGAGATAGCGCCACAGAGTTTCGCAGATGTCGCCGGGCAGCGTCGACAGACGCGCGAGCTCGTCGTCGGGTTTGTCGTCGCCGGGAATGAACGCCACGGGCATGCCGCGCTCGCCGCAGACGCGCGCGATCTCGTCGACGCCGTAGGTCCAGTAGCCGCGGCCGCCCAGGAGCCGCACGACGACGAGCTTCGCCTGCGCGATCGTCGCCTCGACGTAGGTGTCGACCGACAGGTTGTGCGACAGCGCGAGCAGGTTGGCGAGGCGCAGCGTCGGCCACGACCGATCGCCCACCGCCAGTGCGCCATGCGCCGCCGCCAGCAGCCGGATCTCGGAGTCCGCCGCCGACAGCACGACGATCTCGCCCGCGCTCTGGCCGAGGTCGACGGCGGTCGAGCCGTCGAGCAGCGTTCCGGGCGTGGCGGCGAGGAGGTGCATGTCTAGCCCAGCACGTGTCCGCCGAGGCCGTCGGCGATCGCCGCGCGGTCGAGGCCGGCGAGGCCGATGACGACGAGGCGGCTCAAGCGCGCTTCGGTGTCCTTCCACGGCCGGTCGTAGTAGCCGTTGAGGCGCGCCGCCGTGCCCTGCACGACGTGGCGCATCGGCCGCCCCGGCACATCGAGGAAGCCCTTGAGCCGCAGGATCGAATGCGCGCGCGCGACGCCTTCCGCGCGCTTGAGCAGCGCCGCCGGATCGGCGATGCCCGGCAGCGCGACGATGAAGCTCTCGAACTCGTCGTGATCGTGGTCCTCGCCCTCGAGCTCGTGGAGCGAGGGGCGGGTGTCGAGGTCGTCCTCGGCTGCGGCGCCGACCCCGAGCAGCACCGACGACGGCACGCGCCCGTGGGCCGAGCGCAGGACGCGCGCGGTGGGGCGCATGTGGGCGCGCACCGCGACCTCGACGCGAGCGAGCGCCGCCTCGTCGATCAAGTCGGTCTTGTTGAGGATGACGAGATCGGCGGCGCTGACCTGGTCGGCGAACACCTCGGAGAGCGGCGACAGATGGCCGATGCTCGGATCCGCCGCCGCGGCGGCAGCAATGGCGTCCGGGTCATCGGCGAACCGGCCTTCGGCCACCGCCGCCGCGTCGACCACGGCGACGACGCCGTCGACGGTGACCCGCGCCTTGACCTCGGGCCAGGCGAACGCCTTGACCAGCGGCTTCGGCAGCGCGAGCCCCGAGGTCTCGATGACGATGGCGTCGGGCGGCTCGGCGCGGCCCAAGAGCTTCTCGATGGTCGGCAGGAAGTCGTCGGCGACGGTGCAGCAGATGCAGCCGTTGGCGAGCTCGATAATGTCGTCCTCGCGGCAGCCCGGCAGCTCGCACGCCTGCAGGATCCCGCCGTCGACGCCGACGGTGCCGAACTCGTTGACGATCAGCGCCAGGCGCTTGCCTTGCGCGTCGCCGATCATATGGCGCAGCAGCGTGGTCTTGCCCGCGCCCAGGAATCCGGTGATCACGCTGGCGGGGATGCGCGCGGTCATGGGTGTGTCCTGTCCTTGGAAGAGGTGTCGTCGGAGGAGATGTCCTTGAGCACCAGCGGAAGGCCGGCGGCGACGAACACCACGCGGGTCGCGACGCGCGCAACCGCCTGGTTGAGCGCGCCTTGCGCGTCGGCGAAGGCGCGGGCGAGCGGGTTGTCGGCGATGCCGCCGAGGCCGACCTCGTCGGACACCAGCACGACGGGCGCGGTCGCCCGCTCCAGTGCCGCGATCAGCCGCGCCTGCTGGTTGGCGACGTTGCGCGATTCGTGCATCAGGTTGCCGAGCCACAGCGTCAGGCAGTCGACCAGCGCGACGCGGCGCTCGGCCCCGGCGCGCTTCAGCGCGCCGGTGAGGTCGGTGCCGCCTTTCGTCGAGGTGACCTCGATCAGCTCCCACTGGCGACCGCGCCGCTCGCGGTGGCGCTCGATGCGCCGCATCATCTCGGGGTCGGCCCACGACAGCTTGCGGTCGGCCGTGGCGATGTAGAGCGGCCGGCGGCGGCCGGTGAGCTCGAGCGCGATCCGCTCGGCGTACGCGCTCTTGCCCGAGGCGACGCCGCCCAGCACCAGCACGATGATCCGGCTGGCTCGCGGGCCCGCCCCGCGCGGCGCGGCGGCGGTCTCCGCGCGGTCGCCGGCGGTCGCGCGCGGCTCCGACGATGCCGTCCGTGGCGTGCGGACGCGCAACGCGACGGTCGTCGTCACGCGTGCGCGGTCCGCGCCAGGCGCGGGAGAGGCGCTGTTGCGTTGCGGGGAACGATTGAAAGACGGCGTGCGCGCTGTGGGCACGATCCTCCCTCCGAGGACTCGGGTTGCCTTGCGCCGCCGGAGAGGTCTCCTGGCTCGGGGTCGTCGGCCGACGCGTCCTTCCCGGATCGCTCCAGTGGCCCCGCGCTCGCGCGCGGGATGCGTTCGGCCTCGCCGCTTACAGTTGCGGGGGCAGCGCCGGCCTTGCGGGGCGAACCCGCGCACCGGCTTCCCTGTTCCGACGGCGGCGGCAAGCTAGCACGGGGAGCCCACCGCCGCCGCCTGCTTTTCGCGGGCCCCCAGGCCCCGGTTCTCAGCCCCGGCGCTGTCCCACGGGCTCCGGCCCGGGAGCGCCCTCGTGGGACACTTGCTTGCCGCCGTTTTGGCAGCGGATTCAGCGACTTGACCCCCCGCCGTTAACCTTTGTCCCACTGTCCCACACTGGGGATTTGGGACACCTGGGACAGTTGGGACACTTTTGCACAGCCGTCTGCACAGCCGTTTTCGCGGCGCATTTGCACAGCCCTGCGCGCGGCCCGCGGCGCCTGTGCAGAACCGAGCCGCGCGGTCACGCCGCGGCGCGCTTGGCACCGTTTCGGCGCAAGACCGTTCCTCCCGCGATGTGAACCGATGGGTGCGAACAGAGGGAGGCGCGGCCGGGATGATCAAGGACCTCTGGTACAAGAACGCGGTCATCTACTGTCTGTCCGTCGGTACCTACATGGATGCGAACGGCGACGGCGTCGGCGATTTCGCCGGGCTGATGCGCCGGCTCGACTACCTGCACGGCCTCGGCGTCACCACGGTCTGGCTGATGCCGTTCCAGGTCTCGCCCCACCGCGACGACGGCTACGACGTCGCCGACTACTACGGCGTCGATCCGCGCTACGGGTCGCTCGGCGACTTCGTCGAGTTCACCCATGCTGCGAAGCAGCGCGGCATGCGGGTGCTGATCGACCTCGTCATCAACCACACCTCCGACCAGCACCCGTGGTTCCAGGCGGCGCGCCGCGACCCCGACTCGCCCTATCGCGACTGGTACGTGTGGTCGAAAAAGAGGCCGCCCACCGCCAACCAGGGCATGGTGTTCCCCGGCGTGCAGAAGTCGACGTGGTCGTACGACAAGTTGGCGCGGGCCTGGTACTTCCACCGCTTCTACGACTTCCAGCCCGACCTCAACACCTCTAACCCGCAGGTCCAGGCCGAGATCCTGAAGATCATGGGCTTCTGGATCCAGCTCGGCGTCTCCGGGTTCCGCATGGACGCGGTGCCGTTCATCATCTCGACCAAGGGCCCCCAGGTGCGCAAGCCGGTGCAGCAGTTCGACATGCTGCGCGACTTCCGCGAGTTCCTGCAGTGGCGCCAGGGTGATTCGATCATCCTCGCCGAGGCCAACGTGCTGCCCGAGGATGACCTCGAGTACTTCGGCCGCGCCGGCGACCGCATGCACATGATGTTCAACTTCCAGGTCAACCAGCACCTGTTCTACGCGCTGGCGTCGGGCGACACCGGCCCTCTGACCAAGGCGCTCAAGGCGACCAAGGCCAACCGCGAGACCGCGCAGTGGGGGCTGTTCCTGCGCAACCACGACGAGCTCGATCTCGGCCGCCTCACCGACGAGCAGCGGGACCGGGTGTTCGAGGCGTTCGGCCCGAGACCCGACATGCAGCTCTACGACCGCGGCATCCGCCGCCGTCTCGCGCCGATGCTCGACAACGACCCGCGCCGGCTGCAGCTCGCCTACAGTTTGATGTTCACGCTGCCCGGCACGCCGGTGATCCGCTACGGCGACGAGATCGGCATGGGCGACGACCTCACGCTGCCCGAGCGCAACTGCGCGCGCACGCCGATGCAGTGGTCGACCGAGCCCCACGGCGGCTTCACCAAGAGCGACAAGCCGGTGCAGCCGGTGATCAGCGGCGGCATCTACGGCTACGAGCACGTCAACGCGGCGGCGCAGCGCCGCGACCCCAACTCGCTCCTCAACTGGACCGAGCGCATCATCCGCATGCGCGGCGAGGTGCCGGAGATCGGCTGGGGCGACTACACGATCCTGAAAGTGCGCAACCCGGCGGTGCTGGCGCTGCGCTACGACTGGCGCGACAACTCGGTGCTGTTCCTGCACAACTTCTCGAGCCGGCCGGTCGAGGCGGTGTTCGACGTCGGCGTCGGCAAGCCGGGGACGACGCTGATCAATCTCCTCACCGACCTCCACAGCGAGGGCGACGAGCGCGGCCGGCACACGGTGCCGCTCGAGGGCTACGGCTATCGCTGGTACCGCGTGGGGGGCCTCGACTACCTGCTGAAGCGCTCGGAGATCTGACGCCGCGCCGCCGCTCCAGCGCGTCAACGCCGAGTGACCGCGAAGCCCTCTCCCCGCCGGGGAGAGGGTTCGGGTGAGGGGGTTCTCGCCTGAAAAACTGACCCTCACCCCAGCCCTCTCCCAAGGGAGAGGGAGCAGCGCCGCGTTCCCGTGCGTGGAAGCCGAGAGCGGAAAGCCCTCTCCCCATCGGGGAGAGGGTGGCGAGCGGCAGAGTGACCGCAGCGACGCGCCGTGTGCCCCCTCACCGTTCCAGTCGTCACCCCCGCGCAGGCGGGGGTCCAGGGAGCCGCTCTGTGTCCGGTGGCTCTGGATTCCCGCCTTCGCGGGAATGACGACAGAAAAAGTGAATGGCCCGCCCCCCTCAGCTCTGCGAGTACTTCTCGCTCATCAGCCATTCGCGCGGCACGACGCGGTTCGGGCTCTCGGCCATCATCTTGCGGTAGATGATCGCGCCGGCGGCGGCGAACTGCATGCCGAGGCCGGTGTTGTTCTTGTAGTAGATGATGTTGTCGGCGGTCTGGCGAAGCCGCACCTTGTCCGCGAACAGCTCGCCCAGCTCGTGCACGCGCTCGCGCTTCACGGTGCCCTTGGCGATCAGGTCGAGGAGCTCGATCTGGCCGTTGGCCTCGACGCTCGGCCAGTGGCTGACGATGATGTCGTCGGCCCGCTCCAGCACCGTCGAATCGACCTCGCGGCGGATCATCGTCACGTCGGTGTTGGCGATCGACACCACCATCTGGCCGCCGGTCAGCCAGTTGCCGTCGAACACCGGGCGGGCGCTGCTGGTGGCGCAGCAGACGATGTCGGCGCCCTCGACCACCTGCTTCGGGTCGTCCATCGGCACGATGTTGATGCCCTCGGCGCGCAGCTCGGCGGCGATCGCCTCGCGGTTGGCGCGGTTCGGGCTGTAGCTCCGCACCCGCTTGATCGGCCGCACCGCGCAGATCGCGCGGCAGTGCGAGCGCGCCTGGCGGCCGGAGCCGAACAGCGCGAGCTCGCTCGCATCCGCACGCGCCACCGCGTCGACCGCCGCGGCGCTGGTCGCCCCGACGCGGAACCCGCTCAGGTGGGATTCGTGCATGAACGCGACCGGCTCCGACGTCTTGATGTCGTAGAGGATGATGACGGTCCAGTTGACCGGCGACGGATAGGTGCGGTGGCCGGGGCGGGCGGGGTCTTCCTTGGTGAGCTGCGAGCCCGCGCGCACGCACGCCATGCCGAGGCTCGGCACCGCGCCGACGTGGACGTTGCAGAAGTAATCGACGCCGTCGCCGGCGTCGGCCTTGTAGCGGACGCGCGGCAGGGTCACCGCCTTGCCGAGCGCGAGGTCGCGGTAGGCGATGCGCATCGCCTCGATGCATTCCTCGATCGACAGCAGCCGGCGCGCGTCGTCGTCGGTGATGATGATGGCCATGGGAGTCCCCTGTGCGTGCGGCGGAGCGAGGGCCGGATCATAGGGCGGGAGAGCGGGGAGGCGGAAGCGACGGCGAGCGCGGCGGTGAATGGATTCGTAAGCCGAGGCCGGGTAGGCGGTGGAGACGTTCCGCTACGAAGTCACCCGCTGGATCCACCCGCAATGACGCGGTCAATCTCCTGATACGCGCGGTCTTCAACCCACGCAAATAGGCATCTACCGCGAGATCGGCGGGCCCACAACTCGCCAACGAGCTTCTTCTGTTGTTCTCCGGGATCGCTAGCGATGTGCTGTCCCTTGTACTCGACTACGAGAATGCGGCCGTCGTCCAACTCGCATACGAAATCGGGGTAGAAGCGGTCGCTGGCGGTTTGGAGTGAAAAGGAATTCGGCTGCTTGACTGTGTTCCGAACCCACAACTTTACGGACGTGAGTCTGTCGATATAGACGGCGCAGTCGTGCTCTTCCCCCTTTACGTCGAGGTCGCCTACGATGCGCGAGATATGCTTTTGGAAGACAGTTGGCCCGCGATATGGGTGATTGTAGGAGTAACGTGCTTCGTCAAAGACGACGCTGAATTCTTCGCTCGTCAGAAATTCGATGTCGCTTCTCGGTACCTGCAGTAAGTCGTCAAAGGCATCGCGCTCACGCTGCTCGCGGTAGGCCTGGATGGAATTTGCCACGGCATCGACCACCCTAAACTTTGCACGGGCAACCTCGTCAAGGGAAACCCCGTAGTGGGACATGATTGTCTTTAGCGCATTGCCAATGAAGCGCGTGGACGAAGCTTTAGTAATGTCGAGGCGGGATTGCTTTGGCAAAGCCCTGTCGACCCAATTCGTCAACGCGGTCATCGTCCAATTACGCTCTTCCATTGACAAGGCTAGCTGCTGCTGCAGCTCCTCGACAAAGGAGACCGTAGCCTTGCCCTGACTGCTGACATCAATGTGCGCCTCATCCGCCTGTTTCGAAGGAGGGGCGAAATGTGAGAGTACAGGGGCCGGGTCGCAGGTCTCCAGCGCCCACGGAATATCTAGGAAGTGCGATCTGTCAAATAGCGACAGCATTCCATCTCGCCGGATGACAAGCTGTGGAACGACGAAACGGCGGTCATTCTCAGCGCGAGCGGCAAGGCGAGCGCCTCGTGTCTTGTGAACGAAAGCGTTTGACCAGGCGTAGTCTCTTTCTGTTCCGCCACCGGCCGTCACAGCCATAATGAGACTTGAATGATCGACATCGGATAGCGCGCCACGAGCCATGATGCGGCCAGTGTCGGTATCAACGCGAACTCGGCCCGAAGTTGCTGTTTCGACGAAGTCCCGAATGGCTGCGAGGTTCAGGCCGACGGGAAGTTGCTCCTCATGGACATACGCGGTTCCACCGTCCCCGATTCCGGGCAACTGATCCTGACTTGCATGGACGAGATTTTCCGCCTCGATTCTTTCAAACCCATTGCTGACGAGGCCATCTTTGAGCGCGCTGGCGGCGCCGTGAAAAGAGGTGGTTGTGGCAAATGCATAAGCTCTATTCAGCTCTTCATGCTTTTTTCGCATCGCGTTCGGCATTCGCAGCACACGCCCGAGTATTTGCTCGACCGCTGTCGCCGACTTCTGTTCCGCGACGGAGCAGAGGACATACGCAAATGAGCAATCCCAACCTTCGCGGAGCTTTGACTGAGTCACAATGAAGCGGATCGGACAGTCTCGGGCGAATAGGTTGACATTCTCAAGCTCGTCCACCTCGCCCGTTGCGATGGCGATCGCCTCTGCGGGCTGTCGAAAATCCTCGACCAGAAGCTTCTTTAATTCCTGAGCGTGAAGCGTCTTTTCGGTTTTCGAGCGGCGCTCGGCCTGGACCAACATGATCGGGCGGATAAACTCACCGGTGTCCCTCTCCTCATCGCGTGCGACGCTGGCAAGGTGATCGAGCCAACCGATGGCATCAGAAATTGTGTCATTGCGGTCCGCTCGCCCACGTAGAATGACCGGCAGCTTAATCATCTCCGCCGCCTTTAGCTCAGCGGCAGACACTTGGTGCAGTACGTTTGATGGAATTACACCCCGCGCTGGGTCCGCCTTGTCCGGGGTCACCGGCGTTGCTGTAAACTCAATGATCAGAGCTGGAGAAAGCCGCGCGAGAACATCAAAAGAGAGTGGCGTGCGCGCATTATGGGCCTCATCCACGATGATTACAGGTCTGCGGAGCCGGATCACATTTGCTAGCGATGGTACGGGATCGCCGCTTGGCCCTTTTTCAAGGCTGCCTCGTTCCGCATCCGTGAGGCCGGCAAAGTGGTCCATTAACTCGCCGTTTGGGGAATAAACCTTAAGACCCTCCGTATCGTCGCGACGAAACGCTTGGAGGGTCGAAACGATCACGCAAGCGCCACCGTCGTATTCTGCCCGCTTGGCGTAAAGCGCATCAGTGATGCTCATCACTCGTACGTTTTCCCCGAACCGCTCGGCGAGCGCACGGCGGTTCGCATGAGTACGATCTAGAAGGGTCGCGAGCGTTTGCTCCAAGATCGTCTGCGATGGCACCAGCCATAGAACGGACGGTGTATCAGTCTTTAAGAGCGTGTCGGCCGCTACACCAATGGAGTGGGCGGCCAGGACCGTTTTCCCACCTCCGGTTGGAACGCGTAGGCAGACGTACGGCATTCCTGGGAGAGCAGGCGCGTCGTTGTACGCGCGACGGGTCAGCTTATAAAAAGCGGTGTTTGCGTCACCAGTGATGTCGACGTCGGCAAGGTAAGCCTGCAGCGTGCTGAGGCATTGGCGCTGGTATGGTTTCAGTGCGAATGGCTTTCCCATTTACAAGCCCTCGATCTGATACGGCATCTGCTTAAACGTCACGTCTGCCGCCGTCAGTCGATCTTCGGGTACGGTACAGCCCTCCGCGTACACCACTCGGTGGCCAGAAAAGCCGGGAGGAGATGCGAGCAGGTCTTTAAGGGACGTGGTCGTAAGCACGTTGCCAGCTCGCGTGTCAGCGAAACCGACAGAAGACGACGAGAAGAGAAGGTAGATAGCTCTTCCTTGAAATGTGCCAATCAGAGGAGACGAACCGTCGGCACGATGTGGAAGTGGTGAACCTGTTTCGCAAAAAAATACATGTGCCGCCAAATCGCTAAACGCAACACTTGGGCTAAGGTTGCCATCACCGTCGAACAGCGGCTCACCAAGTGTGCAATAACGATAGCCGCCTCCGGTTCCGGGATTGTCTCCAAAGCCCTTTATCGCCGCAGCTAACCTCGGAGCTGTCACCTTCTCGCAAATGTCGGGATCAAGTTCTACGCAGATGAACTTGCGTGTGCCGTTATCCCGTCGGTTCAGCTCCAGTACTGCGTGGCCTGTCGTGCCCGATCCAGCGAACGAATCCATAAAGGTGGCGTCGGCATCTCCGCACGCTGCTGTGAGCAGATACGAGATCAGGCGTAGGGGTTTCGGGTACGAAAATGTTACGCCCATATCTTTGAGCTGGGCTGCTGCTTCTTGCACGGTGCCCATTCCAGCTAGAGCAGTCAGTATGTGGCTTTGGTTTTCCGAACGGTCCTTCTCCACGTATACAGCGCCTGATTTAGTCAGATAGAACCGAGTGCGCTGGCCGCGTCTGTCGATTAGGTCGTGAAAATTCGCCGCGACAAATAGGTCGAAGAGATTTTTCGAACTCCATCCGCTCCGAATGCGAGCTTCCTGTTCCACCTTTCCGTCGCGTACCCGGATAGGTGCATCGAATTTCGGCCAGACGTTCGGGGTGTTATTTGGCTCGATTACACCTTCCTGAAAATTCGCAGGAAAGCCACGAGGCAGCACGAGCTCTGAGATTGGGTTTTTGGGGCCGTTCTTTACGATCGTATTCGCAATCTTGTCATTCAGGAGCTTGCTGCCCTGATCGATATTTGGATCGATGATCGCTCCCGGCGCAAATCGTTCCTCCCGACGCCCAAACGCGACTACATACTCGTGGTTCGTTTTGATTTTGCTCTGATTGTCGATGTTCCCTTCGTTGATCCAGATGAAGCAAGCGATGAAGTTATTTGCTTGGAAGATCGAGGAGAGGAGCGATTTCAGGTGATGGAGTTCGAAATCGTTGATGCTGCACAGTAAGATTCCGTCTTCGGCTAGGAACTCGTGTAGCAGCCTCAGCCGGGGGTACATCATGCATAGCCACTTGTCGTGGCGTGAAAGGTCTTCAGCCTCTTTGCCTACAACGGATCCCAGCCACGCCTTAATCTCGGGCGAGTTGACATTATCGTTGTAGATCCATCCTTCATTTCCGGTGTTGTAGGGAGGATCGATATAGATGCAGTTGATCGTTCCCGCGTAGTACGGCAGGAGGGCCTTTAGCGCTTCGAGGTTGTCGGCTTGAACTAACAGGTTGCCTGCGTCTGGGTCGCCGACCGACTTGGATTTATCGCAATGAAGCAGTCTGTACGGCACCTCGCGGTGGTGGTTCACTACTGCTTTCTTCCCAATCCACTCTAGACTCGGCATCAAATAACCTCGCGCCGTAGGGGCGTCACTTATGGTAGCGAAAAATGCCGCGGAATGTTGCCGCTAGGTGGCCCCTCACGGCCACTTATCCCTTTTCGTCCCGCGCCGCGCGCCGTTGACCGCGGTCACGCGCCAGGTGGTACGCGCGCCGCGCTCGAAGCCGGCGCCTTCGGGCGTGATGTGCTCGATCACCGTGAGCGACAGGTTGTCGATGCGGAAGGTGAGCGCCGCGTCGGGGTCGAGCGCCAGCGCGTGGGCGAGCGCCGCGCGGATCGAGCCGCCGTGGGCCACCGCGACGATGTCGCGCCCGGCGTGCGCGCTCGTCACGCGCGCGACACCCTCGGCGACGCGGTCGATGACGTCGGCGAAGCTCTCGCCCTTCGGCGCCGCGACCTTCGCCGGCGCCTTCCAGAACGCCTCGAACCCCGTGCCCATCCAGTCGCGCAGCTCGTCGAAGCTCATGCCCTCCCAGTCGCCGAAGTGCTGCTCGGCGAACGCGGGATCGACGATGGGGGCGGGGAGATCGGCGGCACGCTCGCCCATCTTTGAACGGAGGGCGTCGGCCGTGCAGATCGCGCGCTTCAGGTGACTCGTCACCCACACCGCGTCGTCGGGCAGCCACTCGGCCAGGTGCGCGAGCGACTCCTCGTCGTCGAGGCGGCAGTCGAGGTCCTTGTGACCGTAGAGCTCCGGCCGACCGTTGATCACGGGTGCGTGTCGCACCCACCACCAGCGCGTGACGATGGCCATGGGCTTGCCTACGGCGTCATTCCCGCGAAAGCGGGAATCCAGAGCAGTGCGCTTGTCCGCCGCCGCGCGAAGGGCCCTGGACCCCCGCTTGCGCGGGGGTGACGAAAGAGAGGATGCGTGACGATGGCCATGCTTTTTTACTCGTCATGCTCGGCGGAGGCCGAGCATCCACGAGCTTTTGTTGGTGCCGTGAAAAGAAACTCGTGGATGGTCGGGCCAAGCCCGACCATGACGGTGAAAGAGGAAAAATCCCGGTCGCGCATCGACATCCGCATTCACATCGCTGCGGCGGCGGCGAGGAGGACCGACGTCGCGGTCGCCTGCTGCACCGCGCCGAGCACGTCGCCGGTGTGGCCCCCGATCTTGCTCATCGCGACGCGCGCGACGACGGCGGCGACGACCGCCGCGACGACGATCGCGACGAGGCCGGCGCCGAGGCCGATCATCAGCAGCACCAGAGCGCCGCCCAAGAGCGCCTCGACCAGCACGTCCTCGCGGGCGGGCTGGCCCGCGTCGTAGCCGAGGCCGTCGCTGCGCGCGGGCGGCAGCCACAGCAGCACCGCCGGCAGCACCGTGCGGCTCGCGATCTCGGCCGCGACCAGCGCCGCCGCGCCGGCCGCGGGCTCGAGCGTCTCGATCGCCGACACCTTGCAGCCGAGCACGATCATCAACGCGAGCGCGCCGAACGCGCCGATGCGCGAATCGCGCATGATGGCGAGCGCGTCGTCCTTCTCGCGCGCCCCCATGAAGCCGTCGACGGTGTCGGCCAGGCCGTCCTCGTGGATGCCGCCGGTGATCAGCGCGGTCGCGGCGACGGCGATCAGGGCGGAGGCAAGATGCGGCAGGCTGAGCTCCTCGGCCAGGAGGAACGCGAGCGCCCCGAGCACGCCGACCACGAGCCCGACGACGGGGAAGCCGCGCGCGGCGGCGCCGAGCGGGCGCAGCGCGTTGTCGGCGGCGATCTGCAGCGGGATGCGGGTCAGGAACACCGAGGCGCGGGTGAAGTCGCGCCACCACGTGCCGGCCTGGCGCGCGGCCTCGAGGCGCGCGGCCTCGGCGGCGGCGCGTGCTTCCTGACGGGCGCGTGCGCGGGCGGAGGTTTCTTCGCGGGCGCTGGTCTCGTCGCGGGCGCTGGTCTCATCGCGCGCGCTTGCGTGTTCGCGCACGGCGCTGGTTGCGTGGGGGCGGGCGCCGGTTGCGCCGTACGCCGCCGCCGCCTCGTCGATGCCGGAACCTCTGCCGGCCGAGCCGCTGGTGTCGCGGCCATAGCCGGTGGTGTCGCGGTCAGACCAGCTCGCACGTCCGGTCGCGCCGTAGCTCGTCGCCGCGTCGTCGGCGGCGATGGAATCCGCGCGAGACTCTCTCGCGCGGTTGGCGCTCGCGCCCGAGTCGCGCGCAGGGTCATCGCTTTCGTGGGACACGCCGTGCGGCGTCGCACCCTCGGCCGCCTGTTCGCGCTCGCGCTCTTCCTCGCGCTCGAGCGCTTCGGCGCGGCGGCGCTCGGCCTCGGCGGCGGCGGTCGCCGCGTCGGGCGTCGCGCCATGGGGACCCGGCGCCCCCATGTCCCGCGCGTGTCCCGATGTCCGCCAGTCCTCGCTCGCCACGACGTCTCTCCTCAGGGCGGGTTCGCTTCGCCGAACGCCTTCGCCGAACGGCGCGCGCGGCCGAAGCCGGCCGGTCCGCCTGGACGCGAAGGAGAGCGCGGGTGTCCGCCACAGGTTCCCGCGCGTCTCCCTACGTTATATAAGTGCGGCCCGCCCGCCAATCGGCCCGCGGCATCCCGCGCCGTTCCGCTTCTCTGGAATTCCCCATGACCGCTGGCACGCCCCCCGGCTCGACCCCCGGCTCAACGCCGTCCTCCACTCCAAGCTCCTTCGCCGAGATCCGCCGCCTGGCCGAGGCCGTGCCCGGCCCCGATGTCGACGCGGTCGCCAAAGCCAAGGCGCGTGAGCCCAGGCTGACGAAGCCGGGCGGGGCGCTCGGCCGGCTCGAAGAGCTGGCCGAGTGGCTGTGCGCCTGGCAGGGGCGGCACCCGCCCGCGGTCGAGCATCCGCGCGTGGCGGTGTTCGCCGGCAACCACGGCGTGGCGGCGCTCGGCGTCTCGGCGTATCCGCCGTCGGTGACCGAGCAGATGGTGCAGAACTTCGTGCGCGGCGGCGCCGCGGTGAACCAGCTCTGCAAGGTCGCCGACGCGGACCTGCGCGTCTACGAGATGGCGCTCGACCAGCCGACCGCCGACTTCACGCGCGAGCCCGCGCTGGGCGAGGACGCCTGCGTGCGCGCGATGGCCTACGGCATGATGGCGGTCGAGCCCGGCATCGATCTCCTCTGCCTCGGCGAGATGGGCATCGCCAACACCACGTCGGCCTCGGCGATCGGCCTCGCGCTGTACGGCGGGAGTGCCGAGGACTGGACCGGCCCCGGCACCGGCGTCGTCGGCGACGTGCTCACGAAGAAGCGCGAGGTGGTGGCGGCGGGCGTCGCGCGGCATCGCGGCGACATCATGCGCGACGGAGCGGCCGATCCGCTCGCGGTGCTCGCGGCGCTCGGCGGTCACGAGCTCGCGGGGATCTGCGGCGCGGTGCTGGCGGCGCGGCTCGCGCGCGTGCCCGTGGTGCTCGACGGCTTCACCGCGACCGTCGCCGCGGCGGTGCTGGAGAAACTCAAGCCAGGGCTGCTCGACCACTGCGTCGTCGGCCATCTGTCGGACGAGCCCGCGCACCGCAGGATCTGCGCGATCCTGAACAAGCAGCCGCTGCTCGAGTTCCGCATGCGCTTGGGCGAGGCGTCCGGTGCGGCGCTCGCCATCCCGCTGATCCGCGCCGCCGCCGCCTGCCATGCGGGCATGGCGACCTTCGACGAAGCGGGCGTCGACGACAAGGAGTAGGGCGCAGTCGCCAGCCCGCTTTTTGTGACGGGACCGCGTGCAAGCGGTGCGTCTTTCCAGACGGGCGGGGTGCAACCCGCCCTTGGGGCATGGCGACGTTCGACGAAGCGGGCGTCGACGACGAGGGGTAGGGCTCCGCGTCGATTCTCCGCGCCGGGCCTTTTCTGTTTCGTCGTCACCCCCGCGAAAGCGGGGGTCCAGGGCGGCCGCTATGGCATCATGTCGGAATGGCGCAGCCTTGCCTTTACATCCTCGCCAGCGAGCGGAACGGCACCCTCTACATTGGCGTCACAAACGACATCGCACGCCGTGTCTGGGAGCATAAGAACGAGGTCGCGGCGGGCTTCACGAAGCAATATGGAGTTCATCGTCTCGTCTACACGGAGTTCCACGAGACGATGCCGCTGGCGATCGCGCGCGAGAAGCAGATCAAGAAGTGGCGCCGCGCGTGGAAGCTGGAACTGATAGAGACGTCGAACCCGGCGTGGCGCGACCTCTACGAAGACATACCGGGGTGAAAAACGCTGGACCCCCGCTTTCGCGGGGGTGACGAAAAAAATGGTGCGGGTGACGAGGAAAACGGCGGGCCAGTGACTACAAATCTCGGCCAAAAGTGAGCCGTCACCGGGGGTACCCCCATCCGCGCCGAACCAACCCCCGGCGCGCGTGACGGCGCGAATCCGACTATCATCGCCTCATGCTCGGGTGGTTCCGACAGAAGCGCGCGGTCGAGGCGGCGCCGGAGGCGACGGCGCCCGAGGGCACGCGCATCTACGCGGTGGGCGACATCCACGGCCGCGCCGACCTGCTCGCCGACCTCCATCGCATGATCGTCGCCGACGCCGCGACCGCGCCCGCGCGCAAGGTCGTGGTCTATCTCGGCGACTACGTCGATCGCGGCCTGCAGTCGCGCCAGGTCATCGACATGCTGGCGAACGAGCCGCTCGCGGGCTTCGAGCGCGTCCACCTCAAGGGCAACCACGAGGAGGCGATGCTCGAGTTCCTCGCCGACCCGCGCATCGGCCCGAGCTGGACGCAGTTCGGCGGCGCGGCGACGCTGATGAGCTACGGCGCGGGGCGCGTGACGCCGGCGTCGCCCGAGTCCGCGTTCGCCGCGGCGCAAGCCGCACTCGCCGAGAACCTGCCGCCCGCGCACCTCGCGTTCCTGCGCGACCTCGCGCTGTGTCGCGAAGAGGGCGGCTACTGGTTCGTCCACGCCGGCGCGCGCCCCGGCGTGCCGCTCGACGAGCAGTCGCCCGAGGACATGCTGTGGATCCGCGACGAGTTCCTGCTGTCGCGCGAGGCTTTCGGCCGCGTCGTCGTCCACGGCCATACGATCACCGACGAGCCCGAAGTGTGTGTCAACCGGATCGGAATAGACACGGGCGCGTTCGCGACCGGGCGGCTAACGTGCCTCGTGCTCGAGGGCGCCGAGCGGCGATTCCTCTTCACCTGACATCCATATTCGATCCTCGGACGCGACACAGATAATGACCGACAAGACCGTTCTCGTGACCGGAGGCGCCGGATACGTCGGCAGCCACGTCTGCCTCGCCCTCGCCGCGGCCGGATACCGGCCCGTCGTCTACGACAATCTCTCCCGCGGCCATCGCTGGGCGGTGCAGTTCGGCCCGCTCGAGGAAGGCGAGATCGGCGACGCGCGCCGTCTCGCCGAGGTGTTCGCGAAGCACCGGCCGAGCGCGGTGCTGCACTTCGCGGCGCTGACCTACGTCGGCGAGTCGGTGAGCGAGCCCGCGCTCTACTACCGCAACAACGTCGCCGGGACGCTGACGCTGCTCGAAGCCATGCGCGCGGCCGACGTGCGCACGATCGTGTTCTCGTCGACCGCGGCGGTGTACGGCGAGCCCGCGGTGTCGCCGATCCCCGAGAGCGTCACGCTCGATCCGATCAACCCCTACGGCCGGTCGAAGCTGATGGCCGAGCGCGTCATCGGCGACTTCGTCGCGGCCTACGGCTTCCGCGCCGCGGCGCTGCGCTACTTCAACGCCGCCGGCGCCGACGGCGACAGCCGCATCGGCGAGGACCACGATCCCGAGACGCACCTGATCCCGCTGGTGCTCGACGCGGCGGCGGGGCGGCGCAAGTCCATCACCGTGTTCGGCGAGGACTACCCGACCGAGGACGGCACGTGCATCCGCGACTACATCCACGTGCTCGACCTCGCCGAAGCCCACGTGCGGGCACTCGCGTTCCTGTCCGGGTCGGGCGAGGCGCGGTTCCTCGGCCTCAACCTCGGCACCGGCTCGGGCGCGAGCGTCCGGCAGGTGATCGACGCCGCCCGGCGGGTCACCGGCCGGGACATCCCGGTCCAGACCGGCGCCCGCCGCCCGGGCGACCCCCCGGCGCTGGTGGCGGATCCGTCCCGGGCCATGGCGATGCTGGGCTGGAAACCCAAGCGCGCCGCCCTCGACACGGTGGTCGCGGATGCCTGGAAGTGGCACCAGCGGCACTTCTCGGTGGCCGCCGTCTAGGTCGACGGAAGCGGCAAATTAACTGTAAAAAGGTTGAGTTGCCGCCGCGCCACACCCGCCGGAAAACCGATTCGTTAACAACGGCGCGGTGTTAGCCCGCGCAGACAGTCTTGTTCGCGCAAAGCTTCGCATGGTATAAAATCAAGCGTATTTCGGGGGTTAACGAGGGGTCCCAGATGAAGCGGGTCGGTATCGAGATCACGCGTGTGATGGCGCTCGCGCTTGCCGCGGCGGTCGTGGCGCCGCTCGCCCGCGCCGCCGACGTCCAGGTCGCGCAGGCCGAGACCCAGACGCTGCCGCCCGCGATCGCCAACGCGATTGCGCAAGCCGCGGCGTCGGGTGACCCGGCCGCGCTGTCCAATGCAGTCTCTCAGGCGATCGCCGCGAACCCGGCGCTCGCCGCCTCGATCGTCACCGCCGCCGTGACGCTCGCGCCGAACCTCGCGGTGTCCGTCACCGCCGCGGCGGTGGTCGCGAACCCCGGTGCCGCCGCGCAGATCGCCGCCGCCGCCGCGAAGGCCGCGCCGACCGCCGCTGCGCAGATCGCCGTCGCCGCCGTCGGAGCGGTCGCGGCGCGCGCTGCGACTCCCGCAGCCGGCGCGACCGGAGGCACAGCTCCCGCCGACAATTCGGCTGCCAACGCGAACATCGTCGCCGCAGTGGCCGCTGCCGTTCCGACCCAAGCCGCGAACGTGACCGTCGCCGTCGTGCAGTCGCTCCCGCCGGCGCAGCAGCAGAGCCAAGGTCAGAGCATTGTGCAGGCGGTCGCGAACGCGGTTCCGGCCGCGCTGCCGGCGATCACGACCGCGCTGCCGAACGTTCCGCCGCCGCAGCAGCAACAGCAACAGCAGACGGCAAATCCGCCGCCCCCGCCGCCGGTCGTCGTCGTGCAGAACAACAATAACAACAATACCCAGCCGCCGGTCTATGTGCCGCCGGCGACCAGCGCACACTAAACGATGAAAACAACAACGATCCGGCGTCCGGCCGACTGCCCGCGCCGGACGATGCAGTGGGCTAGATAGATGCGCGTTATGGTTAAGGTGGCCGTCGGCCTCTTCGCTGCGGCGTTTCTGGGCAACGTCGCATACGCGCAGGCGCCGGACCGCGAAGCGGGATCCGAGCGGCGCAGCGTTCTCCAGAAGCCTCGCCCCGACTACGATCCGCTCGGCGCCCACGTCGGCTCGTTCCTGCTGCTGCCGTCCGTCGACGTGCAGGAGAGCTACGACACCAACGTCTACGCGACAGCCTCGAACGAGAAGCAAGACTTCTACACCACGGTGCGTCCCGAGGTGCAGCTGAAGTCGGACTGGAGCAATCACGCTCTCGCTTTCCAGGCGAGCGGCGACATGAAGCGCTACAACGAACGCGTCACCGAGAACGTCACCAACTACGCGACGTCGGTGCAGGGCCGGCTCGACGTGCTGCGCGACAGCTACCTGATGGCCGGCGCGGGCTACCAGTTCCTCCACGAGGATCGCAGCTCGCCCGACGCCGCCAGCACCCGCAAGCCGGTCGAATACAGCGTCACCAGCGGCAACGTGGGTTACAGCCACGAGCGCGGCGTCCTCGGCGGCCGCGTCAACTTCTACGCGGACTCCTACGACTACAAGAACGGCGTGAACGGCTCGGGCGCGAGCGTGCTCGAGGACGACCGCGATCGCGTCGAGTATCGCGCCGTCCCGCGGCTCAGCTACGAGATCGTCCGCAACTACAACGCGTTCATTGAGACCGCCTTCAACTGGCGCGACTACTCGCGCGCGCGCGACGGCAACGGCTTCAACCGCGACTCCCACGGCTATGCCATCAACCTCGGCACCGCCATCGACCTGACCCAGGTGATCAACGGCGAGGTGTTCGCCGGCTACATCAACCAGGACTACGACGATGCGCGGCTGAAGACCGCATCCGGCTTCGGATTCGGCGCGAACCTGCTCTGGAACATCACCGACCTGACCTCGCTGCGGCTGGCTGCGGCGCACACCGCCGAGGAAACCACTGTTTCCGGTGCGTCGAGCTACGTCCAGTCGCTGTTCCGGGTCAACGTCGAGCACGAGCTGCGTCGCAACATCCTGCTGACCGGTGTCCTCGGCTACACCAACCAGGACTACCAGGGCGTCTCGCGGTCGGACGACCTCTACACCGCGGGTGTGGGGTTGCGGTATCTGCTGTCGCGCAACCTGTCCGCTCGGCTAGACTTCCTCTACAGCGAGCGGAACGCTGGTCTCGCCACGGCGAATTTCGACCGCGCGCTGACGACCGCGGGCCTTCGGCTGCAGTTCTAGCCGGCCGGCGCCTCGGTCCTGGGAAACGTCATGTCAGGTCGGCGCTTGCGATATTTCTGCGTGGTTCTCGTTGCGGCGCTGGTCGCGTTCGGCGTCCCCGCCTTCGCCCTCGACAATGCGGCGTACAAGCTCGGGACCGGCGACAAGGTCCGCGTCACCGTCTTCAACGAGCCCGATCTCTCCGGCGACTTCGACGTCAACGACCGGGGCCTGCTCGCCCTGCCGCTGATCGGCAACGTCGAGGTCCAGGGCAAGACGCTCAGCGAGGTTCAGGCGCTCGTGACGAGCCGCTATTCGTCGGAGTACCTCGTCAATCCGCGCATCAGCGTCGAGGTGCTCAACTATCGCCCGTTCTTCATCATCGGCGAGGTCCGCAATCCCGGCAGCTATCCGTACGTCAACGGGATGACGGTCATCAACGCGATCGCCCTGGCCGGCGGGTACACCTCGCGCGCCGCCAAGGACCGCATCCTTTTGAAGCGGACCGTGGGCAACGCGGCGCGGGAGCAGCGGGTCCCCGAGGACGGCGCTGTGCTTCCCGGGGATGTGATTACGGTTCCGGAGCGGTTCTTCTAGACTGCCGCCCGCCGGACCGACCGCCGGCTTCAGTCGAAGGGCGCCGTACAGGACCCAATACCGTTCGCACCAACAGGTTGAGACCATGAACGCCGCCGATCTCGCGCCGAAACACGCAGCTCCCGCCGCCGGACGCTACGGTCCGGGCGCCGTGATCACGCCGGCAAAGGTGACGGGGCAGGGGCCCGAGGGCGGCGACGCGGGGTTCGACCTTTCCGAGTTCACCAATGTGCTCCGGCGGCGCCGCTCGATCATCGCCGCGTGCACGGTTCTCGGCACCATCGTCAGCGCGGCCGTCATCTTCCAGATCACGCCGCGCTACACCGCGGAATCGTCGGTCGTTCTCGATCAGCGCAAGACCCAGGTGGTCGACGTCCAGGCGGTTCTCTCGGGGCTGCCCTTCGATGCCGGCGTCGTCCGCAGCGAAGTCGAGACGATCAAGTCGCCGAAGATGGCCGAGCGGGTCGTCGACAAGCTCAATCTCACCGCGATTGCCGAATTCAACGCTGGCCTCAGGCGCCCGTCGCTGTTCCAGCGCTTCGTGAGCACGGTCCGCAGCATCTTCCCGGCGAGCATGCCAGCGGCAACCCAGGACGTTCCGCTGGACCCGCAGCGGACGGCGGTCGCCGCTGCCGCGCGCGCCCTCGGCAGCCGGATCGAGGTCAGCAACGACGGCCGCTCCTATGTGCTGAAGATCCGCGTTTCGTCCGAGAGTCCCAAGCTCGCAGCCGACATCGCCAACGCCTATGCCGCCGCGTATCTCGACTCCCAGCTCGACGCGAAGTTCGAGGCGGTGCGGCGCGCGAACGCGTGGCTGAGCGATCGCCTCGCGGAGCTCCGCAGCAAGGTCGAGGAGGCCGACCGCGCGGTACAGGCGTACAAGGGCGCCAACAACCTCACCCAGGCGCGCGGCGAGACCATGACTGCGCAGCAGGTCGCGGAGCTGAACTCCCAGCTCACCATCGCCGCGGCCGAGCGCGCCCAGAAGGAAACGACCCTCAAACAGATCGAGGACCAGTACCGGGCCGGCGGGGTCGCCGCCGTGGCCCCGATGATGTCCTCGCCGCTGGTGCAGGCGCTGCGCAAGCAGGAGGCCGACCTTCTGCAGCAGCAGGCGCAGCTCGCGACGCGGTATCTGCCGGCGCACCCCGCCCGCATCAACGTCGAGGCACAGATCAAGGACGCGCGGCAGAAGATCGACGAGGAGGTCAGGAAGGTCATCCAGGGCATGGCCGGCGAGGCGGCGGCCGCACGGGCAAAAGAGGCCACGCTGCGTCAGAACCTCCAGTCGTTGCAGCGCGTCAGCGCGCAGCAGGGCCAGTCCGAGGTCCAGCTCCGGGAGCTCGAGCGGCAGTCCGAATCCTACAAGCTCCTCTATGAGAACTTCCTCAACCGCTTCAAGCAGACGACCTCCCAGGAGGACATGCAGCAGCCCGACGCCCGGCTGGTGACCGCGGCCTCGGTGCCGTCGGTGCCGTCCTATCCGAGGACGGTGCCGCTCACCGTGATGTCGTTCGCGGGGTCCCTCCTGCTCGGCCTGTTCGCCGCGCTCGGCGTCGAGCGGCTCGACAACGGATTCCGCACCGCGGACCAGATCGAAAAGACCGTGCAGGCGGCAACGCTCGGGCTCGTGCCGGATCTCAGCGCCGGCGAGCTGCCGCACGACATCGTGGTCGATCAGCCCGTCTGCGCGTACTCCGAGGCGATCCGGACCATCCGCACGGCGCTACGCTACTCCGATGTCGACTCGCCGCCGAAGGTGGTGCTGGTCACGTCGTCGCTTCCGGAAGAGGGAAAATCCATCTTCTCCCTGTCGCTCGCCCGGAGCGTTGCGTTCTCCGGCGCGAGGGCGCTGCTGATCGATTGCGATCTGCGTCGGCCGGCCGTGGCGCGGCGGCTCGGCATCGACGACAGCAAGGGCCTGCTCGACTTGTTCGACAAGAACGCCGATTTCGCCGGCGCGATCCAGGTCGACGCGAAGTCCGGTCTCCACATCCTGCCGTGCACCGGCGGCACGGCCAACCCGCAGGACATCCTCGGCTCGCGCCACATGAAGGCGCTGCTCGAGAAATTCCGCTCCGAGTACGATTTCGTCGTGCTGGATACGCCGCCCGTCCTCGCCGTCTCGGACGCGCTGGTTCTCTCGCACTACGCCGACACCTCGATCTTCCTGATCCGGTGGGGCCGCACGCCGCGGCCGGTGGTCGCGGGCGCGCTCAACACGCTGCGGCGAAATGGCGGGAATTTCGCCGGGACGGTGCTGTCGCGCGTTAACTTCGAACGCCAGGCGACCTACGGCTCGGGCGATGCCGGCTTCTACTACGGGTATTACGGCAAGCACTACTCCTACTACGGAGAGACGAAGGCGGGGTGATGAGCGCCGGTCCGGCGTCGACGATCCCGCATCGGATCGTTCCCCTCGCGCTCGCGGCGGCGCTGCTCCTTCTCGGCGTTCCGCAGCTTGCGCAGTCGGTCATGCGGCTGTCGGCGCAAAGCGGTCCGGCCGCCGTGACCGTCTACGGCGAGGGCGAACTCCTCAGCACCATCCCCGGCGACCCCGATGCGCTTGAGCAGGTGGACGCCGATTTCGGCGATCCCGAGGCGCGGATACGCGCCGGAATAAAGAGGTTCTACCGCGCCTTTCCGGACACCGGCGGCGGCCCGGACGCGGCGGAGCTGACGCACGCAATCGCCGATCTCAGGGCCGGGCTCGCGCGAGCGCCCGCCAACGCGGTCGCCTGGACCATCCTCGGGCGCGCGGCGCTGTTCGCGGGCGATGCGGACCAGGCGCTGCGGGCGTTCCGGGCGTCGATCCGGTTTGCCCGCTACGAGCCGGGCGCGGCGATGATGCGCCTCGACCTCGCGTTTCGGCTGTGGTCGTCGCTCGACGAGGGCGATCGCCTCGCGGTGAAGCAGCAGGTGCTGAGCACGTGGAGGGACCGCCCGGAGCAGCTCGTCACGTATTCGCGGCGGGCGGGATTCCAGCAACTGGTCATGGCGCTGCTGGCGGACGATCAGGCGCAGCTCGTTCGCTTTCTCGACTATTTCGCGCGGCTGCCGGACTAGCCCCGCGATCCTCCGAAGAGCGCGATTGCGCGACCCCCGCCCCGAGCAGGACGAGGTATGCGATCGTCACCGCCGGGATCTGCAGGCTGAAATCCATGGTCGAATGAACGGCGACCAGCGCGGTAGCGGCGACGGCAAGGCACGGAAATACCGCATCTCGCCGCCGCTCGCGAATTCCGCGTACCACGCGAGCGATCAGCCATCCGAGGGCCGAGAACAGCAGCACCGCCGCGGGAATCCCGAGCTCCAGCACGTTCTGCAGGTAGTCGTTGTGAGCGAGGTCGAAATTCCCGCCGATGTCGGTGGTGCGGTACAGCGGAAACACGGCGTAGAACGAGTTGAGGCCGGTCCCGAGGATCGGGTAGTCGCGGATCGCGGTCCACGTCAGCGCGAAGGCTTTGAGGCGGCCTTGGGCGTCGGGCTCGGCGGCGGCAAGCCGCGCGATGGTGCCGCCGCCACTGATCAGGAACGCCGCGGCGAATGCGGCCATGGGAATGCCGACGATCCACCATCCGAAGCCGCGCGCCTT
Organism: Gemmatimonas sp.; assembly: GCA_050260515.1. Taxonomy (GTDB): domain Bacteria; phylum Pseudomonadota; class Alphaproteobacteria; order SMXQ01; family SMXQ01; genus DATJIG01. The sequence continues at coordinate 132,453 of JBLNCI010000016.1, forward strand.
CGCGAACGCGGGCGCAGACGCGATGGCGCACCCCAACACTACCACGCCGATGGCGGTCGCCGCGGCGCCGCCTCGGGAATGCGTCAACGCGAGCGCCGTCAGAAGCACGAACAGGCAGAGCAGCCACCACCACTGCCTCGCGAAGAATTCGCTGAGCAGCACCAGCTTGTCGCGGCGCGACCCGACGAGCTGAAGGCGTCCAACCGCCGCCGTCAGCAGTCCCAGCGTCGCGAGCGCGCAGAGACCGAGGTAGGTGGCAAACGAGTTCCGATTGACGAACGTGCCGGTCAGGTCCTGGGGGTACGCCCACTTCGGGAGCCACAGGATGCTGTGATTTCCCGACCAATAGACGACGAGACCGTAAGCGGCGTACGCGGCACCCGATACGGCCATGACGCGGACGAGCGCCAGCGCCCCGTCGGCATTCCGGGCGACGCAGACCGCGAGATAGAGGACGCCGGCATACGTCAGGAGGCGAAAAAGCCCGACGACGGCCGCCGCGCGGTCGATCGCGACGGACCCTTGAACGTCCTCTCCCAATGCATGTTTCGCCTCCGACCAGATCCATGGGTGCCACGTTTCGGGCGTCCAGGTGGCGGTCTGGAGGGCCGCGAAGCAAACGACGGCGGCGAACAGCAGGCCCGGGCCGATGACCAGGCGATTCGTCTCCGCCAGCGTTCGACCGGACGACACGACGGCGACGAGAAGGAGGAGGGCGGTCGCGATCCCGAGCCCGCCCCACGCGATCGGCCGGGCCGATCCCAAGGGCAGCGGCGCGACGGCGATCACCGTGCACAGGCCGAGGAACGAGACCCACGACGTGGGGGTGGTGCGGTTTCGGTGAGACCGGCTCATGCCTTCGTTGTCCGGGACGCCTCGGCAGCCACAGGGTGGTTTCCCCGGCTGAAAATAGCAGGTCGTTGTTCTAAGGTGCTGCCGAATGCAATCGCACCGGTTCACACGTTGCCAGCCCTGCCGCCACACGCTCAAACCTGCGCCCGTCGCGACATGGGCCTGATGGACATCGCTGCGCCGTGAGAGTGCTGATCCACCGGTTGGGCAGCATCGGCGACTTCGTGGTGTCGCTGCCGTGCCTGCACCTCGTCCGCCGTCGTTATCCCGACGCGGAGATCGCACTGTTAACCAATCAGCCGGTCGCCGCCCGGGCCGCCGCCGCGCGCACAATTCTGGACGGCAGCGGCCTGATCGACCGCTACATCACGTATCCGGTGCAGGTGCGGAATCCGCGGGTCCTTGGAACCGTGTGGCGTGCGGTCCGCGACTTCCGTCCCGAGCTGCTGGTCTATCTCGTGGAGCGTCACGGTGTCTTCGACCTGTGGCGCGACTACTTCTTTTTCCACAGTTGCGGGATTCCGACTCAGGTCGGGTTTCCGTTCGACAGGGATCTGCGCGAGTGCCGGTTGCACAGCGCCCGTCCACCGTTCTGGGAGAGCCACGCCGAACGCCTCGCGCGCTGCGTCGCCGCCTTGGGCGATGCGGAGCCCGACCGGGCGGCGAGCTGGGACCTGCGGCTCACCGCGGCCGAACGGGCCGAGGCCGATCGCCGTCTCCCGTCGACCGGCGATCGCTGCATCGCCCTCAGCATCGGCACCAAGCAGGCGGTGAAGGATTGGGGGCAGGCGAACTGGCGCGCGGTGCTGGACGCGCTCAACTCTTCCGACCTCGGCCTCGTCTTGATCGGCGCGGACGATGAACGGGAGATCTCGGCCGCGGTCGCCTCGGCGTGGCGGGGGCCGCTCTACAACGTCTGCGGCGAGGTATCGCCGCGCGTGAGCGCGGCCGTCCTGGCGAAGACCCGATTTCTGCTGTGTCACGACAGCGGGCCGATGCATCTCGCCGCCGCCGTGGGAACGCCGTGCGTCGCGGTGTTCAGCACAAAGAATCGCCGGGGCGAATGGTACCCGTTCGGTCCGGGACACCGCGTGCTCTATCCGCCGTCGGGCGCCAGTTCGATTCAAGCGATTCCCCCGGCCGCGGTCGTTGCCGCGGCGCGGACCCTTCTCGCGACGGCCTACGCAGCATGATGTCTGCGTCAGCCGTGTCGCCCGTGTGCTTCCGAGGTCCGTCATGTGCGGCATAGTGGCGATCTTCGCCTATGGGCGCCGGGCCCCCGCCGTGGACACGGAGGAGGTGGTGCGCATCCGCGACGCGATGGCCCCGCGCGGCCCCGATGCCCAGGGCGCATGGCTTTCGGATGACCGACGCGTGGGCTTCGGCCATCGCCGTCTCGCCATCATCGACGTAGGCCCGTCGGGTTTGCAGCCGATGACGCTCGCGGGCGCGGCCACCCGCATCGTCTTCAATGGCGAGATCTACAACTATCGCGACCTGCGCCGGGAACTCGAGGCGCGCGGCCGCGTGTTCCGCACCAACTCCGACACGGAGGTGATCCTCCACGGTTACGAGGAGTACGGCCGTGACGTCGTGCGACGGCTGCGGGGCATGTTCGCATTCGCGATCTGGGACGAGCGCAATCGCGGGCTGTTCCTTGCGCGCGATCCGCTCGGTATCAAGCCGCTCTACTACGCCGACGACGGCCGCACGATCCGCGTGGCGTCGCAGGTCAAGGCGCTGGTCTGCGGAGCCGTCGACGCCGCGATAGACCCGACCGCGTGCGTCAGCTTCTATCTCCTCGGCTACGTCGCCGAACCGTTCACGATCCAGCGCCGCGTGCGCGCGCTGCCCGCCGGCAGCACGATGTGGGTGACCGGCGCGGGGGCGGAGACGCCGCGCCCCTACTTTTCCGTGCGGGACGCGCTGCTCGCGGCCGAAGACGCGCCGCGGCTGTCCACCGACCGGGAAGCGGTGGGGGCCGCGATCCGCGCCAGCGTCGCCGCCCACATGGTGTCGGACGTGCCGGTCGGCGTGTTCCTGTCGGCGGGTCTCGATTCGAGCGTCGTCGCGGCCATGGCGCAGGAGCACGCCGGCGCGCCGCTCAAGACGGTCACCCTCGGGTTCGAGGAGTTCCGCGGGACCCCTGACGATGAGGCGCCGCTCGCGGAGTCCATCGCTGCGGCGATGAAAAGCGACCATCGCACCGTCTGGGTGCGCGGTCACGACTTCCTCGCCGAACGTGAGCAGCTCTTCAAGGCGATGGATCAGCCGACGATCGACGGCGTGAACACGTACTTCGTCAGCAAGGCCGCCGCGGCCGCGGGCGTCAAGGTCGCGCTCTCAGGGCTCGGCGGCGACGAGCTGTTCGGCGGCTATCCGAGCTTCTCGCAGGTGCCGCGGATCGTCGCGGCGCTCGGGTCCCTGCGCGCCGCGCCTTGGCTCGGCCGGGCGGTGCGGGTGGTCTCGTCGGCGGTGATCGGCAACCGGCTATCGCCGAAGTACGCGGGGCTGCTCGAGTACGGGACGTCGTTCGAGGACGCGTATCTCCTGCGGCGAGCGCTGTTCATGCCGTGGGAGCTTCCGGCCGTGCTCGATCCCGAGATCATCCGCACCGGCTGGCGCGAGCTGCGGCCGCTGCTCAGCCTGCGGGAAACTGTCGCCGGTATCGGCCGGCACCACAGCCGTGTCGCCGCGCTCGAGATGACCTGGTACATGCGCAACCAGTTGTTGCGCGACACCGACTGGGCAAGCATGGCGCACTCGGTCGAAGTTCGCACGCCGCTCGTCGACGTCGAGCTGCTCGGCGAGCTGGCGCCGATGCTGGTGAGCGCGCGTCCGCCGACGAAGATCGACATGGCGCTGGCGAGCGCGATCGGATCCATGGACCCGGTGCTCAAGCGCGCGAAGACAGGTTTCTCGACCCCCGTCCAGCAGTGGCTCAACGAGGAGAGTCCCGACTCCACGGTTCCCGCGCGAGGATTGCGGACCTGGTCGAAGGTCGTGTTCAGCCGGCACACCGGCCTGTAGGCGACCGGACGGGGAAACGGGGCTCGCGATGAAAATCCTCCATGTGATCGCCGACCTCGATCCCCGCCATGGCGGACCGACGGCGGCGTGCGCGGGGCTCGCGGCGACCATGGCAAGGCGTGGCCACTCCGTCCGCATCCTCACCACAGACCGCGGATTCTCGCCGCCGGCCGCCGTGCCGAACCTCGCCGTGGAGGCGGTTCCCGGAAGCTGGCCGGCATTCTTCGGGACGTCGTGGGCGCTGCAGCGCCGACTCGCCGACATCGTTCCGTCGGTCGATGTGGTGCACGTGCACTCGCTCTATCTGTTCCATGACTGGGCGGCGGGGCGCACCTGCCGCAGGCACCGGGTGCCCTACATCGTGCGGCCGCACGGAACGCTGGACCCGTTCCTTCACCGCCGGCACCGCTGGCGCAAGGCCATCGTCGAGGCGCTTTTCCAGAACCGCATGCTGCGAGGGGCGGCCGGTCTTCACTACACGACGACCGAGGAATGGAAACTCGCGGCTCCGTTCGCGCGGAATGCGCGCGGCGCGATCGTGCCCAACGCCGTCGATCTCGCCGAGTTCGACCGACTGCCGCCGCGAACGGCGCTGCGGTCGCGCTACCCCGCGATCGGCGACCGCACGGTCGTCCTGTTCCTGGGGCGGCTCAATTTCAAGAAGGGCGTCGACACCGCCGTTGCCGCATTTGCGGCGGCAACCCGGGGCCGTGACGACCTGTTCCTCATCCTCGCCGGACCCGACGACGGCATGGCGGCGACGGCCAAGGCGTTGATCGCCGAATTCGGCATCGGCGACCGGGTCCTGTTCACCGGTCTGGTCGGCGGCGAGGACAAGCGCGTCCTGCTCGCCGGGAGCGATCTCTTCATGCTTCCGTCGATGAGCGAGAACTTCGGCATCGCCGTGGTCGAGGCGGCGGCGTGCGGCTTGCCGGTGATCCTCTCGGACCGGATCAATCTCTGGCGCGAGTTCGCGGACGCTGGCGCGGCGCTGGTCGGTCCGCCATCGGCCTCGTTCTTCGCCGACGCGATCCGGCGGCTTGCCGGAGACCGCGCCATGGCGATGGAGATGGGCCGGCGCGGTGGCGATCTCGTCCGCCGTCGATACGCGTGGGATGCTGTCGGCGATGCCTGCGAGGCGATGTATGCCGAGGCCATCCGGACCGGCGTGCTGCCGGTGCTGCCGTGACCTACGTGGGCGCCGGTGCGCGCTGTTTCAGTCGCTGTTCGACATAGCGCAGAACCTCGGCGAGGCGGGCGTCGTTGCCGTAACCCGACGCGACCGCGCGGGCGCGGCCGGCGGCGGCGATGCGGTTGCGCGCAGCCTCGTCGGCAAGGTAGCGCCGGATCTTTGCGGCGCAGTCGTCGACATCGGTGAAGAACACCGCCTCCTCGTCGGCGGCGAAGTGGGCCCGGTGCCCGGGGCAGTCCTCGGCCATCAGGAAGGCGCCGCAGGCCGCGATCTCGAACGCCTTGTGGGCGACGTCGTCGCGGTTGGAGTGGGTCAGGAACGCGAGATTGATCCGCGATTCCCAAATCGCGCGACGATAGTCGTCGCCCCAGGCGTAGCCGCCGGAAAAGAGCTCGGCCGCGCCGGTGCGCGACAATGCCGCGTGCCATAACGCCGCGCCGCGCACGCGCGTGCGCAATCCGTGTCGCTTCCACAAGGCAGTGAGGAATTCCGGACGATCGTCATAGGGATGGCCGATGAACGACAGCGCCACCGGTCGATGGGCATCGGACCAGCCATCGGGCGGCGGAAAATGCAGGCTCGGCTCGTAGGCGGTGCGCAGGATACGGACGTCGCGGGCACCCGCGCGGCGATAATCGTCGAGGTTCACGTCGCGCTGCACCAGGTGCAGGTCGTATTCGGGCAACGCCGAGAGGAACAGCCGCGATCCCGGGTCGCGGCGGGGCCCGAACGGATTGTCGATGTTGAACTGCACCGTGTACGCGCCGAGTGCGCGCGCCGCGGCCACTGTCGCGCCGCGGACATAGATCGCCTTGTCGAACCAAACGAGGTCGGGGCGATGGCATTCCGCCGCGGCGATGACCGCGCGGTTGAAGTCAGCGATTGTCGGGCCGACCAGCGTCCGCAACCGGATCCGGCTAACCAAGGATCCGCCGCGTGCGTAGTAGGGGGCCACGTCGAGGTCGATCACCTCGTGCCCGAGACGCCGCAGCGCGTTGCGGCGGTGGGTCGAAGTGTCGGTCGGGCCGAGGGTGCCGACGTAGAGGATGCGCATCAGCGCGTCTCCGCGACACCGATGAAGATCCCGAGCACGCCGTCGCCGCCGGTCATCGCGGAACCGCACCGCCGGAGTGCTTCGACAGGATCAGATTGACGTGATTCGTCGCATCCCGCCGGGCGATGAAGGCCTGTAACCCCTCGACGATCGTCGGCGTTGGGACGAAGTCCTCCGGCCGCACCGCGACGTCGTCCTTGAGCTCCGCGGCGAACGGAAAATGGCGGAACAGGCTCGCGACGAAGTCCGCGGGATCGCTGCCGAGACGGCGCATGCCATAGGGCCACAGCTCCAGCAGGAGTACGTCCGCGGCGGCCAGCGTGCTCGCTCCGCCGGAAAAGACCAGGCCCTCCGCACCCTGGACGTCGAGCTTCACCACGACGGGATGCGTCACCGTCACGCCGGCGAGAAGCGAGTCCAGGCTGTCGGTGCGGACGTGGATCGTGGTGCGCGCCCCCTCCCCGAGCAGGGCCGGAGTGGCGCCGCCGCTCGCGTTGCGCATGCGATGGTCGCCGAAATTCTCGGCGTCGAGCTCGAATTCCACCGTCCCGGGGCCGTGGGCCAGCGCAACTCCGTACGTCGTCACACGCGCGGCCACTCCGTTGCGGGCGAGGTTGTAGGTGAGCGCGCGGAAGTTGCACGGCTCGGGCTCGAAGGCGTAGCACGCGACGTGCGGGCAGTGCGCGGCCACCGGCACCACGACCGCGCCGATGTTCGCGCCGATGTCGACGTAGGTGCCCGCCGGGCGGCCGGCGAACACGCCGTCGATGAAGTCGATCGCGTTGGCGAAGAAGCGCCCGTCCAGCAGATAGGAGCGGAGCACGCCCACGTCCTTGACGTAGGCGAGGAGGACGCCGTTCTGCCCCGGCACCTCGACTGCTTCGACTCCGAGCCGCATCGCGCTCTGCTTGAAGATCCAAAACAGGTGCTGCCGCGACAGCGCCTTCAGCATCGCGATCAGCGCGCCCTTGATTCCGGTCTTGAGAGCCGTCGCGATCATCGCCTGTCCCCCGCGGTGCGCCGCCGCGTGACGGCCGACAGGGCGGCGCGGAGCCCCGCGATATCGTCGTCGAAATTCCAGCGGGAGATGATCTCGCTGCTCGCCCGGCCCATGGCGGCAATCCGTTCGGGACTCCTGAGCACGTCCTTCAGCGCTTCCGTCAGCGCGGCGATGTCTCCGACCGGGCACACGTGGCCGTTCTCGCCCTCGCGCACGAGGTCGAGCGCGCAGCCCACCTGGTCGGTGACGATGACCGCGCGCCCGGCGTTCATCGCTTCATTGACGATGAGGCCCCACGGCTCGCGCTCCGACGGCAGCACGAAGACGTCGCACAGATCGAACAGCGCCGGCAGCTCCGACTGATTGCGGAAACCGAGAAACCGCACCGCGTCGCCGAGCGGCGCCGCGGTGGCCTTAAGCTCCTCCATCATTTCCCCGTCTCCGACGAACAGGAGGTAAGAACTCGGCTCCGCTGCGCCCGCGACCATCCGCTCGAACGCGCGCAAGAGATCTCCGGCGCGCTTCCGCTTCTGCAGTTTCGACGCGTACAGGATGATCGGGCGCCCCGGCGTCAGCTTGAGCTCGCCCCGCAGGCGCTCGCGGTTCCGTCGTGCCGCCGCCGCGCGCTCGCGGAAGTAGTCGTTGTCGACGCAGTAGGGCACCATGAAGACGCGCTTCGGGTCGATGCCGCTGTCGACGTAGTAGTCGCGGTTCGCGGTGCCGATGGCGAGAAACCCGTCGCAGGCCGCGCGCAAGGCGCGAAAGATGGCGGCCCGCTTGAGCGATGCCTTGAACGTCGAGCGGTCCTTGCTCTTGCCGTGCGCCTCGTCGCGCACGAGGACCCGGACGCCGGCGGCGTTGGCGGCGAGGATGGTCGCCCAGTTGAACCAGCGCGCGTAGCCGTGGACCCACAGGCAGTCGAAACGGCCGGCCCACAGCCGGCGAGCGATGCCGTAACTGAGCGGCCGCCAGCCCTCGACACTGTCGCGGCTGCCGAGCGCCGGCAGGAACTCGTGGCGATAGCCGTCCAGCAGCGGCACGTCCCATTGCACCGCGCGCCCGAAACCGGGATCGAACGAGCCGCGCACCGAAAGATCGCTCTGGAAGAAGACAGTCAGGTCGACGTCGGGCAGCGCCGCGATGCGGCGAAGCAGCGGCGCCTGGTACTGGATCGGATGGCTGACGAGATAGGCGAGGCGGATCGGGCGCGGAAGTCCATTCGTCCGGTCGGCTATGAAGGATCGCGACTTTAGGTCCGTGCTCATGAGCGCCTCGGGATATCAGGAGGAAACCGAAGCCGACGAATGTTCATTGTGGCGGTTCCCCCGCGGCAATTCGCGACAATGCGCGACTGATGCCGTCGCCGTAGTGGTCCCAGGTAAACCTGTCCACAATGCGCCAGCGTGCCTCGCGGCCCATTTCGCGGCACCGCTCCTGGTCCTCGTAGAGCGTCAAGATCCGCGCCTTCAGTGCGTCGACGTCTCGGATCGGGACGACGAAACCATCGACGCCCTCGCGCACGAAGACGTCGCCGCCGGCGTTCTCGGTGCAGATGAGCGGCAGTTCGCAGGCCATCCCCTGAGCCTGGACCATCGCGAGTCCCTCCTCGATCGAGGGACAACACATGACCGATCCCTGCGAATAGAGTTCCTTGAGGCGGTTCTCTTTCACCGTGCCCTTGAGATGGACGCGTGGCGACGAGTACTGCCGAAGAAGTTGCGCGGTCTCCCCGGTCGCGCCGCCGATCAGCCATAGCTCGCTGTTCGGCAAATCCAGTTCGCAGAACGCATGCAGGAGGTACGGCAGTCCTTTGCGGAACGACAGCGCGCCGCAGAAAATCACACGGAACACGTCATCCTGCTTTTCGAGCCGGACGAAGTTCGATGCGTCCACTCCGGGATGGACGACGAACAGCTTCTTCGCCGGAACGCCCGCATCCATGAACGTCCGCCTCACGAAGTCGCGCTGGTTGTAGATGTAGTCCGTCTCTTCGTATTCCTGTAGCTCGCGGGCGACCACCTCCGGGTCGACGGGCGCGATCTTGATGCCCCACCGTGCGTATTCTTCCTCCATGATCCGCCGCTGGAACTCGATGTGGGTCGATCCCCGCACGACGACCGTTGGGATGCCCAGCTTACGTGCCCTGCGGATCGAATGGAGGCTCCCTCCGCTCCACCCGATGAACACGTCGACGTCCCGGCTCAGCATGGAGGCGACGTGGCGATCGAACACCTTCGCCAGCATGAGCTCGTTTACCGACGCGGGCCGCAACCGCGGTGGAATCCGCCGCAGCACGCGGCGCACAATCTCGTAGGGAAACAGGCTGCGGACGCCCTCTGCCGCGACGCGGTACTTGGATGTCTCGAATTTCGGGTAGCTCGTGATGAGCGCCTTGAGCTGTCCGCGCTTCTGCAACTGTTCGGCGAGGTAGAAGGCGTGAAACCGCCCGTAGATGCTGATGACGACGTTCACGCGGCTTCCGCCTCCCCGAGGCGCTGCTCGAAGCGGCTCCACGACAGCAGCAGCCACACGAGGGGGAAATTCGCCATGATGTCGCGCCGCGCCCACGTGGCGGCCGGTTTCCGGAATGCCATCGGCAACCATGGCTCGAAGTGCGCCGTCGCAGTATCGGCTATGGCTTCACGTAGCCCCGAGAAGTTGCTCGGCATCCATGCCCAGCGGAGGTTGTACGCGAAGCCCATCTTGCGCCGCCGCACGAACCAATCTGGCCAGCCCTCGAGGCGACGGTTCAGCAGCACCTTCGGATCGCCCCCGGCGAGGATGATGTTCCGCGGCAGCGTGCGTGCGAACGCAACGAGATCCGAGTCGAGCAGCGGAGCCCGCATTTCGACGCCCTGTTCGGCGGACGCGCGGTCGACCTTGGTGAACCCGTGGCCGATCAGATCGGTCGTCGCTGCGCGCCACCCGTATGCCGACATCCAGGTCGGCGGAGCCGGCTGGCCGTACGTCTTGCCGCGGAAGACGAGACTGCCCGGCTGCACCCAGTCGGCGGCCTGGCCGTAGCCGAGGAACACCTCATCGCCGCCGTCGCCGCCGATCAGGATCCGCGACCGCTCCGCCGCCGCCTTGACGAGCCGGTAAAGCGGCAGGAAAGACAGCATCGCCAGCGGCTCGTCTTGATGATCGAGGGCTTCAACTGCGGCCTCGCCGATCGACTGCGAACCGAGGCGGACGACCTCGAGATCGACGCCGATCTTCCGTGCCGCATAGCGCGCGTATCGCTCGTCGTTGGTGAGAGGGATCAACGAGCCCAGAGTGAGGACGTGAAGCGGCAACTCGCGCTGCCGGCAGAGGCCTGCGAGCGCGTCGACGACGACGGTGGAATCGATGCCCCCGGACAGGAGCGCCGTGGGATGAGGATTGTTGTCGAGGCGGCGTTCGACCGCGCGGCGGAACAAGCGGTCGAGCTGCGCCTCTGCGTCGGCAAGCGTCTCGGGCACCTCTACCGCCGGCATCTCGAGCCTGTGGATGTCCGTCCGGCCGGTGTCGAGATCGATAGCCACGATGCTGCCGGGCTGAATCGGGGCGCAGTCCGAGATGGCGCTACGGTCGGGCGGGATGTATCCGTACAGCCAATAATCGTGGACGGCGGTGGGCGCGATCGCGACAGGACCACCGTACGTTGCCCGGAGCGCGATGACCGACGATCCGAAATAGAGGTCTCCGCCCCAGCGAGCGACGTACAGGGGTTTCTTGCCGATGCCGTCGCGGCACAGGATCAGCTGGCGTGCCCGCAGGTCGGCGATCGCGATCGTGAACATCCCGCGCAGGCGGCCGAGCCCGCGCGGGCCGTCCTTCGCGTATACGGCGAGGATCACCTCGGTATCGGAGTCCGTGAGGTACGGATAGTCTCCGTACTCCGCCCGGAGCTCGCGGTAATTGTAGATTTCGCCGACGAACATCACGCACGTCTGAAGCGACTCGCTCCATAGCGGCTGGTCCGCGGCGGCGCTCCTGTCGACGATCCCGAGCCGCGCGTGCAGGAACTCCAGTGCGCCATCCGGCGACGTCCAATCCCTGCAACCGTCGGGACCGCGCCGTCCGAGCCGGGGCAGGCCCCGGCGCAGCGGGCGCCGGGTGGCGCCGTCCCCGGTTATCCGAAGTCGTCCGAGTAAGCCGCACATCAGATGCTGGCCAGCGCCGAGCGGCGGACTGAGAGTCTCTCGCGTCGCGCCTTATTGCGGCAGGGCTTCATGGGCGGGAAATATAGCGGATTCGGCAGTGGCGGCCGGGCCAAAACCGCTGGCGGCAAGGCTCCGAGCGACGCGCTCTTGGCGGCAGGATGCGGACGGCGGATACCGGGCGATCAGCCGATCGACGGCAGCGATCGCGGCTTGGGCAGAGATTTCGTCGATGGCGTATCCTGCGGGGGCGGTCGGCAAATCCGATCCGCGAAGGATTTCAAACCGATCGAGGCCCAGCGGAAGCCATTCGATCGCGGGCTGCCACGCCGGCGCGATGACGACCATCGGCAGCCCGGCGGCACGGCCGACGTGGAGCGGGCCGGTGTCCAGCGCCACGCCGACGTCGGCGAGGCAGAGGACGGCGGACAGGCTGGGGACCGTCAGTCGGCCGGCCAGGGACAAGGACGAGAAGCTCAGCCGACCTCGCAGGCGATCGATCTCGGCGGATTCGCCCGTGGTGCCGACGAACGCCACGGCGTATCCGTGCCGCTCATGCAGGTGTTCGGCCACGGCGAGGAATCGCTCGTCGTGCCACCGGGTCGGCTGTCCGCCGCTGACCTGGGTGACGAGCACCGCGAGTGGGCGGCTGCCGTCGAGACCGTGGGCGGCCAGCTCTCGACGAGCGGCCATTAGATCGCCCGACGAAAAAAATACCTTCGGCTCGACGTTGGAAGCTCGCAGCCCGGCGTCGGCGAGCGTCAGGACGGTGTTATGGATCAGGCTCTCTGAACGGTCGTAACGGCTGACTCGGTGGTACAGCGCCGGAGCGAGCGTATGGCCGATGCGGAGCGCACGGCCGCAGAGAACCGCCAGCAGGGCGATTCTGGTTCTCGTGTTGCCGGGCGTGGTCACGATGCAGCGCGGCTCGAGCGCCGACCAGGCGCGCCGAATGGCACGCGCGGCGCTGAAAAGTTGTCGGTATGGATTTGGCGTGACGATGAGCCGATCGATATAGGGATTGTGCTGCAGCACCTCGGCCGAGACGCCGTGGCACGCAACGGCGACATGGGTATCGGGCGCCGCGGCTTTCAGCGCCTCGAAGACCGGGGTGGCATGGACCGCCGATCCAAGCGCCTGCTCGTACTGCAGGAAAAGGAAATTCCGGACCGTGCCATGATCGAGCGCCGCGTCGGCCGGCTGCCCGCGTGCCGCCCGCTCCATCGCGCGCGCTGCGGACACGACGGCGGATTTCACGGAGGCCCGCAGGTGCTCAGATATGTCTCCGTGTCTCATTGTCGACGGCGAATTGATCTCCGCAAGATACGGGCCGTTAAGCTCGCAGGAAGTTGGAAAGATTGCAGTAGTGCGTGCACTGCTTGCAGATATCTTTCACAGCCGGTGTCAAAAACTCGCGACGCAGCTTCTTGATCTCCTCGCCGAACCAGATATCACCGAGGTGCTGTTTCGAAGCGTCGCCGATGATGAGTTCGCTGGCATTCACGTCCCGACACCCGCACGCGCCTACACGGCCGTCCCAATACACGATCGGTCCCGTGTAAAGCTCGGAGCACGGAGAAATGCGCGGACGGCGGAATGACGGACGACGCCGCAGCTTCATCGTCCCGCTAAGATCGCGCTGCGCTATTTTACCGGCCCAATTGTCGTAACGGCGCTTGAAGCCAATGTTCTCCGCGCCAACGAGATTCGCAATCGTCCGGTAGTCCGGCGTCCGCATGACCTCCCGGATCGGCCGATCGATTCGCATGTCGATCTTGAAGTCGACCGGACGTCCGGCGGCGTTGTTCGCCTTTGCGAAGTCCTGGATGTTCTGAAACACTTTTCGATACATTTTCGAGCGATACACCCGACGGTACATCGCTTCGTCGAAGCCGGAGGTGGACACCACCAGGGAATCGAGGCCGCTCGCGACGAGCGCTGCCGCCGTGAACCGTGCGAGGCTGATCATGTTGGAGTACATGCCGACGCCGGTGATCGCGGGCTGCGACTTGAGCCAGCGTAGGCGAGCGACGATGTGCGGATCGACCAGGGGATCGCCGACGGTCGGGGTCAGGCTCACCCCGCCACCGCCGCAGTCGATGAAGTCGCGGACGACTTTCTCGAACAACTCCCACGACATGACGCCGGTTGGGCGCTCCTGAAACTGGTACGCGCAAAAGTTGCAATTCGCATTGCAGATGTTCGTCGTTTCGATAGTGATGCTCGGCATTGAGCCGGCCAATCTGGCGATCAGCGCATCCTTGTGGAGCGGGTAGCGAGCCAGCGCCACCAGTCCCTGCATTTCGTGGGCGAGCTTTGTGGCGGCGGACGAAAAGGTGTTCACGACGGCTATCCCGGTCAGCCCACTTTTCGGTGTTCTTGCACGCGCGCTTCCGTGACGACAAGGGTGTCCAAGACGGATATTAATATTACCGGAAAAGGACCCTGAACGCCGCGATTTTCCGGTTCATTGCCGGCTCTTCTTGATCGCGGATGACTGGCGTCGAGGCTGAACATCAGCGGCGGAGACCCTCGTTGACGTCCACAAGCGCCGGCGGCATTCGGCGGAGGCTTTTCTTGAGCTTCAACGCCATGTCGCTAGTCATCTTGCTGCGGGTCGCTCAGCAGGTCGTCCTGGTGCCGATCCTCATCAGCGGCTGGGGTGTGCGGCTCTACGAAGATTGGATCGTCCTTTTCTCGGCGGTTAGCATGCTGACGATGATCGATCTCGGCATGCAGATCTATTTCGGGAATGCGATGTTGATCGCATGGTCGAGGGGGAATCTCGCCGAATATCGCCGTCACTTCGCGGTCGCGATGGGCTTTTACGCATCGGTCCTGGTTGCGACCGCAGCGGTGCTCGCGGCGATTGCGATTCCGCTGGCGAACCATCTCTTTGCGCAGCTTCATGTCATGACGGGTGCTTCCGCCATGTGGACGGCGGTTGTCCTCGCCGCCTCGACGCTTGGCCTCGTTCCTTTCGGAATGCTGACGGCCGTCTATCGGGCTCACGGAGACTACAGCCGGGGCGCAACCATCGGAATCGTTACTGAGAGCCTCCGCGGACTCGGCGTCTGCACGGTCGCCCTGCTGGGAGGTTCACCGCTCGCCGCGGCCCTCGTCTATCTTTCAATGGCCGCGCTATCCTGGGCCGCCGTCGTATTCGACCAGAGGCGAACGTATCGCGAGCGGTTGCTATCCGTGACCCTCCCGACCCGCAGCGAAGCAATCGAGACCGTCCATCGCTCGTCCCTCTATATGGCGCCAACTCTGGCGACGCCGATCGTGATAAACGGCCCCGTCCTGCTGATGGGTTTTCTTCAATCCGCGCCGGGTGCCGTGGTGGCATTCACGATCACGCGCACACTTACGGGATTTATGCGGCAGATCGTCAGCCAGTTCTCGCACCCGATCGGCGCCGAGCTGTCGCGGCTCGAGGCGTCGGGGGAACGAGCAAAGATGAGACGCTTGTTTGGGGCGGCGGGGCGATTCGTGTCCGGTGCGGCCGGGCTTCTCGGCGGTTTTATCCTCGTCGCCGGTGCGCCGTTCATCCGCTTATGGACCCACGGCGAGATCGATTCCGAAGGGCCGCTGCTCGTCATCTTCGTGGTCACGATCATCCTCATGGCGCCCGCGCAGGTCGCGCTGATGATGTTCCAGTACAACAACCGGCCCACCGTCCTCGCCGTGTCGCACGGTCTCTATGCGGCTGGCACGGTGTTGCTGTGCGTGCTGCTCGTCGGCCGCTTCTCGGCACTCGGGGCTGCGCTCTCGGTGGGAATAGCCGAATGCCTCTCGGTCGGCTTTCTCCTGCCGTTCGCCGCGTCGCGCGATATGTCGGTCCGGATGGGAGGCTATTATGGCCTGTCCTACTTTGTCGCCATTGTCGCGCTGGCCGTCGGGTATGGCGCGGCGTGGGCACTCGCACGGATGGTGTCGGCAGAGAGCGTCGTCGGATTCCTGACGCTCGGAGCCTTGTGGTCGCTCGCGGTGGCGCCGGCAGCTCTGTTCCTGATCGTCGGCAAGGAGGAGCGCGCGTGGTTTCTCCGGCGGTTGCGGTCGCGACTTGCGCCGCAGGAGGTGGCATGAGGATGGGTAGCTCTTGGGGGTGTTTGCGCACCGGGTGCTGGCCATCTGCGCCGATCGGATGTGCCGCTCACGATGGAGGGGTGTGTGGGCCGTCTTAGCTTCCTTCTCAGCGCGACCCGCAAGATCGTCTCTCGGCAGGACACGCGATGCCCGAACTGTGGCGGCCTGACCAAGTTGCTGGGAGGGAAGAGACTTGTCCTGCAGCTGCGGAAGTGCCTCGTTTGCCAACTGATGTTCCGCTATCCCAAGGACGACGCGACCGATAACGCGGCGTTCTACCAGTCCGCGTATCGCGATCCGACGGCGACGGACCTGCCCGATCCGGCCGACTTGCCCACGCACATCGCAACGAATTTTGCCTCTATAGCGCGCGATCTCACGCCGCACATCGAGCTCATCCGCACCCTCACGAAATCGGGGCGCGTTCTCGACTATGGTTGCTCATGGGGATACGGGCCCTACCAGCTGCAGGGGGCCGGATACGAGGTGCTGGGCTACGAAATCTCGGCGCCGCGCGCCGAGTACGGACGCCGGCATCTTTCCGTCGACATCACCCCATCGCTGGATGCGGTGCCGAGCGGATCGTTCGACGTGATTTACAGTGCGCACGTCCTCGAACACATACCGGATCCCAAGATCGCGTTCCGCGACTTCCAACGGCTGCTGAAGCGTGACGGCGTGCTCGTGCTGTATGTGCCCAACGCCGGGTCCAATGCCGCCCGTCGGTTGGGCACAGCGTGGGGACCGATGATCGGCGAGAAGCACGTTCTCGCGCTCACCGCCGAATTCTTCGAGCGGAACCTGACGCCGTACGGTTTTCGCTTGCTGTTCAACAGCGCGCCGTACGATGAGCCCGCCCGCCCGCTGAGCGAATCGCCGCCGCTCGAGGGCGAGGAACTGCTCGTCATCGGTCGCCGCAGCTAACGCCCTCTCGTCCGTAGCTGCGCTCCGATCGTCGGCAAAAGCGCAAGGGTAGCGTTCGGCACGTATAGATAGTTGTTGATATACACGTTCTCGGTCGCAACATTCGCCGGATCGCGATCTCTGTCCTGAAGTGCCGCGATATGGCGCAGCTCGTCGTGCTGCACATAGAAGCCGCGGTATCCGAGTTCTTCCAGCATTGCTCGAACGCGCGCCGGCGCGCCGGGATTGTGACGATCCTCCGACTCGATCAGCAGGATCGGCTGGTTTCGCGAGATCGTATCGGCAGCTCCGCGCAGGACTGATTCCTCGTGACCCTCGACGTCGATCTTGATGAATGCGACGTCGTCGAGCTGGAAGGAGTCCAGCGTGCGCAGCGGCACGTCGCGGGTTCGGATGCGTCGGCGGTCGCGCGCCTCGACGAGGGTGTTCGCCGCCTCGACGGTGGCGATACCCGTGTTGTCGTCGACGTAGCGAAAGGTCGTCGACCCCGACCGGTCCGAGAGGGCGGCCGATTCGAGACGCACCGCTGGACCGAGCAGGCGGCGGAGATGCGGCCACAGGTCGAGGTTCGGTTCGAACGCCACCACCGCGCGCGAGTGCTTCGCCATCGAGAACGTGTACTCACCCATGTTCGCGCCGATGTCGACCGACAGCATGTCGCGGCGGCACAGCAGCGGAAGGAGCCGATGTTCCGGCTCGAACTGCAACCGCCGGAAGGCCATCCTGTAGTTGAGCCACAGGGCCGGGGCGTGACGCCAGAGGACCGTCGCTAGCGCCCGCTTCGCGCCGGATAGATGGGTGGACACAAATGGCGGCAACATGGGAGACGGTCGCGTTGCGGGGCAACTCCCGCCGATGGTAGCCTAAAACCTGCCACTGAACCCTGCCTGATGGGGCTATGTATCTCCCTGAAAATGCCCTGCGCCCGGCCCCGATCACGGGGAGGCTTCCCGTCAAGGCCGCATCTATAGCGCTTTCGCTGATCTTCCTTCAGCTCGCCGGCCTCGCGGTGATCGGGACGCAGCTCGTTCCCTTGAGCTGCTTGGCCATCATCGATGTTGCCAGCCTGTTCCTGCTTGCGCGCTATGGCCTGACCGACGCGAACGCGTTGTCCATCGTTACTGCCGCCGCTTTCCACGTCACGGGCGCCGCCGTCATAAAGCTGTTCCTGGGGCAGCCGCTGGAGCAATTCCTCGTCGTTCCCGACGAGGCATTCGCCGTCGAGCTGATCTTCGTGATCGCTCTCATCGCCGCGTTCTTTACGCTGAGGGTCGTTCGCATCCCGAACCTTTTCCCTGAAAGGATCACCTCTCCGGAAGTGCTCAGGAACGTCGCCGTCGCTACCACCCTTCTGCATGTCGCGCTGAATCTCGTCTTCATCACCCAGACCGTCGCTCTGAACACGCAGTTCGGCGAGTCCGACCCGATCTCCAACCCGTTCCTCATTGCGATTCGCGGGTTCGGAACGCTGGGGCTCGTGTGCGCCACCGGGCGCGCCGTCCTGATCTCGAATCGGTGGAAGCTGTTCGATCCGCTGTCGTTCCTCATTGTCGCACTCAACGTGGCGCTGGGGTTGGCGTCAAACTCCCGCGAAGGTGTCGGCGCTCCGCTCGTCGCCGTGTTCGTCACGGCGATCGCGTTCGGCTACCGCTTTCACCTCAGGACGCTCGTCGCAGGCGGACTGTTCGCCTTCGTCGCGGTCGCTTACATATCCCCGGCGTTGCTCATCGTCCGCGCCGATCGCGATACACTGGGGCCGGTGGATCGCGCGATCCGGGTCTCCGAGATTGTCTACGATTACATCACGCAATCGCCCCGTGTTGCCGAATACGAAACTGCCCTGAGCGGGAACGCGGCGAGCGGGCTGGCGCACTACTTCGGCTTCTATCAAACCCTTGCGGACCGGTTCGCGCTTGTGCAGACCGTCGACCTGGTGGTCGACGGGATCGACCGGCATGGGGCGATGGACGTCGATGAGCTTCCGGACGTCTTGCCGCAGCTCATCCCCGGTGTCGTCCTGTCGTTCTTCGGATACGAGCGGCCGCCGTCGATCTCCCCGGGCGACATCGTGAGTTGGGCCGCCGGCCTCCAGCCATACGGGTTCCTATCGAATCTCGCTGTACCGGGAAATGCCGAGGCGTACGCCGTCGGTGGCTTCCCCGCGGTGTTCTACCGCATGTTCTTCGCGTATCTCGTTTGTTACGCCGCCATCTACCTCTGTGGTGGCGCTGACATGCGATTCAACGTGCTCGCCATCACCGTGTTCCTGCTGTTCCTGAGTCCCTCCAACGGCTACCCGGCCGGCCCGCTGTACTACTTCGCGCTGCGTATCCTGCCGCAGTTTGCAATATCGTACTTCCTGATCATTAAGGTGGCCGGCCTGTTCGTGCGCGCGAAACCGTCTGCCGCCCCCGTCACCGGCTGACCGGATCGCCCCGATGAGCGCGCCGGCGGAGCAGAGCATGAGGCGCCGCGACTTCCTGCTGACCTCGGGACTGGGACTGGCGGCGGCCGTGCCACCCCAGCCGGCGCTCGCGGCGGGAGGTCCGGTCGTCAATGCCTCCGATCTCGGCGCTCGCGGCGACGGGGTCGCCGACGACACGGCTGCCCTGCAGCGAGCGGTCGACCGTGCGCTGGCAGACGGCGCCTCCTGCTTCATCCCGGCTGGCGTCTATCGCATTACGAAGCCGCTGGTGGTGGGAGACGCCCGGTCGCGCCAGAACCACCAGGGGTTCACGCTGCAGGGCGCGGGGCAGGGGACGTCCCAGGGCGGAATCGGCGGCACGACCATCGTGCTGGCCACCGCGGGCCACCGTGCCATTGTCCAGCTCGAGAAGAATGTCTGGCGCCGCTGCGCGGTCCGCGATCTCGGGCTGGAATGTGCCATCGACGGCGGCGCCGACTACGGACTGCTCTTCGCCAGCACGGAATTCTCCGGGCACACCGTCTACAACGTGGGCGTGCGCCGCGCGAAGACGGCGTTCGGCATTCTCGTCGGCACCGGACGCAACGGCGAATTCACCCTGTTCGACAATTGCGCGGCGTGGAACGTCTCGACCTTCTACTACACGAATGCCGGACAGGCGTACGTGCAGCATTTCCACCACTGCAGCTGCCTGTTGTCGGCGGGTGGGACCTACTTCCACCTCGATCTCGGCAGCGGCGGCGGCGGATTGAACGTGGTCGACTTCAACGCCACCGGCGAGTCGACGGGCGCGACGTCGAATACGCTGCTGGTGCGGAATGTCGGCAGCGATTCCTGCCTGAACTTCCTCGGCGGCCGCATCGAGCATCTGACGCGGCTCTACGAATGCGTCGCCGGCTCGACCAATCTCCACGTCACGGCGTCGATCACCGGAATGCAGATCGGCGTCGACGCGATGGGGGCCGAGACCGCCGATGCGGCCTCCGCCTTCATGACCGTCTCCGGCGCTCCAGATGTGCTCGCGATCGATTCCTGCTCCTTCTTCGGCGACACCGGCCGCGAGGCGATTGACATCGCCAACGACGCGGGCAGCCTGCTGTTTCGCGGGTGCTATTTCTCGGACTTCCGGCGTATGCCGCGAGTCCTCTCCACGTTCGACAGCCGTCGGGCCGAAACCGTCTTCGACGAATGTCGCGCCACGGTGCCGTTCTCGAACGGCCCGGGCAAACGTCCGGGAAACCGCCCGTTCGCCTTCGAGCGGCGCCAGCGCGACGGGGTGTCCCCGCCCGGGCGCCGCGAGACCTTCTCTCAGAACGCCTGGGTCCAGTCCGGGCGTCCGCGCAATCTGCTGGCGTGCCCGCACTTCACCGGCCGGAACGGCGCGGGCATCGCCGCAGATCCGCCGTGGGTCCACTTCGGCGAGTCCCGCTCGTTTGCGGCCTTCGACGCCAATCAGAACGGCCCGCGAGCGGAGAATCCATCACCGTGGGCGAAGCTCGTCGAATTGCAGCCCCGCAGCGGAGTGTTCCAGGACATCGCGGCAGTCGACCTGTCCGCCCAAGGCGCGGGCTTCGACTTCAACGGGGTCGGCTTTCAGCAGGTTGTCTACGAAGCGATGCTGACTCGCATCGCCGGGCGCGGCGCCATCGCATTCTCGCTGGTCGACTCGGACGACGGCACGGCTTACGACGAGGTCGTGCTGACGACCACGAGCGATCGCCGATATCCGCGGCTGGTCTCTCTGGCGGCCACCGTCGCGCGCAAGCCACGGCCGTCCCACGTGCGGTTGAGAATCGAAAACCGGTCGGCGCAGGCGATCAGCCTCGAATTCGCGTGGCAGTCCGCCGCCGACGAGGACGATCCCGCATTCGCACCGAACGCCGGCGGCACGGCTCACACCCGCTGGGGCCTCAGCGCCGAAAGCGGACGGTTCTGGAGCCGTCTGTCGCTTCCGTACAAGCCCGACACTTTCGGCAGTGCGATGGACAACCCGCCCGGAGACGCCCAGTCGGACATGTACCTGTCCGAGACGACCGAGCGGCTGACCTATTCGGCGAACGGCCGGTGGTGGAGCGGCCCCCGCTGCACAAGCGCTGCCGCTGTCCCGACGTTCGGCCGGTGGGCGCGTGGCGATATCGTCTACAACGCGGAGCCTGCGTCGGGCGGATCGCTCGGCTGGGTCCAGACGACCCCGGGCGATATCGCCACGGACGAGATGTGGAAGCCGCGGACCCTCTACCCCGCCGGCGCGCGCGTTCATGCGGCAGAGTCCGTCTATCGCTGCGCGCAGTCGGGCATATCGGGCGATGCCATGCCCACCGGCCGCGCCGCGGCCATCAAAGACGGCTCCTGCCTGTGGACTTACGCCGGCGCCTTGGCGCCTGCGGCGTGCGGAAGAGCATGGGTGGCCACAACCGGCTACACGCCGGGCGATGAGGTGCATCGAGAGGGCAGCGTCTATCGCTGCCTCTCCGCAGGGGTATCCGGGACCTCGGGGCCGTCCGGCGCCGCGGCGGCGATCCGTGACGGAGGCGCGGTGTGGCGTTTTGTCGGCCCGCTCGCGCGGTTCGCGGCCTTCGGCCGCATCGAGGCCGAATAGCCGCAAGACCGCTGGCGTTCGTAGCCGGATACGGGAATATTGATCTCGTGACGAACGGAATTCGGCATCGATGAGCATGGGAACCGAAGGCGCCGTCCTGATCGACAGGCGCGACGGGGCGAGGCTCGCCGTCTCCGTCGTCATCATGACCAGGGACGAGGAGCGGAACGTTGGGCCGTGCATCGACAGCGCGCGATGCTGCGACGAGATCGTCGTCCTCGATTCGATGAGCGGCGATGCCACCGCCGTGATTGCCCGCGATCGCGGCGCCCGGGTCGTGCAGCGCCCGTTCGACGACTTCGCGACCCACAAGAACTGGGCAATCGACAACGTCGATCTTCGCAATGAGTGGGTGCTGCTTCTCGACGCCGATGAGCGGGTGACGCCGGAGCTGGCGTCGGAAATCGCCACGGCCATCGCCGCGCCGGGCATCGTCGTCGGCTTCTACGTGCCGCGCAGGAACATGTTCGGCGGCCGCTGGATCCGTCACGCGGGCATGTACCCGGACTGGAACCTCCGCCTGTTCCGCCGCGGCCACGCCCGCTACGAGGCGCGCGCCGTCCACGAGCACATGGTGCTGGACGGGCCGCACGGCTTCCTCAGGTCGCCCCTGCTGCACCTCAACGACAACAAGGGGATCGCGCAGTACATCGCGCGCCACAACCGCTACTCGTCGATGGAAGCCCAAGAGCTGGTCCGGTATTTCGAGGGCCGCTCGACGGCGGAGCTGAAGCCGAATCTGTTCACGGCGGGCCCCGAGCGCCGCCGCGCGCTCAAGCACTTCGCCTATCGGCACCTTCCGGCGCTGCCGCTGCTCGTCTTTCTGTGGATGTACGTCGTGAAGCTGGGCTTCCTCGATGGGCGCGCCGGTCTTCGCTACTGCGCGCTACGTGCGTTCTACGAGCTCTCGGTATGCCTCAAGATCGACGAGCTCCGGGCATCGCGTGTCGCTCAGGACGTCGACGGCGCGACGCGCGAGAACAGGAAATCGGCCTGAAGCAGGCGGTGGCCGCGGCCGTACTGCAGATTGTAGATCGAGGCGATCGCAAACCCGCGCTGCGCGAGATACGCGATCACCTCATGGCACAGGCTCTGCCCGGTGTAGAGCTCCACGAACGACAGCTCGACGCAGATATCCGAGAATCGCTGAAGCAGTTCGCCACACCCGCGCAGCACCTCGAGCTCGGCGCCCTGGACGTCGATCTTCAGCAGCGCAGGCTCGGCGATGTCCTTCGACGACAGCATCTCCGGCAGCGGGGCGATCGGCACGATCGCGTGTCCGACCTCGTCGGTCCCCGGGAATGCCTCCGTCATGGTCGGCGAGATCGGCAGCAGCGACGAGCTGTCGAGCCGGCGCGACAGGTGGATCGCCACGTCGCCACGCCGGTTGCCCACGGCCGAGCGGATCAGGGTGACCTTGTCGTCGCCCGCGAAGAGCCGCGAGAATGTGTCGGCCGCTTGGGCCAGTGGCTCGAAGGCGTAGATCCTGGCCTGCGGGTACAGGGATCGGCAGAGAAGGGCGAACTGGCCGACGTTGGCGCCGACATCGACGATCATGAGCGGCTTCAGCCCGCGCAGGGCGCCGCGGTGTTCGATCGCCGCGGCGACGCCTTGGCGCAGCCCGCGGCGAAACAGGCGATGGCCGACGAGCATCGAGCCCTTCACCAGCTTTCGGGCGATTTGTCGGAGAAGGAATCCTCGCGCGCTCATGAGGTCCGTGACTGTATCAGCGCCATAAGCCGCGCTTCCATGTCGGCGAGAATCCGATCGGCCCCGAGATGCTCGACGGCATAGGACCGCGCCGCGACGCCGAGCGCCCGCCGCCGCTCCGGCGCGCGGGCGAGGTCGGCAATCGCGGCGGCGAGCGCCGCGGCGTCGCCCGGCGCAACGGTGATGCCGCACCCGGCGAGCGCGCGGCCGACCTGGGAGTCGGGTGTGACCGTCGCCACGACCGGACGCCCCGAAGCCAGCATCGGCCCGAGCTTCGACGGCATCACCAGGTCGGCGACGTCGGCGCGCTGCGGCAGCACGTGGATGTCGGCGACGCCGAGCAGATCGTTGAGCCGCTCGTGGGGTTGCAGTGCCGCGAAGCGCACGTTGGGGAGGCCCGACGCCATCGCGACGAGGCGCTCGCGCGCGCTGCCGTCGCCCGACAGCAGGAACAGCGGTGATCTTTCATCGGAGGCCATCGTCCGTGCCGCCGCGATGACGCTCTCGAGCCCGTGCTTCTCGCCCATGCTGCCGGAGTAGAGGACGACCGTCGCGTCGTCGGCGATCCCGAGCTCGCGTCGCAGCGGACTGACGCCCGCCAGCGGCCGGATGGCGTCGGTATCGACCAAGTTCGGGAACAGATGGCGGCGCCCGGGAGCGACGCCCTTCTTGCCGAGGCGTTCGATCATCTTCGGCGAGATGGTCGAGACGACGTCGAACCGCCGCAGCAGCGCGCGTTCCGTCGCCGCCGACGCGCGCCGGACGGCGCTGCCGCCGAGCAGCCCGATCCCGAACGCGGCGTCGAGCTCGAAGTCCTGAACGTGCAACCACGTCCGCGCTCTCGCGACGCGGGCGGCGGCGAGCGCGACCGGGCTTGAGATCAGCGCCGGTGCGATCGAGACCACCACCTCCGGGCGGCGGATGGCGGCGGCCTTCACGGCGGAAGGCGCCGCGCCGAGGGCGAACGAGGCGAGATGGAGGACGCGCCGGGATCCCGTGGCGCGCGCGGGGACGTAGAGCGGGCATCGGATGACCTCGCACCCGTGCCAGGTCTCCGCATGCCAGCCGCGTCCGCGGTACTCGGACGGGATATCCCACGCCGGATAATAGGGAGGCGCCGTCACCACCGTGACCTCGTGGCCGCGTGCGGCGAGCCAGGCGGCCATCTCGCCCGAGTACTTCCCGACGCCGGTCAGCTCCGGCGCGAAGTTCAGGCCGACGATGAGGAGGCGCATGTGCGGCGGAGAAGCAGGGCGCGCGGTCTCAATAGGCGTTGATCCGCCGCAGCAGGATCGGAATGCTGCGGAGCAGGATCTCGAGATCGAGCCACAGCGACCAGCGCTCGATGTAGTCGAGATCGTAGGCAAGTCGCAGATTGGCCTTCTCGAGCGTATCGACCTCGCCGCGCAGGCCATGGACCTGGGCCCACCCCGTGATGCCGGGCTTCACCTTGTGGCGGTGGAGGTATTCCTCGACAGCTTCGTGATACAGCCGGTCGCCGGCCTTCATCGCCACCGCGTGCGGTCGCGGGCCGACCAGCGACATGTCGCCGCGCAGCACGTTCAGGAGCTGCGGCAGTTCGTCGAGGCTCATCTCGCGAAGCAGACGCCCGATTCGCGTCACGCGCGGATCGTCGCGGACGGTCCTCATCTGGCCGGTGGGGTCGCCGGCGTCGATGTACATCGTCCGGAACTTCAGCACCTCGATCGGGCGATTGTTGAAGCCGAATCGTCGTTGCGCGAACAATACCGGTCCCCGGCTGTCGACGCGGATCGCGACGGCGATCAGCGCCATCAGCGGGGCGAACAGGATCAGCAGCCCGAGGCCGATGATCTTGTCCTCGAGCCACTTGGCGACGGCGCTCCACTGCTTCAGCGGACGGTCGATGATCTCGAGCATCGGGACGCCGCCGACGTGGCTCAGGCCGCGGATCAGCATCGTCGAGACGACCGGCACGGCGCTGACCCGGAGATCCACCGGCAAGAGCCGCAGCTTCTCAACCAGCTCCTCGAGGCGGTGCTCGGCCCCGAGCGGCAGCGCGAGGATGATCTCGTCGACCTCGGTGTCGCGCGCGAACCGCAGGAGATCGTCGGTCGTTCCCAACACGCGGTGGCCACAAACGGTCGGCGCGATGCGAGTCTTCCGGTCGTCGAACACGCCGACGACCGAAACCGCGTTCTCGGCCGTCGCCAACCGCCCGAGCAGCCGCTCGCCGATCTCGCCGGCACCGACAATCACGACGCGGCGCGCGAGGTAGCCGAGGTGACTCCAGTACCCGATGGCGACATTGAGTGCTACCCGGAGCGCCACCAGAGAGCCGAGGCTGACCATCGTCCAGGCCATGGTCCAGCCGCGCGAGTACGCCTGGGACACTTTGGCGATGTAGGCGAGCAGGAGCAGCACCGACAACGTCGCGAACCACGCCAGTGCGACCCGCGTGATCTGCCAGCGCGTCGAAGACAGCCGCTCAAAGCGATACCCGCCGGCGCGATCGAACCCGACCACGAAGACGATCGCCCCCAACGCACCGGTCAGGCCGTAGCGGTCAAGCTGCTCCTCGGATCCGATGTAGCCGAGGTAGCCGGAGAAGGCGATCAGCGCAGCGAACACGATGACGGCGAAGTCGACGATCTTCGTCGTCTCGGAGATGATCTCCGGCGTCAGCAGCGAACGCGGACGGCCGTCGCCGGACGCCGACGGGCGCGGAGAGCCTGACTTCTTCGGTTCGGCGTTCATGGCGCGGCGCCAGCTTCGGGGGTACTTACCGGAAAATACTGGACCCATCGAAACGGTAAGACGGACCCAATCATTATAGTTTCACCGCACTTAAGGCAACGTGAAGCCGGCGAATACCGGTGGTTTTGCACACGACGTGATCGGCGACACACACTGTTGATCCGATTGGCCGCTCGAAGGGGCTGCCGCTTGCATGGCACTGCCCGTGCGATCGCCTCCCGGACATGTGAACGCCTCGTTAAGGGGTCATAAACCCGGAGAATGCTTTGCTGGCGAGGCTCCGAGGAGAACGACATGAGCCCTGTTCAGCGCGGAAACCTTGAGGTCTTGAGCGAGTGGCAGGGCGCAGAGCCCGCCGCCCTCGACCCGACCAAGCTCGCTGTCTGGATCTTCGCCACCGCATCCTCCTGGGTGGCCGTCGTCGCCATCGCGTTGATCGTTTTCAGCACGGTGTTCTGACGGTTCGCGGCGAGCCTTCCGCTCGCGTTGTTTTTGATGCGGGCTGCCCTCGTTCGGCTATATCGTCTTGCCGCACCGGCCCCGTGGCAGCCTCCGCTCCGGGACGCACGGCTCGTCCCTGAGCTGGAGAGGTCATGAAAACAGCGCTGATCACCGGGGTCACCGGCCAGGACGGGGCCTATCTCGCCGAATTCCTGATCGCGCGCGGCTACACCGTCCACGGCATCATCCGCAGGGCGTCTACGTTCAACACCGGCCGCATCGAGAACCTGTACCGGGATCCGCACGATCCTGCCGCCCGTCTCTACCTCCACTACGGCGATCTCACCGACGGCACCAGTCTCAGGCGCATTCTCGAAGCGGTGCGCCCCGACGAGATCTACAACCTCGGCGCGCAGTCGCACGTGAAGGTCTCGTTCGAGCAGCCGGAGTACACGGCGGACGTCGTCTACACCGGCACGTTGCGACTGCTCGAGGTGCTCCGGGACCACATCCAGACCGCCGGGCGCCAGGTGCGCATGTATCAGGCGGGCTCGTCGGAGATGTACGGGGAATCCGCTCCGCCGCAGAACGAAGACACTCCGTTTCGGCCGCGCTCGCCCTACGCGGTGAGCAAGGCGGCGGCGCACTGGATCGCGCGCAACTATCGTGACGCGTACGGGATGTTCATCGCCAACGGCATCCTGTTCAATCACGAGAGCCCGCTGCGCGGCGAGACCTTCGTCACGCGCAAGATCACGCGGGCCGCCGGGCGCATCAAGCTCGGGCTGCAGGACAAGCTCTATCTCGGCAATCTCGACGCGCGCCGCGACTGGGGTTTTGCCGGCGACTACGTCGAGGCGATGTGGATGATGCTGCAGCACGAGTCTCCTGGCGACTACGTGGTCGCGACCGGCGAGAGCTATTCGGTCCGGGATTTCCTCGAGGAGGCGTTCCGGCAGCTCGACCTCGATTGGCGGCCTCATGTCGAGATCGACGCCCGTTACTTCCGGCCGACAGAGGTGGACGCCCTCCAGGGCGATGCGAGTCGCGCGCGCTTGGTGCTCGGGTGGCGACCGCGCACGTCGTTCAAGGAACTGGTCCGGATGATGGTCGAGTCCGACCTGGAGCTGGCGCGGCAGGAAAAGACGCTCGCCGACGCCGGCCATGCCCACGTGCGGCGATGCTGAGCGGCGTTCGTCCTACGCCTTCACGACCCAGCGATCGCGACCGCCGCGGTTCTCGAGCGCGTTGAGGAACGCCGCGACCACGCCCGCGTGATAGCGTGCGCCCGCCTCGTTTCCGATCAGCCGCGCGACCTCGGCGATGTCCGCGCCCTTGCGGTAGGCGCGGTCGCTCGTCATCGCCACCACCTGGTTCGCGAGCGCGACGATCTGCGCCGTGATCAGGACGTTGCCGCCCTTGAGCCCGTTGGGCCAGCCGGTGCCGTCGTGATGCTCGTGGATCTCGCGCAGGGTCTCGGCGACCGGGCCCTCGAAGCCGATGCGCTCGACGAACGACGCCCACTTCAGCGCCGCCTGGCGCGTCTCCGCGACTTCCTCGTCGCTCAGCGGGCCCGGCCGCGTCAGCACGTCGGACGACACCAGCACCTTCCAGAAGTTCACGAGGCGGCCGGCGGTGGTCGCGGTCTCGACCGAGAGGTCGTCGAGCTTCATCTCGCGGGCGATCTCGGCCGAGATCCGGGCGACGCGCTCCGACTGGCCGACCGCGGACGGATCGCGCTGGTCGACGATCTTCACTAGCGTGTCGACCAGGCGCTGAAGCCGGATCTCGTGCTTCTCGCGCGCGCGCACGACGTCGGTGATGTCGGAATCGAGGACCAGAACGGTCGGATGACGCGCGCCATCGCGGATGATGGCCACCGCGCGGGTCTGCGCGACGCGGAGCGAGGCTCCGTCCCCGGTGCGTTCGGTCCGTGAGATCACGGTTCCGCCCGCCGCACCGGCGATGGCGACGATATCGGCGTAACGCCGCGCGTCCTCGGGGCCGAAGACGCTGGCGAGCGTCTTGCCGATCACGTCCTGGGTCGGCAGGGCGAAACGGTCGCCCAGCGGCTTGTTGGCGAACGTCACCTTGCCGTCGCTGACGATGAAGATCGTGTCGGGCACCGAATCCGTCACCAGGGTGAGCAACCGCTGGTTGTGATCGAGCTCGCGCGCGGCGAGCAGGTAGCGCTCCGCCGCCTCGCTCGCGCGCACCGAGGCGCCATGGCGCCACACCGATACGAACGCTCCGGCGACGGCGAGGATCAGCACGAAGAACAGCGTGAGCATCCGCCGCGCGCGGATCTCGCTGTCGGCGAGCGCTTCGGCGCGGTCGACCTTCTCGACCAGCACCCAGGGGACGTGCGGCAGGGCGCGGCTGGTGAACAGGACCGACGTGCCGCGGTAGTCCTCGAGCCGTCCTGCCGCGCCGGTGCGTTCGAGCGCCGCCGCTTCGGCGAGGCGATCCGGATTGAGCGTCGACCGGCGCTCGAGCGGACGGCCGCCGTCGAGCAGCGGCGACAGGTGCTCGACGACGTTCGCGCCGCCGCGCACCAGCTCGGCTTCCAGCGAGCGTTCGGTCGCGCCGGGCTGCCGCAGCAGCGGGTAAAGCTCGGGGGCGACGTCCTTGATGCCGACGACCCAGGCGATCTGGCGATCCGGATCGCCGTTGCCCTGCACGTCGTAAAGCGGCACCGCGAACCCCATCGTCGGCGTTTCGGAGCCTGCGAGGTAGAGATCGCGGACGGCTGCCGCTCCCGGAGATCGCGAGGCGAGAAAGGCGCGCCACGAATCGTCGAGCGCCGGCATCCCGGGGGTCGCGACCAGCAGGCGCCCGTCGCGAGCGACGATGGCAATGCCCCCGGAGCCCGCCCGCTCGACGTTCGCCGGAACCGGCGGGCTGGCGGCGCCCCGCGCGAACCCTCCGTTCTGGGCGGTGATGATCAGCAGGTTGCGAAGATAAGACCGTTCCGGCGGCTCGCTGGCGGCCGGTGCGTCAGCACCGCCCGCGAGCTGCATCGCATAGAGCTGGACGGCGCCGTTGCCGGCGATCGAGCCCACGGTCGCGAGCTGCTGTTCGATCCAGCGCGCGACCTCGCTCGAACGGCTGTCGGCGATGAGGTCGAGCCGGACCTGCCAGCCGCGCACGTCGCGCTCGCGCTCGCCGGCCACGAAACGCCAGGCCGCGACCATTCCGATGGCGGCGACGACGATGAACGCCGCCGCCATGAGCGCGATCTGAACATGCGGTGAACGGCGGAGCGTCTTTTCGGTCATGGAGCCACAATATGGACGCGGCGATTTAACCGGCCGTTAAGGACGTCTTGGCTTAGTGAACGTTTGCGCCCACGTCGCCGCCAAGGACCATGAACGCCCGACTATATCGCGCCGCGCCCCATCGCGTAAGGCTCCGCGCCGTCTCGGTGGCCGCGGTGCTGCTCGCGGGCATGGCCTTTGCGGCACCCGGGGCGCGGGCCGAGGGCCGCAGCTATCCCGCGCTCTTCGGCAGCGACGAACGCATGTTCGCCGGAGCCGCGGCGTTCCCGAAGTGGAGCGAGATGCTGGAACGCCTTGCCCGTCACGAGGCGATCCGCGTCAAGCCGTGTCGCTGGGAGCAGGGCATCAATGTCTGCGAGGTCGGCAAGTGGACGGCGTTCGTCGACACTCAGCGCGGCCGTCCGCTGCGCGACATGCTCGACGCCGTGAACGCCTACATGAATGCCTACCCGTACGTGCTCGACCTCGCGACGTGGGGGGTCGAGGACTACTGGGAAACCCCGCAGGAGCACGTCAGCTACGGCGGCGATTGCGAGGACTACGCGATCGCCAAGTTCATGACCCTGCGCAAGCTGGGGGTGCCGGCGGCCGATCTCAGGGTCGTCGTCCTCAACGACCTCAATCTCAACGTCCAGCACGCGGTCCTCGCCGTCTACACGGCCGACGGCGCCTACATCCTCGACAATCAGGCGGCGCAGGTGCAGCGCGCCGAACGCATCGTCCACTACCAGCCGATCTACTCGGTCACCGAGGGCTCGTGGTGGCTGCACGTGCCGGGTCCCCAGACGCAGGTGGCCCGCCGCTAGCCGTTCGCGGCCACGTCGGGCGCTTACCGCGAGCCGTCGTGACGTGATACTGTCTCGCTCACCACAGGCGAGCCAGGACCGAGAAAGCCCCTCCGTGAGGATCGACAGCCGGATTTACGTCGCGGGCCACCGCGGCCTTGTCGGATCGGCGATCGTTCGCAGGCTTCAGGCCGACGGCTGCCGCCATCTGGTGATGCGCTCCCGCGCCGAGCTGGACCTCACCCGCCAGGACGCCGTCGAGCGCTTCTTCGCCCAGGAGCGTCCCGAGTACGTGTTCCTCGCCGCGGCCAAGGTCGGCGGCATCATCGCCAACGACACCCGTCCCGCCGACTTCATCCGCGACAACCTGGCGATCCAGACCAACGTCATCGAGGCGGCGCGCCGGAGCGGCGTGACGAAGCTCCTGTTCCTCGGCTCGTCGTGCATCTACCCGCGTCTCGCGCCGCAGCCGATCCGCGAGGAGAGTCTCCTCACCGGGCCGCTCGAGCCGACCAACGAGGCCTATGCCATCGCCAAGATCGCCGGCTATATGATGTGCCGCGCCTACTGGCGCCAGCACGGATTCAAGGCCATCTCGCTGATGCCGGCCAACCTCTACGGCCCCAACGACAACTTCGATCCGCTCGGCTCGCACGTGGTGCCCGGGCTGATCCGCCGCTTCCACGAGGCGAAGGTCGCGGGCGCGCCCGAGGTCGTGGTGTGGGGCACGGGCACGCCGCGGCGCGAGCTGCTGCAGGTCGACGATCTCGCCGACGCGGCGGTGATGATGATGCGGACGTACGACTCGCCCGACATCGTCAACGTCGGCACGGGCGAGGACGCGACCATCGCCGAGATCGCGACGCTGGTGAAGGAGGTGGTCGGCTACCGCGGGCGGCTGGTGTTCGACTCCTCGAAGCCGGACGGCATGCCGCGCAAGGTGCTCGACGTCACGCGCATCCATGCGCTCGGCTGGCGGGCGCGCATCTCGCTGCGCGACGGCCTCGCCGACGCCTACCGGTGGTTCGTGGCCAACATCGCCGACCGCGCCGCCTGAGAGACGCAGCGAGCCGATAGAACACGATGGCGGCCAAAAAGAAGTCAAAGACGGTGAACCGCAAGGACGGCGCGAGCGGCGGGGTGCTGGCGACGGCGCTCGACCGCTTCGATCGCGTCCGCGTCGCCGTGGTCGGCGACGTGATGCTCGACCGCTACGCCTACGGCGACGTCGGCCGCATCTCGCCGGAAGCGCCGATCCCGGTGTTCCGCCGCCGTCGCACCGTCGCGATGCTCGGCGGCGCCGGCAACGTGCTGCGCAACGTCGGCGCCCTCGGCGGCAAGGCGACTGTCGTCGGCCTGATCGGGGCTGACGACGCGGCGCGCGAGATCAAGGCGCTGATCGCGACCGAGCGCGGCGTCCGCTCGCGCCTCATCGCCGACCGGACGCATCCGACGACCGTCAAAACCCGGTTCGTCGCCGGCCACCAGCAGCTTCTCCGCTCCGACGACGAAACCGACGGCGCGCCGTCGGCGGCACTCGCGCGCACGCTCGCGAAGGCGGCGCGGACCGCCATCGCCGGCGCCGACGCGGTGATCCTGTCCGACTACGGCAAGGGCGTGGTCGGCGCCGGGGTCGCCGCCGCGACCATCGCCGCCGCGCGCAAGCGCGGCATTCCGGTGATCGTCGATCCCAAGGGCAACGACTGGTCGCGGTATGCCGGTGCGTCGCTGGTGACGCCGAACCGTCACGAGCTCGAGGAGGTCGCCGGGCGCTCGCTCGCGGGCGATGACGAGATCGTCGCGGCGGCCCGCGCCTTGATCCGTCGCCACCGCCTCGACGCGGTGCTGGTGACGCGCAGCGCCGAAGGCATGACGGCGGTGACGGCGAAGGACGCGCACCATCTTGCCGCCCAGGCGCGCGAGGTGTTCGACGTCTCCGGCGCCGGCGACACCGTGGTCGCGGCGATTGCCGTCGGCCTCGCCAGCGGTCTCACGCTCCGGGACGCGGCGCAAGTCGCCAACGCCGCGGCCGGCATCGTGGTCGGCAAGGTCGGCACTGCGGTCGCCTACCGGCCGGAGGTTTTCGCCGCGCTGCACGGCGCCGATCTCGCCGGGGCCGAGCGCAAGGTGGCGAGCATGGCCTCGGCCGTCGACCGGGTGGCGCTGTGGCGGCACCAGGGTCTCAAGATCGGCTTCACCAACGGCTGCTTCGATCTCCTGCACCCCGGCCACCTGCATCTGCTCCGCCAGGCGCGTCAGGCCTGCGACCGCCTCGTCGTCGGGCTCAACACCGACGATAGCGTGCGGCGCTTGAAGGGACCGACGCGTCCGGTGCAGCCGGAGTCGGCGCGCGCCGCGGTGCTGAGCTCGCTCACCGACGTCGATCTCGTCGTGCCGTTCGGGGACGACACCCCGGTGAAGCTGATCCACGCGTTGAAGCCCGATGTGCTGGTGAAGGGCGCCGACTACACGGTGAAGACGGTGGTGGGCGCCTCGTTCGTCCAGAGCTACGGCGGCCGGGTGATGCTCGCGAAGCTCAAGCCCGGGCACTCGACGACGGCGACCGTCGCCCGGCTCAACCGGGGCGCGTAGGGGGCGGATCGGCTCCGGGCCCGTCCGCAATGTCCGGGGGGCGAATAACCTATGTTCCACAAAGGTCCGCGGCCCGCTCACGATTCGGTGAGCCCGATGCCCGCTTAACACCAGGTTAACCACCTCCGCGCAGCATCCGCCGCATGGCGCTCATGTCGGCTCACAGCGGTTCCGGACGCTTCGTCACACTCCGGTGGTGCATCGTCGCAATCGGAATCTCGGCGTCCTTCTTGTTCGTGTCGCTGGTTGCGTACAACCGGTGGAACACCCATGAGCGCTACGTCAGCGAGGCCGTGGTGGAGACCGAGACGGTCGCCCGCGCGCTCGCCGAGCACACCGAGCAGGTGGTCACGGCCACCGAGCTCCTGATGCGCCACGTCCAGCACAGCGTCGATCGGCGGCCTTCGCTGTACGATATCGACCGGCAGGCGATCCATCACCGGCTGAAGGACACCGTCGACGGCGCGGCGTTCATCAGCAACATGTCGATCCAGGACGCGAACGGCGTTCGCGTGGTGAGCTCCCAGGAGGAAACACCGGACAGCCGGTCGTTCGCCGACCGCGCCCACTTCATCGCCCAGCAGCGCGCGATCGATCACAGCCTCTACATCGGCGCGGCGATCGCGAACCGCGGCGACGGACAGATGCTGCTGCCGCTGAGCCTGAGACTCAACCGCGACGACGGCGCGTTCGCGGGCGTCGTCTATGCCGCGCTGCCGACGTCCTACTTCGAGCAGTTCTACGAGTCGATCGCGTCGGCCGAGTCCACCCGGGTTCACCTCCTGCTGGACGACGGCACCACCTTGGTGCGGTATCCGGACGTCCCGGACGGATCCGAGAACGTCCGTGACACGCCGTGGTACGGCGCGGCCCGCGCCCGGGGATTCTCCGGCGTGTTCATGGGGCCCGGAATCGTCGACGCCGACGAGCGGATCATCGCCTACCGCAAGGTGAAGAGCTTCCCGCTGGTGGTGACCGTCGGCGTCAGCCGCGATCTCGTTCTCGCGCGCTGGTGGAAGGAGACGACTGGCGCCGGTATCGTCGTGGCGATCTTCATCGGGTTCGTCGTCTCGTCGTGCGCTTGGCTGCTCAGGCTGGTGCGTCAACGCGAGGAATGGGCCGCGAAGCTGCGCGACGAGCAGGCGGTGGCGGCCGAGGCGCGCAACGTCGCGCTCAGGGCGAACGAGGCCAAATCGGCGTTCCTCGCCTTCATGAGCCACGAGATCCGCACGCCGATGAACGGCATCCTCGGCTTCGCACAGCTCCTCGACGCGACGGCGCTCGACGACAAGCAGCGTCAGTACGTCGGGATCATCCTCGATGCCGGTCAATCGTTGCTCGGCTTGGTCAACGACATCCTCGACCTGTCGAAAATCGAGGCGGGCAAGCTCGATCTGGAGACGATCGACTTCAATCCGGCGGACGTCGTCGACAGCGCGCTCGCGATGGTGCGCCCGGCGGCGACGAGCAAGGGCCTGCGGGTGATCGTCGACGTCGATCGGTCGATCCCCGCGCGCCTGATCGGCGATCCGACGCGGCTGCGGCAGGTGATCCTGAACCTGCTGAGCAACGCCGTGAAATTCACCGAGAGCGGATCGGTGTCGGTCATCGTCCGGCGGGACGTCGCGGACGACACCGTGCGGTTCGAGGTCATCGACACCGGCAAGGGGATCTCGGAAGAGGGACAGCAGGCGCTGTTCCGGGCGTTCTCCCAGGCCGAGCGGTCGACGGCGCGCCAGCATGGCGGCACCGGCCTCGGCCTCGCGATCTCGAAGCGCCTGGTCGAGGCCATGCACGGGACCATCGGCGTGACCAGCACCCTTGGCCGCGGCAGCACATTCTGGTTCACCGCGGAACTGCCCGAGGCATCCGTCGCGCCGCCGCGGGCGGCACGCGCGGCGGTCTAGGGCCACATATCGCGCCGGCGTGCGCCGCGCGTCCGTTCGCCCTTTGTTCCACTCATAAATCGGGGGCGTTGTCCGTCCCCGCGCACCCGACCCGGCGGCCCGTCGCAACGGGCGGACCGGTGCGATCGGCCGAACTCTGGCGTCGATGACGGCGGGGGCAAGCCGACGGGGGCCGCTCGCCTTGCTGCGGATCGCCGCCCCGCTTACATTCCGCGCCTCGCCGCACCAGGAGTTCCCATGCCTGCCGATCAGAAGACCGCCGAACAGGACTTCCTCTGGCTCACCGAGGCCGACGTGGTGTCGCTGATCAACCTGTCGGGGGTCATCGCCGCGCTGGAGCGGGCGCTCAGGCTCGAGCACGAGGGCAAGGCGCGCAACATGTACAAGGCTCAGACGGTGTGGGCGACGGGCTCGACCAACGTCACCGGCGCCCAGTTCACCGGCGACGGCTTCTCCGGCGCCAAGGTGTGGACCAACGTCGGCGGCTCGTCGGAGCCGCTCACCATCCTCCACGGCGCGGACGACGGAAAGGTGCGGGCGATCATCGAATCGATCGCGCTCGGCACCATGCGCACCGCGGCGCTCGCCGGCGTGGCGACCAAGTGGCTCGCCGCCGAAGGCGCCGACGAGATGGCGCTGGTCGGCAGCGGCAAGCAGTCGATCACCCAGGTCGCGGCGGTCAACGCCGTGCGGCCGTTGAAGCGACTCCGCGTCTGGAGTCCGCGCGCCGAGAACCGCGCCAAGTTCGTCGCGCTCGCGCGCTCGCGCTTCACGTTCGAGGTCGTCGATTCGCCGACGCTCGAGGCCTGCGTCGACGGCGCGCCGATCGTCTCGACGGTGACGCGCGCCAAGGACCCGTTCCTGTTCCTCAAGCACCTCGCGCCCGGCGCGCATCTCAACGCCGTCGGCGCGATCATCCCGGAGTTCGCCGAGATCGACCGCGAGGTGGTGGCGGCGGCCGATCGCATCGTCGTCGACAACCTCGAGCAGGTGCGGGAGAACTCGCGCGAGCTCAAGTCGCACCTCGGCGATGCCGACAAGGCGTGGAGCGCGGTGCTGCCGCTGTCGGCGGTCGTCGCCGAAGGCAAGGGGCGTCCCGCCGGCGCGAAGCTCACGCTGTTCAAGTTCATGGGCGTGGGCCTCGGCGACCTCGCCGCCGGCATCGAGATCTACCGTCGCGCGCTGGCGCAGGGAAAGGGCCGCAAGATGCCGCACGCGGTCCGCTTCCCGGTCGACCTCTCCTGATCGAGCCTGGCGACCGGCGCCGATGGTGCAACTCACGCCGCTGTCGCCCGTGGAGCTCGCGCGCGCGCTCGACGTCTTCGCCGCGGGCCTCGACGGCGACGCGCTCGCCGCGGCCGCGTTCGCGACCATCCGCGCGAGCCGGGTCGCGTCGGCCGACGAGCGGACGCTGCTCGCGGCCGTCGCCGATCTCGCGCACCGCTTCGGAATCCCGACCATCGACGAGGAGCCGGCCCGTGCCTTCAGTTGGGACGGCCGTGCGCTCCGCATCCGCTCCGAGGCCTGCGTGCTGTTCCACGAGATCGCGCACTGGCAGCTCGCGCCGGCCGCCCGTCGCGGGCTGCCCGACTTCGGCCTGGGCGCCGGGCCCGAGACCGGGCGCAAGTCGGAGGCGGACGCCGCGCGGGCGATCGACGAGCCGGCGCGGATCGACGAAGAGTGCGCCGCGTCCATCCTCGGCATCCTGTGGGAGGCGGCGTGCGGCGGTCCGGCGATCGACGCGTTCCTCGAGCAGAACTGGCTCGAGCGCTTCGATTCCACGGGCACCCACCGGCTGTTCGCGGCCACCGTCCGCGCGCTCCACGCCCGCGGGCTGATCGACGGCGCCGGCCGGCCGTTCCCGCCGCCGGCGGCCGGGGACGCCGCCGCCCCGGAGCTCACGGCGGCGTGTTCGCGAGGCGCGGCGGGGCTATGGACAACCCCCTGAATTTCCCTTTAGGTACACGGCAGTAGCCACACGGGAGGGGCGGGTGGAGCACACCTCGCGGCACGACATCGCGGCCTGGATACTCGCCGGTCTCGCTCTGCTGGCGGTGCTGCGCCTCGGGCTGCTCGCGGCGTTGCTCTCGGGCCTCCTCGTCTACCAGCTCGTCCACGTCTTCGCCGACCGGCTCGTCCGCCTCGGGCTGACCCACGGCGCCGGTCGTATCGCCGCGGTCATCGTCGTCTCGTTCGTCACCGTCGCGCTGCTGTCGGTCGCGACGCTGAGGCTGTTCAACCTGCTCACCGGCAGCCCCGAGGACCTCGCGGCGCTGATGCAGAAAATGGCCGAGGCCATCGAGACGGCGAGTCAGCACTACCCCGCGTGGGCGCGCGACTATCTTCCCGCCACCGCCGACGAGCTCGAGGCGCAGGCGTCGTCCGCGCTGCGGGCGCATGCGAGCGAGCTGCGCACCGCCGGCGAGGTGTTCGCCCGGTCGCTCGGCTACGTTTTCCTCGGCATGATCATCGGCGGGCTCGCGGCCCTGACCGAGGCCCACGACGACACCGACCTAAGGCCGCTGTCGCGCGCGCTGCGCGACCGCGCGGCCTACCTCGGCCAGGCGTTCCGGCGCGTGGTGTTCGCGCAGATCCGCATCTCGGCGCTCAACACGGCGCTCACCAGCATCTACCTGGTGTTCATCCTGCCGGCCGCCGGCATCGACTTGCCGTTCGTCAAGACGATGATCGCGGTGACGTTCTTCGCCGGGCTGCTGCCGATCATCGGCAACCTGATCTCCAACACGGTCATCGTCGTCGTCAGCCTGAGCGTGTCGCTCTATGCGGCGCTCGGCTCGCTCGCGTTCCTGATCTTCATCCACAAGCTCGAGTACTTCGTGAACGCGCGCATCATCGGCGGCCAGATCTTCGCCCGCGCGTGGGAGATCCTGCTCGCCATGCTGGTGATGGAGTCGATCTTCGGCATCCCGGGCGTGATCGCCGCGCCGATCTACTACGCCTATCTCAAGCGCGAGCTGGCGGCGCGCAAGCTGATCTAGCGCCGCCCGAAGGCCTCCCTACGCCCGCTGGCGCTTGAGGAGATCGCGGATCTCCTCGAGCAGGACCTCGCTCTTGGTCGGCGGCGCCGGAGGCGGAGGCGCGCTCTCGGCCTTTCTCCACAACCGGTTCACCTGCTTGACGAGCAGGAACACCGCGAACGACACGATCAGGAAGTTGATCACGGCGTTGAGGAAGACGCCGACGTTGATCGTCGCGGCGCCCGCCTGCTGCGCCGCGGCGAGCGACGGGTGATGCTGCCCGGACAGATCGATGAAGATGCTGGAGAAGTCGACGCCGCCGGTGAGCAGGCCGATCGGCGGCATCAAAATGTCCTTCACGAACGAGTTGACGATCGACGTGAACGCCGCGCCGATGACGATGCCGACCGCGAGGTCGACGACGTTGCCGCGGGCGATGAACTCGCGAAATTCCTTGATCATGGCGATTCTCTTCTTGTCTGTTCTTCTTGTCTGTGGCGCCCCGGGTGGTGACGTCGCCGTGACCTTCCGGTGTCACAAGTCTATCCCACACTGACGGTGCGGCACGAATCCGCCAATTTCCGCGCCGATGCCCGGCATTCGGGCAAGTGACATGTGCGGCGCGCACGAATCAAAAACGGGCCGGAATTTGACCGTTGCGGCAGGTCGCGGCGCTGCCTAGACGTAGGTGCAACGGAACCGCACATGCATACTCACAACGCCGGCCGAGGTTCGCGATAATGTGGGGCCGCAAAAACCAAGTACCCGATTTCAGCGCCGATATTGACGTCCCGCCCGACCAGTCCCGCCCGCAGACGCTCACCGACGACCACGCCTATCGCCGCCTGATCGACGGCATCCGCGAGGTCGGCATCGTGATGCTCGACCGCTCGGGGAACGTCGCCGGCTGGAACCGCGGCGCATCGGCCATCACCGGCTACTCCCCGGCGGACATCGTCGGCCAGCCGATCGCCCGCATCTATCCCGCCGAAGCGGTGGCCGCTCAGTGGCCCGAGCAGGAGCTGACGTTCGCGCGCCGCGACGGCCATTTCGAGGACGACGGCTGGCGCGTGCGCAAGGACGGCTCCCGGTTCTGGGCCAACGTCCTGGTGACGCCCCTCTACGACGACGACCAGCAGTTCATCGGCTTCTCCCAGATCTTCCGCGACCTCACCCAGCGGCGCGAGCAGGAGACGCTGCTGCGCGAGAGCGAGGAGCGGTTCCGTCTGCTCGTCGACGGCGTCAAGGATTACGCGATCTACATGCTCGATCCGGTCGGCAACATCGTGAGCTGGAACGCAGGCGCGGAACGGATCAAGGGCTACAGGGCCGACGAGGTCATCGGCCGCCACTTCTCCACCTTCTATCCCCCGGCCGCGATCGCCGCCGGCTGGCCGCGTCACGAGCTGGCGGTCGCGCGCGAGCGCGGCCGCTTCGAGGACGAGGGCTGGCGCGTGCGTAAGGACGGCACGATGTTCTGGGCCGACGTCGTGATCACCGCGATCTTCGACCGGTCGAACGTGCTGCGCGGGTTCGCCAAGATCACGCGCGACCTCACCGAGAAACGCCGTCTGCAGCAGCTCGAGGAGAGCGAGCGGCGCATGACGGAGTTCCTCGCTCTGCTCGCCCACGAGCTGCGCAATCCGCTGGCGCCGATCTCCAACGCCGTGCGCCTGATGACGGCCGAGAGCTCGCGCGAGAAGATCCAGTGGTGCCGCGGCATGATCGAGCGGCAGTCGAGCCATCTCGCGCGCCTCGTCGACGACCTCCTCGACGTGAGCCGCGTCACCAGCGGCAAGATCGTCCTGCAGAACGACACCGTCGACATGCGCGAGGTGGTCGAGCGCGCCGTCGAGGCGGCGCGGCCGATGTCGGACGAGCGGCGCCATACGCTCACCGTGGATCTTCCCGATGAGCCGGTGTGCGTGACCGGCGATTCGGTGCGGCTGATCCAGTCGGTCGTCAACCTGCTCAACAATGCCGTCAAGTACACGCCGAGCGGCGGCCGGATCGCGTGCCGTCTCTACCGCGAGGAGACGAGCGCCGTCCTCACGGTCAAGGACAACGGCATCGGGATCGCGTCGGAGGCGCTGCCGCGGATCTTCGAGCTGTTCGTGCAGGGCGATCAGTCGCTCGAACGGACGCACGGCGGCCTCGGCGTCGGCCTGAGCCTCGTCGACAAGCTCGTGAAGCTGCACGGCGGTTTCGTGTACGCGAAGAGCGACGGTCCCGGCCGCGGCTCCGAGTTCGCCATCTCACTGCCGCTCGCGGGCGCGGTCGAGGCGCAGGCGCGCAAGACGGCGCCCGCCCCGGAGCCCGCCGCGGCGGGCGGCCGGCGCGTGCTCATCGTCGACGACAACGTCGACGCGGCGCAGAGCCTCGCGCTCATCCTCGAGGATTGGCGGCACACCGTCGAATACTGCTACGACTCGACCAAGGCGCTCGATGTCGCCCGCGAGTTCCGCCCCGACGTCGTCCTGCTCGACATCGGCATGCCGAACCTCAACGGCTTCGACCTCGCGCGCCGGTTCCGCGACACGCCCGAGCTCCGCGACGCGCATCTCGTCGCCGTCACCGGTTACGGAACGCCGATGCATCTTGACGCCGGTAAGGACGCCGGCTTCGAGCATCACCTCGTCAAGCCGGTCGATCTCGCAAAGCTCGAGGAGATTCTCGCGTCGTGCGAATCGCGCGGCGACGCGTGACTCGCGGCGTCGCACCGCGTGTCGGTTTCCGCGTTATCGTGAAGCTTCGGTGGATAAGCCGGAGTCCCGGGTAAAGTTTTTGCGATACCCCAGCGATTCGATTGACGTGCCATGCCTACCGTTGTTCAAATCCGCCGCCCTCATACTCGGATACGCCGCACTTGAGCAAAGCGCCCTCACAATTCACGATCGGGCCGTTTCTAGGACGGACCCGTATTGCCTACTTCTCGATGGAGATGGCGATCCGAACCGAGATGCACACCTACTCGGGTGGCCTCGGGGTGCTCGCCGGCGACACCGCGCGATCGTGCGCGGACCTCGAGCTGCCGGTCGTCTTCGTCACGCTGATCAGCCGCCAGGGCTATCTGCGCCAGGAGTTCGACACCTTCGGCTGGCAGATGTCGCGGCCCGATCCGTGGGATCCGGCGCAGTACGCGACGGCGCTGCGCGCCAAGGTCGCGGTGCCGATCGGCGGCCGCGAGGTGTGGGTCCGCCCGTGGCTCTACGTGATCGAGAGCCCGCTCGGGCACTCGATCCCGGTGCTGCTGCTCGACACCGACCTCGAGGAGAACCATCCCGAGGACCGCCGCATCACCGACCGCCTGTACGGCGGCGATTCCGAATATCGCCTGAAGCAGGAGATCGTCCTCGGCATCTGCGGTCTGCGCGTGCTGTCGGCGCTCGGCTTCGACCGCATCCGCACCTACCACCTGAACGAGGGCCACGCCGCGCTCCTGTCGCTCGACCTGCTGCGGCGCTTCCCGCGTCCCGCCGATCAGGTCCAGAACGGCGAGGTGCGCTACGACGTCGGCCGCGTGCGCGACATGTGCATCTTCACCACGCACACGCCGGTCGAGGCCGGCCACGACCGCTTCTCCTACGACCTCGTCGACCGGCTGCTCGGGCACTACATCGACATCGAGCAGCTCAAGCTGCTGGCGGGCAAGGACACGATGAACATGACGCTGCTCGCGCTCATGCTGTCGGGCTACGTCAACGGCGTCGCGGCGCGTCACGCCGAGACCACCAAGCGCATGTTCCCGGGCTACCGCATCCGCGCGATCACCAACGGCGTCCATCTGCCGACCTGGGTCCATCCCGCGTTCCGCGACCTCTACAACGCCTACTTCCCGTCGTGGGGGCACGAGCCGGAGCTCCTGATCCAGGCCGACCAGTTGCCGTCGGACAAGGTGCGGGACGCCCACAACGTCGCCAAGCGCGAGTTGATCGAGATGGTGGCGCGCCAGTGCAACACGCGGATGAGCCCCGATCGGCCGATCGTCGGCTACGCCCGCCGCATGACGTCCTACAAGCGCCCGGAGCTCATCTTCTCCGACATCGAGCGGCTGCGCCGGATCAACGGCCGCTACCCGTTCCAGCTCGTGCTGTCGGGCAAGGCGCACCCCAACGACCAGCCCGGCATGGCCCACATCCAGGCGATCCATCGCCACATCGAGAATCTGAAGGGCGAGATGCCGGTGGCGTTCCTGCCCAACTACGACCTCGACGTCGCGCGCGCGCTGGTGCCGGGGGTCGATGTCTGGCTGAACACGCCGGTGCCGCCGATGGAGGCCTCGGGCACCAGCGGGATGAAGGCCGCGCTCAACGGCGGCCTCAACCTGAGCGTGCTCGACGGCTGGTGGATCGAGGCGTGGATCGAAGGCGTGACGGGCTGGGCGATCGGCTCCGACGCGCACCGCGGTGCCGCCGAAGCCACCGCCGACGATCTCTACGGCAAGCTCGAGGACATCGTCCTGCCGCTCTACTACGGCAACCAGGACGGCTGGGTGAACATGATGAAGTCGGCGATCAGCAAGATCGCCTGCTACTTCAACACCCAGCGCATGATGCGCCGCTACGCCGCCGAGGCGTACGTCCGCTGAGCTGACGCCGATCCAGCGCTCGTCGCTCGACCGGTTAGCCGCAGGCTTGGGGGATAACCGAGCCGAGTCTCGGGCGCTCGCCTACGACCCGCACCGGCTGGCGGTGACCATCGACGTTCCGCTCGGCAACGGCGCCGCCCGCATCGAGGGCGCCGACCGCCTGAGCGGGGACCGGATGTTTCACCCTCTCCCTTGAGGGAGAGGGCGGGGTGAGGGTGGAAACTCCGCGTCGCGATCCCCATCGTCTCCGCTTGCGTCGTCATGCTCGCGCCTCGGGCGGGTTGCACCCGGTCCACTCTTTATCGATCCCGCCGTTCGCGCACGACGGCATCCACCATTTTATCGTCACCCCCGCGGAAGCGGTGGTCCAGGGCGGCGACTCGCAGTGCGGGTAGCTCTGGATTCCCGCTTGCGCGGGAATGACGACAGGAAAACACGCAGCTAAACACCACGTCATGCCCGCGCTTGTCGCGGGTATCCACGTGCTTTGCCGTTCGTCACTCCCGCAAAGCTTGTCCCCGCGGAGGCGGGGAGTGGGCGTCCAGACCTTTTTCTCACCCTCCCTTGAGGGAGAGGGAAGGGTGAGGGTGACAACTCCGCGGTGCGATCCCCTCACCCAACCCTCTCCCCAACGGGGAGAGGGCAGGAGAAAGCTGCACTCGCCGACTTTGCACAGCCTCACTCCCGACGCCCCGCGTTTCTCCACAGCCCGCTTGCGGCGCGTTTCGCGTGCGCGCATCGTCTCCGCATCGCGCCAAGCGAGGGGAGCTATTGCGCAATAGCGCTCCCGAATGACGCGAAGAAGCCGCGAGCGATCGCCTCCGACAATGAGGACGGCCGCGGCGGATGAGTTGAGAGGCAACGGCGCTTCCCCTTCGGGTCGCGACGCATCTTCTCTTTCGGTACCGACATAACCAGCGTCGCGATCCGCGACCGAGGAAGCAATCGGCGGCCTTGGCTACGCTTTAAAGGCAGCGTGGCACTCTGCCGACCCTCGTGGAGAAGGTAAAAAGTGGATTTCGCTGATCCGCTGAC
>JBLNCI010000017.1:0-10681 GCA_050260515.1 Gemmatimonas sp.
GAGAGAAGCAATCGGTAGGACAGAGCTACGCTTTAAACGCAGCGTGATGGCACCTGCTGACCTCCCTGGGAAGGTAAAAACCGGGTTTCGCTGACCCGGCGACGACGACGTGTGTCCGCGCGGCGCTTAGCAAACACGCGCGAACGCATTGGCCCCTCACCGGCCCGCTCCGGGGTGACGACCCGGAGCGGGCTTCGGTGTTTTTGGAGACCAACGGAGAGAGACGATGCCCTGGGCGGAAATCGACGCGGCGACCGGCGCGTCAGCCGGTGTAGATGCAGCTCTGGCCGCGCGAGTCGCGATGCACGGCGACGCGCGACAAGCCCGGGAAGCGCGGCTTCAGCCGCCGCCACACCCACACCGCGACATTCTCGAGGCTCGGCACCGCAAGGCCGTCGACCTCGTTGAGCAGGC
Source organism: Gemmatimonas sp. (assembly GCA_050260515.1). GTDB lineage: Bacteria > Pseudomonadota > Alphaproteobacteria > SMXQ01 > SMXQ01 > DATJIG01. The sequence continues at coordinate 415 of JBLNCI010000017.1, forward strand.
TGTGATCGAGCGTGTCGTGCAGTCCGGCGACGGCGGATTCGAGCTCGGCGAAGTCGACGACGAATCCGGTGTTCGGATCGGGCTCGCCGGTCACGCCGACGACGACGCGGAACGAGTGGCCGTGCATGCGCCGGTACATGTGCTCCGCCGGCTTGTCGGCGAAGTAGTGCGCCGCGTCGAACGCGAACTCGAGCTGGATTTCCATGCGGGTATCGGGCTGTCTCGAAGCGCCTGTCAGGGAATGCCGAGCAACTTATGGGTTTGCAGGCTCAGCCGCCAGCGCGGATTGCGCAGGCAATACTCGATGGCAAGCCCGGTGTTGCGATCGCGCTCGGGCCCGTCCATCGGCTGGAGGAAGAAGTGATCGAACGTGAGATGCGCGAAGGCTTCGGGCGCGGCGCCGGCGTGCGGATAGACGAGCTTCAGCTCGTGGCCGGCGGTGAGCACGAGATCGGCCCCGGCCTTCGGGCTGACGCAGATCCAGTCGATGCCCTCGGGTGCCCGTTGCGTGCCGTTGGTCTCGATCGCGATCTCGAAGCCGCGGTCGTGAAGCGCGCGGACGAGTGCTCCGTCGAGCTGCAGCAGCGGCTCGCCGCCGGTGCAGACCACGAACGGACGCCCGGTCGCGGAGGCGGGCCAGTGCGCGGCGACCGCCGCCGCGAGCTCGGCGGCGTTCTCGAAGCGGCCCCCACCCTCGCCGTCGGTGCCGACGAAGTCGGTGTCGCAGAACCGGCACACCGCGGTCGCGCGGTCGGCCTCGCGCCCCGACCACAGGTTGCAGCCGGCGAAGCGGCAGAAGACCGCCGGGCGCCCGGCGTTCGCGCCCTCGCCCTGCAGGGTGTAGAAAATCTCCTTCACCGCGTAGCTCATGGCGCGTCTTCTCGCACATCAGGGCCCGTCCGGTCACCCCCAGTCTCGGTTCATCATCCCGTCTCCGGTCATCACCGTGTCATCGACCTCCGATACCCAGCTTCACGGTAGACTTCATCGTGAACGGACCTCCGCAACCGCCATGCCCCTCGCCCTGACCCGCCGCACGCTCCTCGCCGCCTTCGTGCTGCTCGCATCGCTGGCGCTCGGCCTTCCGCTGTGGCCGGCCGAGGCCGCCGATCAGGGCCCGGACATCCGAGGCATCGTCAGCCACGGGCTGGTCGGCGTCGGACGCATTGCGGCGAGCCAGCGCGACAAGTTCGGCGAAACGTTCGGCTCGGGGTCGGGAATGGCGGTCGACCGATCCGCGTGGCGGCGCGACGGCGACGGCTACAGCGGCACGATCTGGCTCCTCCCCGACCGCGGCTACAACGTCGAGGGCACCAACGACTACCGCCCGCGCCTCAACCGGCTCTCGATTGCGTTCACTCCCGGGCGCGGTAACGGCCAGGACCAGATCGTGGCGCGGCTCACCGACACGCTCCTGCTCACCGACCCGACCGGCGCGGCGACCACCGGCCTCGATCCCGGTCAGGGCGGCGTCCGCCCGGCGACGAACGGATTTCCCGAGTTGCCGCAGGCCGCCAATGGCCGCCTCGCGCTCGACACCGAGGCCGTCGTCCGCCTGCCCGACGGCGGTTGGTTCATCGGCGACGAGTACGGGCCCCACATCTACCGCTTCTCGGCCGAGGGCCGCATGCTGGCGGCGATCCGCCCGCCCGAGGCGCTGATCCCGCTCCGCCACGGCAAGACCGATTTCTCGTCGAACAATCCCGGTCCCGGCGCAAAGCCGCCGTCGCCGAAGGATCCCGAATTCGGCCGCCCGAACAACCAGGGCGTCGAAGGGCTGACGCTCACCCCCGACGGCCGCACGCTGGTCGCTATCCTGCAGAGCGCGACCCGCCAGGACGGCGGCACGTCGCCGGAGACGCGACGCTATACGCGGATCCTGTTCTACGACGTCTCCGACCTGAGCCGTCCGCGCCTCGTCCGCGAGCATGTCGTGCCACTGCCGGTGTTCACTGGCGCCGATGGAAAACAGAAGGTCGCCGCGCAGAGCGAGCTGCTCGCCTTGGGCGACGACCTCTTCCTGCTGCTGTGCCGCGACGGCGGCGCCGGCTACGGCCTCAAGGACCCGACATCGCGCTATCGCCGCATCGAGCTGCTCGACACCTCGAAGGCGACGAACATCGCCGGCACGGACTACGACCGCCGCACGCCGGTGGCGCCGAACGGGCAGCTCGCCGCCGGCGTCACCCCGGCCACCCTGCGGCCGTTCATCGATCTCAACGACAACGCCGAACTCGGCAAGTTCGGGCTGCACAACGGCGCGCCCAACGACCGCGACGACCTCACCGAGAAGTGGGAGGCGATGGGTCTTCTCCCCGCGCTCGATCCCGCGGCACCCGACGACTGGTTCCTGTTCATCGCCAACGACAACGACTTCATCACCCAGGACGGGTTCCAGGCCGGCGAGGCCTACAAGGACCCGAGCGGTCTCGATCTCGACACGATGCTGCTCGCATACCGGGTCACGCTGCCCGGCTATCGCGGCCGCTGACGGGGGCGTCCACGAGTCGCCCCTAAGGGATTGTTGTAACCGGGAATTTCGCACCCCGGGCGGGCGGGACGCACTGATCCTTGCGCGCGAACTGTTATGTTATAATGTTGCAAATCATTCACCGCATCGCGTGCCATGGCCACCCTGCCGACCCGCCTCGACCAGCACCGACCGTCGCTGTCCGCCTTCGGGTGGAGCGCACCGGCGCGCATCGCCGCCGTCGGCATCGTCGCGGCGGTGTTGTGGCTCGCCGTCGCGTGGGCGTTGGGCGTGCTCCCGTGACCGGCGCCGCGCTCGAGTTGCGCGACGTGACGCTCGGCTACGAGCGCCACCCCGCGGTGCATCACGTCAGCGGCGCGTTCGCCCACGGCAGCCTCACCGCCATCGTCGGCCCCAACGGCGCCGGCAAGAGCACGCTGATGAAGGGCCTCGCCGGCCTGCTGCGTCCGCTCGACGGCGAGATCGTCCGCCACGGCCTCGGGGCCCACGACGTGACGTATCTGCCGCAGCAGACCGACATCGACAACGACTTCCCGATCTCGGTGCTCGACGTGGTGCTGCTGGGTGCCTGGCGCCGCATCGGATCGTTCGGCCGCGTGACGCCGGCATTGCGCGAAGCCGCGCTCGCGGCGCTCGCCGACGTCGGGCTCGACGGCTTCGCCGGCCGCACCATCGGCGCGCTCAGCGTCGGCCAGCGCCAGAAGGTGCTGTTCGCCCGCGCCATGCTCGCCGACGCGCCGCTGCTGCTGCTCGACGAGCCGTTCACCGCGATGGACAGCCGCACCATCGACGACCTACTCGCGCTGGTGCTGCGCTGGCACGGCGAAGGCCGCACGATCGTGGCCGTCGTCCACGACTTCGAGCAGGTGCGCCGCACCTTCCCCGACACCCTGCTGCTCGCGCGCGAAGTCGTCGCCTGGGGGCCGACGGACTCCGTGCTGACGCAGGCCAACCTCGTCAGGGCGGCGGCGGTCAGCGACGTGTGGGACCAGCACGCGCCGCTGTGCGAGCGCATCGACGCATGAGCGCGTTTGCCACTCTGCCGGACTGGGTGTCCGGTCCACTGGCCGAGCCCGGCGCGCTGCGCCGCGCGCTGGTCGCGTGCCTCGCGCTGTCGCTGGGCTCGGGGCCCGTCGGCGTGTTCCTGGTGCTGCGCCGCATGAGCCTGATCGGCGACACCATGGCGCACGCGATCCTGCCCGGCGTCGCCGCCGGATTCCTCATTGCCGGGATGTCGATCCCGGTGATGAGCGCGGGCGGCTTCGCCGCCGGGCTGATCGTCGCCCTGCTCGCCGGCCTCGTCACCCGCTTCACGCCGGTCAAGGAGGACGCGAGCTTCGCCGGCCTCTTGGTGATCTCGCTCGCCCTCGGCGTGCTGATGGTCGGCAGCCACGGCGACCACGAGGAGTTGGTCGATGTGCTGTTCGGCTCCATTGCCGAGATCACCGACGTGTCGGTCGTGATGATCGCCGGCGTCGCCACGGTGACGCTGGTGGCGCTCGCCGCGATCTACCGGCCGCTGCTGGTCGAATGCTTCGATCCGGTGTTCCTGCGCACGGTGCGCGGTCCCGGCACCGCGACCCACCTCGCCTTCCTGGTGCTGGTCGTGCTCAACATGGTGGCGTCGTTCCAGGCGCTCGGCACCCTGATGGCGGTCGGATTGATGATGCTGCCGGCGATCGCCGCGCGATTCTGGGCGCGCGAGGTGTGGAGCCTCGCCGCCGTGGCCGTGATCATCGCGGCGGGCGCGAGCGTCGTCGGACTGTTCCTGTCGCTGTACCTCGGCGCCTCGTCGGGGCCGGCCATCGTGCTCGTCGCCGGCATCGCCTATCTCGGCTCGCTCGCCGTGGGCCCGCGCGACAGCCTCGCCGCGCGGCTGCTACGGCGCCATCACTTGCGGGCGTGACGCTAGTGCAGCTTTTTCGACGGTCGTAGCCGCGCCGGAAACGCGAGCGTGATGGCGAGCGTCATCGCGGCGGTGACCGCGCCGATGATGTAGACGTCGCGTAGCGAGTCGGCGATGACCGCCGTCAGTCGCCCGATCTCCGCCGGATCGATGCGGTCGCGGAACGTGGGGTCCATCAGCTTGTCGAGGACGTCGCCGCCGCCGGGAAGGTGGCGGTTGACCCCGTAGTTGAGCACGGCGCCGAACACCGCGGCGCCGAGCGAGCGCCCCATCATGCGCGAGAACATGTTCGAGGACGTGGCGAGGCCGCGCATCTGCCAGTCGACGTTCGACTGGATCGCGACGAGGAACGTCGTGTTGCAGGCGCCGAGTCCCGCGCCGACGAGGCACGACGCGACCGTCGCCCAGATCAGCCCACGGTCGGGAATCATCATCACCAGCATGACGCTGCCGACGAACAGGCACGCGCCGCCGAGCGCCGCGGAGGTGCGGAACGACGTCCGCACCATGACCTGGCCCGAGATCGTGCTCGCACCCGACCACGTCAGCGACATGATGGTGAGCGCGATGCCCGCGACGGTCGCGCTCTCGCCCATCACGCCCTGGATGTAGGCCGGCAGGAACGCGGTCACGCCCATCATCGCCGCGCCCATGCTGAAGCCGCCGAGGTTGCTGGTGGAGACGACGCGATTCTTCCACAGGGCGAGCGGCATCATCGGCTCGGCGGCGCGGCGCTCGCGGGCGACGAGCCACGCCAGCGCGACCAGACCCGCCGCGGCCATGGCCGCCATCGAGCCGGACGAGAAGTTGTCGGCCTCGGTCATCACCAGCATCAGTAGCCCGACACCGATGGTCATGAGCGCGGCGCCGAAGTAGTCGACCTGGTGCGGACGCGGGATCAGCCGCTCGTTGAGGAACGCGGCGATCATCGCGATGGCGGCGATGCCGATCGGCACGTTGCCCCAGAAGATGAGCGGCCAGTAGGCGTGCTGGACGAGGAACGCGCCGAGCGTCGGCCCGAGGATCGCGGCGACGCCCCACACGCTCGACAGATAGCCCTGGATGCGCGCCCGCTCCTCGCCGGTGTAGACGTCGGCGACGATGGTGGTCGCGATCGGCAGGATCGCGCCGGAGCCGAAGCCCTGGATGGCGCGAAACACGATCAGCGACACCATTCCCGGAGCGAAGCCGCACAGCAGCGAGCCGACGATGAAGATGCCCGTGCCGAGATAGAACACCCGCTTGCGGCCGTAGAGGTCGGCCATGCGCCCGTAGAGCGGGATCGTCACGGTCTGGGTGAGCAGATATGCCGAGAACACCCAACTGAAGAGCTGGAACCCGCCGAGCTCGGCGACGATGGTCGGCATCGCCGTGGCGACGATCGAGGATTCCACCGCCGAGATGAACATGGCCATCATCGCGGCGGCGAGGACGAGGCGGCGCCGGGGCTGGGCGAGCGGCTTGACGTGCTCGTGAATGGGCGACTGGTCGGGCAAGGTGAGCCGTGATACGCGCGCGGGCCGCGGCTTGTCAATGCGGTGGGAGCGCCCTCACCCGCGCGCCCGCGGTCACGCGAACGGCATCACGGAAATCGAGCCGGCCGGACGACGCTCAGTGGGCGTTCTCGGCATCGAGCGCGTCCTCGACCTTCCGCGCCAGATCGCGGATGCGGTAGGGCTTCGGGAGCAGCACCGTGCGGGCGAGGAACTCCTCCTCCTGCGGCAACGACGTCTCGGCGAACCCCGACGTGTACAGGACCGGCAGCCCCGGACGGATGCGCTGCGCCTCGTGGCCCAATTCGAGCCCGGTCATGCCGCCCGGCATGACCACGTCGGTGAAAAGAAGGTCGACGCGCTGCTGGGTGCGGAGAATGGACAGCGCTGCGCTCGCGTTCTCCGCCTCGACCACGGCGTAACCGAGCGTCCGAAGCTGCCCGACGGCCACGTTGCGGACCTCGGTGTTGTCCTCGACCACGAGGATGGTGCCGCGGGAGGAACGGTAGGGACTATCGCCGGACGAGGTCATGAATCCTCACTGCGCTGCCAAGTCTCGGATTGTGCGGCGCGATGTTCGGCGCTTGCGATGTCAACATTATGACGGCGCGTCATGATCCCGCGATCTTCCACAGGCTGGAAAGCGCGGCGCCTCGCCGATTGAAGACAAGACCGGCTGCGCCTACGATGATCGCAAAACGATCAGGGGGCCCGAATGAACGCCGATGTCGTCGCGCGCAGCCCGTCTGCCGCGCTCCGCGCCAAACTGTCCCATCCCATCGTCGACGCCGACGCCCACGTCCTCGAGGGCGAGTTCGTCCTGCGCGACTTCATCAAGCAGGTCGGTGGCCCGCGGCTGCTCGAGCGGTTCGAGGAATCGCGCAAGACGAAGCGCACCGCGCCGCATCGGCGGATGTTCTGGGCGGCGCCGTCCGGCAAGTACACGCTCGACCGGGCGACGGCGATGTTGCCGCGGCTCTATCGCGAGCGGCTCGGCGAGGCCGGGGTCGATTTCGCGGTGATCTACACCACCTACGGGCTCGACGTCATGCAGATGCAGGACGACGAGCTCCGTCCGGTGGTGTGCCGGGCGCTCAACACCATGTACGCCGAGATGTTCAAGGACGTCGGGGACCGGATGACTCCATCGGCGCTGATCCCGATGCACACGCCGGCCGAGGCGATCGCCGAGCTCGAGTATGCGGTGAAAGACCTCGGGCTGAAGTCGGTGACGATCGCCTCGGAGGTGCGCCGCCCGGTGCCCGAGGTGCTGCGCGAGGCGCCGCACCTCGCCCGCTACACCCAGCGCGTCTATTCGCTCACGATCGACAGCCCGCACGACTACGACCCGTTCTGGGCCAAGTGCGTGGAGCTGAAGGTGGCACCCACGGCCCATTCCGGGTCGCAGACCACGGCGCGGCGCCAGTCCCACAGCAACTTCGTCTACAACCGCCTCGGCAGCTTCGGAGTCGGCGGCGAGCACCTCTGCCGGTCGATGTTCCTCGGCGGCGTTCCCCGGCGCTACCCGACGCTCAACGTCGGCTTCCTCGAAGGGGGCGTCGCGTGGGCCTGCGCGCTCTACAACGACCTGTTCGAGTTTTGGGAGAAGCGCAACATCAACTGGCTGCGCGAGCACATGGATCCCGCCAAGCTCGACATGGACCTGATGGTGCAGATGTTCGAGCGCTACGGCGACCAGCGGCTCACGCCCGACTACATCCGCGCCCATCCCGATCTCTACAACGCCAAGCTCGACGAGGACCGCTCGCGGCTCGACGACTTCGCGGCCTGCGGCATCGAGACGGAACAGGACATCCGCGACCTGTTCGTCCCGAACTTCTACTTCGGCTGCGAGGCCGACGACCGCATGACCGCCTGTGCCTTCGACACGCGGCTCAACCACATGGGCGCCAAGCTCAAGGCGGTGTTCAGCTCCGACATCGGTCACTGGGACGTGCCCGACATGACGCGGGTGCTGACCGATGCCTGGAAGCTGGTCGAGCGCAAACTGATCACCGAGGACGACTTCGAGGCGTTCACGTTCCGCAATCCGGTGACGCTGCACGCACGCATGAATCCCGATTTCTTCAAGGGCACGGCGGTCGAAAGCGCGGTCGACCGCCTGCTCGTGAAACAGGCGCAGCCGCGGGAGGCCGGCGCCGCGTAGACGAGGCGCACAGTCGATTGGCCCGAGACTTGAATGAAGCAAACGGGGCCATGACAGGGAGGGAGCGATGGGGTGGCGTCACCACGTGGCGGGCGTATCCGTTCTGTGCGTTGCGTGCGCGGCCGACGCCGCCTCGGCCGACCCGGTCGAGGACTTCTATCGCGGCAAGCGGATCACCATCGTGGTCGGCTCCGACGCCGGCGGCGGCTACGACGCCAACGCGCGCATGATCGCGCGCCACATGCCGCGGCACCTGCCGGGAAGTCCGGATTTCGTCGTCCAGAACATGCCGGGCGCGAGTTCGGTACGCTCCGCCAATCACGTCTACAGCGTCGCCGCCAAGGACGGCACCTTCATCGCCGCGGTCCAGCGGCCGATCCCGTTCGAGCCGCTGTTCGGCAATCCCGGGGTCCAGTACGACGTGCTCAGGATCAACTGGCTCGGAAGCTCCAGCAGCGAGGTCGGCGTCGTCGTCGCGTGGCACACCACGCCGGTCCGCACCATCGACGACATGCGGACCCATGAGCTGATCGTCGGCGGCACGGGCCCGGGCACGGACACCGAGCTGTTCGCGTACGCGCTGAACAATATCTACGGCACCCGGTTCAAGATCGTCAGCGGCTACACCGGGATGGCGCCGCTGGTCCTCGCCATGGAGCGGGGCGAGATCGAGGGCACGGTGAACTGGACCTACTCCGACATCCCGAACACCCGGCCGGACTGGCTCGCGACGAACAAGATCCGCCTCCTGCTGCAGCTCGGGCTCAAGCGCAGTGCCGAGCTCCCCGACCTGCCGACGCCGATCGACCTCGCCCGCACCGAGAAGGAGCGCGAGGTGTTCGAGATCCTGATGACCGTGAAAACTCTGGGGCGGCCGTTCTTCGTCGCGCCGGAGGTGCCGACGGACCGCGTCAAGGCGCTGCAGGACGCCTTCATGGCGACCATGGCCGACCCCGAGTTCCTCGACGAGGCGAAACGCCAGAAGCGGGAGATCACCCCGATCTCGGGCCCCGAGATGGCGGCGCTGATCCGCCGGAGCTACGATTATCCCGAGGACGTCAAGGCGCTGGCGCGCGTCGCCGTCAAGCCGAAGGACGCGCGCTGACCTTCCCCTGCCCCTTCCCACAGCACCCGAGAGAGACATGAGCGGTTTCAAGAGCAAGACCCTGCGTGAAGCGACCACCGTCCGTTACACGGAGCCGCGGCCGGTGAAGCCCACCGGCATCCTGCACTTCACCATCGGCGTGTCCGACCTCGAGCGCGCCCGGCGCTTCTACGAGGACGTGCTCGGCTGCACGTATTGGCGGCAGAACGACACCACGGTGTTCATGCGCGCGGGCGAGGATTACTTCGTGCTGTCGAAGTCCGGCTATCACCAGCCGCCGAACCGCGGAACGGACACGCTGATCCATCACGCGTTCCTGGTGGACGGAGCCGACTTCGACGCGGCGATGGCGCACCTCGAGTCGAAGGGCGTCGAGGTACTGCTGTACGAGGACAAGGGCCACCGCAGCTTCACCGGGCGGCACGCCTACTTCCACGACCCCGACGGCAACGCCCTCGAGCTCATCGACTTTCAGGGGATCGGCGATACCTCGGCGCCGGCGTTCCAGGGCCGCGAGCGCCGCCGCGCCAAGTCGCACCTGGCCAAGTAGGTCTCAGACGGCGCCGTCGGTCGTCGCGATCCAGTTCGGATCTTCCTGGGCGTCGCGCTCGAACTTGAGGAAGTCGTAGTAGCCGCAGCGGGTGTCGCCGGGGAACTCGCGGCAGATGCGCGGCCGCGCCTCGTAGATGGTGCACTGGCGCTTCTTCGAGTCGAGGAAGCGGCAGACGGTGCGGAAATACGGGTCGGCCTTGTGCCGGAGGATGCGCTCGCCGGGCTCGACGCCCTTGGCGGTGAACTTCGCCCGCGCCTCCTCCTCGGTCACGCCGTGGTGCTTGGCGAGGCGCTTGATGTCGAAGTCGGACACGATGATGCGCCCGTAGGAGCAGCAGTACGCCGGGCACTTGCCGCAGTCGTACTTGTTCTTGGGCTTGCTCGCCTCTTTCTTCTCGATCTTGCTCGCCATGATCGCCCCCACGCGACGCTGATAGTACAGGCCGCGCTTGCAATACTAGGGCGTACACCGGCAATCAAGGACTTTCGCGCATCGACACGCGGAGGTGATCGGGAGCGCGCGGCTGCGAGCGGGGAGAAGCGCCACCGCGGC
>JBLNCI010000018.1:0-64685 GCA_050260515.1 Gemmatimonas sp.
CAGCGTCGCGATCCGGCGACTGAGGCAGCATCGGTAGTGTCGGCTACGCTTTCAACGCAGCGTGGCACCCTACTGACCCTTATGGGGAAGGTAAAAAGCGGATTTCGCTGATCCGCTGACGACGACGTGTGTCCGCGTGGTGCCTAGCAAACACCCACGAGCCCACCGGCCCCTCACCAGCCCCCCGCTCCCTTCAGAAAGGAGCGGGGGCTTCGGTGATTCAGGGGAGTGGGTCACCGGAGTGCAATGGCGATGCCGAACGGGAGTCGATGCCGCGTCCTGTGGAGAGTTGCCCCACGGTCCGCCTGTGCCAGACCGCCCGTGTGGGCACTGGGACTCGCGGGACAAAGAAAAACGCCCGGCCGGAGCCGGGCGTCACGAGTGCAGAAGGCGGGCGCCGGCGACCGGCGCCGCGCGTCAGTTGGCCGAGGCCTGCTTGTTCGTGAACATCTGCAGGAACTGTTTCGAATTCATGACCCGCGAGTACTGCGGATAGCGGTCCTTGAGCAGCAGCTCGGTCAGTTCCTTGCGGTTGCTGGCCATCACGTCGGGCAGCGAATAGACGCGGTAGCCGAGGTCATACGCCGAGAGCATCGTGGCGTAGGCGCAGCCCTCGGTGCTGATGCCACCGATCGCCACGTTGCGGATGCCGCGAGACTTCAGCATGTAGTCGAGGCCGTTGTTGCCGAAGCCGCTGACGGTGATGCGGTTGGCCAGGACGATATCCTTGTCATCGGGGCCCGGCTTCAACGGGTCGATGAGCTGCACCTCCCACGTGCCGGATTTCCACGCCTGGCGCAGGATCTGCGCGCGGTGGAAACCTGCGCCGTTGCCCCAGTCGAGCTCGCGGTAGTCGTTGCTGTAACCCTCGACGACATGGATCACCTGGATGCCGAGCTCCCGGGCCTTTTTCACCAGCGCCACGGTGTTGTCGATGAAGCCGGTCTCCTTGAAGATTTTTTCGTACTTGTCGTAATGTTCGCCGCCCTTGGCCGCGAAGTTGTTCTGGATGTCGACGAGGATGATAGCCGTCTCAGACGGCTTCAGCGTCTTGTCGAGCGGTGGCAGCTTCGGCAGCTCCTGCGCCGCTGCCGTCCAGGCCAGTGCGACGGCTCCTGCGGCGGCGCACGCCAGTGTCTTGATGAAGCTCATGTCTCCCTCCCGTGGGTTGGGCTGTGGTCGTGGCGCCGCTCAGGACGGCTTTCGCGTCGGGAACATCCCCACGAAGTCCTTCGCGGTGAGCACCCGGGCCAGCTTGGGATAGTTGTAACGGAGCATTTCCCGCGCGGCGGCGTCGTCCGCTCCGACCATCGCGTCGGTGATCGCGAAGACGCGGTAGCCGAGGTCGTAGGCCGCGAGCGTCGTCGCATAGACGCAGATGTCGCTGGTGTAGCCCATGACCGCGACGTTGCGGATGCCGCGAGATTTCAGGATGTAATCGAGGCCGTTGCCGCCGAACCCGCTCAGCGTCTTGCGGTCCGGCAGAACGATGTCCCGGTCGTTGGGCCCGGGCTTCACCGAGTCGGCGAGCTCGACGTCCCACGTTCCGCTCTTCCAGGCTTGGCGGACGATCTGCGAGCGATGGAACTGTCCGCCGTTGCCCCAGTCGAGCTCCCGGTAATCCGGCGTGTAGCCCTCGGTGACGTGGACGACCTGGATGCCGAGCGCGCGGGCCTGCTTCACGAGATCGGCGGAGATCTCGAGCATCCGAGTCTCTTTGTAGATTTTCTCGAAGCGGGGGTAATGCTCGCCCTTCGGCGACGCGAAGCTGTTCTGGAAGTCGACGACGATGAGCGCGGTTTCGGAGGAACTGAGGGTCTTGTCGAGGGGCGGCAGGTTCGGCAGGGCCTGCTGCGCCTCCGCGAACGAAGCCCACGACATCATGGCGATCGTCGCGGCGGCGGCGATCGCGCTACGGAAAGCGATCATCGGATACCTCCCTTGAGACGGCTTGTTGTCGGGGACGACTATGCACTGCTCCCCGGTCCGCGTCATGTCAGCTTTTGATGTCGCCGGCGCCGGCTTCGAGGCCGGTCACGACGAGATCGGAGCCTTCGGCGCGGACCGAAAACTGCCACGGTGGGCGCGGCGCGGGGCCAGACACCACGCGCCCGGCGTGGGCCGGGTCGTACACCGACAGGTGACAACGGCAGAAGAACACCGGATTCTCGAGGTCGACCCCGACGATGTCGCCAACCTGCCGATAGTTGGTCTCATAGCCAAACGCACAGCCCTGATGGGTGCAGATGCGGCACGCGGCGTAGAACGGGGCGGCCTGCCCCTCGGGGAGGCGGACGATGATTCCAGGGAATTCGCGGCCGTCCCGCTCGTAGGTGAAGTCGACCGTTTCCCACGCTTTGGCCGGCGCCGCCACGCGCGGCGCGGTCTCTGCTTTGGCCGGGGATACCCTAAAGAACCTGGCGAGCGCTGCGCCTGCGCCCGTCACCAGAACCGATATGAATGTCCGCCGCCGCATACCGCCTTACGTCCGCTTTTTCGCGGTGGTCGTGCGGCCCTTCGGGGCCTTTGCGTAAAGCTTGCGGATGAACCCCGAATCGTCGAGCTGGCGGATGTGATGCAGGTCCCACAGCTCCATCGGGTTGATCTTGAGCGCATCCTTGTCCTGGCGCACGGCCTCGGCATAGACGTTCGAGATCGCCGCCATCGACGGATAGAGCTTGGGCTCCAGCAGGCTCGCGAGCCCCTCGTAGGTCACCGTCGCCTGCTCCTTGGTGAGCTTGCCTTCCTTCTTGTAGCGCTCCTGGATGATCTTGATCGACTTGTCGCGCTCGGTCTTGAAGAAGTGGATGCCTTCGATCAGCCCCTTGAGGAAGCGGTTGACGATGTCGGGATGGCGCTCGACGAACTTGAGGCTCGACGACACCGTCGTGAACCAGATCATCGGCAGCGGCTCGAGATCGATCACCTTCAGTCCGTGTTCGCGCGCCTGCACCGAGGTCGGCGGCGTCAGGAAGGCGGCGTCGACCTTCCGGTCGCGGACCCACTGCCACAGCGGCGCCATGGTGTCCTCGGCATCCTTGGTCGGATCCATCGCGCCCTTCTTGTGATGGATCTGGTTGACCTGCCCGACCTCGTCGCGATCGACGTCGAGGCCGCGCTGCTTCAGCAGCAGCCAGTCGTTGAGTCCGGGGTGAGAGCCGCGCGAGCCGACGACCTTGCCGCGCAGGTCGTGAACGCCGTTGATGCCGGAGTCGGGGCGCACGACCAGGCTGACGTTGACCGCGTTCACCGTCTGGCCGAGGTAGACCCAACTGTCGCCGCGGGCGCGGTGGGCGTAGGTCGAGACGTGATTGCCGCCGACGAACTCGACGTCACCGGCCGGGATTTGGCGATGGGCGTCGCCGGACGAGATCTTGTAGTCGTACTCGACGTCGAGGCCGTGCTTCTCCCACGAGCCCGATTCGGCGACGACGTGAAGGAAGGTGAGGTGGGTGCTGGACCGGTACGGGAAGGCGACTTTGTCCACGGTATTCTCCCTCGATCGGAGCATCGGAGCGCGCGCCGCGATCGGCGCGATCCGTCCCCGAGATGTTTTTTCGAAAAGCGAAAAACTATTTCCTTTTTCGTTCCAATCTCTACCGGAAAGGCCGTAGGCTGTCCATCTCAGGGAGCCTCAACGAACGAGAGATGCAGCGGAATTTCACCGATGAGATGAGGCGCGCCGCGCTCGGCGACCTTCGTCTGTTTCTCGAGACGGCGGCGTCGTCGGGCGAGCTCGAGGTGGTGCGCGGCGCCGATCCGGTCGAGGAGATGGGAGCGCTCTACGAGCTCAGCCTCGCCGAGGAGATCCCGCCGGTCCTGCTGTTCGAGGACATCAAGGGCTATCCCAGGGATCGCCGCGTGGTCGTCAACGTCCGCTCGGCCGGGATGTTCGTCGTCGGCGAAGGCATGGATCGCGTGCGCGCGTTTCGCGCCTCGCGCAAGCAGGGCGGCGAGCCGATCCCGCCGCGCGTCATCAACGACGGTCCGGTGTTCGAGAACTGCCAGCGCGGCGACGCGGTCGACGTGCTGAGCTTCCCGGCGCCCAAGTGGCACGAGGCCGACGGCGGCCGCTACATCGGCACCGAGTGCATGGTGATCGTCAAGGATCCGGACAGCGACTGGGTCAACGTCGGGACGTATCGCTGCCAGGTGCAGGACCGCACGACCATCAGCGTGTTCATGGAGCCCGGCAAGCACGGCGACGCGATCCGCCGCAAGTACTGGGCGCGCGGCAAGCCGTGCCCGATGGCGATCTGCGTCGGACAGGCGCCGGTGCTCGGCACGATCGCGGCGACGACGCTGCCGGCCGGCGTGTCGGAATACGCCGCCGCCGGGGCGCGCATCGGCCGTCCGATCGACGTGGTGCTCGGGCCCGAGACCGGGCTGCCCATTCCCGCCGAGGGCGAGATCGTGTTCGAGGGCGTGATGCATCCGCCCGAAGTCGAGGCCCGGCCCGAGGGCCCGTTCGGCGAGTGGCCGGGCTACTACGCCTCGGGCACGCGGCCCGAGCCGGTGCTGAAGGTCTCCGCGATCCACCACCGCCACAACCCGATCGTCATCGGCATGCCGCCGGCGAAGCCGACGCTGCCCGGCACCTACTACGGGACCGCGGGAACGTCGCTGATGCGCGCGGCGACCCTGTGGGACGATCTCGAGGCCGCCGGCGTGCCGGGCATCACGGGCGTCTGGAAGCTGCCGGGCGGCGGCTCCCGGTTCATCGACGTGGTCTCGATCAAGCAGCTCCATCCCGGCCACGCCAAGATGGCGGGGCTCGTCGCGACCGGGTGCGGCTCGGCGGCGTTCCTCGGCCGCATGACGATCATCGTCGACGACGACATCGATATCACCGATCCGGCCGAGGTGATGTGGGCGCTGGCGACGCGCTGGGACCCCAAAAGCCAAACCGACATGATCGACGGATGCTGGAGCGGCAATCTCGATCCGACACTGCCGCCCGCCAAGCGCGCGGCGGGCGATACGACCAACAGCCGCATGATCGTCTACGCCGTGCGCCCGTATCACTGGAAGGACGAGTTCCCGAAGGTGAACACGGTGTCGAGGGAGTACGCCGACGAGATCCGGCGCAAATGGAAAGGCAAGCTCGCGTTCCTGGACTGACGGGCGACGAGACGGGCTGCAAGGGGAGAAGTATGGCTGAGTACTGGGCGACGCTGCGCGACTACGTCGAGGGGTTGGAGAAGGCCGGCAAGCTGGTGCGCATCACGACGCCGGTGAACAAGGACACGGAGCTCCACCCGCTCGTGCGACTCCAGTTCCGCGGGCTGCCGGAGAATCAGCGCAAGGCGTTCCTGTTCGAGAACGTCGTCGACAGCCGTGGCCGCAAGTACGACATCCCGGTGCTGATCGGCGCCATGGCGGGCTCCGCCGACATCTACGCGCTCGGGATGTGCAGCCCGGTCGACGAGATCTCGCAAAAGTGGCGCAAGGCGCTGGCGGCGCCGATCGCGCCGGTGACGGTGACCAAGGCCGCGTGCCAGGAGGTCGTGATCAAGGGGGCCGAACTGGAGCAGGAGGGCAAGGGCCTCGGCCGCCTGCCGATCCCGATCTCGACCCCGGGCTTCGACAACGCGCCGTACACCACCGCGTCGCACTGGGTCAGCAAGGATCCCGACACCGGCGTCCACAACCTCGGCAACTACCGCGGCATGGTGAAGGCCGAGAACCGCATCGGGTCGCTGCCGGCGATGCTCGGCGTCGGCATGCGCCAGCACATCGACGCTTGGCGCAAGAAGAAGGTCGAGCGAATGCCGGCGGCGATCGTCATCGGTGCCCCGCCGCATGTCACCTACACGGCGGTCACCCGCATCCCGAACGAGATGTGCGAGTACGACGTCGCCGGCGCGCTGGTGGGCCGCCCGGTCGAACTGGTCAAGTGCATCACGCAGGACCTGATGGTGCCGGCCGAGGCCGAGATCGTCGTCGAGGGCACGATCCCGACCACCATGCTCGAGATGGAAGGCGCGTTCGGCGAGTTCCCGGGCTACATGGCGACGCGCGACTACAGTTGGTTCATGGACGTCACCGCGATCACGATGCGGAAGAAGCCGATCTACCTGACGATCCTGAGCCAGCTTCCGCCGAGCGAGAGCAGCAAGATGCGCCACATCGGCCGCTCCGAGGCGGCGCGAAAATTCCTGCGCGACGCGGGCTTCGACAACGTCATCGACGTCAAGTATCTCGAATGCGGCGGCGCCAACGCCATCGTCGCGGTGAAGATCAGGAAACGCGCGGCCGACGACGCGAAGAAGGCGCTGCGGCTGCTGGGCGAGCGCTTCATCGGCAAGTTCATCGTCGCGGTGGACGAGGACATCGACATCCTCGACACCGACAACCTGCTGTGGGCGATCTCGTACCGCTCGCAGCCGTATCGCGACATGGAGATTGTCGACGCGCCGCTGTTCGCGCTCGATCCGTCGAACGGGCCGCCGGGCTCGGCGCGCGGCCTGGTGGACGGCAAGCCGCCGCGCTGCACCGCGATCCTGATCGACGCCACCATGCCGTGGCCGTATCCGCCGCTGTCGCTGCCGAAGAAGGAGTTCATGGAGCGCGCGGTGTCGCTGTGGCAGGAGCTCCAGCTCCCGGCCCTCAACCTCAAGAATCCGTGGTGGGGCTACTCGCTGGGCCAGTGGACCGAGGAAGAGGAGCGGGAGGCGACGCTCGCCGTCCAGGGGCGCCATTACGAGACCGGCGCGAAGCAGAAGGCCTCGCGCCGGCTGTTCCCGTTCGATGACTAGCCGGCCAGGCGGCGCGATGCGCCCGATGGAAAAAGCCCCGCGGCATCGCCGCGGGGCTTTGCCGTTCCGGGCTGCCGGCCGGTCAGTTGCGGCCGTGCAGGCCCTGCTTCTTGAGGAGGTCCGTCATGTAGGTGAGGGCCTCGTCCGGTGTCTCGGCCAAGGCGCCGATCAGATGCTCGGTGTCGTCGTGCGACAGCAGCGTGAGGTCCTCGCTGATCTTGTTGCTCATCGCGTCGAATTCGGGATCCTTCGAGCTTGCGATCATCGCCTTGCGGTAGACGTCGACGATCGGCTGCGGGGTACCCTTGAGCACCGCGACCCACTTGTCCATGGCGTTGATGTTGAACCAGTAGTCGAACGCCTGCTGGGCGAGCGGATCTTGGATTTTACCCTTGATCGCGTCCGAGAAGAGCGGCACGTCCGGGAACTCGGGGCGCGGCACGCGCTTGCCGTTCTCGAAGGCGCCCGACTGGTAGATGACCTTGAACGCCTTGCCACCGTCGAACTTGTCGAGCTGGAACATGTTGGCGGTCGAGGTCATCTCGATCTCGCCGCGCTCGAGCGCGATGGCGAGGTCGTTGGTGCCACGGTACCCGACCACCCAGCGCGCGTTCCAGCCGAGGAACTCGATCCCCCATGCGGTCACCTGCATGCCGGAGCGGGGAATGCCGCCGATCGAGCCCATGACGACCGGCGGCGTCGATTTGTCGTGCAGCCGCTTCTGCGCCTCGCTGCGGATCACGAGCATCGTGCCGCCGCGCCCGGCCCCGCCGATGTAGGTGAAGTCGGTCGGCTTGTAGTGCGCTTGCGGCGTCCGGTAGTTGAGCGGGTCGACGTTGCTGCTTGACCCGACGATCACGGTGAGGCCGTCGGGCTTGGTCTGGGCGATCGCGAAGTTGAGCGCCGTCGTCCCGCTCGCGCCGGGCATGTTGCGCACGACGATCTGCGGATTGCCGGGGAGATGCTTGGTGAAGAACGGGGCCAACAGGCGTCCCGTCGCGTCGGTCCCGCCGCCGGCGGCCGACCCGATCAGCATGGTGATCGTCTTGTCCCTGAACGAGACCTCCTCGGCCACGGCCGTCGAAGCCACGAGGGCTGCCGCCGCGGCAAGCGCCGCGGCCACCGCCGGTTTGATGCCCCAGAAATTGATCCGTCTCATGACGCGCTCCTCGACTGCCACGGACTGTCCGGTGTCGGGCCACATGCCCGGCCGGGATTATTCCTGCTCGACGTGAAGACCCTGGTTGCGCAGCATCGCGCCCATGTAGTTGAGCGCGGGCGTCGGCGTGTCGCCGAGTGCCTTCACCAGGTATTCGGTGTCCTTGTAAGAGAGCAGCGTGAAGTCCTCGCTGATCTTTTTCCCGGTGTCGCCGAACTCGGGATCGTCACGGATCGCCTCGAACGCGGCGCGGTAGGCGTCGACGATCGGCTGCGGCGTCTCCTGGACGACGGCGACCCACTTGTCCATGGCATTGCTGTTGAACCAATACTCGAATGCTTTCTGGGCGACGGGATCGTTGATCTTGCCCTTCATGTAATCCGTGAAGATGGGTGCGTCGGCGAACTCCGGCCGCGCGACGAGCTGGCCGTTCTCGAATGTCCCCGACTGGAACAGCACCTTTACCTTGTTGCCTTCGACGAACTGGCGGATCTGGAACATGTTGCCGGTCGAGGTCATCTCGATCTCGCCGCGCTCGAGCGCGATGGCGAGGTCGTTGGTGCCGCGGTAGCCGACCACCCAGCGCGCGTTCCAGCCGAGGAAGGCGATGCCCCACGCGGTGAGCTGCATGCCGGAGCGCGGCACGCCGCCGACCGAGCCCATGATCACCGGGTCCTTGGACTTGTCGGTGAGGCGGGGTTCGGCATCGCGGCGGATCAGCATCATCGTGCCGCCGCGGCCGACGCCGCCGATGTACTGGAACGTCACCGGATCGAACTGCGCCTGGGGCTTGCGGTAGTTGAGCGGGTCGACGTTGGTGCTCGATCCCACCATTAGCGTCAGCCCGTCGGGTTTCGTGACCTTGGTGACGTAGTTGAGTGCGGTGACGCCATCGGCGCCCGGCATATTGCGGACGACGATCTGCGGCTGGCCCGGGAGGTGCCTAGCGAGGAACGGCTGCAGCACGCGGCCGGTGGCGTCGGTCCCGCCTCCCGGGGCGGAGCCGATGATCATGGTGATCGTCTTGTCCTTGAAGGTCACGTCCTGGGCCGCCGCCGGTCGGAGCGCGCTGGCGACGATGACCAGGAGCCCCATGGCGAAAGCGGCGGACCCGCAATGGTTCTGGCGCGTGAAGTGGTGCATGGCTCGCTCCCCGGCAGCGCCGGCGACAGGCGCCGGCGGAAGTCCCTGTATAGGGCCCACGGTCGATGCGGGGCCCTTTTACGAAAACTAAAAGTCGTTTCGCTTTTTGTTGTTTTCTGTATCCTGAAACGCGTTTCGATGTCCATGGCGGAATAACAACGGTCGAGAAACGGCCGGCGGCCGGGCATTGCGGGAGAGCACCACGCCATGACCGAACCGTCGAATGACCGTCGCGCCGCCGCCATCGGCGATCTTCGCGAGTTCCTGCGCGCGGCGGAGGCGGGAGGCGAGCTTCAGATCATCGACGGGGCGGATCCACATCTTGAGATGGGCGCCATTTTCGAACTCAGCCTCAAGAAGCTGTTCCCGCCCGTCCTCCTGTTCCGCAACATGAAGAACTGCGATCCGTCGGCGCGGATCGTAATGAACGTGCGTGGCTCGCATTTCATGGTTGGCGACCTCGACCTCGCCGCGGTGCAGCGGTTGCGTCAGCGCCAGAAGAAGGGCGGGACGAGGGCGCCGATCCCGCCCGAATGGGTCGATCGCGGGCCGATTTTCGAGAACGTGCTTACCGGCGACGACGTCGACGTGTTCAAGTTCCCCGCACCGGTCTGGCATGCCGACGACGGCGGCCCGTATCTCGGGACCGAATGCATCGTGCTGACCAAGGATCCGGATTCCGACTGGGTCAACGTCGGCACCTACCGCACGCAGATGCACGACAGGACGACCGTCACCGTGTTCATGGAGCCCGGCAAGCACGGCAACGTCATCCGCCAGAAATACTGGCAGCGCGGACAGGCATGCCCGATGGTCGTGTGCTTCGGTCAGGCGCCCGTGCTGGGGGGCGTTGCGCGGGTTGCCTATCCACCCGGGGTCTCTGAGCTTGCCGTCGCCGGAGGACAGATCGGCCGTCCGATCCGCGTCGTGCGCTCGAAGCTCGCTGGCCTGCCGATTCCGGCCGATGCGGAGGTGGCATTCGAGGGCGTCGTGCCGCCACCATCTGAGGAGACGCGCGAGGAGGGGCCGTTCGGCGAGTGGCCCGGCTACTACACGTCGGGACGGCGGCCGGAGCCGGTGCTCCGCGTGAAGGCGATCTACCATCGCAACGCTCCGATCATCATCGGCCAGCCGCCGGTGCGGCCGACCTATCCGGGACGGCACACGCACATCGCGGGTTCGGCCGCGATGTGGGATGCGCTGGAGTCCGCCGGGGTGCCCGGCATCGAGGGTGTCTGGAAGCTTCCCGCTGGCGGAACGCGGTTCATCAATGTCGTCTCGATCAACCAGCTTCACCCCGGCCACGCGAAAATGGCGGGACTCGTCGCGACGGGCTGCGGCCCCGCCGGGTTCATGGGGCGGCTGACCATCGTGGTGGATGACGACATCGACATCACCGATCCCGCCGAGGTGATGTGGGCGATGGCGACCCGCTGGGACCCGAAGAGCCAGACCGATATCATCGACGGCTGTTGGAGCGGCTATCTCGATCCGACCATTCCGCCCGCGAAGCGCGCGACCGGCGAGATGACCAACAGCCGGATGATCGTCTACGCCGTCCGGCCGTATCACTGGAAGGAGCAGTTCCCGAAGGTCAACACCGTGAGCCCCGAGTACGCGCAGCAAGTGCGCGAGAAATGGAAAGGGAAGCTCCGGTTCCTGCAGGACAAAGAGCGCCCGCGCTGACGGGCCGGACGATTTTCATAAAGAGGAGGAGAGCCTTGGATCACATTCAATTCCCGTACCGCTCGTCGAGTCACCTCGCGTTGATGCACGTCGTCGCCGAGTGCGGCGCATGGGACCGCCAGCGCCTCAGCGTCGACTACAACAAGGAAATCAGCCGTGGCGATGCCCATAAGCTGGTGCCGACCGGCCAGGTGGAGTTCACCAGCGGGAATCACGTATCGACCTATGCGGCGCGGGTGCGCGGCGACAACTGGGTCTATCTCGGCCAGTCGATCAGCAACAACCGCATGGCGCTGGTGACCCGCGACGATACCGGGATCGAGAAGGTCACCGACATCAAGGGGAAGAAGTTCGGCACGAAAGGCCGCCATCCCGGCCTCAACGACTGGCTGTACCTGAAGCAGAGTGGACTCGATGAGGACAAGGCCGAGTTCGACATGATCCGCTTCGGCAGCTTCTCGAACGACGCCCGCCGCCAGAAGATGGATCTGATCGAGGCGCTCAAGACGAGGGAGGTCGACGCCGCGTTCATGTCGATGCCGAAATCGGAATTTGCGAAACGCGAAGGACTCAAGGTCATCGACATCGCGCCGCAGCCGATGGTGTTCTACACGACGGTCTCATCAAGCCTGCCGTTCGTACAGAAGCATCCGGACGTCGTGAAACGTGTGCTCATGGGGTTGCTGGACGGCATCGCCTTCTTCAAGACGCAGCGCGAGAAGACCATCCAGATCCTCATCGACAAGCACGACGAGGAGGGCAAGCTCGATCGCGACGCGGCGACCAAGCTGTACGACGACCTCGCGCCCCAGTTCGAGCCGAAGCTCTACCCGTCGCTCGAGGCCGTGTTCAACGTCTATGAAGAGGCCAAGCGCCAGAGCGCCGAGGCTGAGAAGATCCATCCGCTCGCGCTGTGGGATTTCCACCTGCTGCGCGAGATCGACGACTCCGGCTACATCGACGATCTCTATAAGAAGTACACCGGCAAGCCGCTCGGCGGCGCCGCGCGCGCGTAACGCGAGCCCTGGGCGGAGGAACACATGCGACGATCCTCCGCCCTCGTGCTTGCAGTCCTGCTCAGCCTGTCTTGCGTGGCGGCTGCCGTCGCGCAAGATGGGTTCTACGACAAACGTCAGGTCAGGCTCGTGATCGGCAACAACGTCGGCACGAGCTACGACCTCAGCGCGCGGCTTGTCGCGCGTCACCTCGGACGGCATATCCCCGGCCAGCCTCAGATCGTGCCGCAGAACATGCCGGGCGCCAGCGGCCTGATTGCCACCAACTATGTCTACGGAGTCGCGCCCCAGGACGGGTCCGTGGTCGGTGCCGCGTTGCAGTCGATTGCACAGCGCCAGATCTTCGGCGACGAGAACGCCAAGTTCGAGGCCGACAAGCTCCGATGGATCGGCAATCCGACGACGTCGGTCGATGTCATCGTCACTTGGCATTCCTCGCGGGTGAAGACTATCGATGATGCGCGGCGCATCGCCGTGCCGATGGGATCGACGACAAAGGATGCGGAGAGCGGAGTCCAGGTGGCGCTTGCCAACAATCTGCTCGGTACGCGCTTCCGCCTGGTGACCGGCTACAAGGGCGGGGACATCGACCTCGCGATGGAGCGCGGCGAGGTCGAAGGCCGCGCGGGTCAGTCGTGGGACGGCTGGAAGCTGACCAAGCCGAACTGGGTGGCGGAGCGGAAGCTCAACGTCGTCGTCCAGATCGGCCTCGACCGCGCCAAGGACCTGCCGGATGTGCCGCTCATGACGGAGCTCGCGCCGGATGCGAACGTGCGGGCCATGCTTGAGCTGCTGTCGGCGGCTACCTCGATTGGCAGGCCATTGTTTTTCGGCCCGGGCGTTCCTGCAGCGCGCGTCTCGGCGGTTCGCGGTGCTTTCCGCGCGACGATGGCGGACTCCGAGTTCCTCGCAGATGCGGCCAAGGCCAACTACAAGGTGCAGCCCGTCTATGGCGAGGATCTGCAGGCGATCGTCGCTCGGATGCTGGCCACGCCCGCGCCGATCATCGCTGCTGCGAAGGAGGCGATGGCGTACCGCGAATAGGACAGCCCGGGGCGCGGAGCGGGAACAAAAGCCATGTCGGTCGGTTTCGATCGTGATCGCCCACCGAAATGGGGATGGTTCCATGGCTCAGCTCGATGCCGACGTCACGTTCGCTCTGACCAGCCCGCGTTTCGGCAGCGGGCAGCCGATGCCGCGGGAGAATACGCGGCTCGGCGAGAATCTCTCGCCGTTCGTCCAGTGGACCGATCCGCCTCCGGGCACCAAGAGCTTCGCTCTGATCCTTGAGGATATCTCCGCTGCGGAGCGGCCGCTGCGGCTCTGGGCGATCTACGACATCCCGCCGAAGCACCGCCACCTGCCGGACGGACGCAGTTCGAAAGCGATGACGGAAGCTTTGCCGCACGGGACCAACGACTTCGGCCACGCCGCGTACGATGGCCCCGACCCCGGTACTGGCGAGCCTCCGCACACGTATCGCTTTCGCCTGTTCGCGCTCGATGTCCCGTCGTTGAACCTGACGGACGCGCCCATGGCGGGGCGGGTGCTAGAGGCGGCGCGGGCGCACGCGCTTGCGGAGGCGGAGCTCACCGCCACCTATCAGCGGTGATGACGTGGCGCCTCGGCGGCGCGGCTTGAGATGCCGGACTGGCTGAAGCTTCCGCTGGGCGACAGCGCGACCCTCGCCGGTTCGCTTGCGGGCACGCTGGCCGTGATCGCGCGTGGCCTGGTTGTCACAGCAGCACTCAACCGCGCGACGAGGGCCGTGCTGCTGCGGTCGCGCCGGTCGCCCGCGGCGTGCGACGTCATGCGCCTGCGTCGCGTGTCAGGGCGCGCTCACGCCCAAGGCTTCAGGACGACGCGGCCGATCGCCTTCCGGGTGCGGACCTCGGCCATTGCGGCGCGGAACTCGTCGAGACGGAAGCGGGCATGAATGGTCGGATTGATCTTCCCATCCTGCCACCAGCGCACCAACTGGTCCCAGAGCGCGCGGGCGCGTGGCGCGTGGAACTGCCGGTTATCGCCTGGTGACCAGCCGATGTACGTGCCCCAGTTGAGGCCGGCCACGGCGATGTTCTTCAGCATGAGGATGTTCGCACCGACCTGCGGAATGGTCCCGGTCACGTAACCGATGGTCACCAGCGTGCCGCCGTCAGCGAGGCAGCGCAGACTTTCGTCGAAGATCGCGCCGCCGAGCGGATCGAGCACGGCCTGGACCCCGCCACCGGAGATCTTGAGGACGTCGTCGCGGAACGGATGCGCGCTGTCGATTACCGCGTCCGCACCGCGTGACTTGAGGACGTTATGCTTGTCGGCGCCGGCCCGGGCGATCACCTTCGCCCCCAGAGCCTTCGCGATCTCGACGGCGGCGAGCCCTACGCCACCGGCTGCGCCGTGGATCAGCACCCAGTTACCCGCGCCGACCCGGGCGCGCCACATCAGCGAGGCTGCCGCCGTCGGATAGCTGACGGCGAGCGACACCGACGCGTCGAGATCGAGCGGCTCGGGCACCGGGATCGCGTGAATCGCGTCGACGATCGCCTGCTGGGCCGAGCCACCCCAGTCGACTGGCGCAAAGACGCGCATGCCCGGCCTGAGATCGCGGACATCATCCGCAACCTCGATGATGGTCCCCGCAATATCGGTCCCGGGTGCGAAGGGCAGGGGCGGCTTGCGCTGGTACTTGCCGGCGACGACGATCTGCGTCGAGAAGCTCACTCCCGCGGCCGCGACCTTGACGCGGACGGTGCCGGGCCGTAGCTCCGGCTCGGGCACGTCCTGGACCGTCAGCTCGTCGTAGTCGCACCAGTGATCGCACCACAGTGCACGCATCGCCGTTTTCCCCGTCAGTCGCGGATGTCCTGCAGGAACCAGTCCGTCGGGATCTCGGTGCCCAGCCCGCGCTCCCGCGCGGCGTTGTATACCGCTGCCGCCACGCCTTCGAACTGCGCTCCGATCGCGCCCACGTTGAGAAAGAAGCTGGTCTGCTCGGGGCTCGTGCGCCCCTTGGCGTTCCCGGCGATCAGATCGACGAGGCGCGGCATGTTGATGATGTCGGGCGGCAACTCGAGGCGTGGGACCGTCGCGCGCTCCTCGGGCGTTCCGGCGACGTAGCCGAGGAACCCGGCGCGGAAGTAGTTGGCCTCCGCCGGCATCTTCTCGAGCCGGGGCGTTGCCTCGCCGGCGCGCATCGCGACGTCGACGACACGGGGCAGACTGGGCTCGGTCTCGCTCGAGGTCAGATTGGTGACGTGCATGCCGGGTTCCAGCCACTCGTTGAAGAACACCGGCTCGTTGGTCGACGTGCAGCACGAGACGATGTCAACGCCACGCACCGCCTCGCGGGCAGAGCTCGCGGGCTCGACCTCGATGCCGTGCAGCTCGCTCATCTCCCTGGCGTATTCGCGGACGTTCTCCGTGTTTGGGCTGAACACCTTCACCCTGGTGATCTTACGCGACTGGAGAAAGGCGTCGAGATAGGTCCGCGCCATGCCGCCTGAGCCGATCATGCCGACCGTCTTGCTGTCGGGACGAGACAGGTACTTCACGCCCAGCCCGGCGCCGCCGCCGACGCGGGTGTGCTGGAGCAGCCCATCGTTGATCATCGCGACCGGCGTGCCGTCCTTGGCGCTGAACAGGAAGAGGAGCCCGCAGAACGTGCCAGGCTGCTTGGCATACTTGTTCTCGCGGATGCGGCCGTACTCGCGCGGCCACGCGACCATGTCGGACAGCATGCGCGCGCAGACATAGCCGTCCTTCTTGCTGCCGCCGGTCATCACCGCCCAGCGGTAGTACGGCGCCTTCTGCTCGCCGGACGGCACGTAGACGTCGATCCGCCCCATGCCGACCGCTTCGCCGCGCGCCATCTCCTGGAAGATCCCGTCGAGCGCCGACATGCACATTTTCATGTCGAGGATCTTGGCGACGTCGGCATTGTTGATCAGCAGCATGGGTGCCTCCTGTTTTCTTATTGCGATACGCTGGTGCGCGGACGCGTGCGGAACGTGTAGAGCCCGGCGACGAGTGCGAGCGTGGTGCTTGCCGCTACCGTCCAGACCATCGGGGCGGGGGTGCCGTCGGCGACCAAGCCGTAGATCTGCGAGAACAGCGCGCCGCAGAACATCTGCAGGAATACGCCGATGCCGGCGGCGGTCCCGGCGAGCGACGGCGCGACGCGGATCGCGCCCGCCTGGGCGTTGGGCAGCGAGAGCCCCTGGGCGACGCTGATGAGGAACCCCGGGATGAAGATCACGAGCGGGGTGACGATGCCGGAAAGCATCAGCGCGGCCTGCCCCACGACGGTCGCAACGAACATCAGCGTGCCGGCGAGAATCATGTTCTCGATCGATGCCTTGCCGCTCAGCCGGCTCGATATCCAGTTGCCGAGGCAGTAGCCCGCCGGGCAGAACAGGAAATACACGCCGAATTCGGTGGCCGACCTGCCGAGATAGTCCCGCATCAGAAACGGAGACGCCGAGGCGAAGGCGAAGAACGCGCCCGACTGGAACCCGGATTGGAATACGAATGCGAGAAAGCGCGGCTGCCTCAGCAACGCCCAATAGCTCGCCAGCGGGCTCAGCACCGCGGCACCCGTGCGCGCCTTATGGGTCTCGTAGATGACGAAGTAGGATGTCGCCAGGATGCCAGCGCCGGCGAGCGTCGCGAACACGAACGCCGCGCGCCAGTCGAACACGTCCTGGAGAAAGCCGCCGAATGGCGGCGCGATCATCGGCCCCAGAGTGTAGGCCATCGTCAGGTAAGCGATCGCCTTCACCAGCCGCTCGGGGCCGTAGGCGTCGCGGGCGATGGCGCGGGCGAGCGTCACACCGCATCCGGCACCGAGCGCCTGCACGAGCCGTCCCGCGATCAGCGTAAACGGCGAGGTCGCGAAGGCAGTCGCGGCGCTTCCGATCACGAAGAGCGTGAGGCCCGCGAGCAGCACCGGGCGGCGGCCGTAGCGGTCGGAGATGTTGCCGTAGACGAGCGTTGTGAACGCCATCGTCGCCAGCGTGATGCTGAAAGTGAATTCGGTCAGCGCGCTGGACATGCCGAACACCGCCTTCACGGTCGGCATGACCGGGAAGAACAGATGGATCGACAGCGGTCCGATCAGCGAGATCGCGCCAAGCGCGACGGCAAAGCCTGCGGCGGGAATACGGTTCATGGAGGAACGGGCGGGGAGCGGACGCTCCCCGCCGGATGTGCTCAGACGCGGTGGCCGGGATCGATGCCGAGAAGCGCCTTGCCGGCGAACTCGAAGTTCGACAGATGCGCCTGCCCCTGTTGCGCGACCGTGTGCATGTCGCGGAACCGGCGCTCGAACGGGCCCTTTTCGAAGATCGCGTTGGTGCCGGCCGCCTGATACGCCCAATCGGCGGCCTCCCGCGCCTGATTCATCGCGTTGGTGATGGCGATGCGCAGCAGCGCGCGCTGCTCCATCGGGTAGGGCTCGCCGCGGCACGCGCTGTCCCAGGTCTTGCCGATCATCTCGACGAGGAATGCGCGGGACGAGCGTAGCTTGCCCTCAGCCTGGGCGACGCCGGCCTGGATCACCGCGTTCTCGCGCAGCGGCGCGCTGGCCCCGCCGGCGACCTTCTTCTCGGCCACGGCCTTGAAATGGTCGACCATGGCGCGGCCGATGCCGAGCGCGATGCCGGCGAAGCCCATTCCGTAGGCGGTGAGGAGCGGAATGCTGTAGAGCGGACCGCGCTCGCGGCGGTCCGGTTCGGAGTCGCGCCACGACGTGTAGGCGTCGGGCACGAACAGGTCCGCAACCTCGTAATCGTCGCTGCCGGTACCGCGCAGGCCGATGACGTTCCATACGTCGCTCGTTTTCGCTTTGGCGATCGGGAACAACATAGTTCGGCTCACCGGGCGGCCGGCCTTGTTGAGCACCGGAGACCCGTCCGCCTGGACCACGAGACAGTGGCCGCCGATCCACGTCGCGCGACGGCTGCCGCTGGCGAACCGCCACTTGCCGGTGACCCGGTAACCGCCGTCGACCTTCGTCGCCTTCGCGGTGCTGTTGGTGGGGCCCCAGGCCATGACGGCGCGCGGATCGTCGAAGATCTCGTGGGCGATCTTCGGGTCCAGGAACCCGGCGACGAGGGAGCAGCCGAGGCCCTGGCCGAGACACCACGCGGTGCTCGCGTCGGCTGCCGCGATCACTTCCATCACCTCCATGAAGTCGAGCGGCGTGGCCTCTCCACCGCCCAACGAGCGGGGCAGCAGCATCCGGAACAGGCCCGCTTGGTGCAGGCGATCCATGATATCGAGAGGAACCGCGCGCTCCTTCTCGGTGCGGTCGGCGGCGGCCTCGACCTCAGGCGCGACACTTCGGGCGCGAGCGACCCAGTCGATGGCAGATGCGCCCGCGGCGCCGGTTTTTTCCTTCAGCCCCTGATCCATGAAACCCTCGCAGATGCCGACCGTGGCGGCTTGCCCGCCTTGTGGTCGCAGCATAGCGCATCGCGGCGTCGCCGGATCGTTTTTGAGCCGTGCTGCCGAGGTGTTTCAAAATTCCCCGCGCCATACGGCGGGGGACCGAGCGTGAGACGAAGGAGGCTGAGATCAGCCGCGCTCTTCGACGATGACTTCGCCCTGCGGCGACAGAACGACGTACACCTGTGCGCCGTCCTTGGTGGCGGTGCCGTGCCAGTAGTTGTCGCATCCCTTCTTCAGGCTTCGGACATCGCGATACCCGGCAGCCTGGATCTTCTTCTTCGCGTCGTCGGCGGTGCTCTTGTCGGGGCGGTCGCCCGGGTCGCAGGCCGCGAACGCGGGACGTGGGCTGGAAAGCGGGCCAACGGCGAACGCGGCGAATGCCACTGCTGTGAAGATGATCGACATCACGCGCATGGCTTCCTCGCTCGTTCGGCCGTTGGCGGATGGCCTCCCTCAGCGGGGGCCGCAGGTGAACGTGACGGTCTTCGTCCCGTTCGGATTGGTCACGATCGAAGAATGTATCGGCGTGCCGTAGCGCATGCAATACGCCTCCGCGCTGCGGGATGCATCGAGCAACTCCTGATCGGTGCGGTAGGTGTAGGTCATCGGCGTCGCGACGGGCGCCGGCACCGGGGTCGGGACCGGGACCACCGCGGCGCTGGCAGTGGTTTTCACGCAGTCGAACACGACGGTGGCGCTGCCGTCGCCGTTGTTGGTGATGCGGGAGGTCCGTTCGACGCTCCCATACTGAGCGCAGTAGCTGGCCGCCTGATTGCTCGCTTGCACGAGCTCGTTGTCGGTTCGGTAGGTATAGGTGACGCTGGGATTGTCGACCTTCACCTGCCTCGGGCCGGGTGACGAGCACGCCACCACAGAACCGGCGGCGACGGCTGCTACCGCCCATAGGATCGGCTTGCCGACCCGGGAAACGCATTTGGCCATGGTGGACCCTCCTGTCTGATCGCCGCACCGCGATAGCCTGCGGGCGGCTGTTTTCACGGGGAAAATGGCTATTCGCGCGGAGAACGTTCCCGGCCGACAGGCGGTTCCAGTCGTTCGCCGAGCAATTCGCATTGCCAGGGGCGGAATATTCAATGATCACAGTTTGTTAACGAAGGTTTGGTCGACTTTCCGAGGCGCGGCGCGGGGTTCACGGTAAAGTTAACCACCGTGACTATCTTGTTGCCGCCCTGTGGAGAAAATGGCGGGACCGACGTGTCGCCCAATGGCGGTGCTCGGCTCGCGGGCAAAGCGGTGGCATTCGGGACGTTTCATGCTGACTGACACCGCTTTCACGGCGGTCGCCTCAAGGGGGACTCTGGCATCGCGTCTGACACGGCTGCCGCCGCGTCTGACCGTGCTCGGCATCGGTGCTCTCCTGGTGGCTGCGTTGGTGGTCGCCGCGGCTGTCACAATCATCAAAGCACGCAATCAGCAGCTCGACGGCGCCGGCCGCGAGCTTGCGCAACTCAGCCTCACGTTGTCCGAAGAGACGGCGCGCACGATGCAGTCCGTCGCGGTGACGCTCACGGACGTTCAGGCGCGCCTCGACGTCGCCCGTGTCACCTCTGCGGACGAACTCAGGGCCTACGCGGGGAGCCGTGAATTCTATCAATTCCTGCGCGACAAGATCCGTGACAGCGCGCATGTCGACGCGGTCGTGGTCATCGACGCGGAGGGCCGCGTGCTGGCGAACTCGCGGAGCTGGCCGTTACCCGTGATCGATGCGTCCGGGCGCGACTACTTCCTCGAGCATCGCGATCGGCCGAGCCTCAGCGTGTTCGTCGGCGTGCCCGAGCGCAGCGCCGTGACCGGGGACTGGACGCTCAACCTGTCGCGGCGAATCGGCGGCCCGCACGGGGAGTTCCTCGGCGTCATCCTCGCCGCGATGCCGATCGACTACTTCGAGGATTTCTACCGCAACGTAACGCCGAGCGACTCCGGGTCGATCTCGCTACTGCGGCGCGACGGCATTCTGTTCGCGCGGTACCCGCGCGCGCAGGCCGAGGTGGGGGCGTACGTCGGAAATCGGCCGCTTTTCACCGATTTGCTGTCGAAGAAGGACGCCGGAATCGTCTCGACAGGCGAGAGTGCCTTCGGTAAGGACGCGCGGATCATGGCGCCACATGCGGTCCGCGGGTTCCCGCTGGTCGTCAACGTCACCAAGGCGCAACGCGCGATCCTCGGCGCCTGGGAGCACCTCGCGTTGACGATCGTGTTCGTCACTGCGGCCGCGATCCTCCTGATCGTCTCACTCGGGCTGCTGCTGAGCCGGCAGATCGACCTGCATGCCCGGGTTGCGCAGTCGATCGACGACCGGGTTCGGGCAGATACCGCCCGGCAGTCCGCCGAGGCGGCGAACAAGGCGAAGAGCGACTTCCTCGCGAACATGAGCCACGAGCTGCGAACTCCGCTCAACGCGATCATCGGCTTCACCGAGATGCTCGAGAGCCGGCATTTCGGCCCCCTGAACGACAAGCAATCGGAGTACATCCGCGACATCCGCACGTCCGGCCGCCACCTGCTCGGGCTCATCAACACCGTGCTCGACATGTCGAAGATCGAGGCGGGGCACTTTGAGCTGCACGAGGAGCTGATGGAGGTGTCGTCGATATTCGATGACGCGATCACTTACGTGACCCTGCCGGCGCGCAAGAAGGGTGTGACCCTTCTCAAGCTGCTCGAGCCGGATCTGCCGATGGTCATCGCCGACCGCCGCGCGTTGCTCCAGGTGATGCTCAACCTTCTCAGCAACGCCGTGAATTTCACCGAGTCGGGCGGGACCATCACTGTGACGGCGTCGCTCGGCGCGGACGCCGCCCTCATGATCCGTGTCACGGACACCGGCATCGGCATCAACGCCGCCGACCTCGATCGTGTGCTGGAGCCGTTCCAGAGCGCCGATGCGACGCTCAGCCGCAAGCTCGGCGGCGCGGGGCTTGGTCTCGCGGTCAGCAAGATGCTCGTTGAGCGTCATGCCGGCACCCTGTCGCTCACGAGCGTTATCGGCAAGGGCACGACCGTTACGGTCCGCCTGCCGCCCGACCGCATCGTCGGCCGCAAGACGTTGTCGGCGGCCGACGGCAAGAGATCGGCCCGCACCGCGAGTTGAGCGTCCGCGGCTTGGCCGTGGATGTTGCCAAACCGCTGGCACTGTCCTCTTATGTCTGAGCAATCAAGAACAGACCGAGAGGATCGGCGCCGATGGACCTGCCGTCACGGACCTTGCCTGCACCGCGGATTCCCGATCGCCTACGCCCGCTGCTTGAAGCCGAATACCCGGTGTTCTCGGCACCCGAGATGGCGCGTCGTCGCGCCGCCCTCACCGAGGCGATGGGCGAGGCGGGGGCGCGACATATCATTCTGTCCGGAGGTGACCGAAAGGGCTCCGCAATCCAGTGGCTGACGGGATGGCCACCCGGCGGCGGCCACTTCGTGATCTTCACCCCGAGCGAGCGCGACGTCCTCTACGTCAAGAATCCGAACAACGCGGCGCTCGCCCGCATCATGGCACCGCACGCGACCGTGGGCTGGGGCCCGGAAGGCAGCCAGGCGCTCATGATCGCCGAGTTGCTGCGTCGCGGCGCCAAGGGGCAGACCGTCGGTGTCATCGGATCGTATGGGCATGGTCTACACGAGAAGCTGGTCGCCGCGGGCGTGAAGCCGATCGATTTCAATCGCGCCTACACCAAGCTCCGGCTGGTGAAGTCGGAGGAGGAACTCGACTGGACTCGGATCGGCTGCGCGCTTACCGACCTGGGGGTCGAAGCGCTGGAGCGCGAGGTCGAGCCGGGAATGACCGAGCACCAACTCGCCGACATCATCGAGCGAGCCTACGTGCCATGGGGGGCGATGACGCAGATCCACTATACGGGCGTCACCTCGATGGAGAACCCGGCGTGCTGCGTGCCCTCGCAGCTCGCGCGCAACCGCAGGGTCCAGGCCGGCGACGTGGTGTTCACGGAGATCGCCGCATCCTTCTGGTCGTATCCCGGCCAGGTCCAGCGAACGATCGCAGTGGCAGCCGATCCGACGCCGCTCTATCGCGACCTCTACGCGGCGGCGGACGAGGCATTCCACGGCATTCTGAAGGTCGTGCGCGACGGCGCCACTCCGGGTGACATACTCGATGCCGCCACATCGATCGATCGCGCCGGGTTCACGATCTGCGATGATCTCGTGCACGGGTATGTCGGCGGATACTTGCCGCCGGTGCTCGGCACGCGCGAGCGGCCGTCCGGGCCGGTCCCGGAGATGACCCTGCGCGAGAACATGACCGTCGTCGTGCAGCCCTCGGTGATGACGAAGGACGGCAAGGCCGGAGTGCAGGCCGGAGAGCTCGTGCGGATCACCAAGACCGGCGTGGAGCGCCTTCATCACGCCGCTTGGGGCTTTCGTCGCGCCGGCTGACGTCGCGCGCGAACCAGAACAGACGCAGGGAGACAGGACGAGATGCGGATCACGACGAACGCCATCGGGTTTGGCATTGGAGCGGCGACGCTCGCCGCGACATGCGCATGGAGCGGTCCCGCTGCCGCGCAATTCACGCTGCAGGGCAAGACGGTGACCGTCATCGTCTCGGGCGGCGTCGGCGGCGGGGTGGACATCTACACGCGGACATTATTGCCGCACCTGTCGCGGCATCTGCCGGGCGAGCCGACCATGGTCGTGCAGAACATGCCGGGTGGTGGCGGCGTCCAGGGCGTGCAACGCCTCTATAACGTCTCGGCGCGCGACGGCACCGCGATCGCCACGACTCCCGCGGGCCCGATCAAGGAGCCGCTGATGGGCAGCGGCCAGGTCAACTACGACCTCCGCAAGTTCCGCTGGATCGGCAGCCTCGCCAAAGAAGACACCATGTGCCTCGTTTGGCACACCTCGAAGGTCATGAACCTCGAGGACGCCAAGAAGCGGGAGGTGACGCTGTCCGCGACCGGCACCGCGTCAAACTCGACGCTCGGGCCGTACCTCCTCAACGACCTCCTCGGCACCAAGTTCAAGCCGATCTCCGGATACGACGGCGGCACGTCGATGTTGGCGGTCGAGCGCGGCGAGGTCGATGGCCGCTGCACGACGCTGAGCTCGGTGCGCACCGGCCAGCCGCGCTGGATCAAGGAGCATCTCGTCCGCGGCATCGTCGCCGTGTCGAATATCCGCGATGTCGATTTCCCCGACGTGCCGAAGGCGATCGACCTGGTGAAGACCGACGAGGAGCGGCAGGCGCTGCAGTTCTTCCAGGCGCCCGACGAGATTCAGGATCCGTTCTTTCTGCCGCCGGAGACCACCGACGAGGTCCTCGCCGTCTACCGCAAGGCTTTCGAAGACACGATGCGCGACCGCGCATACGTGGCTGATGCCGAGAAGCGTCAGCAGACCCTTGCGCCGCGGCCAGGCGAGGAAGTCGAGGCGACGATCCGCGGGATGTACGAAACGCCGTCCGCCGTCATCGAGCGCGTGAAGCGCGCGACGACGATCACCGGGCGCAACGAGGTGAAGGGCAAGTAGCCGCCGGTACACGGCAAGAAAGGCCCCCCGCGCGGGGGCCCTTTCATTCCGTCCTCACCGGAAGAGGTCGTCGAACACGGCGGCCCACGCCGGCATCTTCTCCTCGATATCCGTCGGCGAGAAATAGGCGACCCGAAAGCCGGCTATTTCCGGCCTGAGCCTCTGATCGAACCAGGGGACGTCGGGATGGGCGGGCAGCGATCCGCCTTGGCCGACCAGCACCTGGCCCTCCTTCGACGTGATGAAGTCGAGGAAGAGCTTCGCGGCGTTCGGGTGCGGTGCGTCCTTCGCGATCGACGCGACCTGCAGGATGCCCATTGCCGGTTCCATCGGGATCCACGCAGCCGGCGCGCCTTTCCGCGCGCTCAGCGCCGCCTGGTTGTGAAACATCTGCAGGCCGATCTCGTACTCGCCGGCAATCACCTGATCCAGCACTTGGCGCGCCGAGACGTTGAGGTTGGCGATGCGCTGCGTCGCGAGCTTCCGCAAATAAGTCATGCCGTTGTCTTCGCCCATCGCGGTCAGCACGTTGCCCACGAATCCGGGGCCGCCGGACGTCGATACGGAGCCGTTCCACACCATCTTGCCCCGCCATTTGGGGTCGAGGAGATCGTCGAGGGTGCGCGGCTCGGTCCCGGGATTCACCAGCTCGGTGTTGTACGCGGGTGTGATGATGTAGACGTTGGTCGCGACCCAATAGCCGCCGGGGTCGACCAGCCCCTTTGGATAATTCCGGGCCGAGTCCGGAATCCACGAGAGGACCAGATTTTCGCGGCGCAGCACCTCGGACGTATTGGTGCCGTCGAAGACATCGACCGACACACGCCGCGCCTTCGCCTCGTTGATGACCTTGATCGCCGTTTCGGTCGAGTTCGCTCGGGTGTAGCGGACCTTGATGCCGTACTGCTTCTCGAACGCGGCGGAGACCGGCCGCACCGCCATGTCGATGATCAGGGTCGTATACCACACGACCTCGCCTTCCTTCTTCGCCGCGGCGACGAGGGAAGAATCCGCGGCATCGGCCGGAGCTGCGACGATCGTGATGATCATCGCGGCAAAGGCCAATCGAAGCAGGCGGTGAGCGGTCATCATGCGGGTGACCCCGTGCCTCCCGGGAGCGCTCGACGGCGCGCCCGAGGGCTTCACTTGGTCGATGTCGCCTTTACGAGGCGCTGCACGATCGCGGCTGGCGTCGCGTACACCTTGTCGACCAGTTGCTGCACCTCTTCACCCGTGCCGAAGTCCGTTTCCAGCCCGAGCTTGTTGGCCTCTGCGACGTAATCCTTGTCCTTCATCGTGTCGGCGAAAGCTGCGCGCAGCACCTTCACCATCGCGGCCGGAGTGCCCGGAGGCGCGACGTACGGACGGCCGAACACTTGCTGGGCAAGCAGCAGCTCGATCACTTTACGGTCGTCCTCGTTCTTCACGAATTCCCACACGAGCGGCACGCCCATCTTGTTGAGCTCGGGATCGCCCTCGAACGCCGTCTGCAGGATCACTTTGATCTTTCCGCTGTTCACCCACTCGGCGTTCTGCGTCTTGAGGCTGGTCCACGCGTATCCGCACAGGCCGTGGGCCTCGCCGCGCTCGATCGCGAGCGTCATGTCGCGGGTCCCGGGATAGCCCCGGACGACCTTGAACTTGGTCCCGAGCACGGCGTCGAGCACCGCCGCGTAATCGGCGGTCGCGCCGCCCTCGGCGCTGGCGGCGAGGATTGTCTCGGTGTTGAACACATCCTTGAAAGACTGTGCGGGCGCGGTGTGCCAGACCGCGCACACGCGCACCTCCTTGTTTGCGGTGCCGAGGTAATTGAACTTCTGCGGGTCGTGCTGGACCTGCGACTTGTCGCCGGTGAGGGGGTCCATCACCGCGCCGGGGAAGATCGCGCCGAACACGGAGCCGTCCTTTGGCGCGACGTTGTAGAGAAAGGCCGCAGCCTTGTTGCTGCCCGCGCCGGGCATGTTCTTCGGCACGACGTTCGGATTGCCTGGAATGTGTTTGCCGATGTGCCGTGCGATGGCCCGCGCATAGATGTCGTGACCACCGCCGGGCGCCGCGCCGATGATCAGATCGACGTTGCGACCCTTGTAGAACGCGGCGGGATCGCTCTGCGCGAGAGCGGGCGATACGAGGAAGGTCCCGGTCAGCGCGAGGGCGGCAAGGCGCTTGAGAGAAGCGTCATTCACGGTCGGCTCCTGAAGTTCGTTCGTTCAGTGGCGGAGGTCAGTAGGGGCGCCGCGCACGGGCAATGCCGGTTTTCGATTCCTCGACCGGGCATTCCGTCGTGTCGAAGCCTGCCTTCGCAAGCAGCTCAAGGTGCAGCAAGACGCCGCCGGAGTGGCCGAAGTGATCGCAGTCGATGAACCAGCCGCCCGGCACCAGGAGGTCATGGATGGCCCGGTACACCTGCTGAAAGACATCGGCATCGCCCAGATTGTGGATGGCGATTGCGGACACCACGAGGTCGTAAGGCCCCCCAGCCGATGTGACCCACGCCGGGTCGGTAAGATCGGAGCGCACGTAGGCGTCGGGGCCGCGACGCCCCGCAAAGTGGTGCTGCGCACGTTCGAGCATGACGGCCGAATAGTCCTGAAGCGTCACACGTGCGTTGGGGAAGGTGTCGAGCACAAACGAACTGACGGCGCCGTACCCGCCGCCGACGTCGAGCACGCGGATCACTTGATCATGGGCAAAGGGAACGAGCGTCATCATCTTCGCGAGCAGCGGGCGGCGACGCTCCTCGCGATTGCGGTCCTTGGCCATCCAGCCGTCGACATAATCGGCGGAATTCCAATCGTGGTGGCCGCCGCCCTTCATCGTGACCGCTTCGCTCATGCGGTACTCTCCCCATAGTTCTTTGTTTTCGCGACTATATCGGATCGCCACGGGGGAGGCAAAAACGGTACTATGCGCGCATTGGGAGATGCGCATGTCTGGACGCACGTCACCATCGCCGTCGGACGAGGTTGCGGCATTCATCCACGACGCTCTCGAGAGCGCGGGCGTGAGCGGCCTCTGCCATGAGGGATGCCTCGAGGTGGCGGTCAGCCAGGTGCGGCTCCGCTATCCCGAGATCGACACTGAGACCGCCTGGTCGCTGGTGCGCGCGATCGACGCCGAGCGGTAGGCTATTCGTAGAAGGCGTTGGGCCGGGCCCGCACCGGCTTCTCGCGATTGTTCTCCACGGCGTGCGGCTCGATCTGTTGTCCGTGCATGCCGAGGCGCACATTGGGATTGCCGCCGATCTTTATGCCATCTTCGGTGATCGATTCGATCCGCAGAACGACGAGGGGCTCCTCGCCGGAGTTCTCAAAGCAGTAGTAGCAGCCGGACGGCAGCATGATGCCGTCGTTGCGGCGCAGATCGCGCACCTCGCCTTGAGGGCCATAGAAGCGCGCCTGCCCCTGCAGCACAATGAAGCTGTGATCCTGATTGTGATGCGCGTGCATCGCGTTCTCGCCGCCGCCTGCGGCGTAACAGCGGATCTTGATCTTCAGGTTGCCGGTGTCGCCGAGCATGATGCTCCGGCTACCCTCGTCGAGAAGCTGAATCCGAAGCTTGAACGTCTCGGGCGCCGGAGTTTCGGAGAAGTCGACCAGTTCGCCGCCGATCGCCGGATCGGCCATGCGGCCATGCGTGCTGAGGGTTGCACTCATCTTCGCCTCCCGTTGCCTGTTTATGGCGAGACTATATAGGATGGGAAAACGGCCGTAAAACGCGTGCACGGCAAGAAAAATCACATACAGGGTGGGCGAGCATGGTCGTCATTGCGAGGATCGCGTGCGCCGTATGCGTCGCTTCGGTGGCGACGATTTCCGCTGGGACCGCTATCGGGCAGTCACTCGATTCCTTCTATCGGAGTAACGGCCTCAAGTTCATCGTCGCCGCGGGGGCGGGCGGCGGCTACGACGTGTACGGGCGCGCGCTGGCGCGCCACATCGGCGCGCACCTGCCCGGGAATCCGAGTGTCGTCGCCCAGAACATGCCCGGCGCGGACGGCCTCAAGGCCACCAATTTCATCTACAACGTCGCGCCGAAGGACGGTTCGGTCATCGGCAATACCTATGCGACGATGACGCTGCAGCCCCTGTTGACGTCGCAGGGCATCCAGTTCGATCCACTCAAGCTCAACTGGCTCGGCAGCATGGGTAAGCAGAATGCGCTCTGCGTCACCTGGACCACGAGCCCTATCAAGACGATCGAGGACGCTCGCATCACGGTGACGACGGTCTCGTCCACCGGCGCCGCGGGCAGCCGAACGACGGTGCCGAAGATCCTCAACGCGGTGCTCGGCACGAAGTTCAAGGTCATCACCGGCTACGACACGGCGGGCGCCAGTCTCGCCGTAGAGCGCGGCGAGGTCGACGGGCTGTGCGGCGTCTCCTACGCCACCCTGATGGCGTCCAACCCGCACTGGCTGCTCAACCGCAAGGTGAATGTCCTCGTGCAGCTTGCGCGAGAGAAGGACCCGCACGTTCCCTCCACACCCATGGCGCTGGATATGGTGGAGGACGCGAACGACCGCCGGCTGTTGGACCTCATTCTCGTCGTCCAGGAGGTCGGGCGACCAGTTATCGCGCCGCCGGACGTTTCCGCCGACCGCCTCACGGCGCTGCAGAAGGCGTTCGCCGACACCATGGTGGACCCGGCATTCGCCGCGGATGCGGAGCGGCTGAAGCTTGAGATCGATCCGTTGGATTATCGCGCAATCGTATCACTTCTGGCAGCGGCGTATGCCTCGCCAAAGGACGTCGTCACCCGTGCATCGCAGCTCTTGAGCGTGGCCGAGTAGAACATTCGCCGGGGAGCCGGCCGCTGGAAAGAAAGCGGTGGACAGCCCGCGGTCTCTGGCGATAATTCCAAAAAACACAAAGCTTTGCGAAAAATAAAACCCGCCACGCGCCGGCTGGGTGAAGGGGATTTGAGTATGGACGATTCGACGCGCAGGACGGGAAACCTCCAGGACCTGCGCACGCACCTCGCGAACCTCGAGAGCCAGGGCAAGCTCCGGCGCATCTCACGTGTCATCAACAAGGACACCGAACTGATGCCGTTGGTGCGGTGGCAGTTCCGAGGGCTTCCCGAATCGGAGCGCACCGGCTTCCTGTTCGAGAACGTGGTCGACGCCAAGGGCAATCGCGTGCCCGGCGGCGTCGCGGTCGGGATCTATGCCGCCTCGTCGGACGTCTACGCGATCGGGATGGGCTGCGCGGTACCTGAGATCCGCGGGAGGTGGCAGAAGGCCCAGGCGAAGACGCTGCCGCCGAAGCTCGTCGACCATGGCCCGGTCCACGAGGAGGTGCACGTCGGCTCGTCGCTGCTGGAGCATGGCGGTATCGGCGAGTTCCCGATGCCGATCTCGACTCCGGGCTTCGACGTCGGTCCGTACACGACGGCGTCGAACTGGGTGACGAAGGATCCCGAGACCGGCTGGATCAACGTCGGGAATTACCGGGGCCAGGCCAAGGCGCCGGACCGCATGGGCATGTTCATCAGCCCGCGCAACCAGGGGCACAAGCACTGGGACTTGGCGCGCAAGCAGGGCAAGGCGCTGGAGGCAGCGCTGGTGATCGGCGGCCCGCCGTCGCTGACCTACGCGTCGGGTACCCGCATCCCGTACGGGGTTGAGGAGTACGCGGTGGCCGGCGCGCTGATCGGCGAGCCGCTCGAGGTGGTGAAGTGCAAGACCGTCGACCTCACGGTTCCGGCACATGCCGAGCTGGTCA
The DNA here is from genome assembly GCA_050260515.1 of Gemmatimonas sp. GTDB lineage: Bacteria > Pseudomonadota > Alphaproteobacteria > SMXQ01 > SMXQ01 > DATJIG01. The sequence goes on from JBLNCI010000018.1 coordinate 29,441, forward strand.
TCGAGGGGCGGATCTCCCACGAATACCTGGAACCGGAAGCGCCGTTCGGCGAGTACACGGGCTATATGGGGTCGCGGGTCTACAACGCGGTGTTCGAGGTGACGGCGATCACGCATCGCAAGAATCCGATCTTCACCGCCATCGTCAGCCAGATGCCACCCTCGGAGTCGAGCAAGCTGAAGAAGCTGGGGCAGGACAACAGCTACCTCTATTTCCTCCGGAACCTGTGCGGCATTCCGCAGGTGCAGGACATCACGTTCCACGACATTGCCGTCGACTCGTGGTGCGTCATCCAGATGAAGCGTTGCAATCCGTCGGTCGCGTGGCAGGCGATGTACGCCGTCGCGGGCCGCAACTCGACGGTCGGCAAGGTCGTGATCTGCGTCGACGAGGACGTCGATCCGAACGACCTCGATTCGGTCGTGTGGGCGCTGTCCTATCGCATGCAGCCCCACCGCGACATGCAGATCCTCGGCAACCGCAGCGTGGGACTCGATCCGTCCGGCGCGCCGGATGTCGGCGAGGTCGAGGACAGCACCGTCCAGAAGGTGTTTGGCTCGGTCGTCATGATCAACGCGATGCGACCGTGGGACTATCCGCCGGTGTCGCTGCCGGCCAAGCAGTACATGGACCGCGCCAAGGCAATCTGGGAGGAGCTTGGATTGCCGAAGCTCACGCCGCGGATGCCGTGGCACGGGTACGAGCTCGGCGCATGGACCGAGCGTGATCGCCAGGAGGCCCAATGGGCCGTCGAGGGCGAGCACTACCGCACCGGGGACCGGGCCAAGCAGCAGCGGCGCAGGGTCGACGAAGCGGAATAGCGCATTGCGGGGAGGGACGATGGCGTCGGTCGTGGGGATTTCGCGTTGGCTTGCGGCCGCAGCGTTCGCCGTCGCGGCCCTGGCGTTATCGGTCTCCGCCGGCGCGCAGCCGGCCGATGCGTTTTACAAGGGCAAGACCGTCCAGGTGATCGTCGGCTATCCGCCGGGCGGCGGCTTCGACCTCTATGCCCGCCTGCTCACGGATTACATGGGCCGGCATCTGCCGGGGAATCCCACGTTGATCCTCCAGCACATGCCGGGCGCCGACTCGGTCAAAATGGCTAACTTCGTCTACGCCGTGGGCCCGCAGGACGGGACCGTCATCGGCCTGCCCATTCACACCCTCGTCCTGAACGAGGTGCTGTGGAAGGACGAGGGGGGCCAGTTCAAGATCGCGAAATTCAACTGGATCGGCAGGCTCGACGCCATCGATCTAACGATGCTGGCGTGGCACACGGCGGGCATCAAGACCATCGAGGACGTGAAGCGCAAGGAACTGATCATCGGCAGCACCTCCATCCGCGGGACGGTCGCGATGGTGCCGACGGCGCTGAACCGGCTGATCGGCACGAAGTTCAAGCTGGTGCAGGGCTATACCGGGACGCGCGAACAGATGCTCGCGGTCGAACGCGGCGAGGTCCAGGGCATGGGAAATGCGCCGTGGTCGACGCTGAAGATCACCAATCCCGACTGGGTGCCGGACCACAAGGCTTATCTCCTGTACCTGATCGGCCTCAAGCGCGCGCCGGATCTGCCGGACGTGCCGACGATCGTCGAACTCGCGCCCAATGAGGAATCCCGCAAGGTCCTGCAATTGCTCGCCAGCACATCGGAAATGGGGCGATCGTTCATGGTCGGGCCGCAGGTGCCCGCCGAGAGGGTCGCGTTGCTGCGCAAGGCGTTCATGGAGACGGCGTCCGATCCGGCGCTTCTGGACGATGCGGCCAAGCGCCAGGTCAATCTCAATCCGATGTCCGGCGAGCAGCTGCAGTCGCTCATCACCGAAGTGACCTCGTACCCGGAATCGCTCTACGAGCGCACGCGCGCGCTGGTCACGCCGTAGCCGGGAGGCAATATGAACCGTACGCGTACCGCGTGGCTGAGTTTCGCCGCCAGCCTGATGCTCGCCGCTGCGCCGGCGACGGCGGACAGCGACGAGGAGTATTTCCGCGGCAAGACGATGCGGGTGATCGTCGGCTTTGCGGCCGGCGGTGGATTCCACACCTATGGCCAGGTGCTCGCCGCGCACATGGATCGCTTCATGCCGGGCCGGCCCAATATCATCGTCCAGGACATGCCGGGGGCGGCGACGGCGAAGGCCGCGCAGTACATCTATTCGGCCGCGCCCCAGGACGGCACGGTCATCGGGCTCCTCCACCAGGGCCTCGTCGCCAATCAGGTGCTCGGGCTGCAGGGTGGCGATTTCGACGTGACGAAATTCAACTGGGTCGGCCGAATGGGGACGCGGCTGAGCGTCGGCCTCGTGTGGCACACCGCAGGCGTCAAGACTCTCGATGAGGCCAAATCGAAGCAGGTCATTCTCGGCGCGACGGGTCCGACGGCGACATCGGTTATGGTGCCGATGGCGCTCAACCGGCTGGTCGGGACGAAGTTCAAGATCGTCCAGGGCTACACCGGGTCGGGCGAGATGTACCTCGCCATGGAGCGAGGCGAGACCCAGGGACTCGGCATCGCCGGCTGGCTCGACCTCACCGGTCCGCGCGCTGACTGGGCCCGCGATGGCAAGGTCTTCGTGCTCTACCAGATCGCGCTCAAGCGCCACCTCGAGATGCCCGACGTTCCGACGCTCGGCGATGTCGCGAACAATCCGGACGACCGCAAGATCATGGAGCTGCTTGCCAGCACCGAGGACATGGGGCGGTCGTTCGTGGCCGGACCCGGCGTGCCGAAGGCGCGCGTCGCAATGCTCCGCACGGCATTCGCGAAAATGATGGCGGACCCGGAGTTTCTCGCCGATGCCAAGGCGAAGCAGCTCGACGTCGACTTCATGCATGGGGACGAGCTGCAAACGGTTGTCGAGAACATCGGCGCGTTCCCGCCGGCGCTCGCCGCGCGCGCCAAGGACATCGTCAAACCGTAACGCGTATCAGGGGAGCTCATGGACAACGAGTACGACGGCCTGCGGACGTATCTCGAGGCCTGCCGCGCCATCGGCGAGGTGGTCGACATCGAGGACGCGGACTGGGACCTCGAGATCGGCACGTTGAGCGAGGCGGCGGCCGAGAAGATCACCGAGCCGCCGATGATGCTGTTCGACCGCATCAAGGGATACCCGAAGGGCTTCCGCGTGCTCAGCCTGCCGATGGCCTCGAAGCGCCGCACGGCTCTGGTGTTCGGGCTGTCGCCGGACGCTACCAAGCTTCAGCTCGCGCGGCAGATCTCCAACAAGATCAAGGCCGCGAAACCGATTCCGCCCGAGTACGTCCCGGACGGCCCGGTGATGCAGAACGCGATGACCGGAGCCGACGTCGACCTCTGGAAATTCCCGGTGCTCCGCTCCCACGCCAAGGACGGCGGCCGTTACATCGGGACCGCCGACCACGTCATCAACCGCGATCCGGAGTCGGGCTTCGTCAACATGGCGACGTACCGGATCCAGGTGCACGACAGGAATCTGCTCGGCCTGTGGATGAGCCCGGGCCAGCACGGCCGCGCAATCTGCCAGCGCTACTGGGACAAGGGCGAGGCGTGCCCGATCGTCGCGGTCTTTGGCGGCGACCCGCTGGTGTTCAACGCCTCGTCGACCAAGCTGCCGTGGGGCCAGTCGGAATTCGATCTCGTCGGCGGATTGCGCGGCAAGCCGCTGCCGGTGGTGAAGGGCCCGCTCACCGGGCTGCCGATCCCAGCCCATGCCGAGATTGCGATCGAGGGCGAGGTGCCGCCGCCGTCCCAGGAAGCGCGCGCCGAAGGGCCCTTCGGCGAATGGCCGGGCTACTACTCGGGCGGGACGCTCGGTACCGGCGAGGACCAACCGGTGATTCGCGTCAAGGCGATCTACTACCGGAACGATCCGATCATTGTGAACATGGCGCCGCAGTGGCCGGGCGCGCCGCACCACAGCGTTCGCTTCGATTCCGGCCTGCTGTGGGATCAGCTCGAGGCGGCGGGTGTTCCCGACGTCGTCGGCGTCTACATCTACAACTACTACCTGATGGTGGTGGCCATTAAGCAGCGCTACGCCGGTCACGCCAAGCAGGCCGGGATGGCCGTGCTGGGGTGCTCCGCGTCGGCGCGCAACGGTCGTTACACGGTCATCGTCGACGAAGACATCGATCCGTCGAACATCCAGGAAGTGCTGTGGGCGATGGAGACTCGCGTCGACCCGGCGACGGACATCCAGATCGTGCCGGAGTGCTGGTCGACGCCGCTCGATCCGCGCATGCCGCCTGAGAAGCGCGACGCCGGCGTGCACACGAACAGCCGGGCGATCTTCTACGCGGTGCGCCCGTTCGGCTGGAAGGACCGGTTCCCGATGGTGAACCGCGCCGACCGGGACGAAATTCGCAAGGTAATGGACAAGTATCGCGGCGTGCTGCCGTTCCCCAAGATTTAGCCGGGCCGAACCGGCATGCACGGGGGAGCGATGGACCGGATCGACCGCTATTTCGGCGTCGCCGCGCGCGGCAGCACGCTGGGCCGCGAGGTCGTCGCGGGTGTCGCGACGTTCCTGACCATGGCCTACATCGTCGTGGTCAATCCGAGCATCCTCGCCGATGCCGGGATGGATTTCGGCGCGGTGTTCGTCGCGACGATCCTCGCCGCCGCGATTGCGACGGCGATCATGGGTCTGTGGGCGAACTGGCCGGTGGCGCTGGCGCCCGGCATGGGGCTCAACGCATTCGTCGTCTACGGCATCGTCATCGGCATGAAGCAGCCATGGCAGGTTGCGCTCGGCGCCGTGTTCCTGAGCGGGTGCGTCGCGCTGCTCCTCAGCCTGACCCGACTGCGGGAATGGGTCATCAACTCGATCCCGCGCTCGCTGAAGCTCGGGATCGGCGCGGGCATCGGGCTGTTCCTCGCGATGATCGGCCTGCGCTCGGCGGGGATCGTCGTGGCGAACCCCGCGACGCTGGTCGGCCTCGGCGAGATCGGCGCCGCGCCGGCTCTGCTCGCCGGACTCGGACTGGTGGTGATGGTCGCGCTGGACCGCCTTTCGGTCACCGGGTCGATCGTCATCGGGATTCTCGCGGTGAGCGCTCTCGGTTGGCTGATCGGGGCAGCGCCATTCGAGGGCGTTTTCGGCGGCATCCCGAGCCTCGCGCCGACGTTCCTCCAGCTCGACGTCGCGGGCGCCGTGAGGGCCGGGCTGCTCGGCGTCGTCTTCACGCTGGTGTTCGTCGACTTCTTCGACACCGCCGGCACGCTGACGAGCGTGGCCAATCTCGCGGGCAAGGTCGATGCGAAGGGGCAGGTCGAGGGCATCGGGCGCGCGGTGATCGCCGATTCCGGAGCGACCGCCATCGGCGCGCTGCTCGGCACCAGCAACACGACCTCGTATGTGGAAAGCGGCGCCGGGATAAAGGAAGGTGGTCGCACCGGGCTCACGGCGGCGACGGTCGCCGTCCTCTTCCTGCTGTGCCTCGGGCTTGCGCCGCTGGCGCGCAGCATTCCCGCGTTCGCGACCGCGCCGGCCCTGGTGTTCGTCGCGGCGCATTTCACGCGCAATCTGGCGGACCTCGAGTGGAGCGATGCGACGGAGTACGCGCCCGCCGTGCTCACCGCGATCCTGATGCCGCTCACCTACAGCATCGCCAACGGCGTCGCCGTCGGCTTCATCGTCTACGCCGCCTGCAAGGTGCTGGCGGGACGGTGGCGCGAGGTCGGCGTCGCCGTCGCGTCGGTCGCGGCCCTCAGCGTGCTGCACTTCGTCGCGACGTAAGCGGCGTCAGGGTACGTCCCAGGGAAACGTGATCCACGACTCCTGCGGCACCCGGTGCACGAACACGTCGACCGCGGCGATGCCGTCCGGCTTCGCGTAGACCGTCGCGAAGCGCGCCAGCGGCAGCAGCACACGAGCCGCGCGCAGAGTCGCGCCGCTGTCGACGAGGTCGTCGATCACCAGCCATCCCGAGCCGGCGGATGCCGCGGCGCTCTCGGGGCGGTTGAGGATGCGAACCGCGCCGCGCGAGCGCGTATCGTCGTAGCTCGCGACGCAGAGCGTCTCGATCATTCGGATATCGAGCTCGCGGGCGATGATCGCCGCCGGCACGAGTCCGCCACGTGCGACGGCGACGATTCCGGTCCAGCGCGTGTCGGGGCCGAGGCGATCGACGAGCGCGCGGGTGTCGCGATGCACCTCGTCCCAGGTCACCACGTGGTCTTTGAAACCGGTCATGACTCTCCCGCCGCTGGTGTCGGTACAGTGGCTGCCGCGAGCGCGCGACGCAAGGGCCGCGCGGGGTTATTCCATCGCCATCGCGGCGGCGCCGACGGTCGCGCGCGGCGGGGCCGAGAACAGCAGCACGAGCGGGATCAGCGCCAGCGCCATGATCATCATCAGCTTGAAGTCGTCGATGTAGGCGATCATCGACGCCTGTCGGGTCACCTCGGCGTTGAGCGCGGCGATGCCCTCGGTGGTCGACGGATTCCAGAACCGATGCACCGCCGGATCCTGAAGAATGGGATTCGTCGCGTTGATGTTGGCGGCGAGGGCGGAGTGCAGCCGCTGCGTGTTCTGGGCGAGGAGAGCCACGACCGACGAGATGCCGACGCTCGAGCCGATGTTGCGCATGAGGTTGAAGACGCCCGCCGCCTCGTTGCGGTCCTCGGGCAAGAGGGTCGAGTAGGCGATGGTCGTCAGCGGAACCCACACGAAGCCGAGGCCGAAGCCCTGAATGAGTCCGCTCACGGCGACGTCCCACTGCGGCAGCGCGAGGGCGAACGACGACATCCACCAGAACGAGTAGGACGAGACGGCAAGTCCGAACACCAGCAGGTAGCGCGCGTCGACGCGCTGCAGCAGGTGGCCGACGAACACCATCGCGAAGATCGTGCCGATGCCGCGCGGGGCGAGCAGCAGCCCGGCCGAGAACACGGGATATCCCATCAGGCCCTGGAGCATCGGCGGCAGCAACGCCATCGTCGCGAACAGAATCACGCCGACCACCGAAATAAAGATCAGGCTGACGGAGAAGTTGCGGTCGCGGAACAGCTTGGGGCTGATGAACGGCTCTTTGGTCGTGAAGGCGTGAACGACGAACAGGTAAAAGGCCAGCGCGGCAAGCACCGCCTCGACGACGATCTCCGTCGACCCGAACCAGTCGAGCTGCTCGCCGCGGTCGAGGAACATCTGCAGCGAGGCGATTGCGAGGCTGATCAGGCCGAAACCGAGCGCGTCGAAGCGCAGCCCCTTGTCGATCTTCGTCTCGGCCACCGCCGCGGAGATGACGAGGAACGCGAGGATGCCGAACGGCACGTTGATGTAGAAGACCCAGCGCCACGTGTAGTGGTCGGTGAGCCAGCCGCCGAGCGTCGGCCCAAGCACCGGTCCGACCACCGCGCCCATGCCCCACACCGCCATGGCCGAGCCGTGGCGTTCCTTGGGATAGCTGTCGAGCAGCACCGATTGCGACAGCGGCACCAGCGCCGCGCCGGCCATGCCCTGCAGCACGCGGAATGCCACCATCTCGTAGATCGACGTCGCCAGCCCGCACAGGACCGAGGCGATCACGAATCCGGCGATCGACACCAGGAACAGCTTCTTCCGGCCGAAGCGGTTGCTCAGCCAGCCGGTGGGCGGCGTCATGATCGCCGCGGCGACGATGTACGACGTCAGGACCCACGAGATCTGGTCGTAGCTCGCGGAGAACCCGCCCTGCATGTGCGGCAGGGCGACATTGGCGATCGTCGCGTCGAGCGCCTGCATGAAGGTCGCCAGCACCGTCCCGAAGGTGATGAGCGGCAGGTTGAGGGGTTTGGCGGGCATCGCTAGCCCCGGTGCGGATCGGACACGGCGGCGTCGGCCGAGCGGGTGTCGGCCGCCTTGGTGTCGATCTCGACGTTCACGCTCATGCCGGCGCGGAGCGGCGGCGCATCCGGCGCCACTTCGATCGCGAGCCGCACCGGAATGCGCTGCACCACCTTGATCCAGTTGCCGGATGAGTTTTCGGCCGGCAGCACGGAGAACTCGTTGCCGCTCGCCGGGCTGAGGCTCTCGACCGTCGCCTTCCAGGTGCGACCCGGATAGGCGTCGACGGTGACCGTCGCGGGCTGGCCGGCGGCGACATTGGCGAGCTGGGTCTCCTTGAAATTGGCGTCGATCCACGTGTGGTCGATCTCGGCCAGGTTGAAGACCGGCTGGCCCGCGGTGATGTAGTCGCCCGGGCGCAAGGTCACGTTGGCGAGCACGCCGGTGGCGGGAGCGACGACCTTGGTGCGGGCGACGGCGAGGGCGGCGTCATCGCGCTGCGCGAGTGCGGCCCGATACGACCCGAGCTGTTCGGTGGGCGTCTCGATGCTGCCGCCGAGCTGGGCCTCGATCGCGGACATTTGCTCGCGGATCGCATCCTCGTTCCGTTGCGCCTGCTGCAGCGCGAGCTGCGTCGCCTCGAACTGCTGCTGCGACACGGCGCCGGTGGTGCGGAGCTTGGCCTGGCGGTCGTACTCGCGCTGCTGGTGCGCGGTGGCTTCGCCGGCGCTCTTCAGCATCGCCGCCTTCTCGCGGTAATTCGCGCGCAGGCTGGCGATGCGGTCCCGCGTCACCGCGAGGTTGGCTTCGGCCTGGTCCAGCGCGATGCGATACGAGCTCGCGTCGAGCTCGAACAGCGCCTGACCGGCCTCGACCCGCTGGTTGTTGCGGACATACACGGTCGCGACCTGGCCCGGAACCTGGGCGCTGATCGAGGCGAGGTCGGTCTTCACGAAGGCATCGTCCGTCGACACGTAGCGGCCGCTGGTCAGGTACCACCACGCTCCGACCACGAGCACCAGCAGCGGCCCGAGCGCCATCAGGGCCCAGCGGATCCGGCGCCGGCGCGCTTCGCCGCTATCGGGTGCGGACACGGCGGTCCCTTGCGCCCCGCTCTGGTCCGATCCGTCTCGACGCAGCTCTGTGATGTTTCGATTAGACACGACGCGTACTCCGGGTTGACGGCTCCGCCGGCTCGGCGGTGCTTTCGGTAAGGTTGCCTTTGATGGCGTTCAATTGTTCGAGCAGGCGCTCGGTATCCGGCTTCGACAGCCCGGCCTGGGCCTCGCCGTAGACGTCGCGGGCGAGGTCGTAGATGCGCTCGAGCATCGGCCTGGCCTTCGCCGTCAGCTCCACCACATGAGCGCGGCGGTCGCGCGGGTCCGGCTTGCGCACGACCAGCTCCGCGTCCTGCAGCCGATCCAGCAGCCGCACCAGCGTGATCGGCTCGATGTCGAGGCTCTGGGCGAGGCAGGCCTGGTTGCACGGGCCCCGGGCCGCCAGATGGACCAGCGCCGCGCATTGGGCGCGGGTGAGTCCGATGCCGGTCGAGCGCAGCCGCTGTTCGAAGCGGCGCCGCAACAGCCGGGCCACTTCGTGGATGACGAACCCGAACATCTGCTCCGGTTGGGTGCCCATGATGCCCTCTTAATAGATGTAAGGCATATAATAGGAAGTAACTATGATCCCGCAAGAAGGGGAAGGGCGCGCGCGGCGCAGCGCCGGTATGCGCGCCGCCGTGGGAAGAGCGATTGCCTGGATCGGGGCCGCCCGCGCCCCCCGCTCCCTGGTTAGGGGAGCGAGGGGCTGGTGAGGGGCCGGTGGTCCGCGCTTCGGGAGCTACCGTCGGCGCGGACGCACGTCGTCGTCGGCGGATCAGCGAAATCCGCCTTTTTCCTTCTCCGCGAGGGTCGGCAGGGTGCCACGCTGCCTTTAAAGCGTAGCCAACGCCGCCGATTGCTTCCTCGGTCGCGAGCCGCGACGCTGGTTGCTACTGATCGGTACCGAGAGGACTGCGTCGCGACCCGAAAGAGAAGCGCCGTTGCCGTCTCATCCACCGCGCCGGTGTCCCAGTTGTCGGGGGCCTTTCGCGGCTTCACTGCTTCTCTCGTCGGGACGCCAGGCCAATAGCTTCCCGCCGCTTGTCGCAGCACGGTCAATCTGCGCGCCGGCCAAACCCCCCGCAAGGGGGCTGTGGAAAGTCTGGCGGGTGCAACCGGGAGGCTGTGGAGAAACGCGGCGGCCGGGAAGACGCGCCGTGAAAAGACGGTGAGATTTGACACTTATCCGGCCCGGTAGCGGACGCGCGCGCCGCCGCGCGCCGCACCCCGGAACGGCTCAACCGCCGGCGCCGACGGGACGGGTGTTGGTCTTGTACAGCGAGTCGATGTAGCCGGCGTCGTCCAGCTCGCGGAGGTAGTGGAAGTCCCACAGCGCCAGCGGGTGGATGCGCTCGGCGTCCTTGCTCTGGCGCTTGGCTTCCTCGTACACGTTGTAGATCGCCTGCAGCGACGGATAGAGCTTCGGCTCGAGGTTGGGCGCGAGCTCGTCGTAGAGCTTGGTCGCGGCGTCGCGATCGAGATCGCCTTCCTTCTTGTGCTTCGCGATCAGGATCTGGATCGTCTTCTCGCGCTCGCTCTTGAAGAAGGCGATGCCGGCCAGCATTCCCTTCAGCAGCTTGGTGATCAGCTCGGGATGCTTCTGCGCGAACGGCAGGCTGGTCGAAACCGTCGCGAAATAGATCATCGGCTGCGGCTCAATCTCGATCGCCTTGAGGCCGATACGCTCGGCAAGCTCGCGGCGCGGCTGCGAGACGAAGCACAGGTCGGCGAGCCCTTTCTGTACGGCCTCGACCTTGCCGATCTTCTGGATCTCGGGATCGGTGGAGGCGCTGCCGAACTTGAGGAACTCGACATCGTCGCGGTCGATGTCGTAGCCGTGCTGCTTGAGGTACAGCCAGTCGTTGAGCTGCGGGTGGCGTCCCTTGGTCGCGAACCGCTTGCCGCGAATGTCCTTCAGCGATTCGATGCCGGAGCCGGGCCGTGTGATGAGAGCGAGCCGGTTGTTGCTCACGGTTTGGCCGAGATAGACCCAGTTGTCGCCGCGCACGCGCGCGGCATAAGTCGACACGTGGTTGCCGCTGGTGAACTCGACGTGTCCCGTCGGGACGAGCTTGTGGGCGTCGTCGCGGCTGAGCTTCGAGTCGTATTCGACCCGGAGCCCTTGCCGGTCCCAGGAGCCGGACTCGGCGATGACATGCATCAGGGCGAGGTGGCTTGAGGATCGGTACGGAAAATGTACGGTGTCCATCGGTTCGGCGTCCTCCCGTTTATCGTTCTTGCTTTAGTCGAGATATGCCCGCGCTCGCGCGACCACCTCCGGGGAGGTCGATGTCAGCGCGGCGATGATCCGCTGCACCTCGTGGCCATTGATGGGGGTCACATCGACCCCGAGCTTCGCGGCCTCTGCGCGGAACTCCGGGTCGGCCACGGCGCCGTCGAACGCCTTGCGCAGCGCGGCGAGGCGGTCGCCGGGAACCTGCGGCGGCGCGAGGAACACGCGGCCGAGGTCGAGACTCGCCGAGAACAGGCGGACGATGTCGCGATCGGCATTGCTCGAGGCGTAATCGAGGAGCAGCGGCACCTCGGAGAGATCCGGAGACTTGCGCAATCCGATCTGGAGCAGGATGTTGACCTTGCCGTCGCGCAGCCAGTCGGGATGACCGCTCTTGAGCGAGGCCCACGCATAGCTCGCGCGACCGTCGATCTCGCCCCGCTGCATCGCGAGGTCGAGGTCGGTGCCGCTCTTATAGCCGGGCACGACCCGGAATTTCGTCCCGACGATGTCGTTGACGAGCTTCGCGAACACCTTCGTGGTGCCGGTCACGCCGGTGGCGCCGATGACCAGCTCGCGGGTCTTGGCGTCCTCGATGCTGCGGACGCCGGTCGTGTGCCAGACCACGACGGTGCTGACGGTCGGCGCCAGATTCCCGAGATAGTTGAAGTCGCGCACGTCGAAGCGGACGTTTTCCTGGGCAATCACCTGTGTCGTGGGGATGTTCTGCTCGATCGTGCCGATCACCGACCCGTCCCGCGGCGCGACGGTGTACAGGTATTCCGCGGCGCGGCGCCCCGACGCGCCGGGCATGTACTGGACGACCGCCTCCGGCTCGCCGGGAAGCCGCGGCGGCAGGAACCGCGCGAGCAGGCGCGAATACACCCCGTAGCCGCCGCCCGGTTCGGTGCCGACGATGATATTGAGACTGTGGGTGCGGTAGAACGCGTCGAGGGATTGCGCGCTTGCCGAACCGGCGAGGACGGTCAAGCCGGCTACGGACGCGACGACGACCCTGGTGAGTGATCCCATTCCATATCAGACGCGCTCCCCGAGCAGGATGCGTTCGTCGAGGAACTCGCCCATCCGGCACTTCACGCCGTTCTTGCGAAGTTCATCGAGGAACATGCGGTGAACCCGCGGGTCCTGGTCGGTATACTCGATCTGCGCGCCGCCCTTCTTTACGCTGACGTCGACGCCGAGCTTAATGCGGCGCTTCTCGTCGGAGAAGGGATATCGGCTCGACCCGTAGGCGGTGGCCAGGTAGCGCACAGGTTCGCCACCTGTGTTGAAGTGCTGATGCCAGATCATGTTGGTCGGGGCGAATACGCACCCTTCGTGCCAGTCGTAGCGCTTCGGGTCCTCGCCCTCGTGCCAGAACAGCGAGTAGCCCTTGCCGGTGACGATGCAGACGTGGAAGTCGGGGCCGTGGCGGTGGGCCTTCTTGTAGGTGCCGACCCCCATCTCGGACATGTGGGCGTGCATGGTGCCTTCGGCCATGATGAACACCATGTTGGCACTGCCGGCGCCGCGCGAGTTCCAGGCGTTGAGCTTGAACGAGGCGAGATCGGGGATGAAGTTCGTCTCCCACGCCGTCCGGCCGCCATGGTTCGGCACCACGGAGCCTTCGCCCGCGAAGTAGCCTTCCTTCCCCTCGCGTTCGGTGAAGACGAACGGGTTGTCGAAGATGAAGCGCTCGTTGCGCAACGCCTTGAGCATCATGCAGGCGTTGTTGGTCGAGGCGATCCGCGCCCGCTCCCGGCCCGATCCGTTGAACAGGCGATAGGGCGCATTGAGCGGCAGCGCGAACAGGCTCTTCGGACCCCACTCGAAGCTGTGGGAGCGGCCGTCGACGTCCTCGACGACGCAGGTGCCGTGTCCGGAGAGGACGTAGAACACCTCCTCGTAGACGTGGCGCTGCTGAAGCGTCTTGCCGCCCGGCGGAAGGTCGAGGATGAACTGCGAGATGAAGTCACCGCGGCCGAGCATGTGCACCGCCGCCGCGTCAGCGCCGAGGCGGGCCCACGGCCTGGTCGGCACGGCATTGAGGTCGATGCAGAAGTCCTCCGCCACCGGGATGCCTTCCTGCTCGAGCCAGTCGAGATAGGGATCCACCAGGATCCGGCCCTCGGAGACGCCCGGTTGGGCTGCGCCATGCTCGCTCATCGTCGCGATTCCTTGCTGTCTCGGGCGTGCCGCCCGTATGGGTGTGCTTAAGCCGTGACGTCGTACGCCGATTCGTCGAAGTACTTGCCCATCTGCGACTTCACGCCGGTCTTCCGCAGCTCCTTGAGCCACATCGCGTGGATGCGCGGATCCTGGTCGCGGTACTCGATCTGGGCGCCGCCTTCCTTGATGCTGACGTCGCTGCGACGCCCCTCGGAGCCGATGCGGCGTTCGTAGACGATCGGATAGCGCTTCGAGCCGAAGCCCACCGCGAGGTAGCGCGCCGGCTGCGGGCTGGTGTCGAAGTGCTGGTGGAACATCCCGTCCGGCGGCGCGAACAGCATGCCGTGTTTCCAGTCGACGCGCTGGAACTCCTTATCGTTCTCGTACCACAGCAGGGTGTAGCCGGTGCCGTGAACGAAGAAGATGTGCAGCCCGGGACCGTGGCGGTGGCCCTTCTTGTAGGTGCCGACCGGCATCTCCGACGTGTGGGCGCCCATCGAGCCTTCGGCCAGGAGGAACTGCATGTTCGATGAGCCGGCGCCGCGGGCTTCCCACGGCATCAGTTCGAACGCGCCGAGGTCGGGGACGAAGTTGGTCTCCCACAGGTTGCGGCCGGGCCGGATGGCGGTGAGCTCGCCCTCGCCCGAGTAGAAGCCCTCGCGCCCCTCGCGTTCGCCGAACCCGAACGGGTTGTCGAAGATGAAGGACTCGCTGTGGAAGATGTTCATGATCAGCACCATGTCGTTGGCCGACGCAAGACGCGTCGGCTCTCGACCGGAGCCGTTGAAGATGCGGTACTGCGCGTTGAGCGGCGGTGCGAAGAGGCTCTTCGGGCCGTACTCGAAGGTGTGCTTGCGCCCGTCGTCGGTCTCGACGACGACGCTGCCATGGCCGGACACGACGTAGAACACCTCGTCATAGAGGTGGCGCTGCGGCGCCGACTTGCCGCCCGCCGGCACTTCCAGCAGGAACACCGTCATCCAGTCGCCGCGGCCGTGCACGTGGGCGAAGGCGCCCTTGCAGCGCTCGCCGAGGCGGGGCCAAAGGCCGGTCTCGGCGGTCAGGAGGTCGATCCCGAAGCCCTCGTGGATCGGAATGCCCTCGCGCCTGGTCCAGTCGAGGTAGGGATCGAGCAGGAATTTGGGCTCGGCGCTCATGCCAGGGCCTCGCGCGCGATCCGCGCCTCGTCGAAGTACTTGCCCATCCGCGACGCGACTCCGGTCCTGGCGAGCTCCTTCAGCCACAGCGCGTGGATGCGGGGATCCTGGTCGGCGTAGTCGATCTGGAGGCCGCCGTCCTTCACGTCCTTCTCGGGCTCGCTCTTGCGCGCGACCTTGCGCGCGAGGACGGGGTAGCGGTGGCTGCCGAGCGACACCGCGAGGTAGCGGGCGGGCTCGGGGCTGGTGTTGAAGTGCTGGTGGAACATGCCGTCGGGCGGCGCGAACACGAACCCGTGCTTCCACTCGTGACGCTCGAACTCGGTATCGCCCTCGTTCCACAGCAGCGTGTAGCCCGAGCCGGTCAGCGCCAGCACGTGGGCGCCGGGACCGTGGCGGTGCGCCTTCTTGTAGGTGCCGACCGACATCTCCGACGTGTGGGCGTGCATGCAACTGTCGGCGAGGATGATCTTGATGTTGCGACTACCGGTGCCGCGGGCTTCCCACTCCGGCAGCTCGAAGGTCGCGAGGTCGGGGACGAAGTTCGTCTCCCACATGTGCTTGCCGGGCTTCAGCGGCAGGAACTCGCCGTCGCCGGTGAAGTGCTTTTCCGGGCCGATGCGGTCGGGGAAGGCGAAGCCATTGCCGAACAGGAAGCGCTCGTTGCGGAAGAGATTGAGAAGGAACGGCAGGTTGCCGAACGAGACGAGCCGCGCGGGCTCGCGGCCCGACCCGTTGAAGAGCTGGAATGGCTGATTGAGCGGCGGCGAGAACAGCGACCGCTGCCCCCACTCGAAGCTCGCGCTCTTGCCGGGCGCGAGCTCGATCGACGCGCTGCCGCGGCCCGACAGCACGTAGAACACCTCGTCGTACAGGTGGCGCAGAGGCGCGGTGCGCGCGCCGGGCGCGAGGTCGATGACCTGGAGGCCGAGGAAGTCGCCGCGGCCCTTGAGGTGCACGAAGGCGGCGCTGACCCCGTCGCCGAGGCGCCGCCACGGTGCGGTGTCGACGGTCGTCAGGTCGACCGCGAAAGCATCGACGATGGGGATGCCTTCGGCTTTCGACCAGTCGAGGTAGGTATCGATCAGGTAGCGGAGATTGGAATCGGCCACCGCGGAAACCTCCGCGTCAGAGCGGAACGGCTTCCATCATTTCGGCGAGCTGGCCCTTCCACACGCGGTCGATCTCCCAGCTCTCGACGAGGCCCGTCATCAGGAGGTCGAGCTTCTCCTGCGTGTCGGCATGGCGCTCGGCGACCTGCATCAGCAGGCTGCCATGGGCGACGTCGACCTCAGCGTGCTCGGCGGCGTTGAGCTGCTTGTGGAACGGGATACCGAGATCGGCTTCGAAGCGCTTGCCCATGCGATACGACATCCCGCCGTTCTGGACCCAGTCCGACGAGTTGCTGACCTCGAGCGCCGCGCACGAGGCCACCGACGTCAGCCAGTGCGAGTTGCGCGCCAGGTACAGGTATGCGTAGCAGCACGTGCGCGTCGCCTCGCGCATCTTCTCGTTCTTGAAGTCCTCGAGGGTGAGGTTGATCTCCTTGCTCTGCCGCACCTGCAGCGAATAGTGATCCTCGACGCCGCGGGTCTTGTTGCCCGCGAGCTCGTCTTCCTCGTGCTCCCAGATCAGCTTCTTCACATCCATCGGCGAGACGCCCTGGGCCAGCGCCCAGCAGTCGCGGCGGTTCAGGTTCCAGAACGCCTTCTGGAGGGTGTAGACCTGGGCGCGCTTCTGGTTCAGCGGCAGCGACAGGATGCGCTTGTACTGGGGCGACTCGAACTGGGCGTTGGCCAGACGGCGGACCTCCTTCACGAAAGCCTTGAGATCGACGCCGGATTTGAGGACGGTGGCCATGGAACTCTCCCAATGTATCGGTCGGGGCCGATTATATCGCCCCGAGTTGCCGTGAACATGCCGCCGGAGGAGGTGGCTTTCGCGCCGATCCTGCGGCGGTCCCGGCCGTCAGACCAGGCGGCTCGCGGCGGCGCTTTCCAAAAATTGGAACCTATTTCGATTTTTGTAAAGGACGATTGTCGTCGGTCGCGAGATAATTCCGGCAAATGCAGCCGCGTCCGGGATCAAAGCGGTAGCGCCAACGATCACTGTGCGTCTATAACCACGCCGTCGGAACAGGTGACCATGGCCACCCGCACCCAGAGCGCGAAGCGCAAGGTTAAATCGCCCCGCACCACGGCAGGCAATCGCTCCGTCGTCGTCGGCGTCCATCTCCTCAAGACCATCGCCGCGCTGCAGGGACCCGCGTCGCTCGGCGAGATCGCCAAGGCGGCCGGGCTCTCCGCGAGCCGCACGCATCGCTTTCTCGCGGGACTGATCCAGACCGGCCTCGTCGAACAGAACGGCAGCACCGGCCGGTACGACCTCGGCTCGACCATTGTCGAGCTCGGGCTGATCGCGCTCGGCCGCACCGACGCCGTGAAACTCGGGAGCGAGGCGCTGGTCGCGCTCACCGAGCGCACTGGGCTGGTCTCGCTGCTCAGCACCTGGGGCTCCAATGGCCCGACGCTGGTGAAGTGGGAGCCCGGCCGGCTGCAGACGGCGGTGCGGCTGCGGGAAGGCCGCAACCTGCCGCTGCTGACCACCGCGACAGGGCGCGTGTTCCTCGCCCACATGAGCGCGGGCGACACGCGCGCGCTGCTCGACGGCGAGCTCAAGGCGCGCGCGGCGGGCAAGGGGCGTCCGCTGACGACGGCCGACGTCCAGGCCTTGCGGGACGAGGTGCTGCGCGCCGGGATCGGGCGCTCGACCGGCGAGGAGAACCCCGGGCTGACCGCGATGGCGGCGCCGGTGTTCGATCACGATGGCAAGATCGCGATGGCCGTCACGGTGCTCGGCATTCTCGGAACCTACGATACCGATGCTGGCGGCGAGGTGGCGCGGACGCTGAAGGCCACGGCCGATCAACTGTCGCGGCGGCTCGGCGCGCCGCAGCCCGGCCTGCGCGGCCGCGGGGCAACTGTCGTCGAAGCGGTCACTGCGTCGTCGAACTGAGTTCGACGATCGTCGCGATGCCGTTGTTGGGACGAGTCCTCGGGACTAGTCCTTGGCCAGCGTGCAGTCGACCTCGATCGCCGTGTTGGGCGGCGTGGGGCGCGGCAGCACCGTCACCTGCTTGTAGCCCTGCTTGCTGCAGGCGATCTCGACGTTCTTCGGATCGACGGTCTTGGCGAAACCCGGGATGCGGTAATGCCCGAGCACGTCGGTGCGCGCGGTCAGCGTCGAGTTCATTTCCTTGATCGTCGCGGTGATCACCGCGTCGGGCACCAGCTTGCCGCTGGTCTCGCGGACGAAGCCGAAAAACGGAAGGCCGACGTCGGCGCTCTCGTCCTCCTCGAAGAACTCGACGCCGTTCGCCGAGGCGGACCCCGGCGTGAGAAGCGCGGCCGCGGCGACGAGCGCGGCGGCGGCGAAGGATGCGGTCAACAGCCTGCTCATGTGCCCTCCCGTGAGATGCGCGGCGTTGCCCGCCGTCTGACGGAGAAGCTTACTAAAGGAACCACACCCTGGCGAGGTACATCAGAAAGACAATGCACGCCACAGGCACCGCCCACGCCAGGGTCGCGAGCGCGCGATTCCAGCGGGCCGGCAGCGCGATCGCCAGGATCCCGGCCGCCGTTCCGGCGATGGCCGCGGTGACCATCCATCCGTACCAGTTGATCGGGGGCCCGAGGGTCGGCGGCTGGGCGCCGACGTGGAACTCCCCGACCGCCGGGTAGTAGGCGAACGCCTGCCAGTCGAGCGGGAACGCGAGCGAGTAGACCACCGCGTAGACGATGGCGAAGACGGGAAACGCGCGCGACAGAGCGGTCATAGCCCGAACCCCCGGATGTTGGTGAGGAGATGGCCGACGATGAAGTTCCACCAGACGGTGAAGGCGAGGACCAGCGTGATCGCCTTGCGGGCGGAGCCGTATTCCTCGAGCTTGCTCGTCCACACCAGCCAGTAGACCGGCAGCATGCCGAGACCGATGGCGGCGAGGTGCTCCTTGATCTCGAACGAGCCGTTTGCGGCCTTGAGGCGAAGCTGCTCGAGGAAGGTCCGCACCTCGACCCGGTAGTCCGGATACAGCAGCGCGCCCATCACGACGTCGAGCGCGTACAGGATGACGATGGCCTTGGTGTAGGACCCGGCGCGCACCGCGCGAAAGTTGGCGAAGAACGAGCGCGGTCCGGCGGGAACCGGCCACCAGGCGGCGAGCGTCTGGTGGGTCAGCGCGCCGATCAGCAGCACCGCCACCAGCATGTGGGCGATGAGAAGCGTCGTCAGCATGGAAGCCCCCCTTATGTATCGTTGGCGCTATTGTCGCAGAATTTCGTCCGCCGCGCGCTCCCCTGAGCGCACCGCGCCTTCCATCCATCCCATCCACGGCGAGGTGTGCTCGCCGGCGAAGTGGACCCGTCCCTCGGGCCGGCCGACCGTCGGCAGGAAGGCCGTCATCTGGCCCGGGCGCAAGGCGGCGAACGCGCCCAGCGCCCACGGCTCCTCGCTCCAGCGCACCGCTGCGACGCGCTCGATCTCGGGCTCGGCGGCGGGCAGGACCTCGGACACGAACTTCCGCGCGGCCCGCTCGCGGACGGCGGGGTCGAGCGCGCCGTAGGACGCGTCCATGCGGCCGCCGACCGTGGCGGAGAGCAGCCCCCGGGTTCCGGGCTGCGCGGCGCTGTCGTCCCAGGTCTCGAGGGCGAAGTCGGTGCGGGCCGCGCCGCTGAGCCCCTCGGCGCGCCACAGCCGATGGGCGGTCTGGAGGAGAAGCCGGGTGGCCGGGTGGTAGCCGAGCTCGGCGATCGCGCGCATCTTGATGGCGGTGAATGCGGGCGCGATCTCCACGCGACGAAGCGCGGTGAACGGGATCGCGACGACCACGCGATCGACGCTGATTTCGCCGCCGCGGCCGGACTCGGTGTACGCGACACGCACCGCACCGGGTGTGGTCTCGAGGCGGCGAACGGCGGTGCCGTATTTCACCGCATCGCCGAGCGATGCGGCGAGCGCCGACGGAAGCCGGTCCATGCCGCCGCGGATCGTGAAGAACCGAGAGCCGCCGTTCAGCGCGATCTGGCGCAGAACGTAGAGCGCCGACAGCTCGAAGGGATCGCCGCCGAGCGTCATCAGCGCGACCGCGTCTTCGCTCGCGCCGCGCGCTTTCAGCCACTGCGGCCATGTCGCCGCATCGTAGCTCGCCCAGCGCGCGTAGGTCGCGGCGTCGGGCTCCGGGGCGCTCACGTCCTTCACCGCATCGCCGGCGTAACGGGCGAGCAGCGCTCCCGGACCGAGCCCGCGTTCGGCCGGAGCAAGGTCCAGCGGAAGGGACGCGAGCGCGCCGTCGTCAGCGCGCAGGCGACGGCCGCGCACCAGCCGTATTGCCGCGCCGCTGCCGCCGAACGGGACGACATCGAGGCCGAGGTCGGCGATCCAGCGCAGCACGAAGGCATGGCTGTCGGCGATCCGCGCCGCCCCCGCCTCGCCGTGCAAGCCGTCGTCGAACGGCGCGCGGACGGTGCGCACGCGGCCGCCGGCGCGATCCGTGGCCTCGAGCACGATGACGCGGTGCCCGGCGTCGCGCAGCCGGCGCGCGGCGACGAGCCCGGCCAACCCGGCACCGATCACGGCGATGGTTTGCGATGCCTGCCCCCGCGCGGCGCGAAGCGGGAGAGGGGCGATGGCGGTTGCGAGCGCGAGCACGCCCGATGTCAGGAACCGCCTGCGACTGGTGCGATGCGCCATGCCCTTCGCTTTCGACGCCGATCAGCGTAGCCGGGCGTGCGCCGAGCGCCAAGTGGCAGCCTTGCCAACATTGTCGTGGGACGCGATGATTCCGCACGAAGGGGAGGGGCATGCGGCTGTGGCTGTCGGTCATCGCGCTGTGGGCGTCGCTCGCGGCGGCGGCCCACGCCGACGCGCTCGCGGCGGCGCGTGCGCGCGGGCACCTCACGTGCGGCATCGCCGGCGACCAGCCCGGGCTCTCGTACGTCGATTCGCGCGGCGTCGTCACCGGCTTCGAGGCCGACGTCTGCCGCGCGGTGGCGGCGGCGATCTTCGGGAGCGCCGACCGCATCGCGTTTCGCAGGCTCGCCACGATCCGCGACTTCCTCGCCGCGCCGGAGGTCGATCTCGTGGTCCACGGGCTGACGTGGACGTTCGCGCGCGAAGCCCGTCTCGACGTGCGGTTCGGCCCGATCACGTTCTACGACGGGCAGGCGGTGCTGGTGCCGCGGCGACTCGAGGCGCGCTCGATCGCCGATCTCGCCGGGCGATCTCTGTGCGTGCGCCAGGGCGGCGAGCGCGTCGCCAATCTCCAGCGCGCGGTCGCCGCGGCGGATGTACGGGCGCTTCCCGATCGCTCGGCGGCGGAGACGGCCTTCTTCGCCGGCGAATGCGATGCGTTGAGCGCCGACGCCACCGAGCTCGCAGCCGCGCTGCTGGTGCGACCGCAACACGGCGCCGACTACGTCGTGCTGCCCGAGCGCCTGTCGAAGGAGCCGCTGGCACCGCTGCTCCGTCGCGGCGACGACGACCTGCTCGACGTCGTGCGCTGGACGGTCTTCGCGCTGATCGAAGCCGAGGAGCTCGACGTGTCGCGGGCGAATGTCGACGAGCGAGCGGACGACTCCGAGCCCCGCCTGCGCGACCTCCGCGCCTCGGAATCGCCGCGGCTTGGCCTCGCGCCCGGCTGGACCGTCGCCGTGGTCCGCGCCGTCGGCAACTACGGCGAGATCTATGCCCGCAACGTGGGCAGCGGAACCCCGGCAGGGATGGACCGCGGTCTCAACGCGCTCTGGCGCGACGGCGGGCTGATGTACGCGCCGCCGATACGGTAAACGCGCGCCGGTTACGCGACGCAACCGGCTGCGGGCTTTTGATTCGACCGTCGGCCCGCCTGCATTATGATTGCGCAACTGCAACAAGGCGGTCTCCCGCCGAACACCGGAGGCATTATGCTCTCGTTATCTAAAGTCGCCCGGGCCGCGGGCGTGGCGCTCGCGGCATGCGCGCTGGTCGCGACGGCGGCGCAGGCCGACGAGGTCGCGGACTTCTACAAGGGCAAGACCTTCAATTTCGTCGTCGGCTATCCGCCGAGCGGCGGCTACGACGCCTACACGCGGTTGCTTGCCCGCTACCTCGGCAAGCACATCCCCGGCAACCCGACGGTGATCGTGCAGAACATGCCGGGCGCCTCCAGCTTCAAGTCCGTCCAGTACATGGCCGCCGTGGCGCCGAAGGACGGATCGACCATCGGCATGTTCAACCGTGGCCTGATGCCGCAGGCAAAGATGAAGCCGCAGGAGGTCAACGTCGACTTCAGCAAGCTGACCTGGATCGGCAGCATGAACAGCGACATCGCGGTGTGCACGATCTGGGCGGCGAAGGGGATCAAGACGATCGCCGACGCGCGCAAGTCGCAGATCGTGGTCGGCGACACGTCGAAGAACAGCGGCGGCTACATCTACGCCTCGATCCTCCACAGCCTCGCGCCGGACAACACCCGGACGATCCTCGGCTACGGCACGAGCGGCGACGTCTGGCTGGCCATGGAGAAGGGCGAGGTGGACGCGAACTGCAACGTCTGGAGCAGCATGAAGAGCCAGCGCCCGCAGTGGTTCACCGAGCACAAGGCCAACATCCTGGTGCAGTTCTCGCGCACGCCGCACCCCGACCTCAAGGACGTGCCGCTGGTGTTCGACGTCGCGACGACCGACGACCAGAAGAAGGCGCTCGATTTCCTGATGGCCTCCGAGGCGATCGCGCGGCCGATCGTCGGCCCGCCCGGCATGCATGCCGCTCGCGCCGCGGCGCTGCAGAAGGCCTTCGCCGACACCATGAAGGATCCGGAGCTGATCGCCACCGCCGAGAAGACGCAGATGGAGCTCAATCCCGTCTACGCCGACGAGGCGGCGAAGATCGCCCGCGACATCAACAGCGCTCCCGCCGACGCGATCGCGCTGGCCAAGAAGATGATCGACATCGAGTAGGCGGTCGCCGGGACGAACGAAACGCTCGCGGCGAGGATATCGCCGCGAGCGTTTCTGTTTCCGGCTGAGGCGGTGGACGCCGATGCGGCTGCGCGAGCCGCGACGAGAACGCAAGAAGGGGAAGAGGCGCGGTGCGCCTCTTCACGCAGTCCTTCCTTGCAAGCGGCTCCGGTTACGCCGCGCCCCAGACGCGGCCCCAGAACTCGCGGACGCTGAAGCGGCGAGCCACGCACTGCACGCGGCCGGCGACGTCGGACGCCGTCATGCTGCCGTGATAGTGGCAGTCGCAGAGCAGGTAGTGCGCTTCGTCGCGGTTGAGCTCGAAGAAGCCAACCGCGTCGCCGTAGCAGTCGCTGCCGAGCCCCTGTTCGCGGAGAACGGGATCCGCGAGCGCGATCGACAGCGGGGTGTTGTCGTCCCGCAGCGGCCGGCGCTCTTCCTCGGTGAGGAACTCGACCCGCATCAGGCTCTTCAGGCGGCGGTTCCCGTGCTGCTCGAGCACGGCGGCCCACCGTTCCAGACGCTCGCGACGCGACATCTTCGGCTGCGCCGTGGACGTGCTGACTTTCGCGATCCGCTCAAGTTCTTCGAGTGGCTTATGTTCCATAGTCTCCTCCGGTGATTGCTACAGGTGCGGCGGTATGCGAAGCCGCACACCAGGGAGGACAACCGCCTATCTTGTTCTTTCGAGCGGCCGGCGCTCCACCGGCCTCGCGGAGACCATACGCCTGTCGCGCGGGGGCCGGAACGCCCCGAACGGCGCGGTCCGCGCTTGATTCAGCCATGCTCGAAAAATGCCTTACCTCGGCCAACGCCGCGGCGGGCGCTGCACAGTGGCGCGGCAGGGGCGCGGCAGGCGCATGAGCGGCGCGCCGCTCAGCGACGCGCGCCGCTCATCACCTCGCGGAAGAGACGGCGCCAGCGCTCCTCTTCCTCGGCATCGAACTGGATCGGGACGATGGTCTTGCCGGAGAGAGCGGCGGTCACACCCGGTGGATTGGTCTCGACGCCGCGGCGCGTGGGAATGCGGCCGCGGGACGCGAGCTGCTTCTGGGCGGGTTCGCTGAGCAGGAAGTTGGCGGCGAGGCGCGCGGCATTGGGGTGCGGCGCCCTCGCGCTGACGCCGACGTGGTTGTAGTAGACGACCACCGGATCGAGGACCCAGAAGTCGGTCGGCGCGCCACTCAACTTCAGATTCGCCGTCAGGTTCAGGGTGTTGTTGAGCGCCAACGCGTATTCGCCGGAGCCGACCGCGCGGGCGAGCGCAAGATGGCCCTGGACCATGACCGGCTTCAGAGTGGCGGCGATGCTGTCGACGAGCTTGCGTCCGTCGGTCTCACCGAAGTGCCGGTAGAGGGCGGCGAGCCATTCGCCGTCGGAATCGTCGATGGCGATCCGGCCCGCCCATTCCGGGTGCCTGACGAAATCGGCATAGCTTCGCGGCAGGGTGGACGCGTCGACCAAACGCGTGTTGTACGCGGGCACCCCGAAGTTCGCCGCGACGCCGTGCCATAGGCCGTCCGGCCCCCGCGTGTCGTACGCGGAAAAGCGCGCCTCCGGAAGATCGACAGGGGCGAGCAGCTCTCGGGGGATCTTGCTGACGCCGGTGTTCTGCAGCACGTCCCAGGTCTGCTTGCCGGCGCGGGTTTCGACGAGGATGCGGGCGATGAGCTGCGAATCCGATCCGCGGACGTACTCGGCCTTGAGGCCGGTGGCGCGCTCGAAGATCGCCCACAGCGGCAGGGCTTCCTCCTCGTTCACCGACGCGTAGATCGTGACGGATCCCTCGGCCCGGGCCGCGGTGAGAAGCGCGGGATCGATCCATGAGCGCTCGGCGTCCTCAGCCGCGCGCGCGGGCAGTGCCGCGAGCTCGACAGCGCCGATCATGAACGCCGCGGCAGCCCAGTGCTTCCGCATCGTCGCGCTCAATACTTGAGCATCGCCGTGGTTGTGAGCGTCACCTTGTCGAGCACGCGGGAGGCGGTCGTGAGGTGAAGCACCGTGTACTGCTCCTGATAGGGATTGTCGGAGGAGATCACGTCGACCGGGACAACCACGCCGTAGCCGCGCAGCGCGGCGCCGCTCGCCGAATGAAGCACGGACGTGTGGGCCGCGGTGCCGACCGCAATCACCGTCTTGATGCCTTTGTCCTTCAGGATCTTCTCGAGGTCGTTGCCCATGAACTTGTCCGGCCCGAACGACGGCAGGACGCTGTCGCCGGGGGCCGGCGCGATCTCCTTGAGGATGTCGGCGGCGGTGGTCGTGCCGGAGAGCGTATAGATCACCGTCATCCCCTTCGCGCGGCCCTCGCTGACCAGCTTCTGCAGCCGGGGAACGGACCCGGCGCAACGTGGCCGTCGCTGCA
The DNA here is from genome assembly GCA_050260515.1 of Gemmatimonas sp. Lineage (GTDB taxonomy): Bacteria > Pseudomonadota > Alphaproteobacteria > SMXQ01 > SMXQ01 > DATJIG01. The sequence continues at coordinate 54,208 of JBLNCI010000018.1, forward strand.
CCGTGCAGGTCTGGGTGTTGACGTCCATCACGAGGAGCGCGGTCGTCTTCGGATCGTCGATGGCGACGGGCTTGAGGGCCGGAGGAGGCGGGGCCTTCACCTTGTCCCAGTCGTCGATGACCGATTGGGCCCGTGCCGACGCGGCTGAGATTCCGACGAACGACGCGACGAGCAACAGGAGACGCGAAACGCCGGTGCGCTGAGTCAACATGATCCCCTCCCGTGATGATCGGTCCTTATGGCCGGGCCGTGTGCCAAACCCCGTCTTCGCCATCGCCCTTGGCCTCGCCGGGCTTTGCATCCCAGACGTAGCCGTAGAGCGGCGCATGCTTGTACTGCCACTGCCGGGCTCCGCTCGCCCGGCGGACGATTGTGAAGTCGCCGCGCGACTGCTCGCCCTCGCGCGCTTCGAGCGCCGGATGCGAGAGCGCGCACAACGACGCGCAATACGGCGTGTCCGGCTGATCGCCGTCGTAGGTGTAGAGCGTCATCCCGGCGCGGTCGACGAGCCGCGGCCCGGCGGCGCCCGACGTCTCGATCCGCGGACCCTCAGGCCCGACCATGGGAGGAGCGCATCCCGCCATGACGCACGCGGCCGCGATGACGAGGCCCGTGGTCATTCCGCCGATCGCTTTGGCCATGCGCCCCTCCCGGGCCCGGTCCCCGCTATTGGAAGACCTCGTTGAACTTGTTCTTGATCTCCGTCGACTGCTTCTCGATCGCATCGTAGTCGACGGCGAGGATGTTAAGACTCTTGAAATCGGGGCTCCCGGCGGGCGGCGCGACGTCGACGCGCGCGGCGTAGCCGCCATCCTCCGGGAACAGCTTCTGGGCGTTGATGCTGATCATGAACGCCGCGAACGCCTTCGCCGCGTTCGGATTGGGCGAGCCCTTGACGATCGAGGTCGGTGACGGAATCACGAAAGTCCCGTCGGCCGGGTAGATCGTCTTGATCTTGTGCCCTTCCTTGCGCGCGTCGGCGGCGTACGAGTCGAGCGCGCCGGCGGCGATCAGCCGCTCGCCGCGCTTGAGATTGTCGAGGATCTGCTCGTTGCCCTGCACGACCATGATGTCGTTCTTGCGGAGGTCCTCGTAAAACTTCCAGCCGTACGTCTTCGACAGCGTGCCGACCACCGAGAGCTGGAGCGAGGTGAAGGACGGATCCGACGTGATCAGCTTGCCCTTGTACTTGGCGTCGGTGAGATCGGTCCACGCCTTCGGCAGATCCCCGGCCGCGACCTTATCCTCGCGCGCGAAGATGGTCATCATGTTGAGGCGCTGGGCGATGTGATAGCCGTCCTTGTCCTTCGCCGCGTCGGGAATCTTGTCGAAGTCCGTCGGCTTGAAGGCGACGAACATTCCCTTCTTGGCCATCGCGTTGGCAGCCGACGGGTCCGAGGTCGTAAGCACGTCGGCGGCGATCCGCTTCGCGTCATACTCCTGCATGAACCGGCTCAGAATCGCCGAGCCGCCCGAGCGGAACAGCTCGACCTTGATGCCGCTTTCGCTCTCGAAGAGCTTGGCGACCTTCTGCGCCGTGGCGATCGGCGTCGACGTGTACCAGACGACCTTGCCTTCCTTCTTCGCGGCCGCCATGTCCACCGCGTCCTGCGCATGGGCGGATGCGGCGGCAACCATGGCGAGCGAAAACGCGACAAGCGAGAGGACCAGACCCAGACGTGCTTTTTTGTTCGTCATTGTTGCCTCCGTGAAAAGTGTCAGTGTCCGCGATAGACGGGCTCCGGTTGAGTGAAGAAGCTGTGCAGGATGTGATAGACCAGCATGTAGTTCTTCTGCTGGAACGAGGCGTGAGAGATTCCCGGCATCACGACGAACTGCTTGTCGGCGTTGGGGAGCTTCGTGAAGAACTTGATCAGGTCCTCGAAGCCGGCGATGCCATCGTACTCGCCGCGCATGATGATCGTCGGCATCGTGAGCTTGGCGGGATCGTTGACGGGAAGCCGCGAGCACATGTCGACGTAGGTCCCGGTCGGCATCGAACTGTCGAGCGCGAGGATCGCATCGGCGAAGGCGTCGACGACCTTGTCCTCGGCGGTGCCCGGGTGGTCGCGGGTGAAGATGCTGTGGACGAAGGCGCGGTCCACCGGGCGGCGGTTCCTCGCCTGGAAGTCCGGCAGCTTCTTCTTGCGCTCGGCGAGGGTCGGGCTGCCTTCCCCGGTCCAGACGTAGGCGTCGAGGGCGAGGCGCTTGACGCGGTCGGGGTGGCGCTCGGCGAACAGTGCCGCACGCAGCGCGCCGGACGAGATCCCGTAGACGAGCAGGGGGCCCGAGTTGCGGGTCTTCAGGATGTACTCGGACGCGGCGGCGAGATCGTCGGCGCCGGTCGCGATATCGCTGTTGATGTCGCGGTGCTTGTCGGACCGGCCGTAGCCCTCCATGTCCACGCACCAGGTGTCGAAGCCCCGTTTCGCGAACCAGTCCATCACCGACGAATCGGGCCGTCCCGGCACCTGCAGGTCGAACGTCGGCTGCGACGCCATCGACGAGCCGTGGACGAACAGGATGGTGCCGACCTTGCCGGTCGGCTCGCCCACGTACTTCTCCCACAGGAACAGCCTGATATCGCCCTTCTTGGTCCAGTGCTCACGGCCCTGCACGGGACCGGTGGCGACGGCCGACGTACTCGTGCTCATTCTCTTTTTCTCCTGATCGAAACGACTAGACGCGGCGGAAGATGCTGCACTCGTTTCCGTCGATGGCGACGCGTACGGCATCGCCGACGGAGAAGCTTTGCGCCGGATGGGTCTGGACGCGCAGCGTCGGCCCACCGTCGAGCGCCACATAGTACTCCTGGATGTTGCCCAGGAACGTCTGGTCCGTAACCCGCGCCGGAGCCGTATCGTCTGCGGCATCGGACAGAGTGAGCAACGCGACGTTCTCGGGGCGCACCGTCATGTCGACGGCGTCGCCGGGGCCGCAACCCTCGGGAATCTTCACCGCGACCCTGAGTCCGCCGTCGAGCACCACTCCTCCGGACGACACGGTGGCCGGGATGACGTTCACCAGCCCCATGAAGTCGGCGACGGTCTTGTTGGCCGGGCGACAGTAGACTTCGTGTGGCGTCCCGTACTGCTGCAGCCGCCCACCGTGGATCACCGCGATGCGGTCCGACAGCGCCAGCGCCTCCGCCTGGTCGTGGGTGACGTAGACGAAGGTGATCCCGGTGCGTCGCTGCAACTGCTTCAGCTCGCTGCGCATCCGCTCGCGCAGCTTCGCGTCGAGATTGCTGAGCGGCTCGTCCAAGAGAAGGATCTCGGGCTCGACGACGAGACTGCGGGCGAGCGCGACGCGCTGCTGCTGACCGCCGCTGAGCTCGTTGGGGTAGCGGTCGGCGAGGCCGGTGAGATTGACCAACGCGAGCGCCTGTTCGACCCGCTGCCGTGCCTCCGCCGACGGCACCTTGCGCAGCTTGAGGCCGAACACGACGTTCTCGAACACGGTCTTGTGCGGCCACACGGCATAGTTCTGGAACACCATGCCCATTCCCCGCTTCTCGGGCGGCACGACCCCGTCTTTTGACGACAGCAGGCGGTCGCCGACGTGGATGGTGCCGGCGTCGGGCTTGAGATAGCCGGCGATCAGGCGCAGCGTGGTGGTCTTGCCGCAACCCGACGGGCCGAGCAGCGTGACGAAGCAGTTGTCGCCGATGTCGAGGTCGAGATTGCTGACGGCGGCCATATTCGCCTCCTGGCCGTCATAGACCTTCGACAGGTTCTTGATGGTGATTCCCGCCATTTACGCCGCCACCCCCGCCGGACGCTCCGTGCTTGCGCTGCTGCTGACGCGCGGCCCGGTCCGGCCGCCTCCGAGTTTGCCCGCGATCAGGATGGCGACGCCGATGATCGCGACGTTGATCATCGCCAGCGCCGCCACCGGCTCCGTGTGGCCGGTCTCGTAAAGGTTGTAGACGGCGACCGCGAGCGTCATCGAGCTCGAGCTGAACAGCAGGATCGAGGCGCTCAGCTCCTGGATCGTCGGGACGAAGACGAGCAGCCAGCCGGCGAACAGGCCGGGCCGGATCAGCGGCAGCGTCACCTCACGCATCGTCTGTCCCCAGCTCGCGCCGAGGATCGCGGCACTCTCCTCGAGCGAGGGGTCGACCTGCCGCAGCGACGTGTCCGCGGCGCGGACGCCGAGCGGCAGGTAGCGGCCGACGTAGGCCAGCAGCAGGATCGTCAGCGTGCCGTACAGCGCGATCGGCATCTTCAGCCAGAACTGGAGGATGGCGACCGCCATGACGATGCCGGGCAAGCCGAGCGGGATGAGGGCCGCGTAGTCGAGCAGCTTGCGGCCGGGGAGCTTCGTGCGCAGGTCTATCCAGCCGACGATGGCGCCGATCAGCACGGCGATGACCGCGGCGCTGGTTGCGAGCAGGAGACTGTTCAGGATCGCGCGCTGCGTCACGTCGTAGTCGAACAGGATGAAGCGGTAGTTGGCGAACGTCAGGTTCTGCCAGAAGCCGAGTCCCCACGACTTGCTGAACGAGACGGCGATCAGAGTGCTGTACGGCAGCACGATGGCGACGAAGAAGATCGCGATGCAGAACGCGAGCAGCAGCCAGCGGGCTACGCCGAGGTCGACGAGCTGCGGGCGGCTGCCCTTGCCGCCGAGCGTCACGTAGGAGCGGCGCGCAAGGAAGGCGCGCTGCAGGTAGAGCGCGAAAATCGTGATCGCGACGAAGATCAGCGACAGCGCCGAGGCGAGCGCGTACTGCGGCGGATAGCTGAACAGCGAGTACAGCCGCGTCGGCAGGGTGAAGATGCGCGCCGGCAGTCCGATGATCGCCTGCGACCCGAACAGCGCGATGGCGTTGACGAACGCGAGCAGCGTACCGGACAGGATCGCCGGCGCGACCAGCGGCGCGGTGATCGTCAGCGCGGTGCGGAACTTGCCCGCGCCGAGGATCTGCGCCGCCTCTTCATACGACGCGTCGACCGACTGCAACGCGCTCGATGCCAGCAGGAACACGTATGGGAAGGTATGGATGACCGTGACGATCACCAGCCCGGTCATCGAGAAGACGTTGAACGTGACCGGCACGCCGACGACGTCGCGCAGGAACAGGTTGGCGATGCCGGAGTTCGGACTGAAGAGATAGACGAAGGCGATCGCGGTCAGGAACGGCGGCGACAGGTACGAGAGATTCGCGGTGACCTGGAACAGCCGCTTGCCCGGGACGTTGGTGCGGCTGACCGCCCATGCCAGCGGCACGCCGATGAGAATGCTGAACAGCGCCGTCCAGCCGCCGAGCATCAGCGAGTTCAGCAGCGCCTGCACGTAGAGGCGGCCGGACAGCGCGCGCTGGAATTCCCTGAGCGATGGACCGTCGCCCGTCCAGACGCTGCCGATCAGCAGCGACACGACGGGCATCAGGATCAGCACGACGACGGCGGCGATCGCGCCGGCCATCACCCACGGCTTGAGCCGGAATGCGTCGGACACTTTCATGGTGCCTCGCGGACGGCGATTCGTCAGCGTGCGTAGCGCAGGACGACGCTCGTGTAGGCGACGGTGTGGTCCGCCACCGCGGCTCCGAATCCGGCGCGGTCGAGGCCGGGCGGGAGCGTGCCGGGCTCGACATCGAGCGCGAACACCGCGAACACATAATGGTGCGGCTGGTCGCCGACGGCGGGGCAGGGGCCGCGGTAGTGCTCGAGTCCGGCCGAGTTCTTGCCCTGGGTGAAGGCGGTGGCGCCCGCGACGCCGGCGCCCTCGGCCAAAGCCGCAGTCGAGAGCGGAATGTTGTAGGCGATCCAGTGCGTCGAGCCGCGACCGCGACCGCCGTCGGGATCCGACACCACGACCGCGAAGCTCTTGGTGGTCGTCGGCCACCGCGACCATTCGATCGCGGGCGAGACATTCCCGCCGGAGTTGCACGCCCCGGTATTGGCCTCGTTCTTCTTCGCAAGGAACGAGCCTTCCGGCAGTCCGGGCATCGTGACGACGAGAGAATCGGGTCGTGGGGTGGCGCCGCTGCTCGGCGAAGTCGGGGCGGACGCGGTGCTGCAGCCGGCAAGCATCGCGAGCGCTGCGGCCGACGCCCAGACACGAAGGGTCATGATGATGAAGCTCCCTAACTTTTCTGTATCGTTGTGTCCCGTTTTACATCGAAACCCCCGGGACGGCCGCCAGTCATTCGGAAGGCTCGGCATGGGCTGGCCGTGGGCGGCCACCGATGCCCGCAGGCGTAGGGCGAGGGTCCCTATAGCGGCTGCGGCGGCGGCAGCTTGAATTATCGAGCAAATCCAAGCGCGGCAGCCTATTAATACTTATATAAACTGTATAATTTTCTATTTTACATAAAATTAGGAATGATGGTACTACTTTACACGTCACCCGCGTTTTTTCGGAACAGCGCCACGAGCAGTGCCATGTCGACAGCCGAAGTCATCAATCCGGTCCTCACCGTCGCCGAGCCAGCGCCGGTCGCGTCGGTCGCCTGGAATCACCTCGACGACCTCGAGAGCGAGGCGATCCACATCCTGCGCGAGGTCGCGGCGGAGTTCCGCAACCCGGTGCTGCTGTTCTCGGGCGGCAAGGATTCGACCGTGCTTCTTCGGCTGGCGGAGAAGGCGTTCCGGCCGGGCAAGTTTCCGTTTCCGCTGCTGCACGTCGACACGGGCCACAACTTCCCCGAGGTGATCGCATTCCGCGATCGCACGGTCGCGCAGCTCGGCGAGCGGCTGATCGTCCGCACCGTCCAGGACTCGATCGACAAGGGCCGCGTGAAGCTCAAGCATGCCAACCAGAGCCGCAACGGGCTGCAGACCGTCACGTTGCTCGACGCCATCGCCGAATTCGGCTTCGACGCCTGCATCGGCGGCGCCCGCCGCGACGAGGAGAAGGCGCGCGCGAAGGAGCGCATCTTCTCGTTCCGCGACGGGTTCGGTCAGTGGGATCCGCGGCGCCAGCGCCCCGAGCTGTGGAGTCTCTACAACGGCCGCCTCGACACGGGCGAGCACATGCGCGTGTTTCCGCTCAGCAACTGGACCGAGCTCGACGTCTGGCAGTACATCGCCCGCGAGAGCCTCGCCCTGCCGCCGCTCTACTACGCCCACAAGCGTTCCGTCGCGGTCCGCGGCGACATCCTGCTTCCGGTCGCCGACATCGTCGACCTCCGTCCGACCGACCGCATCGAGACCCGCGTCGTGCGCTTCCGCACCGTCGGCGACATCTCCTGCACGCTGCCGGTGGAGTCCAACGCCGCCGACGTTCACGCCATCATCGCCGAGACGGTGAACGCCCGGATCAGCGAGCGCGGCGCCACCCGACTCGACGATCAGGCCTCCGAGGCCGCGATGGAGGAGCGGAAGAGGGCCGGGTATTTCTGATGTCTGCGTCGGATCACATCGAGGACGGCGGAATCCTGCGTTTCACGACCGCCGGCAGCGTCGACGACGGCAAGAGCTCGCTGATCGGCCGCCTGCTGTACGACGCCCATGCGGTGCCGGACGACCAGATCAAGGCGCTCGAGCGCACCGCCCGTCGCAACGGCGAGGACGACATCGACCTGTCGCTGCTCACAGACGGCCTCACGGCCGAGCGCGAGCAGGGGATCACGATCGACGTCGCCTACCGCTACTTCGCGACGGCGAAGCGCAAGTTCATCATCGCCGACACGCCCGGCCACGAGCAGTACACGCGCAACATGGTGACCGGCGCCAGCACCGCGGACGCCGCCGTCATCCTGGTCGACGCGCGCAAGGGCATGACGGTTCAGACGCGCCGTCACCTTTACCTTGCGCACCTGCTCGGCATCCCGCACCTGATCGTCGCGGTGAACAAGATGGATCTGGTGGGCTTCGACCAGACGACGTTCGCGGCCGTCGCCGACTCGGTGGCGGCGTTCGCCGCGGCGCTCGGCGCCGAACGCCCGATCCTGGTGCCGATCTCGGCCAAGTTCGGCGACAACGTGGTCAATACGAGCGCGCGGACGCCGTGGTACGGCGGGAAGCCGCTGCTGGCGATCCTCGAGGACCTGCCCCAGGCGGTGCGGCTCCAGCACGCGCCGTTCCGGTTCCCGGTGCAGCTCGTCCGCCGCGTCCCGTCGCGCGACGGCGGTCAGAGCCGCGCATACCTCGGTCGGATCGAGTCGGGTGCGGTGTCGGTCGGCGACGAGATCACCGTGCTGCCGGCGGGCAGCCGCACCCGTGTGCGCGCGATCTCGACCTTCGAGGGGGCGCTCACGCGGGCGTTCGCGCCGCAGTCCGTCAGCATCGAGGTCGAGGACGACGTCGACATCGCGCGCGGCGATCTGTTCGCGCCCGTCGCGGCGCCGTCGAAGACCGGAAATCGGGTCGAGGCGACGCTGTGCTGGTTCGCCGACGAGGCGTTCCAGGGCAGCGGCCGGTTCGTGGTGAAACAGGGCACGCGGACCACTCCGGCGCGCATCTCGGCGATCGCGCACCGCGTCGACGTCGCCGACCTCGCCAACGAGGCCGACCCGAAGGGGCTGCAGCGCAACGATATCGCCCGGGTGACGCTGCAGTTCGCGTCGCCGATCGCGTTCGACGCCTACAGCGACAACCGCAGCACGGGCGCGTTCATCCTCATCGATGAGCACACGAACGCGACCGTCGCGGCCGGCATGATCGCCGCCTGAGCAGCGCCGCACGCCGGATGATCGAAGACGCGCGTCCCGCGCCGCCGTTCCTCATTATCCCCGGACTCGGCAATTCGGGCCCCGGCCACTGGCAGTCCGTATGGCAGGGCGAGCTTGCGACTGCGCGGCGCGTCGAGCAGGCCAACTGGGATGCGCCCGTGCGCGCGGACTGGATCGCGTCTTTGCGTGCGGCCATCCGGCAGTTCCCCGGCGCCATCGTCATCGCCCATAGCCTCGGCTGCATCGCTGTGGCGCATCTCGCCGTTGAAGACAGAACGCTGCCCGTCCACGGAGCGCTGATGGTCGCACCCGCCGACGTGGAGCGTCCCGCGGCGCCGGACGAGATCCGGCCGTTCGCGCCGGTGCCGCTGACGCGACTTTCGTTTCCGTCGATCGTGGTCGCGAGCCGAAACGACCCGTTCGTGTCGCGTGAGCGCGCCGCGCTGTTCGCGAGCGCCTGGGGATCGGAGCTCGTGGACATCGGCGCCGCCGGCCACGTCAACCTCGACGCGGGCTTTGGCCCGTGGCCGGAGGGACGCGCGCTCCTCGATCGCCTCGTCGCCCGGGTGGGGGTGAACTGATCCGTCGGTGACGCGGTATCTCGCCTGCGAACGTTTGCAGCGAAGCGACGGCCGAAAATTGCCATGCGATTCCGTCCGCGCGCGGACCAACCGCGCTTGTCGATGGCCGACGCCTTGGTATACGACTTCGTGACGGCGATAGAACCGTACCGGAGAGGAAGCGCCTCCTACACCGACAGTAGAGAGGCTCTCATGAAGACGTTCGTTTTCGTCGCTGCCGCGGTCGCGGCGGTTACCATCGGCGTCCGCCCCGCGTCCGCGGCCGACGTCTACAGCGGGCAGACCATCAATTTCATCATCGGCGGGAACCCCGGCGGCGGGTACGACACCTACGCCCGCACGGTCGCGCGCCACCTGGCCGACCATATTCCCGGTCATCCCTCGATCGTTCCCCAGAACATGCCGGGCGCCGGCAGCGGCAAGGCCGCGCAGTACATGGCCACGGTCGCGCCGAAGGACGGCACCGCCATCGCCGCGCTCTATCCGGGAGCGATCGCCGGTCCGCTGCTCGACGATCAGACGAAGTGGCATTTCGATCCGACCAAGTTCGTCTACGTCGGCAGCGCCGACAGCGGGCAGCGCCTGTGCCTGACGTGGAAGACGTCGAAGACCAAGACCTTCGACGACGCGCGCAAGCGCAAGACCATCATGGGCGCGAGCCAGGCCGGCGGCTCGACCCGCGACTACGCGTATCTGCTCAACCACATGGCGGGGACCAGGTTCGACGTCGTCTCGGGCTACAAGGGCTCGGTCGACATCCTGCTGGCGATGGAACGCGGCGAGGTCGAGGGCCTGTGCGGCTTCGACTGGTCGAGCCTGCTCGCCCAGAAGCCCGACTGGGTCAAGAACAAGTCGGTGAACATCATCCTGCAGATGGGCGTCGAGCCGAACGAGGACCTGTCGAAGAGGGGCGTTCCCGAGGTCTGGAAGTACGTGCAGTCCGACGACGACCGGCAGGCGATCAAGCTCATCGTCAGCCAGCAGGTGTTCGGCCGGCCGTACATCCTGCCGCCCGGCACGCCCGCCGACCGGGCGACGATCCTGCGCGCGGCATTCGACGCGACGGTGAAGGACAAGGCGTTCCTCGCCGACGCCGAGAAGGCGCGCATCACCATCAGCCCCACGTCAGGCGACAAGGTGCAGGCCCTCGTCAAGGAGCTCTATGCGACGCCGAAGCGGATCGTCGACAAGGCGAAGTCGGCGACCACGCCGGAGTCGTGACCGGGGGATCGCGTCGATGGGGCCCCCCCCCCCCCCGGGGGGCGGGACCCCCC
>JBLNCI010000019.1:0-57107 GCA_050260515.1 Gemmatimonas sp.
TTTACCTTCCCAGGGAGGTCAGCAGGTGCCATCACGCTGCGTTTAAAGCGTAGCTCTGTCCTACCGATTGCTTCTCTCTGTCGCGGATCGCGACGCTGTTGTTATCGGTACCTGAGAAAAAATGCGTCGCGACCCGAACGGGAAGCGCCGTTGCCTCTCAAGTCATCCACCGCGGCCGTCCTCATTGTCGGAGGCCATCGCTCGCGGCTTCTTCGCTCGAACCAGGGTCGCTATGCGCAATAGCTCCCCTCGCTGGACGCGATGCGGAGACGATGCGCGCGGGCGAAAGGCGGCACAAGGGGGCTGTGGAGAAACGCGGGCGCTCGGAACAGGGCCTGTGGAAAGTGACGGATCTTTGTCCGTCATGGTCGGCCCTTAGGACCGCGCAAGCGCGGTCCGTTCGAAAAGAGGGGGGCCGACCATCCACGAGTTTTAGACGAGGTTGAAAGAAACTCGTGGATCCTCGCCCTTCGGCGAGGATGACGCGGTGTTTAGGGTGCGCACCGTCTGAGCCCTCTCCCCCGTTAGGGAGAGGGTTGGGTGAGGGGATCGCAACGCGGACTGCGTCACCCTCCCCCCTCCCTCTCCCTCGAGGGAGAGGGAGAAAAGGTCTGGATTCCCGCTTGCGCGGGAATGACGACCACTGAACGTGGATGGCCGGCCCGCCGCGCCCGATTCTTTTTAGACGGACCGCGCTCGCGCGGCCCTAAGGGCGCGGCTCTTGATCCGAGAGTCGGGCGGGGTCCAACCCGGCGGAGGGTCCCGCCATAGCGGAAATAAGGCGACCAAAAGATAAGGGCCGGAAGCTTGCCACTCCGGCCCTTTTCTCCATTCGCTCTCGCCGTTGCGAGCTACAGATCCAGCACCAGCTTCTCGCCAGGCATCGCGCGGGAGACGCAGACCTGGATCTTCTTGCCCTCGGCCTTGTCGGCGTCCGACAGGAACTCGTCGCGATGGTCGGCCTTGCCGGAGATCAGGCCGACGGTGCACGCGCCGCACCAGCCGTCCTCGCAGGCGTAGGGAACGCCGAAGCCGTTGTCGAGCAGCACGTCGAGGATCGACTTGTCGGCGGGGATCGTCAGGGTCGTGCCGCTCTGGGCGAGCTCGACCTCGAACGCCTCGCGCGACTTGCTCGCGGCCTGGGCCTTCTGCTCGTCGGTCTTCGCGCTGGCGAACAGTTCGTAGTGGACGGTGCCGTTGCGCCAATGGCCGGTCACGTCCTGCACCGCGCGGAGAAGTCCGCCCGGGCCGCAGACATAGAGGTGCGTGTCCTCGGGCTGGGTGCCGAACGTCGTCTTGAGGTTGAGACCCTTCGACGGATCGCCGCCGTCGTGGACGAACGTCACGCGATCGCCGAGCAGCGCCTTGACCTCGTCGCGGAACGCGGTCTCCTCGGCGGAGCGGGTGCAGTAATAGAGGTGGAAGTCCTTGCCCAGCGCGATCAGCCGGTGCGCCATCGCCAGCATCGGGGTGATGCCGATGCCGCCCGCGAGCAGCAGCGACTTGCCCGCGCTCTCGACGAGCGGGAAGTTCTGGATCGGCGCCGTCGCGGTGACCGTCACCGAGGGCTTCAGCTCCTCGTGCATCCACCGCGAGCCGCCCTTGCCGGAGTGCTCGCGCAGCACCGCGGTGACGTAGCGGTTCCGCTCCTTGGGATCGTTGGCGAGCGAGTACGACCGGAGGCCGTGCGCGGTCTTGATGTCGATGTGGGCGCCGGCCTCGAACGGCGGCAGCTCGCCTCCATCGGCGGCAACGAACTCGAACATCTTGATGTTGGGCGTCAGGCTCTTCACCTGCGCGACCTTAAGCTGGATCTCGGCCATGCCTTTCTCTCCGGTACTCACGCTCCCCTTGGCTGGCGGGCTTATACACGCATACGCAGATTCGCGCCACAGCGCGCCCAGCCGCCGTCTTCACTTATGTAGGAAGCCGCCCGCGGCGCCGCATGGGCGCCGCTTGCCGGTGCGCCCCGTTCCGTTATTCTACGCGCCCTCGACCCGAACCCCACTCCCGAGCAACGGGTCGCGCCAGCAGGGGACACTCCATGAAACTAGCCAGCTACGTGAGCGGTCGTTGGGTCGAAGGCAGCGACGAAGGAACCGCCCTGGTCGATCCGGTGCTCGGGACGGAGCTGGCGCGGGCCTCGACCACCGGCGTCGACGTCGGCGCGGCTCTCGCCTTCGCCCGCGACAAGGGCGGCGCGGCGCTCCGGGACATGACGTTCGCCCAGCGCGGCGCGCTCATCAAGGCGATCGCCGACGTGCTGACGGCCAAGCGCGACAGCTACTTCGCGCTCGCCCAGGCGAACTCCGGCAACACCAAGGTCGACGCCGCCATCGACATCGACGGCGGCATCGGCACGCTCAAGTACATCGCCCGCCTCGGCGAGACCATGGGCGCCGCCAAGTACCTCAAGGACGGCAAGCTCGAGCGGCTGTCGCGCGACGAGGCGTTCCAGGCGATGCACGTGTCGGTGCCGATCCGCGGCGTCGGCATCCACATCAACGCCTTCAACTTCCCGTCGTGGGGGCTGTGGGAGAAGGCCGGCATGTCGATCCTCGCCGGCGTGCCCGCGTTCGCCAAGCCCGCGACCGCGACCGCCCTCGTCTCCTACCAGATGGTGAAGGACGTGGTGGACGCGGGCGTGGTTCCGCCGGGCGTGCTGTCGCTGGTGTGCGGCGGCGCGCGCGAGCTCACCGACCTCGTCACCGGCCAGGATGCCATCGCCTTCACCGGCTCGGCCGACACCGCAGCCGCGCTCAAGACCCACAAGCGCGTCATCGAATCGTGCGTCCGCCTCAACATCGAGGCCGACAGCCTGAACGCGTGCATCCTCGGCCCCGACGCCAAGCCGGGCTCGCCCGAGTTCGAATTCTTCGTGCGCGAGGTGGTGCGCGAGATGACCACCAAGGCCGGTCAGAAGTGCACGGCGATCCGCCGCGCCTTCGTGCCGAAGGCCATCGTCGGTGACGTCGCCCAAGCGATCGAGGCGGCGCTCGCCAAGATCGTCGTCGGCAATCCGCGCAACGAGACCGTGACGATGGGCCCGGTCGTCACCCGGTCGCAGCAGAAGGCGGTGCTCGCGGCGATCGAGAAGCTCAAGGCCGAGAGCAAGGTCGTGACCGGCAATGCGCCGGTGAAGCCGCTCGACGCGGATCCCGAGAAATCCTGCTTCATCGCGCCGACTCTCCTGCGCTGCGACACGCCGGCGACGGCAAAAGCGGTGCACGATGTCGAAGCGTTCGGCCCCGTCAGCACGCTGATGCCCTACGACAACGCGGCGCAGGCCATCGCGCTCGCCGACCGCGGCGAGGGCTCACTGGTCGCGTCGGTGTTCACCGGCGACAAGGACTTCGCGCGCGACGCGGTGCTCGGCATCGGCGCCTATCACGGCCGCGTGCTGGTGGTCGATGCGAGCGTCGGCAAGGCGCAGACCGGCCACGGCATCGTCATGCCGATGTGCGTGCACGGCGGCCCCGGCCGGGCGGGCAACGGCGCCGAGCTCGGGGGCCTCCGCGGGCTCGCGTTCTATCACCAGCGACTCGCGGTCCAGGGCCGCGCCGACTGGCTGCAGGAGCTTGCCGCCGGTGCCGCCGACGCGAACGGCTAGAGCGCGCCGACCGGTCGGTCCCCGCTCGCAACGCGCGCGGGAGCCCCGATTCCCGCCGGATATTCGCGTTCGCGGAGCTATAGCGTTCCTGCTCAGCTCCGAGCCAAAAACAGGTGTTGACGTATAGCGAGCGCTGGCAGATTTTTGGCCAAACATAAGAATACGTAGCATCTGCTAAAACACTGACAGGGGCGTCAAATGAGCACGATGGTCGACATCTCCAACCTGGCCGACGACCGGTTCCTGGTCGATCCCTACCTGGATTGGGTGAAGGGCGAAGGGATCCCGGTGGTCGAAGACTTCGGGGTCGACATCAAGAAGGTCGAGACCAAGCCGTGGGCGCGCTTCGGCGTGCCGGGCTGCTTCGTCCACCTCAAGGGCCGCGGCGACTTCGCCGCGATGTATGTCGTCGACCTTCCGCCCGGCGGCAAGACGACGCCGCAGAAGTTCATGTTCGAGGAAGTGTTCTACGTCATCGACGGCCACGGCTCGACGGTTGTCGAGAGCTATGACGGCAAGAAGCACCAGTTCGAGTGGGGCCCGCGCAGCCTTTTCGCGCTGCCGCTCAACGCCCGCTATCAGCACTTCAACGGTTCCGGCGACAAGCGCGCCCGCCTCTACTCGTGCAACAACGCGCCGCTGGTCATCAACATCTACCGCAACAACAAGTTCGTCTTCGACAACGACGCGAAGTTCCCGGAACGCGAGGGTAACGCCTCCTACTTCACCGGCGACGGCGAGATGATTCCGAAGATCCCCGGCCGTCACATGTGGGAGACCAACTTCGTCACCGACCTCTCCACCTTCGAGCTCCAGAAGTGGGACAAGCGCGGCGCCGGCGGATCGAACATCATGTTCGTGCTTGCCGACGGCACGATGCACGCCCACGTCTCGGAGATGCCGGTCGGCACCTACAAGAAGGGCCATCGTCACGGCGCCGACTTCCACGTCATGTGCGCCAAGGGCGAGGGTTACTCGCTGCTGTGGTACGACTTCGAGAAGGATCTGGTGCGCGTCGACTGGGACCATGGCGTCGTCTTCGCCCCGCCGGACGGAATGTTCCACCAGCACTTCAACGGCTCGGCGGAGCCCGCGCGCTACCTGGCGATCGCCATGGGCTCCATGCGCTACCCGACCCTTGCCGAGAAGCGCGCGGTGTGGACCGGCATGGACGTCAGCGTCAAGGACGGCGGCAAGCAGATCGAGTACGAGGACCAGCACCCGAAGGTGCATGAACTCTTCCTCGAGTCGCTCGCCAAGCACGGCGCGAAGTCGAAGATGGGGAAGTTCATCGACGAGAGCAAATACCGCAGCAACCCGAAACTGAAGGCCGCCCTCCCCGACTAGAGGCGCGCGGACGACAGCAAACGCGGCGCGCGGCCCCGGGTCGCGCGCCGTCGCTTCACGACCCACCGTTTCATCAACCCTAGATATCCGGAAGCACACTATGGCGAAAGACGTCACGTCCCTCCGCTCGGCCCTCGACTGGCTGAAGTCCGAGGGCAACCTCATCGAGACCGACAAGGAGGTCAATCCGGACCTCGAGATCACCGGTCTGCAGAAGCACTTCGACGGCGGCCCGCCGATCATCTTCAACAACGTGAAGGGCAAGCCGCACGCGCGCGCCATCACCAACCTGTTCGGCGACATCCGCATCGTCGAGAAGATGTTCGGGTGGAAGAACTCGCTCGAGCGCGTGAAGGCGGTCTCCAACGCGATCGATCACCCGCTGAAGCCGGTCGAGATCCCGCAGGACAAGGCGCCGGTGCAGGAAGAGGTCATCACCGACGACCTCGACGTCAACAAGTGGATCACCGCGATCCGCCACACCGAGCTCGAGTCCGAGCTGACCATCGGCTCCGGCATCTCGTGCATCATCGGCCCGTACTTCGACGGCGGCAGCCACATCGGCTACAACCGCATGAACTTCCGCTGGGGCAACGTCGGCACGTTCCAGATCTCGCCGGGTTCCCACATGTGGCAGGTCATGACGGCCCACTACAAGGACGACAAGCCGATTCCGCTGACGATGTGCTTCGGCGTTCCGCCGAGCTGCACCTACGTCGCGGGCGCGGGCTTCGACTACGTCGTGCTGCCGAAGGGCTGCGACGAGGTCGGCGTCGCCGGCGCGATCCAGGGCTCGCCGGTCCGCATCGTGAAGTGCCGCACCATCGACGCCTACACCCTCGCCGACGCCGAGTACGTGCTGGAGGGCTACCTCCATCCGCGCGACAAGCGTTACGAGACGAAGGAGTCCGAGGACGCGGGCCTGCAGGGCAAGTTCTTCTTCCACCCCGAGTGGGCGGGCTACATGGGCAAGGCGTATCGCGCCCCGACGTTCCACGTCACCGCGATCACCATGCGCAAGAAGGCCTCGAAGCCGATCATCTTCCCGCTCGGCGTGCACACCGCGGACGACGCCAACATCGACACCTCGGTGCGCGAATCCGCGATCTACAACCTGTGCGAGCGCCTGCAGCCCGGCATCGTGCAGAACGTCCACATTCCGTACTGCATGACGGACTGGGGCGGCTGCATCATCCAGGTCAAGAAGCGCAACAAGATCGAGGAAGGCTGGCAGCGTAACTTCCTGACCGCCATCCTGTCGTGCTCGCAGGGCATGCGCCTCGCGATCGCCGTGTCGGAAGACGTCGACATCTACGACATGGACGACATCATGTGGTGCTTGACCACCCGCGTGAACCCGCAGACCGACATCCTCAACCCGCATCCGGGCGGCATCGGTCAGACGTTCATGCCGGCCGAGCGCATGACGGCGGGCGGCGCCCAGTGGACCGCGGCGAACACCGTGTTCGAGGGCGGCATGGGCATCGACGCCACCGTCCCCTACGGCTACGAGCAGGACTTCCACCGTCCGGTTTACCCCGTGGACAAGGTGAAGCCGGAGAAGTTCTTCACGCCGGAGCAGATCGCGAAGATGAAGTCGCACATGAGCGGCTGGCTCATCTCGCTGGCCCGCACCGGCCGGTAAGGCTCGACGGAAAGGCGGCGGGGGAAACCCCGCCGCCGATCCGCGGTTCCGATAGCCGCCGCGCCGCCCGCCCCTGTGCGGGGACTGGGGCGGCGGCTATCGAAACTCCGGATCGGGACACGCCAATCGTTTCGGAGCCCGCGCGCCGAGGCGGCGCGCGATCCGTTTGTGTATATTCGGCCATCTGTTCGCGTAAGCGCGGGGAGCGTAGACATGCTGGAGCCCTACCGGGTTCTCGATTGCACCGGCCGGCTCGGCTGGCTCACCGGCCGCTTCCTCGCCGACCTCGGCGCCGACGTGATCAAGGTCGAGCCGCCGGCCTCGAAGCTCGACGAGCCCGGCTGGCGCGCCGACAACGTCAACAAGCGGCTGATCTCGCTCGACCTCGCCAAGGCCGCCGGCCAGGACCTGTTCCGCAAGCTCGTCGCCAAGGTCGACTTCCTGCTCGAAACGGCTCTCCCCGGCTCGCCCGAGGCCGAGCTGTTCGATCCCGCCGCGCTGCGCGCGATCAACCCCAAGCTGATCCACGTCTCGATCACGCCGTTCGGCCGCACCGGCCCGCGCGCCGGCTGGCTCGCATCCGATCTCGAGCTGATGGCCGCCGGCGGCGCGATGTCGCTCGCGGGCGAGCCCGGCGGCATGCCGCTTCGCGTCTCCTACCCGCAGTCCTACCCGTGGGCCGCGTCGCAGGCCGCGGTCGGCGCCATGGTCGGCCTGATGAAGCGCAAGGCCACCGGCACCGGCGACCACGTCGACGTCTCGGCCCAGGGCGCGGTCATCGCCTCGATCGCGCACGCGCCCGCGTTCTGGGACATCCTCAAGGAGAACCCGACCCGCGCCGGCGCGTTCATGACCGGCCGCTCGGTCCACGGCGCCGTCTATCGCGTGTTCTGGCCGTGCAAGGACGGCTTCGTGAACTTCATCATCTACGGCGGCGTCGCCGGGCGGCGCACCAACGAGGGCCTGTGCGCGTGGATGCGCGACGCGGGCGCGGATCTCGGCGTGCTCGCGACCATCGACTGGGCCAAGTTCGATTCGACCCAGACCACCCAGGAGCAGGTCGACGCCATGGAAGCGCCGATCCGGAAGTTCTTCCTCACCGTGACCAAGGCCGAGTTCCTGCAGCAGGCGTTCGAGCGCGAGATGCTCGGCTATCCCGTCAACAACGTCGCCGACATCTGCGCCGATCCGCAGTTCGCGGGCCGCGACTTCTGGCTCGACCTTCCCGGCCCGAACGGCAAGAGCGAGCGCTTCATCGGCGGCTTCGCCATCGTCGACGGCGAGCGCCTGCCGGTGAAGCGCGGCGTGCCGAAGGTCGGCGAGCACTGCGACGCGGTGCTGGCCGACTGCGGCCTCAGGAAGGACGAGATCGCGAAACTCATGGCGTCGGGAGCGGTGAAGTAGATGGCGGGCGTTCGTCAGGCGCTGGATGGGCTGAAGGTCGTCGAGGTCGGCGGCTACGCCGCGGGCCCGTGGATCGGCAAGGTGCTGGGCAACTACGGCGCCACCGTCGTGCACGTCGAGGCGTGGGACCGCCCCGACGGCTTCCGCCTGCAGTACCCGCCCTACCCCAAGGGCAAGAAAGGCATCAACCGCTCGGGCTGCTTCTCGTACTTCAACGATTCGAAGTACGCGGTCACCATCGACGTCAAGAAGCCCGGCGGCATCGAGCTGTCGCGCCGGCTCGCCGACTGGGCCGACGTGCTGATCGAGAACATGCGGCCGGGGGTCGTCGAGCGCATCGGCCTCGGCTACAAGGACCTCAAGGTCACCAACCCCGACCTCGTCTACATGTCGACCTGCAACATGGGCCAGACCGGCCCGCGCGCGGCGACCGGCGGCTTCGGCTCGCAGCTCTCGGCGCTCGCCGGCTTCTGCGGGCTGACCGGCATCAAGGACGGCTCCCCGCAGCTCCTGTACGGGCCGTACATCGACTTCGTCGCTGCGCTGGTCGGCACGCCGCTGATCCTCGCCGCCATAGACCGGCGCGACCGCACCGGCCAGGGCGCCTACATCGACGTCTCCCAGTACGAGTGCGGCGCGACGTTCCTGTCTGGGGCACTCCACGACTACTGCGTCAACGGCCGCATCGTCGAGCGCGACGCCAACGCCGATCCGGTCGCGGCACCCCACAACGCCTATCCGTGCCGGAAGTCGCGTCCGACCGGCGACGAGTGGCTGGTGCTGTCGTGCTGGGACGACGCCGAGTTCGCGCGCCTCGCCGGCGTCATCGGCCAGCCCGCGCTCGCCAGGGACCCGCGCTTCGCGACGATGAGCGCGCGGCGCGACAACCGCGCGGCGCTCGACGAGATCGTCGCCGCGTGGACGAAGACCCGCGACGCCGACGGCGCGGTCGAGACGCTGCAGGCCGCCAAGGTCCACAGCTATCCCGTCAACACCATTGCCGACCTGTTCTCGGATCCGCAGATCGCCCACCGCCGCAACTGGCGCGTGCGCAAGCACGCCGAGATCGGCGACCAGTCGTACTACTACCCGGGCATCGACCTCGACGAGATGCCGGGCGACGTCACCGCGCCGGCGCCGTGCATCGGCGAGCACAACCTGCTCGTGTTCAAGGACTTCCTCGGCATGAGCGACGACGAGTACAAGACGTTCAAGGACGCGGGCGTCATCTGACGCGCCTCCACGTTCGCCCTCGCAGAAAGGCCCGCGGCATCCGCGGGCCTTTTTCGTTTGCGGGCTCGCACGGTGGCCGCTGTCCCGAAACTGTCCCGTCGCCCGCCCCGCGTGGGACACCCGAGACGGCGGATTTTCCTTTGCCGTGAACGGCATAAGCAAAAGTGTCCCACTGTCCCACACTGGGCGTTTGGGACACCTGGGACAGTTGGGACACTTCTCCACAGCCGCGGCGCCGACCGCGCGCGATGGCATGATCGTTGCGACGATGGTTACCGGGTTCGTTGCCGCGACCTGTCGGCTCCGGTGACCACCCACTGCCGACTGGCGGCTGCCGGCTGCGCCGGTGCCGCACAGGATACGCCCGACCGGTGCGGCGCTAGGTAGCAACGCCTAAGCGGCGACGGTCCTCACCGTCTGTTGAACGGCAAAGACGAGTCCTGCCCCAAATTTCCCGCGCACCCGCCCGTCGGCCGCCGCTATCGTCACGCGCATGTCGGCTTCATCGCATCGCGCGCGCCGCGCGCCGTTGGCGTCGCTCGCGCTCCTGCTCGCGGTCGCGATGCTCGCGCTCGCCGCCTGCGACGACGTCGCGATCGTCGAGGACCAGACCACGGGCCGCTTCAGCCCGAACGAGTACGCGCGCGACGCGGCGCTCGGTCCCATTCCGGTGACGATCCTCGGCAGCGCGCTCGGCGCCGGCGACGAACGCCTCGCGGCCGCGGTGATGGACGAGATGCGCAACGCCGACTGGGCGCCCCACGCGAGCTTCGTCCTCGCGCCCGCCGACGAGATGGCGCGCGCCGCCGCGACCGCGGGCGGCGGTCGCATGTACTCGTATGTGCTGATGTTCAACGGTCCGGCGAACGTGACCGCCGCCGCGCTGTGCGCGCGCAAGCCGCTGCCGCCTGCCACGGCCGCCGGAAACGGCAACGGCAGCGGCATCCGGCTGGTCGCCGGCCTCTGCCGCAACGACGAGATCGCGACCGCGGTGACGGGCCGCGCCTACCGCGTCTCGGGCTTCGACGACGACCGCTTCCACCGCCTCATCGTCGGCGTGATGCAGACGCTGACGCGCCCGAACCAGCCGCAGATCAACCGCTAGTCGCGGTTTTTGATGTTCGCGTCGTGGCAGGCGCTCTTTTCAAGCGGACCGCACACGCGCGGATGACGAATAGCGAGTATCCCTCGCGTCAGCCCTTGCGCAGGACAACATGGGTCGCGCGTTCGCCGGCGATGGACTCGGCGCACGTGTAGCCCAACGCGGGCAGATCGAGTCCGCTGAACAGGTTCTCGCCGGAGCCGAGCAGCACCGGGCGGATCGCAAGGTGCAGCTCGTCGATCAGGCCCGCGGCCAGGTACTGGCGCACGGTGGCGACGCCGCCGCCGACGCGCACGTCGCGCTCGCCCGCCGCGGCCTTGGCCCGCGCGAGCGCCTCGTGGATGCCGCCGGTGACGAAGTGGAACACCGTTCCGCCCTTCATCGTCAGCGGCGCGCGGGCATGATGGGTGAGCACGAACACCGGCACGCGGTACGGCGGCTCGTCGCCCCACCAGCCCTTCCAGCTCTCGTCGGGCCACGGCCCGCGCACCGGCCCGAACATGTTGCGGCCGAGGATCCAGGCGCCGATGCCCTGGAAGCCTTCCTCGGCCATGCGATTGTCGACGCCGGTCTCGCCCTCGCCCTGGCCCATCATGTTGCGCCACAGCTTGGTGTGCATGAACCACTGCATGAGCTCGGGCCCGCGCACGCCCAGCGGATGTTCGAGGCTCTGGTCGGGGCCCGCGCCGAAACCGTCGATGGAGAGACCAAAGCTCTGGACCTTGAGTTTCGGCATGTGCGGCGCTCCACAGTGGCGAGGGCCGGCATGAGATCACGGGCAGGTGACGGGCGACAACAGCAGGTTTTCCCGAAAGCCACGCGCGGCGCATGTGGCGTCGCGCGACGACAGTTTGACGACAGGGTTGGGCTCGGGGCGATTTGCGGGTACCTTACGGAACGCAACTGCGCCTTTGGGGGAATTGGGGGAGCGATGGGGGCTCATCGCATCATCCGCGCGCTCGCGCGCGCGACGACGCCGGGGCTGCCGCTGGTGACGGCGGTGGCGCTCGCCGTCGCGTCGACGGCCGCCGCCGCCGAGCTGCAGACCGCCTCGATGACGAAAACGCCCGAGGACCGCGCCGTCGCCGCCTTCCTGACGTACTGCCTGCCGGCGGTGACGGCGGGCGATTCGGTCGCGCGCAGCGCGGCGACGAAGAAGCTGCGGGCGGTGCCCGCCGCCGAGCAGGCGGCGTATCTCCAGGGCGAGCCCGGCAGCAAGAACGACACCAACCAGAAGGTGTTCGAGCTGCCGAGCGTCGGCCCCGGCGCGGTGCTCACCGCGGGCGACGACCCGACGTGCTCGATCGCGCTCGAGCGCGTCGATGCGCGCGAGTTTCTCGAGCAGGCGACCTACTGGTTCGGCACCGGGCAGTCGGCGTTCAAGCTGACGTCCAACCGGACGCTGCCCAACGGCGACATCGAGCGCGAGTACAAGGCCGACGTCGACGGCGACGATGTCGTGCTGCGCCTGTCGCTCCGCCTCAAGCCGGTGCCCGGCGCCGCCCAGGCGATGCTCACGGGCACCCGCGCGGCGAAGTAAGCGGGCGCGTCGTCCTCTCTTGCCCGGAGGCGCGTCGGTGCGCCGACGGCGGCTGCGTCACGGCCGCTTCTTGGCGGCACTTTCGTTGACGACACCGAACGACGACGAGTGCGCGCCGTCGTCGGCGGCCAGAAATCCCTCGGCCGCCAGGCCGCGCTTCAGCAGTTCGCGTATCGCCGCAGCCCGGCTCGGCATCCGCTTCTCGAACCGCCATGTGTCGAGCGCCCTCAGCTCCTCTTGCGCGAGCATGATCTGGAGGCGTTCTCCGCGAATCAGATTGTCCGCCATCGCGGCCCTCTTCTCCCCTGCGATTACGCAACTTACTCATTTTTGGCCAAACACACACAGGCCATAAGCCACTCTCAATTCGCCAAGTAAGTCATTGATTTTCCTATATTTTTATAATGCGACGCCTACACTCCTCCGGTCCGCACGGGGACCGTTCACACGAAAGACAACGCATGCTCGCCAGGGATCTGCCGCCGACTTCAGCCGACGAAATCGCCCGCCTCGCCCACCAGGAAGCGAATCATCGGCTCGCCAACTGCCTGCAGTTCGTGGCGATGATGCTCGCCAGCGAGGAACGCGTCCCCGACCCGACGGCGAGGACCGTGCTCGCGGGCGCCCGCATGCGCATCGCCGCGCTCGCGCGGCTCAGCAGGACGCTGACCGATCTCGATGGCGAGAGGATCGCGCTCGACTCGCATCTCGGCGACATCTGCAACGACGTTGCCGACGCCTTTTTCGTGCCGTCGAACGTTCAACTGATCGTCAACATCGACGACGTCTCCCTTGCGCCGCGTGCCGCACGCACGCTGGGTCTCGTGCTTCACGAGCTGCTGGTGAACGCGCTCAAGCATGGCGCGCAGGGATGCGTTGAGGTCATGTGCGGCGTGACGGCAAGCGGGACGGTTGAGCTGTGCGTGGTGAACGAGACCACGGCCGTGGCGTCGGCCGACCGCGAGCCGGGTCGCGGAACCGCGATCGTGCGTGCGCTGCTGCAATCCTGCGGCGGCGTCTACAGGTTCGAGCATCGCGGGCGCCAGGTCGCCCAGGTGGCGACGCTGCCTCGAGACTGACGCGGGTCATACGCACCCGCGCGACGCGGGACGGCGCCGCACCCGCGGCCCCCATCGTCAGCGACGCCGCCCAGGCGACGCTCTCCGGCGGCTGCGCCGGGAAGTGAGCGGGCGGAACGAATCCGCCCCCTCACCCTTCCCTCTCCCCAAGGGGGAGAGGGTGAGGGGACATCGTCACACGTTCGCTCGTGCTTCTGTGTCGCTGATGGGCGGCCTCTTTTTTTTCTCCCTCTCCCCGCCGGGGAGAGGGCTGGGGTGAGGGGGAATCGCACGAGCCCCGCCTACTCCGCCGTCGCCGCGCGCAGGTCGCGCCAGGCATAGCCGACTTCGGTGAGCGCGTAGCCCGGGCGACTCTCGGTGCGCTCGGTGGTCGGCACGGCGCCGCACGCCTCGTAGAACCTCCGCGCGCCGTGGTTGTCGCGCAGCACCCAGAGCCCCGCCGAGGTCGCGCCGTGGGCGACGAAGTCGCGGAAGATCGCGCGCAGCAGACGGCGGCCGAGTCCCTGGCGCTTGACCGAGTCGAGGAGATAGATCGCGTAGACCTCCATCTCCTGGCCGAGTTCGGCGGCGCGCGCCGGGCCGCCGTCGACGAAGCCGACGATCCGGCCGCCGCGCTCGGCGACCCAGGCGCGCGGACGCGGGCGGTCCGGGCTCCCGGATGACAGGCGCTGTCGCCACCACGCCGCGCGGTCGGGCACCGACATGCCGTCGAGCGTCGGCTGCGGCAGCAGGCCGCCGTAGGTCTCGCGCCACGCCGCGACGCTGACCTCGGCCATGCCGTCGGCGTCGTCGGGAGTCGCGGGGCGGATGGTCGTGTCGCTGGCGTCCTGATCCATGGCGGCAGCTTACCCGACCCGATGCGGCGAAAAGAGGTGCGCGCGCGTCAACGCTGGTGCAAATCGGGGCTGGTCCAAATCGGGCCGCCGCTGCCAACGGCACCTCAGGCATCGCGCCCCCTCACCCTTCCCTCTCCCCAGCGGGGAGAGGGTGAAAGAGGGACGCACGGCCGTGACGTGCACGCCCCCGATTCTTTCCTTCCTCTCCTGTCGACTGTTTTTGCCTCCCTCTCCCCGTCGGGGAGAGGGTTGGGGTGAGGGGGAGACGGCCATGACGAACACGGAAAAACGCTCTACCCTTCGGCCCCAGTCCCGCCCGCTCTAACGAGAAGAACAGAATGTCCGACACCGAGTCCCCCACTCCCCTCTCCGTCGCCGAAGCCCAGAAGCCCGCGCAGCTCGTCGACCACAACCTCGTGCCCGGTGCCGCGCTCCCGCCCGGCGTGCTGTACGAGAAGCGGCCGGCGAAGCGCGCCGACGGCAGCGCCATCGAGGGCCTGTTCAACGCCTGGGTCATTCTCGACAACCCGAAGCAGCTCAACGCGCTGACCGTCGACATGATGAAGGGCGCGACCATCGCGCTGCGGCAGGCGTCGCTGTCGCGCGACGTGGTCGCGATCGTGCTCACCGCCACCGGCACGCAGGGGTTCTGCACCGGCGGCAACGTGCAGGAGCTGGCCGAGTACTACGCCGGCAACCCGCCCGAGTTCCGCCAGTACATGCGCCTGTTCATGGATCTGGTGACGACGATCCTCACCGTCGACAAGCCGGTGATCTGCCGCGTCAACGGCATGCGGCTCGGCGGCGGCCAGGAGATCGGCATGGCCTGCGACTTCTCGATCGCCCAGGACCTCGCCCGCTTCGGCCAGGCGGGCCCGAAGCACGGCTCGGCGCCGATAGCAGGAGCGACCGACTTCCTGCCGGTGCTGATCGGCGTCGAGAACGCGATGAACGCCGGCGTGCTGTGCCAGCCGTTCTCGGCCCACAAGGCCTATCGCCTCGGCATGATCTCCGACGTGGTGCCGGCGCTGAAGGTCGACGGGAAGTTCGTCGCCAATCCGCTGGTGGTCACCGACCGCATGACCGACGACTACGGCCGCTTCGTGTTCGGCGAGTCGAAGAGCGGCGACGAGCTCAAGCGCGGCAAGGACCTGCTGGCGCAGGGGACGATCGATCTCTCACTGCTCGACAAGCGCGTCGACGAGCTGTGCGCGACGCTCCTCGAGACCTTCCCCGAGTGCACGCTCAAGACCATCGAGGAGCTGCGCAAGCCCAAGCTCGACGCGTGGCAGCGCAACAAGGAGTCGTCGCGCTCCTGGATGGCGCTCAACATGATGACCGAGGCGCGCGCGGGCTTCCGCGCCTTTAACCGCGGCACCAAGGAGACCGGGCGCGAAGTGGACTTCGTGGCGCTGCGCCAGGCGCTCGCCAAAGGCGCGCCGTGGACGCCGGAGCTGACCGAGAGCCTGATGCCGCGGAAGAAGTAGAGTCTGCCCGTTTCGCCAAGGACCACGCCTCATCCATGTGGGTAGCACATGGCGTCGCGGAGAAGATCGATGAACAATAAGTCCGATCCAACCTTCGCCTCTTCGTCCTTCGACGAAGAGGCCTTTGAGAGGGATCTCCTATTCGCAGAAGCGCATGCGCGTGCAATACACACGCGCGAAGAACGATTCGGTCGCTGGGCTTGGATCAATAAGCCGATAACGATTTGGATCCTCACCACGGTCGCGGTGGGACTACTGAGCTTTTGCTACACGAATTACAGTTCGTGCCGAACCAGTCTCCAGACCGACAATGATAGACTTGATCGGCTAGAAGCCGAACTCACCTACCGCGCGGGAGTTCTCGTCGGAGTAGTGAGCTCATATGCCTCATCCACCAAGGAGGGCACCGAGGATGATACGGCGGAGGAGCGGATTGCCGAACGTAGCACCACATTAGCAGTATCGATGGATCCCAGCGTCTCATACCATTTCGAAGAATTCCGCGGAAAATTTCCTGATGAGATTGCCTATGAAGCGGGTCGAATTGTTTCGCGGTGGTACGCTGCGGAAGCACGCGCAGCCGATGACGAGCGCAGGACGGCTATGTACCCGCTGTTCGATATGTTGCCGAACCTAACGACGGATAAAAGATCCACGTCCCTGCTGAGCGAATATATCGGCGAAATAATGACGATCGGGAGACAGCCGCTACCCGGCGAGGAGCCATATCTTCACTGGATTGCTTTCGGCGGATTTCTCGACAAGTTCGATGTTTGGCGCGGGCTGTTTATGGGCCTTGCCAGCCCCGCTGACGCTATTGTCGCTTCCCAAACCATCAAACGCGCGGAGCGCCTGAGTGGCGCTTTGGTTGCGGATATCCAGTACTTCTCATACCCGGGACGCAGCAGTGCTCTTTCGCCGTCGGTATGTTTCAGACGTAGCCTAGGAACGTCGTAGGGGGAGTGATAATGCAAAGCGACTTCCCCATCGACGAACTCGCAGCGACCATCCGCGCGGCGCTCGCGCGCCAGGACACCGTTACGCTGCGCGATCTCCTCTCCGCCGACTCCCGCCGCCGCGATGCGGCGCTCAACGCGATCAGCGACTCGGTCGCCGCGCAGATTCACCGCGCGAACTGGGTCGTCTTTGAGGGCCCGGCGGCGGCGATGGAAGCGCCAGGGTTCGAGCGGGATTGAATTAGGAGAAAAAAATGCTCGATGACGAAATCCAAAAAGCCCAAAAGGTCGTTAGGACCGATGCATACCAAATGTCTGTCGGTGAGATCGTTAGCCTATACCGTGAGGGCGAGCTCATAATTCAACCCGACTTTCAACGGTTGTTCCGATGGAACATTGGGCAGAAGTCCAAGTTCATCGAATCACTATTACTCGGCATCCCCGTTCCCTCAATTTTCGTGTTCGAGAAAGAAGACTCGAAATGGGAACTGATTGACGGGTTACAACGTATCTCCACCATTCTGGAATTTATGGGTGCGCTTCGAGACCCCGATAGCAAGCAACTCCAAGCACCCTCGGTTCTAGTCGCCACTAAATATCTGCCATCGTTGAGCAACGTAGTGTGGGAGCGGACAGGAACGATCGCCGATGTCCCAGAAGATGACCAACACCAGCTGGACAAGTCACTTCAATTGGCCATTCGCCGCGCTCGCATTGGCGTAGAGATCCTAAAGCGCCCAAGCGACAACAAGACGAAGTACGACCTGTTTCAGCGGCTAAATGCGGGCGGCACTCCAGCAAACCCGCAAGAACTCCGCAACTGCATCATCATTATGGTCAACCCTGAGTATTTCCAACTTCTGAAACGGCTCGCCGACGATACAAATTTTCGATGTGTGCTTGCCGCCACCGACGATCAGATCGAACGTCAACGGCACATGGAATATGCGACCAGATTTCTCGTGCACTCGTATGTCCCATACGATGGAACGCTGGACGTCGAGGAGTACATCGACGATGGCATCGTACAACTCGCTTCTCGTGCCGAGATGGATGAGGTGACGCGACGCTTCACCGCAACGTTCGCAGCACTAAATCGTGCGTTTGGGGATAGCGCGCTTCGCCGCTATGAGGATGGCAGGCATTCAGGGCGCGTCGGCCTTGTTGCCCTAGAATGCATCGCCGTCGGCGTAGGAAAAAACATTGACGCGATTATGCGCCTTCCGAATCCAGATGATTTTCTGGGCAACAAGATCAGGAACTTTTGGGGACAGGCCGAACTAGAACGCATTATGTCGCCCGGCATTCGCGGGACCACACGGCTGTCACGCACGATTCCGTTTGGCGAAGCGTGGTTTCGTCCATGACTAAGGCACGGTCGGAATCCGACCTGTCGAATCAATTCGATTCGGACATGGGATGGCGGATCAAAGAAATCTCCGATCTTAGGAGCGTCATCGAACGTTCGGATCAAATGTCAACGCGAGCGTTACTGCGTGCCCTGATTCCAATCTTGTACGCGCACTGGGAGGGCCATGTGCGGTTCTGCGCTCAAAAATATTTTGAGTTCATCTGCCTGCGCAGGTATCCATTTAGTGCGCTGGAAAAGCAAAGCTACGTAAACCATTTTTTAGTTCGGCTCGAAAATTTCTCCGTTCGGCGGCCGAACCTAAAGGAGAGAGCTGCACTGCTTTCGCAGGTGCTCGGGTCGCAAGATGCCCGGTTCTCTAAGATCGATCCGACTCTAATCGATACGCGATCCAACCTTAACTCCGACGTGTTGCAGGATATCTGCATCGTTTGCGCGGTGGACTACAGCCGTTTCGCCGAAAAAGCGGATTTCTTGGACCGAATAATTTTGAAACGTCGAAATTCGATCGCCCACGGCGAGGAGGTGTACATTGCCCGCGAGGACCTTGAATCGCTTATTGCAGATGTGATCGGGCTAATGCGGCTGTTCAGAAACCTGTTGGAAAATAAGATCTACGAGAAGACATACCTGGCGGCGTAAGAGCCTCAATTGGGCAATCCAAGCCACTGCTGCTTCGCTCACCCCTGCTATACTCCGTCCACCGCCAACCCGGGGCACATCGGGGGCGGCAGGCGCGCGCACCACGCCCCTCGCGATACTAAACGCGCCCGGGGGCGGCAGCATCGAGGCAGGGATTTCATGAGCACCGCGACCGCGACGAGCACCAACACGACGATCGACGTCCGTCCCCTCACCAGCCACGTCGGCGCCGAGATCCACGGCATCGACCTGCGCCAGCCGATGTCGGAGCGCGTCTACCGCGACGTCCGCGCGGCGCTCAACGAGCACGGCGTGATCTTCTTCCGCGACCAGGACATCACGCCGGCGCAGCAGCTCGCGTTCTCGGCGCGCTTCGGCAAGCCGCTCGTCGACGAGGTCAGCTCCGGCGGGCACCCCGAGGGCTTCCCCGAGATCCTGTTCATCGGCAAGGAGCCGGAGCAGACCCGCAACATCGGCGGCAACTGGCACTCCGACCACTCGTTCGACGAGATTCCGCCGCTCGGCGCGGTGCTGGTCGCGCGCGAGCTGCCGCCGTTCGGCGGCGACACCCTGTTCGCCAGCATGTACAACGCCTACGACACGCTGTCGGACGGCCTCAAGAAGACGCTATCCGGCATGCGCGCGATCCACCGCAAGACCCGCGCCTACGACACGCTCGCCTCCGAGCGCGAGATCGGCGACGCCGAACGCGCGAAGATCCGCGCCAGGTTCAACGCGCTCGAGGTCTCGCACCCGGTGTGCCCGACGCACCCCGAGAGCGGCCGGCGCGTGCTCTACGTCAACCCGACGTACACCGTGCGCTTCGAGGGCTGGACCGAGAAGGAGAGCGAGCCGCTGCTCCAGTACCTGTACCAGCACGCGACGCGGCCGGAGAACTTCTGCCGCTTCGTGTGGCGCGAGGGCTCGATCGCGTTCTGGGACAACCGCTCGGTCTGGCACTACGCCGTCAACGACTACCACGGCGAGCGCCGCATGATGCACCGCATCACGATTGATGGGATGCCGTGGAAGGCGGCGTGAGGCGGCAGGCGGAGCTCGCGACTCGATGCGCGTGATTCCCTCTTCTTCTCGCTTCTTCTCGTCATGGCCGGGCCTCGGGCGGGTTGCACCCCGCCCGATTCTAGAATCACGAGCCGCGCTTTGCGCGGCGGGCCGACCATCCACGCGTTTTTCTCGGCCACAACTAAAGAACGTGGATGCCCGCCTTCGCGGGCATGACGCGGAAAAATGGACGCTCTCCCCGCGCAAGCCGGGCTTCGTTCATTGAAGACACCGGCGGGACACATCGCTACGCCGACCACGACGGCGAAACAGCCCGGAACAAGTCCGGGCATGACGGCTGGGGTCCCCGAGTCAATACGCACGACGCAGCCGTGAGCCGGCGCTGATCGCACGTCAGGCGCTCGCCGTCACCACCAGCGCGCTCATC
This sequence comes from Gemmatimonas sp., assembly GCA_050260515.1. Lineage (GTDB taxonomy): Bacteria > Pseudomonadota > Alphaproteobacteria > SMXQ01 > SMXQ01 > DATJIG01. The sequence goes on from JBLNCI010000019.1 coordinate 19,701, forward strand.
TTCGCCTCCACCGGGCCGGGGCCGAACCGGCCGGCGAGCGCCTCGGCCGCGGCACTCGTGGCGTCGTCGAGGCCGATGCCGCCGCGCGCCTCGATCTCGCCGCGGAGCGGCGTCCCGTGACAGAACGCGACCGCGACGTCGCGCGGGCTCGCGGCGCGGCTGGTGCGCGCGACGGTGTCGATCGCGACGCGGGCGAAGCCCGCCTCGGCGAGCTGGCCGCGGATCGTCGCCGCGTCGTGGTAGCCGTGCGGCGTGCGGGCGAGGAAGCGCGGCGGATCGTCGGGGAACAGCGCGGCCAGCTCCTCGGTCACGGTGTCGGCGAACGCGTTGTCGGCGATCGCGCCCCACACGCTGAACAGGAAGCGCCCGCCCGGGCGCAGCACGCGACGCGCCTCGCGGTAGGCCGTCACCTTGTCGGGGAAGAACATCGCGCCGAACTGGCAGACGACGGCGTCGAACGCGGCGTCGCCGAACGGCAGGTCCTGCGCGTCGGCTTCGCGCCACGTCACCCGCGGGTCTGCGAGGCGCCGGCGGGCCGCCGCGAGCATCGCCGGATTGAGGTCGGTCGCGACGATGCGCACGGCCGGGAGCCGCGCCGCAAGCGCCCGCGTCACCACGCCGGTGCCGGCGGCGACTTCGAGAATGTCTCCCGCGCTTCCCGCCGCGATCCGACCGGCGAGGTCGTCGGCGTAGGCCTCGAAGATCAGCGGGACCATGTAGCGGTCGTAGATCTCGGGGACCGCCCCCGCGAACACCGTGTCGCCTGCGGTCATGGAAGTCCTCCGTCGCCGCCGATGGCCCGGAGTCTAGTCCCGGGTGCCGCGCCGCCGGTGTGTTTTCCGATCTCCGCAATCGCCATGGCGCGCGGGGCGTTCGTGCCGGCCGGCTTTTCACGGCGGACGGGGTGCGACCGTCTTCGGCGGCGACCACGGCAATAGGATACGTCTCCGCGGCGCGATAGCGGCATGGCGACGCTGGTGTAGACTGCGGGGCAAAGCCGCAGGAGCCGCCATGACCTTCTTTCCCTCGCTTCCGCCCAACGCCGGAATCGGCGAGCTGTTCACGCTGAACCCCGAGCTGCGCAAGGCGATGACCGAGCTCGGACGCGTCATCATGCGCGGCGAATCGCCGCTGACGCCGGCGCAGCGCGAAACCATCGCCGCCTATGTCTCGGCGCTGAACAAGTGCGCCTACTGCTACAACGGCCACTCGCAGATGGCGGTGAACCTCGGCGTCGCGCGCGCCACGCTCGACCGCATCGTCGACGACGTCGACGGCGCGCCGGTGGACGAGGCGTTCAAGCCGATCCTGCGCTACGTCCGCAAGCTCACGCTGACGCCCGACGCCATGACCCAGGCCGACGCCGACGCGGTCTACGCCGCGGGCTGGTCGGAGCGCGCGCTCCACGATGCGATCCTGGTGTGCTGCCGGTTCAACTTCATGAACCGGCTCAGCCTCGGCCACGGCCTCGATCCCGCCGCCGAGACCGCCGAACACCGGGCGCAGAAGATGAGCTACGCCCAGCCGGCGGCGCCCGAACGCTGACCGACAAACGCTGACCGACAACGGAGCCGATGCGGTGACCGCCCTCTCCTTCTCCATCCATCACATCATGGTGCCGGTCGCCGATCTCGACCGCGCCATCGACTTCTACACGGGGCTGTTCGGCATGGGGCTGATCAGCCGCAAGACGTTCACCGAGCGCGCGGTCGAGATCGCCATGGTCGGCTACGGGAATCCGCCGGGGCCGCCGCAACTGGAGCTGGTGAAGGACCTGCGGCCCGGGGCTCCGGCGCCGGCGCCGCTGCCCAACCACATCGCCATCGACGCGAGCGACCTCAAGGCGCTGTGCGACCGGCTCGCCGCCGCCAACGTGACGTTCACCGAGCCGTTCGCGCCACGCCCCGACGGCAAGGGGTTCTCGGCCTGGGTCAAGGACCGCGACGGCCACGCGCTACAGCTCTCGCAGCGGGGCTGACGAGACACGATAACGGGAGGCGCCGATGGCGCACATCCAGCACCTGGCGATCCGCTCGAAAGACCCCGAGCGCCTCGCCCGCTACTACGAGCGGACGTTCGGCTGGACGCGGCTCTCGACCCGGCCGAGCGGCGGCGTCCATCTGTCGGACGGCCACATCAATCTGTCGATCCTGAACGCGCGCGACGGCGACGAGGGCCTCGAGCACTTCGGCGTGAAGCTCGACAGCGCCGACGAGATCGCCGCGGCGGCCTCGCAGGCACTCGGCCGGGACGAGAGCGGCAATGCCGCCGAGCACCGCATGACCGATCCCGACGGCAACATGTTCGACGTCTCGGTGAAGGGATTCCTCGATCGGGCCTAGGCCCGATCGACTGAGGAAAGTTTTGCGGTCGTGAGACGGATCCGGCTTTACGAAGCGGCGCACCCGGCGCGATGGCGATCTAAGAATCGGCGCGCGTGACCGCGGTCCGCTTCGACAAGCCGCGCGTGAGCGGCGGCCTAGCGCGCGCCGGCGTTCGGATCGGGGCCGCCGGTCGCGCCCGAGTTCGGAGCCCTGCGCTGCGGGATCGCCCCCGGGGGATAGTTCAAGGGAGGCACGCAGCGCGCTTCCCGCGATCCGATCGGGCAATCGCTGGCGCCGGTGCCGGTGCCGCCGCTGACGCCGGTGCCGCCGCTCGGACGACTGGCGCCGGACGCGCCCTGCCCCGAGCCGCCGATGCCGGTCGACGGCGTCGAGGTCGGACCGGCCGCGCCGGTCGAACCGCCGCTGGTGGCGTTCTGGGCGGACGCGATGCTTGCCAATGCCGTCAGCGCCGCAATACCGACGGCCGTCGTCAAAGCTGCCGATAGACGGGATGCCATGTCCGCTCCTGTCGCTGCTCCTGTCGCCGATGGGCTCGGACAGGATGCACCCGCCGGCGGTGACGCGGCTATGGCGTTGTCGCGGAATTTTGGCGCCCCGCGGACGGAGCGGTGGGCGCACGCTGCAACGCTGTCGCGTGGTGCGAGGGACGCGGCGCTCGCGTCCTGCTCCCCAAAAGAAAGCCCGGCCCAAAAGAAAGACCGGGCGCGGATCGCTCCCCGCCCGGTCTACCCATTCATCAGGTGGTCGGCGGCGGAGCCGCCGGGATCACTTCTTCGGCGCGGCCGCCTTGGTGCTGAGGCTGTTGCCGCCGCTCCGGGCGTGGATGCAGGTGCCCTTCGAGTTGCGGACCTCGATGCAGTTCCCGCCCGACGACATGCCTTTGGAGCTCTTGGTGCTGCTCGCCGCCGGCGCCGCGGCCTTGCCGCTGCTCGGAGCCTTCTGCTGTGCCCAGGCGGCGCCCGAGAACGCCAGCGCCGCGGCCGCGACCGCCGCAATCGCGATTGCCCGAAGCCCCTTGTCCCGAAGTCCGCTGTCCCGAAGCTCGATGTGACGCATTCCTGCCTCCGCTGGTTGGATAGTCTTATATAAGACATAAGACTATACCGGGCGGCAGTTGTGCAAGCGTGTTCTCCGCGTGGGTTATTCGGGGGCGAGTTGCGGCGCCGGGTCTCCGCCGGGTGCAGGCGACGGATGCACGAGCGGACCCGGGCACCGACATCCGACGCTGCGATGCGATTGGGCTGCGGCGATCGGGCCATGGGACGGGATCGTTGGCTCCCGGGCACGGGACTCCGACGTCGCGGACGCTCGCGACCACGGTCCAGTCACCGTTCCCTCCCCTCCTCACCGGCCGGCGCCCAGCCCGATGCCACTGACGCCGTCCGGGTCCATTGCCGGCGACTACCGGTCGTAGCGCGGGACCTGGCTCTTCGGATCGACGTTGCCGCTCCGCTCCGAGGGCGCGGAGCCCGCGCCGGAGCCGCCGACGGCGCCCGACGATCCCGAGCTCGCGCCGCTGTTGGGCGCCGGCACCGCGCCCGGCGGATAGTCGCTCGGCGCGCGCTGCGCGGGGCCCGGCGGCGCGCAGCGGGGATCGAGCGATCCCATGCCGCAGTCGAGCCGCCCGCTCTGCCCCGTCACGCCGGGCGACGTCCCCGGCACCGCCGGGCCGCCGAGCCGGTTCGGCGTCGAGTCGCTGTTGGACTGGGCCCACGCGGCGCCCGACAGCGCCGTCACGGCCGCGGCGACCAGCGCCGCGCGCGTGATCGCTCCGAATGCTGTGCGTTCCATGGCTTCCTCCCGCAGTTATCCGACTCCGAGGATGCCGCGACGGCGGTGACGCGGTTGTGAGGAAGCCGCGCAATGTCCGCGACCGGACCGTCGCCCGCCGCCGCGTCCCAGGGAAATTTCCCGCGAGATCAGCGCGCTAGCGCACGGGAGCGGTCGCGCGCGGAAAACCGTTTGCGCCCGTGCGCCGCCTTCGGCACCCTCGATCGGAACAAGGCCCGCACACCATCCAAACGGGGCCACGCGGACGACGCTCGGAGAAGCGCGCCGCACAGGGACGCACTGCGGCGGGCCGGCGACGGCGCGCGCCGCCAACCGGGAGACCGTCATGCGCATCACGCGTCAGGTTTCGTTCGCCGTCGCGTTCGCCCTCCTCGCCTCCGCCGCCATTACGGCGACGGCCACGGCGCAGGACGTCGGCAGCTTCTACAAGGGCAAGACCGTGACGGTCGCCGTCGGGTTCTCCGCCGGCGGCGGCTTCGACCTCTACGCGCGCCTCGTCGCGCGCCACATCGGCGACCACATCCCCGGCAAGCCGACGGCGATCGTCAGCAACGTCCCGGGCGCCGCCAGCCTCAAGGCGGTGCAGTCGCTGCAGGTCGGGCCCAAGGACGGGACGCAGATCGTCGCCTTCAACCCCGGGCTGATCAGCCAGTCGATCATCGAGCCGGACAAGGTGTCGTTCCGGTTCACGACGGTGTCGTTCCTCGGCAGCGTCACCGCCGACGTGCCGGTGTGCTACGCGTGGGGCGCGACCGGCATCAAGACCTTCGACGACCTGATGAAGCTCAAGGGTAAGGTCTTCAATCTCGGCGCAACGGCCCCGGGCACGACGTCGTACATCCAGGGCGCGCTGCTGAAGAACCTGTTCCACGCCCCGATCAAACAGATCACCGGATACCCCGGCAGCGACGAGCAGAAGGTCGCGATGGAGCGCGGCGAGATCGACGGCGCGTGCGGGTCGTGGGACTCGATCCCGGCCGACTGGGTCGAGGGCAAGAAATTCTATCCGCTGGTGCGCTACTCGAAGGCGGCACCCGACTATGTGCAGCCGACCCCGCCGTTCATCGGCGATCTCGCGGACCCAGAGCAGAAGAAGGCGCTCGCGCCGATCCTCGCGGTCAACGACATGTACCGGCCGTTCATCGTCGCCAAGGACATTCCGGCGGAACGGCTCAAGGCGCTGCGCGACGCGTTCTGGGCGACGACGCAGGACAAGGCCTTCCTCGCCGAGGCGAAGAAGGGCGGGCGCAACATCGACGGGCCCATGAAGGGCGAGGACGTCGAGGCGATCGTCGCCGATATCTACGCGACCGCGCCCGAGGTCGTGGCCAAGGCGTCGGAAGCGGTGAAGTAGCCGCCGAGTCCGGCTAGCGACCGCCGGTGTTCGAGCCCGACGCGCCCGACGACGACGGCGTGTTGCCGCCCTGCGTCGCGCCGCCCTGGCTCGCGCCACTCGTCGACGAGCTGTCCATGCCACTGCGGCCCGAGGGTCCGGTCTCGCTGCGCACGTCGCCGCCGACGGCCGACGGCGAGCAGTTCGATCCGACGCTGTTGGCCTGACTGCAATCGTCGTCTCCGCCGCGCCCCTGGGTCGAAGGCGAGCCGGGCAGCGTCGAGCTCGAGGACGCCCCGCCCGAGCCCGCGTTCCCGGTGCTGCCGCTCGACGATTGCGCCACCGCCGCGCCCGAGACGCCGATCAGCAGCGCCGCGGCGACGGCCGCCGCTGTCCTGTGTCGTTCCGCCATGGTCTCCTCCCGTCATCCGATCAGGGGGGCAGCGTGCCTGCCGAGCGGTGACGGCGGTGTGAGGAACCGGCGCGTTTTTCCGAGCAGAGACGCCGACGAGCGCCTGGCGGCGCTTGTCGCTGGACGACGGCACGCTGCCGACGCTCCACTGAGCAAGGTCCAACACGCATGCTTCGGCGTCTCGCATCCGTTCACCGGAAGGAGAATCCCATGCTCATCGCACGCTGGCAGATCGACGCGAAGTTCGGACAGAAGCAGACGGTGGTCGACCTCATCCGCCGATGGGGAGAGACGATCGCGCCGCAGATCGGCTTCACCGCGGACAAAGGCCGCATGCTCACCGGCTCGATCGGCGCCCGCGAGGCGACCGTCGTTCACGAGTGGCAGGTCGGCGGCCTCGCGGAGCTCGAGGCGGCGTGGAGCAAGCTCGCGCGCATCGAGGCGCACGCGGCATGGGGCGCCGAGCTCGAGCCCCACGTCGTGTCGGGCTCGTCGCGCTGGGAAATCTATCGCGTGCTGTAGCGGGACGGAGCCCGCTCAGTGTCCGTGGGCGTGACGGCCGGCCGCTCGGTCCGCCGCCTGCGCGTCAGCGGCCTTGCGTCCGCGAATCCGGCCGACGATCGTCTCGATGGCGACCACCACGCCGGCGACCAGCAGCACGTAGGCGATCAGCTCCGAGATCTGGATGCTGTAGAACTCGGCGTCGCCGATAAGCCAATTCCAATCCATGCTGTCCTCTTCCTCGCATCGTCCCACGAAGGGAGCGAGGCGTTCCGCCCGACGCGGCTCTGCGGCCGCTGTGATCTGCGCGCGGATTGTGCGGCGGCCGCGCGCGCCGAACCATCCGGACGAGTACCCACGCACGACGAGAACTCCGTGCCCCGGGCGTTCGGATTCTACTCAGCGTCGGCGAGATCGCCGTCCGATGCCGCGGCCCTGCGCGCGGCGACGAGATGAAGCACCCGTCGCTTCTCGAGCGCGCTCAGAGTCGGCCACCGCGCGAGCTCGTCGCGATTGCGGAAACAGCCGATGCAGAGGTCCGTCGCAAGATCGAGACAGCAGACGTGCACGCACGGCGACGCGACCGGTTCGTCGTCGGAGAGCCCCGTCATCGCTATTCCGGCAGCTCCGGAAGCTCGGCGTAAAGCCGCCCATAGCCCTTCACCGGCTGGCGCACGCCGAGCCGCTTCTGGATCTCCCACGCGCGCGCGATGGTCGCGTGCACGACCGGGATCTGGAGATCCTGCTCGATGACGTCGACGATCTCCTCGCAGCGCCAGGCGCTGCCCTGGATGTAGACGCCGTCGGCGCCCTTGTTGGCGAGGAACAGCTTCTTCACGTGCGCGTAGACCCGCTCGGGCGAGATGTGGCTGGCCTGATCGAACGGGACGTCGATCGGCTCCATCGAGGCGATCTTGAATCCCGCCCCGGTCATGTAGTCGATGACGATCTTGTTCTGCACCGCCGAGTAGCTTGCGCCGATGAAGCGCTTGATGCCGAGCGCCTTCATCGCCCGCACGTGGTTCTGGCTCGAGGTGAAGATCGGCGTCTTGTACTTCTTCTCCCACGCGCCGATCAGCTTCTCCTGCCCCTTATAGCCGAGCAGCATGAACGGCGGCGCGCCCGACGGATGGATGACGTCCATGCCCTGTTCGGCCAGATCCGCGACCTCGGCTTCGTACGCGGGGATGGCGTTCTCGAATTCCTCGCGGCTGCCCTTCCGCACCCGGAGATGCAGCGCCAGGATCCCGATGCCCTCGGGCAGCAGCCGGATCAGCTTCTCGACGCCGCCCGGCCGCCGGGTCGGCATCACCAGTCCGGCGACGCCGCGCCACATCGTGAAATCCATCAGGGCCTCCGTATTTTCTTGGCGTCGTTATAGCATCGCTCGGGCGCGGCGGGGCCGCCGTTGCGCGGGAGGGCGATGCCCGGTAGACACGAAGGACTGAACGTCGGGACCTTTATGGCCGCTTCCGCGAAGCCTTCCCTGCCCCGCACCACCGCGGCGATCGCCCGCAAGGCGTTGACCATCGTCGCGTTCGGCTCGTCGACCACCGAGGGCGTCGGCGCCTCGCGCCCGGAGAACGCCTATCCCGCGCGGCTCGCGATGGAGCTGACCCGCGCCCTGCCCGGAGTTCGCGTCACCGTGATCAACCGCGGCCAGGGCGGCGAGGAATCCGAGGACCTCGCGCGCCGCTCCGACGAGGTGATCGCAGATCGCCCCGACCTCGTCATCTTCCAGACCGGCACCAACGACGCCCTGCGCGAGGTGCCGCTCGACCGCTTCGTCGCGCTCACGCGCACCACGATCGAGGCGTTCCGCGCCGCCGGCGCCGACGTCATGCTGATGGAGCCGCAGCATTGCAAGGCTATCGCCGCCGCCCCGAACGGCGCGGCGTACATCAAGGCGATCCGCGATCTCGGCGCGGAGTACGGCGCGCCGGTGAATCGCCGCCATGAGCTGATGCGGGGCTGGATCGAATCCGGCCGCTTTCGCTACGCCGACATCGTCACCGAAGACGACCTGCACATGGCCGACGCCGGTTACGCGGCGCTTGCGCGGGCGGTTGCCGACGAGATTCTTGCCGCCACGCGGGAGCGCTAGCACGCGTCGCGGCGACGCGCGCCAGCCACCCCATGCGAAGCGGCATCAGATGCGCTGACGCCTGCGCCCGCTGCGCACGCGGTCGCTCAGGGATTCCAGCGAATAGACGACGACTGCGGCGAAACCGACGATTCCCATGAGCACGAAGAATTTCGTCGCGAAAACCCCGACCCCGTCGAGGATGCTCTGCCAATCCATAATCGCCTCCGAGTTGTTCAACGTGTGTCCAACCGTACGAAGCGACTCCTCCCGCGGGCCCTCGACGTCTCCGCGCCTGATCGGCGTCTGCGTCGATTCGATGCCTGCCCCAGCGGGTCGACGACTGCCGCCGCCGACCGCTACCGACTATAACGACGGAACACGGAAATCGCACCCCACCCTAGGAGTTGCGTCGGGCAAGCCGGGCCGACACGAGATAGCGCGTCGGAGCTAGGCCACTGCGCCGTCGGCGCCGGGGCGGGGGGCGGCAACGCGACCGATGGCGGCGAGCAGATCCTCGATGGTGTAGGGCTTGTGCAGGCGCGGCAGGTCGTCCTTCTCCGGGAGCTCGGCGTAGCCGCTGACCAGGATCACCGGCACCCCCCATTGCGCGCGCACCAGCCGCGCGAGCTCCGCGCCGTCCATCGCCGGCATCGCGAAGTCCGTGACGACAACGTCGCAGCGACGCCCGGCGCGGAAATAGTCGAGCGCCTCCGACGGCGATGCGCACGCGATCGCCACCTGCCCGGAGTCTTCGAGCATGTCGACGGTGCCGCTGAGGACCAGAGCGTCGTCGTCGACCACCATCACGGTGAACGGCCGAGGCCGCCCGACCGCCGCGGGCTGCGAATCCTGCCGCGCGTCCGCTGCCTCGGACGCAGGCTTCAGATACAGCTCGACCGTGGTTCCCCGGCCCGGCGCGCTGACGATCCGCATCGCGCCTCCCGATTGCGCCGCGAGGCCATGGACCATCGAGAGACCCAGGCCGGTGCCCTTACCGGGTCCCTTGGTGGTGTAGAACGGCTCGATGGCGCGCGCCGCCGTGACCTCATCCATGCCGACGCCGGTATCGGTGACGGCGACGCGCACGTAATCGCCGGGGCCGAGATCCTTCACCATCGCCGACGCCGCGGTGAACGGCTCGGCCTTCACGGTGATGCTGCCGCCCCCCGGCATCGCGTCGCGCGCGTTCACCACGAGGTTGAGCAGCGCGAGCTCGAGCTGATTACGGTCGACCAGCGCCTGCGGCGTTTCCGGCGAGATATCGACCGTGAGGTGGGTCGACGCGCCGATCGACGCCTGGAACAGCGACTCCATGCCGCGCATTAGCGCGACGACGTCGACGTTGGTCGGCGACAGCTCCTGGCGGCGCGCGAACGCGAGCAGGCGCTGGGTGAGCGCCGCGCCGCGCTCCGCGGCCTCGACCGCGCCGTCGACCAGTCGCCGCGGCTTTGGATCTTCGGGCAGGAAGCGCCTGAGCGGCCGCAGCGACGACAGGATCGCCATCAGCAGATTGTTGAAGTCGTGCGCGACACCGCCCGTGAGCTGGCCGATGCTCTCCATCTTCTGAGCCTCGAACAGTTGCTGCAGCGCGGCCCGCGTCTCCTCGGTGCGCTCGCGAACCTGACGTTCGAGATCGGCATTCAGTCGCGCGAGCGCCTCCGCCGCATCGGCAAGCCGCATCTCGCTCGCGATCAGCTCCGATTCGCGGCGGTCGCGCTCGCGGGCGGCCTCCTCCAGCACCCGCCCCACGACGTCGAGCTCGTGGATGCTGGAACGACGCACCCGGACATCCGCGCCGTGCCCGAGCGCCGCCGCCGCTGCCGCGATCGTCTCGACCGCAACTCCGATGCGGCGGCCGAACAGGACGGTCGCGGTCGCGGCAATTCCGACCAGCGCTCCGGCGGCGAGCATGAGCCCGATCAGCCGGCCCCACAACGGAGAGTAGAGCGCGGCGACCGGCACACCGACCTCGACCCGCCAAGGCGCCTTCTCCATGTACCAGGGCGTCCACAGGATCTCCTTGCCGTCGTCGGCCGTCTCGCGCCAGGACGGCTCGTCGACCGGCGCGCGACCGACCGGCTTGCCGAGGCCGTCGGGCCGGTCCGGAATGGCGGCAAGCAGGCTGTTCTGCTGATCGATGACGCGGACGCGGAAGTCGGGATTCGAGATCTGCTCGCGGGCGAGGATCGCGAGGTGATCGGGACTGCTGGCGGTGCCGAGCAGATAGACGATGACGCCGTCGTGAAACACCGGGACGACGACGCCGAACCGCGGCGTGCGCGAAATCGAGCCGACGAAGAACCGGCTGACGGCGGGAGACTCGCCGGCGATGGCAAGGCGGTCGTGCTCGATTTCGGCGCCGGGCGGAGGCAGCTCGCCGAACGGCACCCCCGAGTTGAGGATCGGGCGCGAGTTGAGATCGCGGAGACTGAGCGCCAGGTCCTGCGACCGCGCGAGCGCGATCATCTGCTGGTGGAACGTGCGCAGGTCGCCGCGGTCGAGCGCCGGCGACGTCGCAAGCGCCTGCAGCATGCTGGTCAGCGTGCCGATGCGCTGGTCGATCGCGATCGCCGTGTTGCGGGCGCCGTCCCGAGCCTCGTCCTCGATGCGGGTGCGCTCTGCCGAGAATCCCTGCCACAGGACGATGGCGAACAGCGCGAGGACTGGCAAAAGGATGGACGCCCCGAACACCGCAAGGTGCGCGACGACGGTATGGCCTTTGCGGGCTCCTGCCATGACCCGACTCCCCTGGGAGGACAGTTCCGCACGTCCGGCCTTGCCGTGTCACGCGACAAGGCGCGCCAACGTGGAATTAGAGCATGGATCGCCATGGATAGTGGAGACCCGATCGGGGCGTTTTGACCCGGATCAAGAATCGTGGGATGTCACGCGGGAACCGCGGAATCCCGCCATCGCAACCCGCAGGACCGGCCGTGAGCGCATTGATCGATATCCTGAAAGCCGGCGGCTGTTACTGGCCCGCAACCGCCCCCGGCCGGGCGCTCGCGATCCCGAACCGGGCACGGTTTCGGGTTGCGCTCGACACCCCCGGCGCGCCTCCTTTCGCCGCAGGCGTGTGTCGCGACGGCTGGTTTGGCTTCGAGGATGGCCCCCGTGCGGGTCGCGCCTTCGAGAGCGCGCCGGCCGCGGTCGAGGCGGTCGGCGGAACCCAGGGCGACGCATACCGGCGCATGGAGTTCCTGGCCGGCGGGCACTGGATGTCGGCGGACGCGATCCGCGGGTCGGGGGCGCTGCCCTGGGACGAGGCCGACGAGCTCGCGCTCGCCATCGCGATCGACGCCGTCCGCGACAAGACGCGGTCGGCCGGGGAAGCGCTCAGCGCGCCGGCGCTCGTCCGCAAGGCGGCCGAGGTCGTCGCCGTCTCGCCCTACTTCCTCGACGAAGCCCGCCAGCAGCTCGACTGGATGAAGCGGTAGCGCTCGACGCGCTTCAGCGCTTCACCGCCTTCCATCCCTCCGGCGTCCACCGCAACATCGTCGTCGACAGGGGACGATCGCTCTTCTTCGCGAAGTCCGCGGCGATGAGCTGCAGCGCGTCCCGCGCCCCGCGCAGGCCGCCGTCGGCATAGACCAGCACGTCGGGTCAGAAAAGAAAAAACCCCGCCCGGACAACTCCGGGCGGGGTGTCGACTGCGCTAGAGCTTCCCGGCTTGCGCCGGACCTCCCTGCATCCGATCAGTGGAACTTCACGTACTCGAAGTCCACCGCCTGACGGTTGATGCCACGCTGCGGCGGCGCGATGTAGTTCGCGAACTTGCCGATCTCGAGCACCGGCTTCATCAGCGACTGGACGTACGCCTTGTCCTCGGTGGTCGGCAGCCACTCGCCGTGCCGCTTGTCCCACTCGGCCTGGCTGATGACCTTGCCCTCCGGCGTCGTCCGCACCTGGGCGAACGGGCCGATGTTGCGGTGGAACGCGCGGTTCGGCAGCTTCAGCGTGAAATCGATGCCGTGCGCGGCGATGATCTTGTTGAAGCCGTCCATGCCGCGCTGGCTGTCGGTCGCGTAGTCGTCGCGCAGGCGCTGGTTGATCGCGTTCAGCGCCGGCTCGTCGACGTCGACGATCTTCTCGCCCCGGACCTCGGGCACCTTGTAGGTCTCGCGGTCGAGCACGTGGTCGTCGGCGATCTTGGTCTCGCCGTAACGGCCCTTGATGCCCATCGTGTAGTACGTGGCGGCGTTGGTCGACAGCTCCTGACCGAACAGGTCGAGGCAGATCGAGTAGTGGAAGTTGATGTACTTCTGGATCGTCGGCAGATCGATGCCGCCGAACTTCCGCACGTCCATCGGATCCGAGAGCTTGTTCTGCTTCATGATCTCGCACGTGCGCTGCACGATGCGGCTGATCCCGCTCTCGCCCACGAAGAGGTGGTGCGCCTCCTCGGTCAGCATGAAGCGGCAGGTGCGCGACAGCGGATCGAAGCCCGACTCCGAGAGCGCGGCGAGCTGGAACTTGCCGTCACGGTCCTGGAAGTAGGTGAAGAGGTGGAACGACAGCCAGTCGGTGGTGTCGACGTTGAAGGCCTGCAGGATGCGCGGCTTGTCGGGGTTGCCGGCATGACGCTCCAGCATCGCCTCGGCCTCCTCGCGGCCGTCGCGGCCGAAGTAGGCGTGGAGCAGGTAGACCATCGCCCACAGGTGACGGCCTTCCTCGACGTTGACCTGGTACAGGTTGCGAAGGTCGTAGAGCGACGGCGCCGTGAGCCCGAGGCGGCGCTGCTGCTCGACCGAGGCAGGCTCGGTGTCGCCCTGGGTGACGATGAGGCGGCGGAGCTCGGAGCGGTACTCGCCCGGAACCTGCTGCCACGCGGCGTCGCCCTTGTGCTTGCCGAAGTTCACCTTGCGGTCCTTCTCCTGCGGCGCGAGGAAGATGCCCCAGCGGTACTCCGGCATCTTCACGTAATCGAAATGCGCCCAGCCCGACGGCTCGACCGAGATCGCAGTGCGGAGATAGACGTCGTAGTTGGAGCTGTTGACCGGCCCGAGGTCCTTCCACCAGTCGAGGAACTTCGGCTGCCAGTTCTCGAGGGCACGCTGCAGGCGCGGATCCTCGTCGAGGTTGACGTTGTTCGGGATCTTGTCGCTGTAATTGATGCCGGCCATGACACTCTCCAGTCTGCGTCCTGGGACGCTGTTGTTCGCTCCGTTGGGTCTCGCGCCTGATCTCTACACGCGCTGATCGCTACACGCGGTTGTCGTCGCCTCCGCGCCGTTAGACGCGGTTATCGTCGTAGTTGGCCCGCTTGCCGGTGCCGAAGAGCTTGAGCGCTCCCTCGGCGCCGACCGCGTTCGGCCGCTGGAAGATCCAGTTCTGCCACGCCGACAGCCGGCCGAAGATCTTGGTCTCCATCGTCTCGGGACCGGCGAAGCGCAGGTTCGCCTCCATGCCGGTGAGCGCGTCGGGCGACAGGCTCGAGCGCTCCTCGATGGCGATGCGGACCTCGTCTTCCCAGTCGATTTCATCGGGAGCGAAGGTGACGAGGCCCAGCTCCTCGGCGGCCTCGGCATCGAGGTCCTTGCCGATCTGTCCCTTGAGCTCCTTCACCTTGTCGCCCTCGCCCAGGAACCGGGTCTCGAGGCGGGTGAGTCCGTTGCCCATCGGGAACGGCCCGAAGTTCATGGACGTGAGCCGCACCTTCGCCGCCGGACGGTTGTCGCCCTTGAAGGTGCCGTTGAGCATGAATGAGCGGTCGGCGGTGAACAGCAGCTCGGCGAGCGTGCCGACGAAGCAGCTCCCCTGCTCCACCTGCGCGAAGATCGTGCGCGACGACACGTCGATACGCTTCAAGGTGCGCTTGAGATACAGGGTGATCTCGCGGACCAGCCAATCGCCCTTGTTGGCCTCGAGCACCTTGTCCGCCTTCTCCACCAGATCGGGCTCGCCCGTGGTCTTGAACACCCAGAGCCCGAGCGTCGGCTCGTTGGTACGGAGATGCAGGATGAGATCGTCGAGTTCGCGGGCGAGCGCCAGCGGCCAGAACTTGACGCCCGCGGCCTGGATCGCCGACGGCGTCGACTCGATCTCCTTTTGCGGCGCCTTCACCGTGATCTCGACCGACTTCGTGCGGCGGTCGATCTTGGCGACGACGTTCTCGTAGGTGATGGCATCGCCCGAAATGGTGCGGGCGAGCGGCGTGAGCGCCACACCCTTGGCGTTCTTCGGGCGATCGCTCTTGGCCGCGAACTCCTGGGCGCGGGCCTTCACCGTCTCGGCCATCTTGGAGCGGGGCACGATCTCGTCGACCAGCTTCCACGCCTTGGCGCGGGAACCGCGGATGCCCTCGGTCAGCGTGCAGAAGAAGTCGGCGTGGTCGCGACGCACCATGCGCTTGTCGACGACGCGGGTGAGACCGCCGGTGCCGGGCAGCACCGCCAGCAGCGGCACTTCCGGGAGCGACACGGCCGACGCGTTGTCGTCGACCAGCATGATGTGGTCGCAGGCGAGCGCGAGCTCGTAGCCGCCGCCGGCCGCCGTGCCGTTGACCGCGCAGATGAAGCGGAGACGCGAATTGTCGTTCGCGTCCTCGATGCCGTTGCGGGTCTCGTTGGTGAATTTGCAGAAGTTGACCTTCTCGCCGTGGCTCGAGATGCCGAGCATCTTGATGTTGGCGCCGGCGCAGAAGACGTTGTCCTTGGCGGAGGTCAGCACGACCGCGCCGACCTCCGGATGCTCGAACCGCAGGCGCTGGATCGCGTCGTAGAGCTCGATGTCGACGCCGAGATCGTAGGAGTTGAGCTTCAGCGCGTAGCCGGGCTTCAGGCCGCCGTCCTCCCTCACGTCCATGGCGATCGTGGCGACCGGACCGTCGAACGACAGCTTCCAGTGCTTGTAGCGGCTGGGCTCGGTGCGGAAATCCACCGGTTCGGCCTTGGTCATCGTCGCTGTATCCGCCATGGACAACTCTCCTGCTGATGCTGCTTCTGTCGTTTGACGCTCCGCCGGATCTTCGGCGTTCGCCCCCGGTTTGTTGTAGTCGGCTCCCCGGGATGACCGGCTCGCCGTAGCGTCGTGCCGACCCTAGCTGCCGTAACGCAAACGAGCGGCAATGGGCCATACACATAAATCGGTACCGCAATACGTATTTACAATTATCGCCGCCCGACGCAAGCTGTCAAGCGAGCCGAGGGGCTTCAGCGCCGTCCCAACGTTATCCACAGGCGATTGCCGATGTCCGCCACTCGCACATTGAAAGTACAGGACGATTCCCGCAGCCGGGTGCTTATCCGGGAGGCCGAGCCTGTGGATATCGAAGAGGTCGCCGCACTCGACGCCCGCATCACCGGCCTCGCCAAGCCCGACTACTACCGCAAAGCCTACACCCGCTACGGCACCCGCCCCGACCGCTACTTCCTGGTCGCCGAGCGCGACGGGCGGATCGAGGGATTCATCATCGGCGAGACGCGCGCCTGGGAATTCGGCTCGCCGCCGTGCGGCTGGATCTTCGCCATCGGCGTCGACCCGGAGGCGCGCGAAGGCGGTATCGGCTCACGCCTGTTCGCGGCGATTGCCGCGCGGATGAAGGCGAGCGGCGTCGAGACCGTCCGCACGATGCTGGCCCGCGACGACGCCCTCAACATGGCGTTCTTCCGCAGCCAGGGCATGCGCGGCGGCTCCTTCATCCAGCTCGAGATGCCGCTCGACGAGGTCGCGCACTCGACGGAGGACGGCTTATGAAGCTCCAGAAGGCGACGCTGTTCGCTCTCTTCGCGGTGCTCGAGCTCGCGCGCGATCCCACGCGCCAGATGTCGGCGGCGGACATCGCCGAGCGTTACGGCATCAGCGTCAATCACCTCGCCAAGGTGCTGCGCGATCTCGGACGCGCCGGACTGGTCGAGGCGGTTCGCGGCGCCGGCGGCGGCTACCGCTTCTCCGGCAACGCCAAGCGCACGTCGCTGTACGACGTCATCAATCTGTTCGGCGACATCGCCACCGACGCGGGCGAGATCGAGGGCAGCGCCGGTGCCACCGACGTCGGCCGGGCTCTGGCCTCGGTGCTGCGCGAGGTCGACGAGATCGCGCTCGCCACGTTCAAGTCGATCAGCCTCGCAACCCTGATCAAGGCGCTCGACCGCGCCAGGCCGTCCGAAGGCACGCCGGTCGCGGCGGAGTAGCCTTACAGGAAGTCCACCCACGAAGTCCGCCGCGTGCCGTCGGGGCGCGGCTCGTAGGCGACGCAATTGTTGCCCTCATAGCGCCATTGCACGACGACGCTGTTCCGGATCTGGAACGTCGTCTCGCATCGGAACTCCTGCAGGTGCGGCGCAGTCGGCGGCATGCAGTACGGCTGCCCCTTCTTGCCGGTCGAGCACCATCCCGAGCTGCCGCCGACGGATTGCAGATGCTTGTCGACGAACGCGAGGAACTTCGCGTCGCCGACCTGGTAGCTGCGCTCGGGAACGCCCCATTCGGAGACGAGCTGCGATTCGGATGCGCCCATCCACCGGCTCAGCGATTCCCGGTAGTGTGCTTCGGTCGCACACCCCGCCGTGACCAACGCCACCGCCACCCACGCCGCCGAGCGCTTCATCTGGCCCTCGCGACCTCGTCATTGCCGCGCCATTGCGCGACCTCAGAAACACGGTAACCGCGCAGCTTGGCTTTTGTGGGGCGGAATGGAGGAATTTCGGCAGCGAACGTTGCGTTCGTTAATGCCAGTACCCGTCGCGGTCGACTTCCCGCAGCGCAGCGATCTCGTCCTTGGACGGCGGCGCCGTGTCGCGTAGATCGGGAACAACCTTCAAGTCCCAACCGGTGTTGGCGCGCACCTCATCGAGCGTGTGGCCGGGATGGATCGACGCGAGGTGCAGCTCGTGGGAGTCGCCGTGGGGCCGCAGGACCGCGCGGTCGGTGATCACCGCCGCGGTGCCGCCGCGCGCGAGCCCTGCCCTCCTCCGCGCCTCCGCGCCATCGAGCCAGCCCGGCGAGGTGACGAACTGGACCCGCTCGACGAGGCGCCGCCGGTCGTGGGTCGTCGCGCAGATCAGGCGCTTGGCGGTCGCGGCGATGTCGCAGCCGCCCCCCGAGCCCGGCAGCTTCACCGTCGGATGCTGCGGGTCGCCGATGTAGGACGTGTTGATGTTGCCGAAGCGATCGACCTCGGCGGCGCCGATGAAGCCGGTGTCGACGCAGCCCTTCTGGAGCTGCCCCATCACCTGCAGGAGCCCGGTGCCCCAGGTCGCGCCGAGCTGATTGTAGGGATCGCCCATGGTGTAGATCATGCCGGCCGCGGCGTCGGTACGGACGATGCCGCACTCGAACACGCCGGTCGCGTTCGGCGCATGGGTGAGCTTGGCGACGCCGAACGCGACGATCGGCAGGCGCATACCGACGAACACCACGTCGCCGTCGGCGATCTCGCGCGCCGCCGCGACGATCATCAGTTGCTGGGGCGTGAAGCTCACGCGCGACTCACACGTCGGATCACGCCGGGGGCGTTCGCCTACTTCCCCGTGAACTTGATCGCGCCATCGGGCAGCAGGTAGAGCACGTAGGCATCGCCGCCCTCGACCGTCGGCCAGTGATCGCTGCCCGGCGGGTCGACGTACCAGCCGCGAGGGAATCCGTCGAACTTCGGGCTGCCGGACACCGGCATGATCATGCCGATCTCGCCGGTGGGATGCTCGTGGTGCGGTCCCTTGACGTTGTTCATGCGGACGACATCGACGGAGAAGCGTCCGGCGTGCGCGCCCGGCTTGATGCAGCGGCCGAACTTGATGCCGCCCTGCTCGCGCGAGCACAGCCAGCCGTCCTTCTCACCCTGCCGGCACAGCTCCTCAACCTCCTTGAAGGTCGGACTGTCGGGCGCATAGGCCTTCGAGAGGTGGTCGTAGAGCGCCGCGTCGATGGGACGGTCGCCGATGGTGGCGGCGATCTGGCCCATGATCTCGTTGAAGCGTTGCTGGCTCATGACGTCCTCCCGCGCAGGCAAAACAGGGAGCGGATTATAAGGTGCCCGGCCGTGCGGGCAACGCCGACAGTGGCGGCCCGAACTCCCGCCCCCGCCTCAGCTTTGCTAAGATCGCCGCACATGGGGGTATGACGATGACACGACTTCTGGTACTCGCGACGGCGCTTACGCTGCTCGCAGGCATGGCCCATGCCGACGACAGGATCGGCATCGTGCTGATGCATGGAAAGCAGAGCACGCCGCTCGGGATCTCGCCGCCCGGCAGCAACCGGCCACCCGCCGGCGGACAGCTTGTCGACGCGCTCAAGAGCGAGGGCTATCTCGTCACCCAGCCGGAGATGTGCTGGTCCCGCGACCGACGCCTCGACAAGCCCTTCGCCGAATGCCTCGCCGAAATCGACACCGCCATCGCTAACCTGAAGGCGAAAGGCGCGACTGCGTTCATCGTCGCGGGCTTGAGCCAGGGCGGGCTTGCCGCCATCGCCTACGGCGCGCGCCATAGCGACATTCTCGGCGTCATCGCCTATGCCGCCGCCGACGATCCGGTCGGCAAGTCGAACCTGCCCGCCATCGCTCGTGCCATCGACAAGGCGAAGCGGATGGTCGCCGACGGCAAGGGCGGCGAGACGTCCTCGTTCGACGACGTCAACACCGGCCCGCAGGGCTCCTTCACGATGTCGCTCCACACCACCGCCGACATCTATTTAAGCTTCTACGCCCCCGACGCCGAAACCGGCATCGGGCGCAACATGGCCAATCTCAAAGTGCCGATCCTCTGGGTCTACAGCGAGAGCGACCCGTCGCAGCGCAACGCCACCAGCTTTTTCGCGAAAGCACCGCCCAATCCGCTCAACCGCCAGGTGACTGTGTTCGCCGATCATGTGGCGACCGTAAATGCGGGACGCGGGGCGACGCTCGAGTGGATCAAGCAGGTCGCGCAGGCGCGCTGAGCGCGAGGGCACATGACCGGCAGAGTGACGCCGGCAGTCCGCGCCGCCGAGCAGGCCGGCCTCGCCTTTCAGTTGCTGGAGTACGACTACGACCCATCAGCCGACGAGATCGGGATACACGCGGCCGAATCCCTCGGGCGCGATCCCGCGACGGTCTTCAAGACGCTGGTCGTCGCCGTGGACGGTGCGCTTGTATGCGCGGTCGTTCCGTCCGACGCGCGGCTGAACCTCAAGGCGCTCGCCGCCGCGGCGGGGACCAAGAAGGCGGAACTCGCCGATCCCAAGCTCGCCGAGCGCACCACCGGGTACGTCATCGGCGGCATCAGTCCGCTCGGTCAGCGCAAGCGCCTGCGCACCTTCGTCGACGCAAGCGCGTCGTCGCTCAACGAGATCGTGGTCAACGGCGGCCGCCGCGGGCTGCAGATCGCGCTCAAGCCGGCCGATCTGATCGCCGCGACCTCGGCCGTCGTCACGCCGCTGCGGAGTTGAGTGTCAGAACTCCCGGCCGATCAGCCGGTCGAGCGAGTAGCGCCCGGCGCCGCCGAAGACGAACGCGATCAGCGGGACCAGCAGCAGCAGGCCGACCTCCACGCCGTTGACCGTCCACAGCCAGCCGCGGGGGATCAGGATGAACTTGGTGATCGTCACCAGCTCGATGGCGAGCGCGAAAGCGACCGGTCGCGTGAAGAGTCCGAGGATCAGGAGGATCGCGCCGCCGAGTTCGAGGCCGGCGACGGTCCACGCCCACGCCATCGCCGGTTCGACCCCGACGCGAACGATGTTGCCGGTGGCGATGCGCGCCGCGCCGCCGTTGAACACCTTGTCGATGCCGACCGGCAGGAACAACAGTCCCACCAGGACGCGCACGAACGCGTAGCTCAACGGCGCGAGCCGTTCGTAAAGCCCGGCCAGCGCCGGGATCATCAGCCGGCGGGAGTCGATGCCCGCGGTTTCGTCGATCATTGGTGCCCCCTCTCGCGGCAGCGACTGCCGATCAGAATTCCTTCGGAAGATGACGGTCCAGCGAGTGGCGACCGCCGCCGCGGAGCATGATCGCCAGGCAAAGTCCGACGAACAAGGCCGGGAAGTGCTCGGTGGCGCCGAGCGAGAACCATGAGCGACCCGCCGGTATGTGCGCGGCGAGCGCGACCTCAAGCCACTCGATCGCGAACAGCAGCGCGAGCGGCCGGGTGAGCAACCCGAGCGCCAGCGCCGCACCGCCGATCAGTTCGAACGTGCCGACCGCCGATGCCGGAAGCGATGCAAGGGCTCCGAGCTCCTGGGTCGAGGCGCCGTAGAACAGCCGCTGCGCGCCGTGAAGCAGCAGAACGAGCCCGGTGCCGAAGCGGATGGTCGTGTACGCGTAGGACTCGAACGGTCGATACCAGACGAGCTGCGGCACATACTTCCGCAACGATGGAACGTCACCCATGAAGCCACCCCCCAATATTGATTTTCCGCATCATACTCGAGGCCGCTGCGTTCGCCACAGGACCGTGGCGCGCCGCGGCCTTCTCCAGCCTATCGGGCAGCGCAAGCGGCTTCGCACGTTCGTCGACGGGAGTGCCTCGGCCTTGGACGAAATGGTAGTTAATGGCGGACGCCGCGGACTGCAGATCGCGCTGACGCCCGCCAACCTGATCCGCGCCACGTCGGCCACGGTGGTTGCGCTGCGGAGCTAACCGGCGGCGATGGTTGTCTTCGCATCGCTATGAGTTCGCAGACCGTTGTCGGATTCAGCCGGTTTATAACGACGCGGCCAAATGCACGTGCGCGCAACATTACAGAGAATGTGCCTGCGGCCGGGCAATGACCCAGAAAGTCGCCGCCGCCATGGCGCCGGCAATGGGGGCGATCCACTCACCGTTGGTCAGAAGCATTAGGGAAAAGCGTTCCAGCGTAATGTTCCCATTCAGATATGCGGTCAGGATGTCCACCCATCCGATGCCGACCAGCTCGAACACCACGATGCCGAGCAACGCCCCCGCAATCGTATAGCGCTGAAAAGCGACGCAGCCTTTCCAAGCGAAGATTGCATAACCGACGATCGCTAGGGGTAGACCGAGTGTATAGGAGAACAATCCAATGAAACCGCCGTACTCGAGGGCGTTCTCCAGCGCGTAAATCCGTTGCTCGGGATCGAGCCAGGTCTTTCCGAATACCGCCAGGGCGGGCAGCAGTCCGCTGACCGCCGGAGCGACAAGGAACGCCAGTACCGTTCGCAGCACTCTTGCCATTCGCACCCCCTCGAATATCCGAGAGAACTTAGCACTGCGGCGCAAATCGTTCCACGCCGCATGCTTGTCGGCCCTTCCCCGCCCCGATAATCTCGCCCCTCATCTTCTCGTACCCACAACAAGAACAAGGGCGGCAGTCCCCATGTCGGAAGCAGTATCGAAGCGCGTCGAGGACGGCATCGCGATCCTGACGGTCAACAACCCGCCGGTGAACGCGTTGAGTCAGGCGGTGCGTCAGGGTCTCAAGCAGGCGATGGCGGACATCGCCGCCGACAGCACCGTGAAAGCCGCCGTCGTCATCGGCGCCGGCAACGGCTTCATCGCCGGAGCCGACGTGCGCGAATTCGGCAAGCCGCCGCTGGAGCCGTTCCTGCCCGATGTCATCGCGGCCCTCGAAGCGAGCGACAAGCCCGTCGTCGCTGCCATTCATGGCGTGGCGCTGGGCGGCGGGCTCGAAGTCGCGCTCGGCTGCCACTACCGCATCGCCGATCCGAAGGCCCGCGTCGGCTTCCCCGAGGTCAACCTCGGGATCATTCCCGGCGCCGGGGGAACCCAGCGCCTGCCCCGCATCGTCGGCC
This sequence comes from Gemmatimonas sp., assembly GCA_050260515.1. Lineage (GTDB taxonomy): Bacteria > Pseudomonadota > Alphaproteobacteria > SMXQ01 > SMXQ01 > DATJIG01. The sequence continues at coordinate 41,862 of JBLNCI010000019.1, forward strand.
TCGAGGCGGCGATCGACCTCATCACCACGGGTCGCCAGGTCGGCGCGGCCGAAGCGCATAAGCTCGGGATCGTCGACGAGGTCGCGAGCGGCGATCTCCTGAGCGCCGCGAAGACCTTCGCAGCGTCGAAGATCGGCAAGTCCCTGCCGCGCGTCTCGCAGAAGCCGGTGGAGATGGCGCCCTCACCCGACTTCTTCGACGCCCAGAAGGCCAAGGTCGCGCGCGCGGCGCGTGGGCAGGAATCCCCGGTGCGCGCCGTCGAGGCCATCAGGGCCGCATCGGAGTTGCCGTACCCCGAGGGCCTGAAGCGCGAGCGCGCAATCTTCCAGGAACTGCGCGATTCCGATCAGGCGAAGGCCCTGCGACACGTGTTCTTCGCCGAGCGCGCCGTTTCCAAGGTGCCGGGGCTGGAGGCGAAGCCGCGCACCGTCGAGACGATCGCCGTGATCGGCGGCGGCACCATGGGCGCCGGAATCGCCGTGGCCGCCCTGCGGTCCGGTTACAAGGTCCGCATGGTCGAGGCCGACGACGCCGCGGTCGCCCGCGGCAAGGCCAACGTCGAGAAGAATCTCGACGGCTTCGTATCGCGCGGCCGGCTTTCCGCCGACGGCAAGGCCGAGCACCTCGCGCGCTTCTCGGCGTCGACCGATTACGGCAGCGCGAGCGCCGCCGACGTCGCCATCGAGGCGGTGTTCGAGGACATGAACGTCAAGAAGGACGTGTTCCGCAAGCTCGACGCGGCGATGAGGCCCGGCGCCATCCTCGCCACCAACACCAGCTATCTCGATATCGACGAAATCGCGGCGGCGACCAAGCGCCCACAAGACGTGGTCGGCCTCCACTTTTTCTCACCCGCCCACATCATGCGCCTGCTGGAAATCGTCAAACCCGCCAAGACGTCGGACGACGTCATCGCAACCGGTTTCGAGGTCGCGAAGAAGCTCGGCAAGACCGGCGTGCTGTCGGGCGTCTGCGACGGTTTCATCGGCAACCGCATTCTCGCCAAGACGCGCAAGCAGGCCGACTACATGATCGAGGACGGCGCGATGCCGTGGGACGTCGACAAGGCGATGGAAGCCTGGGGCATGGCGATGGGTCCGTTCCGGGTCATGGACCTTGCCGGACTCGACATCTCGTGGGCGCAGCGCAAGCGCCTCGCCGCGACGCGCGATCCCAACGAGCGCTACGTCCATGTCGCCGACCGGCTGTGCGAGAACGGCTGGTTCGGCCAGAAGACCGGCCGCGGCTGGTACGTCTACGAGGACGGCAAGCCGAAGCCCAATCCCGATGTCGAGAAGATCGTCGCCGAGGAGCGCGCCAAGAAGGGGATCACTCCGCGTACGCTGAGTGCCGACGAGATCCAGCGCCGCATCCTCTACGCCATGGTCAACGAGGGCGCCCGCATCCTCGACGAGGGCATCGCGCGTCGGCCGCTCGACATCGACATGGTGGAGATCCATGGCTACGGCTTCCCGCGCTGGCGCGGCGGGCCGATGTGCCAGGCCGACATCATCGGGCTGCCGAAGGTACTGGCGGCGGTCCGCGAGTACGCGCGCGACGATGCCCTGTTCTGGAAACCGTCGCCGCTGCTGGAGAAGCTGGTGGCCGAGGGCAGGACCTTCGGCGACCTCAACGGCTGAGTTCGGCGTTAGAATAGTCACCGGGCCGGCGTGAGACCGGCGCGGTCACACGGAGCTGCGCGATGGCGATACGTCTGGATCATCACGACCATGTCGCCGTGCTTACGCTCGACGATCCGAAGATCCGCAATGCGCTGACCGCCGATAACCGCATCTCGCTGCGCGACACGCTGGCGCCGCTGGCCTCCGACGATCGCGTCGATGTGGTGGTCATCACCGGGGCGGAGGAGAACTTCTGCGCCGGCGGCGACGTGCGCACCATGGGTGAGACCGACCCGGCGAAGATCCGCGAGCGCATGGAGTGCGTGGCGAAGAGCGCGGAAGCCGTCGCGAGCTTCCCGAAGCCGGTGATCGCCGCGGTCGCCGGCCACGCGGCGGGCGCCGGCGTCAGCCTCGCCTGCCTGTGCGACATGATCGTCGCCGAGGAGACCGCGACGTTCACCTTCTCGTTCCTCCGGCTCGCGCTCGGCCCGGACTGGGGGTTGACGTGGTCGCTGCCGCGCCGCGTCGGCGCCGCGCAGGCGAAGCGTCTGATCCTGTCGCGTGCCGCGATCTCCGCGACGGAGGCACATCGGATCGGGCTCGTCGATGTCGTGCTGTCGACCGAGGACGCGTGCCGCGTCGCGATGAACCTTGCCAAGGATCTGTGCAGCGGGCCGCGCGAGGCGATCGCCCGGGTCAAAACGATGCTGACCGATCTCGACGGCCTGCGCGCGGCGCTCAAGCGCGAGATGGAGATGCAGCTCGAGCGGTTCCCGCACTGGGAGCATCAGGAGGGCGCCCGCGCCTTCCGCGAGAAGCGACCGCCGGAGTACGGAAAGAGGTAGTGTCGGTCGCGCAATCGTGACGGGGGATTCGATCATGCGTACCTGCATCGTTTTCCTCGCCGTTCTCGCGGCGAGCATCGCCGTCGCACAGACAACGCCCGAGCGTCTTTACGACGTGAAGACGTATGGCGTGTTCCGCGACATGATGTTGCAGGGCGACTTCACGCCGAAGATACGGCTGGCCGACGCCATGGCACAGTGGCCGACCACCGGGGTCGGCGCCCTGGCCGACGCGCGCGGCGAGATCACCATCACCGACGGAAAGCTCGTCGTCAGCTACGGCAAGCCCGGAGACCACCCGTCTCCGGATTCGGAGAGCGCCGCGCTGCTGGCGATGGGACGCGCCGCCGACTGGCACACCGTCGACATCGACAACGACGTGCCGCCGCAAGAGGTCGAGCGGTACATCGGCGACGCGGCGCGGGCGCGCGGAATCCCCGCCGAAACCTCGTTCCCGTTCGAGCTCCGAGGAGTCGTCGTCGGGTACGTCATGCACGTCAACGCCGAGCCGACCGACGGGCCGCACGGCATGGGCCTGCCGATGGCCGTCACCGGCGAGACCAGCGGCGATGAACTCAGCGGCAAGGTCGCCGGTCTTTATGTCTCGGCCGACCTCATGGGCGTGGCGACCCACGGCGGCGAGCGCATCCACGCGCACTGGGTGTCGGACGACGACACCGCGACCGCGCATCTCGACCGGTGGGGGATCAAGGCAGGCTCGACGCTGCTGCTGCCGGCGAACTGAACGCTCCCGCTCACTCCTTTGTCTTGAGCTCCCTGTCGAGGTTCTCGGCCATCTCGAGATGCTGCTGGAGCTTGGGCAGCGTCATCTGTGCGTACTGCGCCACGTCGGGGCTGTCGTTCGCTCGCGTCGCTTCCTGGAACTCGCGGATGTCATCATGGTGGTCCTTGACCATGTAGCTGACGAACTCGCGATCGAACTCGGCCCCTTCGAGCTTGGAGAGCTTCTCCTGCGCGCTCTGCGCCTTCTTCGCCGGTGTGTCGGGTGGCTTGAGGCCGATCTTCTGCGCCAGCGCGATCGCCTGGTCCTTCGCCGCCGCGTGATCGGTGGCGAGCGCACGCCCGTACTCACGGACGCCGTCGCTGGATGCGCGCAATTGCGCCATCTGCCCCAGCATGATCTCCGAGGTGTCGCCCTCGATGGCCTGCTTGAGGAAGTCCTTGCTGTCCTTCGCCAGCACCGGGGCCGCCGCCAACACCAGCCCCGCGGTGACGACCGCCGCCGTTGCGATTCGCATGTCACCCTCGTCTCGTCTTGCGCCGCGCGGAGGCGCGGCCTTCCCCGGCAAAACGGGCATCCGTGACGAGGGGTTCCGAGGCGCGGCGAGCCTTCGCCGCGCGTTCTCAAGGGATCAGAACGTGATCAGGTCGCTGCGTGTGACGGTGGTCTGGTCTGTCACCACGGCCGGACCGCCCTTGGCCATATGCCAGATCGCATACTGCTCGTTGTAGGCGCTCTCCGACGCCGTGCCGTCGACCGGCACAATCACCTTGTAGCCACGCTGCGCCGCGCCGCTGCCGGTGCCGATGACCACCCCCTGGGAGCTGGTGCCGGTGACGATCACCGTCTTGATGCCCTTGTCCTTCAGCCGCTTCTCGAGATCGGAGCCGAGGAACTTGTCGGGGCCGCGCTGCGCCATCCACTCGCCGTCCTTGGGCGCGAGCGTCGGATCGGCGATGGTCTTCGGATCGCCCTCGCCTGCGAACGTGTAGATGACGGTCGCGCCCGCGGCGCGCGCCTTCTCCATCAGCGCCTTCAGCTTCGGCAGAATGTCGACGCAGCGCGGACGCCGCTCCGGCGTGCACGACGGCTTCTGCACATCGAGGATGAGGAGCGCAGTGGTCTTGCCGTCGAGCTTCACCGGCTTCAGCTCCGGTGCTGGCGGCGCCTTCACGTTCGACCACTCGGCGACGATGTCGGCGCTGCGCGCCGGAACAGACGAGACGACGGCAATCGCGGCCAGCGCCATGGCGACGACCAAAGTGCTTCGAGTCATAGGTCCCCCCGTTGTTTGCGGCTTGTCGTTGCTCGCAGCGTGCCCCGTTTCGGGGCGCGCCTCAAGACTCCTCCGGCTGGACGCGCCGGGCCCAACGACTAAACTGCGAGCAAAGTGAGCGACGGCCACTGGCCCGGGAGGACACCATGCGCACCGCGTACGCACTCCTGCTGCTGATCTCCACCATCGTGGCCAGTCCCGGCGCCGCGTCCGCCGACGAGATCCGGGTCCTCACCGGAAACGCGGTCCAGGGCCCGCAGCGGCTGCTCGCGCAGAAGTTCAGCCAGGCCACAGGTCATACCGTGACCTTGACGTCGGCGAACCCGAGCGTCATCCAACAGAAGCTCGACGCCGGCGAGCCGTTCGAACTGCTGGTCATCCCGGCGCAATTCCTCAAGGACTATCAGGCTAAGGGTAAGGTGCTCGACGGCACGGCGCGACCGCTGGCGCGGGTCGGCGTCGGCGTGGCCGCGCGCGAGGGTTCGAGCCTCGACTTCTCGACGCCGGAGGCGTTCAAGGCCATGGTGCTGAAGGCGAAGAAGATCGCTTACAGCGACTCAAGCACCGGAGGCCTCTCGGCGCTCTCGGTGCAGAAGGTGCTGCAGAACGCGGGCGTCGCCGATCAGGTGAAGCCGAAGGCGATCACCGGCGGCAACGGTCACGAGCTGGTCGCGACCGGAGAGGTCGATTTCGGCCTCTACAACGTGAGCGAGATCCCGCGCGCGAAGGGCGAGGTGCTGGCTGGCCGCGTGCCGGCGGCGCTCCAGGCCTATCTCGACTACGACGCGGCGATCCCGAAGAGCAACACCAAGCCCGACGCAGCCAAGGCCTTCCTCGCCTACATGGCGTCCGCCGACGGCCGTAGCGCCTGGGAAGCGTCGAACATCGATCAGGTGCGCTAGCCGGAATCATCGCAGCGGGGGCAGACGACATGACGGCAACGGCGCTGAAACGCAGTGCGGCGGCGCTTGCGGTCCTTCTCTCCCTCGCCGTTCCGGCGACGGCGTCGGACGACGTCGCCGGCTTCTTCGCGAAGAACGGACTCCGCATCGTCGTCGCATCCGGCGCCGGCGGCGGCTTCGACGTCTACAGCCGCGTGCTGGCGCGCCATTACGGGCGTCACCTGCCCGGGAATCCCAGCATCGTCGTGCAGAACATGCCCGGCGCGAGCGGCATCACCGCGACCAACTGGGCCTACACCAACGCACCGCGCGACGGCACGCGCGTGCTCGCCACCTACAGCACGATGCTCGACCAGAACCTGTTCGGGAACACCAAGGCGAGCTTCGACGTCCGGCGGCTGAACTGGATCGGCTCGATCGCCAAGACCCAGCTTCTCTGCGTGACATGGCACACCAGCCCGCACCGCGATATCCGCGAGATGATCGGTAAGGAGGTGACGGTCTCGGCCACCGGCCGCACCGGCAACACCGCCACCCTGCCGCTGATCCTCAACGAACTGCTCGGCACCCGCTTCCGCGTGATCTCCGGCTACTCGACCTCGGGCAGCTATCTCGCGCTCGAGCGCGGCGAGGTCGACGGCATCTGCGGCGCCGGTATCTCGACGCTGCGCGCCGCCAATCCCGACTGGTTCATCCACAAGCGCGTCAACCTCGTCGTCCAGGTCGGGCTCGATCGGCATCCCGAGCTGCCCGACGTGCCGAACGCGCTCGAACTCGTCACAGGCGCGAAGCGCGACGTGCTCGAGTTCAATGCCATCATCCAGGAGATGGGCCGGCCCTACGCCGCGCCACCGGAGGTTCCGGCGGACCGACTCGCCGCCCTCGACGCCGCGTTCGACGCGACGATGCGCGATCCCGCATTCCTCGCCGAGGCCGAGAAGCTCGGGCTCGACGTGAGTCCTCTGTCCGCCGCCGACATGACCCGCCTGATCGGCAAGCTGTATGCCTACGCGCCGCAGACGGTGCAGGAGGTCGCCGCCATGCTCGGCATGGCCGAGAAATCGGAGGTCGAGCACTGCGACCGGTTCACCGGCCAGAGCGACCGCTGCGACTCCGGCGGCGACCGCTAGCGCTCACGCGGCGGCGCGGTAGGTCCGCAGCACACGTTCGTCCACCGTGAAACCGAGTCCGGGTGTGTCGGGCACGGCGAGCATGCCGTCGCGGGCCACGACCGCGTCGCCGAGTGGACTCGCCTCGAGGTCGCAGAAGCGATGCTCGCACAGGATGTCGCCGCCGAGCGCGGCGATCACGTGGATCGTCGCCAGCAGCGCCGGGCCGAGGAACGGCGTGTGTGGGACTCCGCGAATGCCCGGATATTTGTGAATGTGCGCCATCGCTTTCCACAGCTCGGTGATACCGCCGATCTTCGGCACGCTCGGCTGGATGACGTCCACCGCGCCGGCAGCGGCCATCCAGCGAAGGTCGTTGAGGTTGCCGAGATTCTCGCCCGCGGCGATCGGCATCGAAACGCTGCGGCGGATCTCCGCAAGCACATCATAGGAGTCGGCCGGGTACAGCGGCTCCTCGAGCCAGGCGAGATCGTAAGGTTCGAACGCGCGACAGGCGGCCACCACCGCCTCGGCGGAATCCCAGAAGCAGTTGGTGTCGACCATCAGCGACACATCGGGGCCGATCGCCGCGCGCGCCGCGGCGACCGCCTCGCGGCTGTGCTCGTGGAGCTTCACATGCCGGTATCCGCGCGCGACCGCCTTGGCGGCGACTTGGCCCACGAGATCGGGGGTGCCGATGCGGAACAGGCTCGCGTAGGCCGTGATCGCGCGTGGCGCACGTGGCGCGCCGAGAAGTTGCCAGACTGGCTTGCCGGCGGCTTTGCCGGCGATGTCCCAGAGCGCAATGTCGAGGCCCGACAGCGCGAACTGGACCGGACCGCTGCGCGCCATGCTCTGGGTGCGTCGCGTGAGGTCCCGCATCACACCGGCGATGTCGTCGGCCTCGCGACCGACAGCGAGATCGGCGACGATCCGCGACACGGCGGTCATCGTCACCGGCGACGACGCATGGCCGAACGCCTCGCCCCAGCCCGTGATCCCCGCGTCGGTGTCGACCCGAACCAGCAGGATCGGCTGCGTCGCCCAGTTCCCCATCCCGTGACGCGACGGCTTCGGCGCGCCGTGATCGTACGGAAGCGTGACCAGCGTCGGCTCGATGCGCGTGATCTTCACGTGAGTGCCTCTGTTCCTTGTCTTTCGCGGCCTTTCGCAGGCCGTTCATTCCGTCCGCGAGCATACACGATCGCATACCGCGCTCACGCGACGCTCTCCGGTCCGTGATCACAGGGGCCCTGTGTCCTCACACACATGTTAGGTTTTGACATTTGAACGGGCACAGCCACGCGCCTATTCCGGAGCGCGACGGCGATGCGCGCGAGCACCCCGTCCGACGCCAAGCCCTCGGCGATGAACGACACAACAACCTCGCGCGTCGCATCGGAGTGCATCGTGCCCCTCGCCAACGTCGTCTCGCTGCCCGTCGCCACGGCTCCCGCCCCGACCGCTCCAATCAAGGAGCGCGCCCTGAACGTGTTCGCGTTCCCGGTGCGCCGCCGCGAGCCCGAGGTGCCGCTGGCCGGCACGCCGGATTCGGTCGCGTGGGCGCTGGAGGTCGTCGCGAAGGACCGCGCGCTTGCGCAGAAGCTGGTGGAGGCGCGGCGCCGGCTGAGCCGACTCGTGCAGGAGACGCTGCCCAAGCCCGTGTTCGTGCCGGCGGGCACCGGCTACGAGGACGTGACGGTACTGCTCGCGCGCGAAATCCTGCAGGACCGCTTTCCCGACTTCGGTCCCGAGGAGGAGAAGCTCGCCAACGCCGTCGACGCTCATTACGCCGCGTGCAAGCAGTGGGACGCGGCGTATCGCCAGCTCGTCATCACCTGCGGCATCGGCAGTCTGAGCCAGGAGCGCGACGCCATCCGCGACGATGCGTTCGAGGCCTACGAGGTGCTGCGGGTCCACGGCATCGATCGCCGCACAATCGCGTAAGGGACTGTTCGTGATGCGCGTGCGCAACCACCCGCCGATCCCGGTCGCCCTCCGCACCGCCCCGTCGGCGTCGCGCAACCTGTGCCGGGCATCGACCCGCTTCGCCAAGGCCGCGCGGCGCACCTGGACCCCGGCGGCGAACACGACACCGTCAGCGGAGCGGGTCCGCTCGCGCCGCAGCGTGTTCGCGCGGCTGCTGGGCCGTCGCTAGAACCCGGCCTCGCTTCGGCTAGTTGAGGTGCTCTTCCTGGCGCCGGTCGGCGCGCTGGAGCTCGCGGACCGCCATCATCACCCGCAGCCATGCCCGTTCGCCGGCTAAATCCTTCTTGCGCCGGCGCATGTCCGCCAGCATCGCCGCGGCCGCCTGCGCGTCGTGACCGAACTCGGTGATGACGAGCTGCGCGGCACGCCAGACGGTGATCTCGGAAATCGGCCGCCCCGGGACGGCCTCGGCGCGTACGGATTCGCTCATGAACGCTGCACTTACCCTTCGTCGGGCGATACCTGCCCGCGAGCCGGTTCGTAGCAAAGCCTGGGCGGGTGTGGCGAATAAAGTTCTCGGGAGCCCAGCTTTGCGGGCAATTTCACGACATTGTTAGCTTTTGACATTTGCCGTCGTCCCCTGTCCGGCCTATCTGAGACACATCGAGGTCACAAGCCCGGTCACCGGGCCCGTCGAGCAGGAGTTTGGTCCGTGCGATCCAACGTCGTCAGCACCCTCGTCCCGAAGCCCGCCTCCGCGCCGCGCGCCGTTCCGTGCGTCGGCGACAGCAGCAACGTCATCGCGTTTCCCGGGGCCCGCGACCGCACGTCGACCGAACCAAAGCTCCGTGGCAGCACGGCCTGGGCGCAGGACGTGGTCGCCGTCGACCGCCGCCTCGCCTTCGCCGCGGTCGATGCGCGCAAGCGCCTCAACCGGCTGGTGCGCGAAAGCCTGCCCCGGCCGATGTTCGTTCCCGAGGGCGCCGGCTACGAGCGGATGAGCGCGATCGCCGCCCGCGATCTGCTGGCCGACCCGTGCGTGGCGTTCGGCCCCGAGGAGCGCAAGCTGCTCGCCGCCGTCGATCGTTACGAGGCTGCCCAGATCGAATGGGAGCGCGCGCGCCAAGCCCTCGCCGGCCGCTGCGGCCTCGACGCGATTCTGTCGGCCCGCAACGAGCTCCGCGACGACGCGACCGAGGCGTACAACGTGCTGCGGTGCAACGGCATCGACCCGCTGCACCCGTGACCAACGCCCTGTCGCCCTTCGCCATGCCGTGTGCGCGCCGCACCGCCGCTCCCCGTATCCGCCGCGCGACGCCGGTTGCGCTTCCCCGCCGTCGCAAGCTCGAAAGCGCCGGCTCCCGTCCGCTGCTCGCAGCGCATCCGTGCGCGCGCCGCCTCGCCCGTCGCGGCGCGTTCGCGCGCGGCCGCATCGGGGCGCATCGCCCCCGCAGGCACGCGCTTCGTCTCGTCGAGACGCCCGTGCTGTGGACCGCATCGATCGTCCTGCACTGAGCGGCTTCGAGCCGATCGGCACAGCGAGGGGAACACCGTGTCGCGTCCGTCCAATGTCGTCAGTCTGCCGCTGCGTACGATGCTGCTCGCCTCCATCCGCTCGCTGACCCCACGCGCCGCGCCGGACACCGCTGAGACCGCCGCCGAGATCGCGGCCTTTCCCGCGGCCCGCGCCCGCCAACCGTCACAGCGGTTCGAGCTCGGGTCCGTCGATTGGGCGATGGGTGTCGTGACCGAGGACCGGCGCCTGTCGTATGCGGTCGTCGATACCCGCAAGCGCCTTCACCGTCTCGTCCGCGAGACCTTGCCGCGCCCCGTGTTCACGCCGGCGGGCGCCGGATACGAGCACGTCACGCTCGTCATGGCCCGGCAGATCCTCACGTTCCGCGCACGCAACCTCGGCCTCGAAGAGCGCAAGCTCGCCGAGGCGGTCGAAGGCTACGATGCGGCACGGGCGGAATGGGAATCGGCGCGGCGGCAACTCGCCGTGACGTCGGGCCTCGACGGGCTGCTGGCGGAATGGACCGCGGTGCGGCGCGACGCGCGCCGGGCCTACGCGATCCTGCGCGACGCCGGAATCGATCCGCTTCATCCGAAGGCCTAGCCGCGCGGGCGGCGGATGCCGTCAGTGCAGGTAGAGGTAGATCCAGACCGCCAGCGCGACGACGCCGACGGCGATGATGCCGGCGATCTGCGCCGTGGTGATCTGGATCTCGCCGACAGCAGAGCGCGGCGCGGCCTCGCGCCGGAGCTCCACCTCGCCCGACCGGTACACGACGCGGTTCCGCGCCGGATTGTTCTCGTCGTAGACCTCGACCACCCGCACCGCATCGACCTGATGGCTCTGCTCGACGCGCGCGGCCTCGCGGATCGCGAGCTCCTCGCTGTCGTAGACCGAGTCGAGGTGCCACGATCCCTGGCGGTAGCGATGGATCTCGTAGAGGATCATTGCGCGGCGTGCATCTGTTCGATGGGAACGACGACGCCACGTCCGTTGGCGGCGCCGATCAGCGCGCGCGGCGTGCCGTCGCCCAGCGGGCACAGGATGCTGCGGTAGAGGATCTGGCGTCCGTTGCGGTCGGTGAATTCGCCGCCGAGCGTGATCGGCACGCGCCGCGCCATCACGTCGCGGTAGGCGCGCACGGCCTGACCCAGCAGGCTGTTCGCCGGAGCGAGGTCGAGCGGACGGCCGACGAGGTCGGCGCCGATCTCGCCGGCATGCTCGCTGCCGACGAACGTAAAGGTCAGCACGCCGTCGTCGGTCGGCGTCAGCATGAAGCAATGCGGCAGGCAGTCGCCGAGTGCTTCGCGCACGACGTCGCCGGGTTCCGGCATGCCGCGCTCGCCCGCCCACTCGCGCCAGTGATTGAGGAGCCGCAGAACGAGTCTGCGCTCAAACGGTTGTACGTCCCCCATGGCCTCAACGTTCCCTGCCGTTGCGGGCCTATTTCACACCAGCACTGGTTAATCGGAGGTGAATACCCGTCTGTCTCGAAACCCGGGTTAAGCCCCGATTCCGCGCGACTTCGTCACTCCTGCGCCAGGGCGCGGGCGCGGGCGACGACCGCCGGGGACGAGCGGTAGATCCGCTCGACCAGTGCCTGGATGTCGGCGCCGCTCGCCGGCGTGATCTCGAGCCGCGTCTTCGCGGCGTCGGCCTTGAAGTCGGGATCGGCCATCGTCGCGTCGAACGCCGCGCGCAGGGCGTCCGCGCGGTCGCCCGGAATGCCGGGCGGCGCGAAGAACGGCCGCGATGCTTCCGAGGGCGCGAGCAGCAGCTCGACCGCGCTCTTCTCGTCGCCTTCGGCGATGAGGTCGAGCAGGAACGGCGTGTCGCCGAGCTCGGGCACGCGCGACAGCCCGATCTGCACCAGCGGCACGATCTTCTTCTGGTCGAGCCAGTCCTGACGCGTGAGCCGCAGGCTGTCGTAGGAAACGCCGCAGCGGCCGTTCAGCTCGCCGCGCTCGATCGCGAGGTTGATCTGCGCCGACGAGCCGTATCCCGAGATGACCTTGAGCTTGAGGCCGAGCGTCTTCGACAGCGTCTGCGAGAAGTTGGTGAGCTCGGTGCCGCGGCCCATGGTGCCGATCAGCATCTCGCGCTTCGCCACGTCGTCGAGCGAATCGAAGCCCGAGCCGCGCCACGCGATGCAGAGCGTGGTCTCCTTGCCGGTGGAGCCGATGTAGGTGAGCCTGGTGGCGTCGAACCGCACGCCGTCCATGCCGAGCAGCGGCATGATGGTGACGAAGCGCTGCGCCGTGCCGATCACCGTCCCGTCCTTCGGCGACACGTTGTAGATCGTGTTGACCGCCGTGAGACTGCCCGCGCCCGGCATGTTCTGCGGCACCATCGCCGGCTCGCCCGGAATGTGGCGCGTCATGTGGCGCGCGAGCAGGCGCGCGTGGGTGTCGTAGCCGTCGCCCGGGCCGCCGCCGATGATCAGCGTCACCTGCTTGCCCTTGTAGAAATCGGCGAGCGCGTCGGCGCGCGCGTGCGTCGTGATAACGACGGTCACCGCCACTAGCAGGCCGACGGCCGCAGTCAGCGTCCGCATGGCTACTTCCTCTCCGCCTGTTCCATGACCTCGCGCGCGCGGGCGAGCGTCGCTGGCGGTATCCCGCCGATGGACTTGACCAGCGCCTGGAGCGTGACGCCGTCCATCGGGTCGATCTCCAGGTTCTGCTTGGCGGCATCGGCGATGAACGCCTCGTCCCGAGTCATCGCGGCGAAGGCCGTGCGCAGCAGATCGACGCGATCCTGAGCCATGCCGGGTGGCGCCACGTAGGCCCGGCCGATCTCGGCCGGGGCGAGGAATACCGTCAGGATCTGCTTCTGCTCCTCGGTCTTGGCGAGATCGCGCACCAGCGGCACGTCCTTGAGGTCGGGATACGACGTGAGACCGAGCTGGATGAGCAGGTTCACCTTCCTGTCGGCGATCCAGTCGCGCTGCTGCTCGCGCATCAGCGTCCACTGGATGCTGGCGGTGCCGTCGATCTCGCCGCGTTCGAGAGCGAGGCGGACGTCCGCGCCGCTCTGGTACCCGGAGATAAACTTGAACTTCGCGCCGAGCACGCCCTTCACCGCCCCCAGCAACAGACCGCTGTAGGCGCCGGCCCCGGGGATGCCGACCGTCATCTCGGTGGTCAGCGTCTCGTCCGCGGTCTTGACGGGCGAGGTGTGCCACGAGATCAGCAGCAGCGGCAGCCCGGCGAGCCGTCCGAGCCAGTTGAACTGCGCCGCGTCGAATTTGACGTTGGGGATGCTGCCGAGCAGTTGGTGCATGTAAAGGGCGTTGTCGAGCGCGGCGATTGCCGTGCCGTCGCGCGGCAGCTCGGGGATTTGGTTCGCGAGCTGGACGCTGCCGGCGCCCGGCACATTCTTCGGCACGATGGTCGGTTTGCCCGGCAGGTGGCGGCCCATGTGACGCGCGAGAGTGCGCGCGTAGAGGTCGAACCCGCCGCCCGGCCCGACGCCGATGTAGACGGTCACCGGCTTGCCCTCGAACGAGACCGCCGGCTGCGCGTGAGCGGCAGACGCCGCCGAGAACGCCACCAAGACGCCTGCGCTCAGCGTCGCGCGGAAAATCCCAACCATGCTCTCTCCCTGCTCCGAGCGGCGCTTCGTCGTCGCCGCGTGTCGCTTACGCGTATTCCTTCACGCCGGACGCCTTCATCGCGTCGCGGCCGATCAGATCGAAATGGTGCCAGCGGATCTGCATGGTCTCGGCGAGGCACGCGAGCACCCGCTGCTGCTTTTCCTCGGTGGTCGCGTACTTCGACAGGATCTTGAGCGTCATGTCGGCGTGGCCGCCCTCGGGGATGTCCGCCACCTCGCCCGCCGACCAGTGCTCGAGGGCCTTCGCCGACAGTCCGAGCGGCTCCCACACCCGACGCGTGAACGCCACGGTGTTGCCGAGCCGTCCGACCGCCCCGCCGCGGGCGGCCTCGAGACCGCCGACGGTCGCGAACGCCTCCAGCCACGGCAACGCACGCGCCGCGCGGTCCCAGTAGGCGAGCGCCATCTTCGTGTAGGGCCGGCCCTTGTAGGCGTAGATGTCGCTGCGCTTGAAGCCGAGCGCCTCGGTGAAGTCGACCATGCTCTCGTAGTGGCTGGTGGTGATCGTCGGGTCCTCCACCTCCTCCACGTACATGTTCTCGATCATGTAGTGCCGCGCGTCGGCTTCGGGGCAATTGGCGATAATCGAGGCGAACCAGCGGGGGAACTCGTCGGCGAAGACGCAATGCTCCATGGCAAACACGCCGGCGCCCTCCCGCGACAGATGGTTCTTCACCCAGACCTCGAAGGTGCTGTGCCTCTTCCAGCGGTTCTCCCACAGAACCTGGGCCATGTGCTTCTCGAACTGCTCGCGCGACTCCATAACGCTCTCCCTGAAATTCCGGCCGACCGCGATCGGCCGCTGCTACGCGAATTATCAGATTCAAAAATTCATTACGCAATTCGATAAAATGTCCGCCAATTCAGCGACGTGTCGCGGTCGAATCGAGACGATTCGTTAATCCCCGTCGCGTACCGTTCGGTCCACCGCGGGATTGCCGCGGCATCGGGGGTTCCATCATGGCGTCACGCCTCTGCAGCGCGCTCGTCCGAGCGGCCGTTCTCGGCTGCGTGGCGATGGTTGCCGCGTGCGCGTCGCCGCGCGTTCCCGCGCCGACGGAGGCGCCGCAGCCGGAAATCGTCTCCGAGCAGCCGACCTTCGTACAGGAGGGCGTCGCGTCCTGGTACGGCGCGTCGCACAACGGCCACCGCACCGCGAGCGGCGAGATCTTCGACATGACCGCCCAGACCGCGGCGCACCGCACGCTGGGCTTCGGCAGCGTGGTCCGGGTGACGAACCTCGCCAACGGCCGCTCGACCTGGGTCCGGATCAACGACCGCGGTCCGTATGCGGGCGGCCGCGTGATCGATCTCTCGGCGCGCGCCGCGCGCGACATCGGCATGCAGCAGGCCGGCCTCGCGCCGGTGCGCATCGAGCTCTACGACACCGATCAGATTCTCGGCGTCGCCGCGCGCTGACGTGGCACGGACGGCGTAGCGGCATTCAAGTTTTCGTTCCTCCTCATCCGAGCCCCACGCCCGCTCCGGGATCTCTCCCGGAGCGGGCCCTTGAGGCGAGCGTCGATGTCTCTCCGACGCGGCCGTTGCCAGCCGTGCTTCGGACATCCGTGGGCGCCGGCGCCGTTCAGACCGTCGGCGCGCTGTTTTGATCCCTGGAGACGGTGCGCGGCAAGTTGCCTGGGGGGTCAGTGCCAGGGGCGTGCCGAGCCGGGTCTCCGCTCATGGCTGC